>CAZTIG010000035.1:0-47989 GCA_964613665.1 uncultured Chloroflexia bacterium
ACCGCTGGGCAACTCGGTGCTCGCCTGGCGGCATAGTCAAAGTGCAAAGGTAGTGATCCCTTCTTGCCGCCGCCACGCCTGCCGCCACCCCTTCTTACTGGCGCCGCGCCTGACGCCATCCCTTCTTGCTGCCGCCGCGCCTGCCGCCATCCCTTCTTGCCGCCGCCACGCCTGCCGCTGTTCCATCCGCTTATCCGCTACGTATCCGCTCTCCCCCGCTTCCCTCGCCCCCCGGTCCAATCCGCTTTCCCCCGCCTCCCTCTCCCCCCGGTCCAATCCGCTTTTCCCCGCTTCCCTTTGAACTTACAAGGTCCTACCTATAGCGATAGTATACAGGATGTATGCCGAATTGTCAAGGTATGCTGCAGGAGGGTCGCCCGCTCCGCGGTGGACTGCGCTGCGCCGACCCCGCGCGGCGGTGACGAACCCGAACGAGGCCATCTGGCAGCGCCGGCTGCCCAGGTCCCCTCAAGAGCAGGCACCCGGCATCTGGGAGAACGCCGGGTGCCTGGTTTCCTTCTTGCTCAACAGCGGGCAGCGCTGTGCCCTATCACACCGCTACGGGCAGACCTGGCTCTGGTAGGAGCCGGAGGGGTTACTCGGCACGGCCCCGCCCGGCAGGCCGAAGGTGGCGTGGCTCAGGCCGAAGCCGTTCATGTTCTGGACCATAAAGACCAGGGTCATCGTGCCGTCGCCGTTGTCCACGGCGCCCTGGAAGGTGAAGACAAAGCCGTTGCTCTCCAGGGCTTGCTCGCAGGGAGCAAAGCCGTTGAACTGGCAGCCTTCCAGGGTGCCCTGGCCGACGATCTCGCCGGCCTTGGCCTCGAGCTGGATGGAGGTCATCCCGTTGACCAGGTCGGCCGGCAGGGTGAAGCGGAACTCGTCAAAGCCGCCGTCCTTGATCTCCGTGCCCGACTGGTACTCGAACTTTATTCCATAGAAGGGGTTGTTGGTCGGGTTCAGCACGCCATAGTTGTTGGTGCGCGGCGGGTCGCAGCCGACGACCGGGTTGGGCGGTTCGGGGTGCTTGGGCTGCTTGGGCATGTCGTTGTGCCTGGGCGGCTGCTTGTCGGGCGGGATGACGTGGGCGTACTGGTCGCAGGCGCGGTCCTCGGGGTCCACGTTCAGCTCGCCGTTGTTGATCATGTCGGCGATGTCCTTGGCCCGCTCCAGCAGGCCGGCGTCACCGCGCTGGTAGAGGATGATATCCTGGGCATAGGTGAGGGCCTCCCACATCGAGCCCTCGAAGTATCCGCCGGCGATGCCGTTGAGGGTGGTGGTGACGTTGTAGCCGATCTTGCTCGTGCCCAGGTTCATCCAGGTGGCCAGGTTCTGCTGCAGGGCGCGGGCCAGCATGGTGTTGTTCTCGCACCCCGGATAGTCCTTCTTGTCGCGCTGCAGGATACGGCTGGCCTCTTCCAGCGTCAGCGGGGTGGGGTCGCTGATGGGGACGGGGTTGCAGTAGTCGAGGCCGTGGCGGAAGAGCGGGCTGACCAGGGCGATGTTGCGCAGGCCCCACTCCAGGCTCTCGCGGGTCTCCTGGGCGCCGTTCTTGTTGTTGATGACCTTGTTAAAGTTGTTCTTCCAGTAGCCGATGGTCCGCGGGCAGGCGCACTCGGTGTCGCACCAGGGCGGGGGCGGACAGCCCTCCGGCGCGCAGATCTCGAAGTCGGCACGGATCCAGACCGTGTTGTGCAGATCCAGGCCGTGGATGTCCCAGTGGTACAGGCCCGGCTGGATCCGACTGCTCGAGGCGTCCGCTGCCCCGGGCACAGGGAACTGGCCCGTGTCAGCGGTGATCAGGTACTTCTCCCACTCCTCGGTCCCGGAAGGCTCTCCGGCACTCCCGGGGTTGCCGTTCTGGAAGATGGGCACGCCGGCCGGGTCGACGATCTCATACCAAACGGGGTCACCCCGCCTGTAGAGCCAGTTGCCGAAGTTGTCTGCCGGGTTGCCACGCCCCCGAGCCTGCTCGTTGACAGCATAGGGGCTGGCCCAGGGTGGCTTGCCCTCCGTGTTAGGGTCATCGGTGTCAGCAGCAGCGTTGGCAAAGGTACCCCGGTCAAAGTCGCCGTCCCAGATCTCCAGATATACAGTGTCCGTCGGCACATAGAAGTAGAACTGCCAATCACCCGCGTATACAGATTCGCCGATGGTGGCCCAGTTCCCGCTGAATTGGGGGTAGAGGATATAGACATCGTTCATCGTGCCCAGCATGCCAACGATGGCGAAGTTGGCGTTCACCAGGTCAGCCTGACCGGTGCTCAACCAAGCATTCGAGCGCAGCTTGAGAGCGTTAATCCCGATACCTTGTACCGGCCGGGTGAGCTCGAGGCGGTAGATATAGTCGCCACGGGGCGAGCGGGCGTTCACCGCAGTGGAGACGCTGATGTTGTGCCAGGCGTTGTTGGGCATGTCCTGGCTGGACCACTGGGCTACCTGCTGGTTGCCCTGGCCGTTCCTGACCGGGTCGGCGTAGAGGGTATAGGTGGCCTGGGTCGTGGTGTTGTCCCAGTGTCCTGCCACGGGGTTGATGTTCCCGGCCCCGTCCTTGCCAGAATCCCCATCGAAGAAGCCGATCTCGAAAGCGCCCCAGTCCCCCGGCACGGTGATCCAGACGACGATCTTCTCCCCACCGAAGGAGGCCATGTCCTGGCCGGGCAAGGAGAGGAACTTGCCGTCGTTCTCGGTGCAGGTCGGCAGGCAGGTCTGGCCACCTGACGGGCCGGCCGTGCCAAAGATAGAGCCGACGATCTCACCCCACCCGACCGTGAACTGCAGGACGACGGCGGCGATGACCAGGACTGCCAGTACGACTGCCCCGGTCCTCCAATTGAGCCACTTGCGGATAGAGCGCTGCATCTTGCGTGACATATCTCGACCTCCTTGTTCTCTGGCTCTTGTTGCTGCTCCCACACGAGTGGAAAGCAGGGCTGCGGTTGCGCCTGACGGGGCCATTGCCCCTGTCAAATCCTTTTACAACGAGCACAAGGATAAAGTTCCCCAGAGGAGCCGCCGGTTGCGAGACCTCTTCCGGACAGGGACGATGGCCGCACTGGGGCAGCTTCGGTGCAGAATCCAGTATAGCGGCACTCCCGGTGGGTGTCAAATGTCGCCGGGGGAATCCTCTACCGCTGCCGTAGGCCGACCGTCAGCCGGCCCACGGCTCAGCCCCATGCGGCGGGCGCCCCGCCGCAGCCGGGCGAGGAGCGGACGCAGCGGCCGCAACAGCATGAAGATCCACGCCCATGCCTCGCCGCTCCAGCCCACTAGAGAAATCTGGCGGCCGGCCCGTTCGACGGCCACCACCCGTCCCAGCATCTGCCCAGGGGAAACCCACTCCCACTGGTCGGGAAATCGATCCGCGCCCACACAACACCATCCCTCCCCTGCCTGTCGCCGCCTCCGGATGACCCGGTGGATCACCGGGCGTCCGCCGTCTCGCACATAGAGCACGATATAGCCCGGCCGCAGCCGGTCAGGATTCTCCGGGGCGATCCGCACCACCTCTCCATCACTGATGGCCGGGTGCATGCTCCAACCACGCACGCGCAGGCGAACCATGTGATCTCGCCGCAGCAGTTCGCCGGCCAGGGCGGCCCATTCCTCCACTGGACAGGAACGCTCGTATCCTGGGAGACCCATCTGTATCACCACGAGCAAGAGCGGCCATTCGTCGAGCGTCTGCTCCGCTCCGCCGTCGGCGCACTGCCGAGCACCAAATCGCTACTTCGCACCAAGGCGATCCAATAGCCCGGCGTCGGTAGCATAGCCGAGACGGAAGACCTGCGCCTGCAGAGCGGCACGCCCGGCGACAGCGAGGACTGCCTGCGTACTCTCGGTATCGTAAATAGGCAGAAAGCAGGAACGCAGCAGAAGTGCGGTTGCTGTAGCCGGTGTAGTCTCCTCGACGGCATCCGGCGTTGTCTCCTGGAGAAAGAAGATGCGCTCCAGGGGCGCTCCGCGCGGGGAACACAAGTGGGGCTCTACGTGCCAGGGAGTGCCAAAGGCCCAGAGTTGCCCGTCCAACTCGCGCAACACAATCCGGTCCTCGTCGAGAAGCGTGCTGCCCCGATCAAGCCACTGCCGTGTCCAATGGCTCTTTCCCGAACCCGAGGGTCCGGCAAAGACCCAAGCCCGTCCCTGGATCTCGACTGCCGCAGCGTGGACCAACACACCCCGGTGACAGGCAAACAGCGCAGCGAAAAAGGGAAGGGTCAGGTTCTGGAGCGGATCCTCCGCCGGTTGGTCGGGCTGGACCCACAGGTGTGCCCGCTCCTCCTGGGGTAGCCACCAAAGCTCGCGCTGCCAGTCTGCCGCACGGGGGGAGGGAGAGACAAAAAGCCAGCCTCCCTCCCACTGGCAGGCGGCCCACACCCCACCGGCGAAAAAGGCCCAGTCATGCTCTCGCGGCACTGCGCTCCGGGGTGGAGCGACGCCATGGTGCATCTGCAGGACGAAGTCGGCTTGTATGCGTGGGGTGTAAAAGGAGTCGTAAGTCGCCGGGAGTGACAAGGGCGAGTGCTTGCCATCGCAGCGAATCTCCACGGCCAGTTGGGCAATCTGAACAGAGCGTTGCCACATCGTCGTCCAGGCTACGGCTACCCTTTGCGTAGGGGACAGCTGATGAACGGCTCTAAGCTGAGGCCGTTGCTGCCGGGAATATCCAGCAAGCCCGCGTCCACCTCCCAGTTGAACGCCCGACCGAGAACAGCAGCGACCTACAACAGCCGCCCGAAAACAGACGAAGACGGTCAAGGCGCGGTCTTGTTGATGTCAAGCGTTGAGAAATAGCATACTCCTACACACACCGGGCTCGAATAGGCACCGGATCCCGTCGCTATGTCGTGGCAGGCCGCCAATACGTTCTCTGCTGGCACCAACACCACGCGTTCCAGGACCGGCTTCTGATAGAGTCTCTTCGGTTCTGCGGGCATGCTAATCCTCCTCTGCAGCAGTCTCATCCAGAATAAACTCATCCGGCACAATCTGTACGGTCAGGCCCAGTTCGCTCGCTCGCAGATGGGCCAGGCGACAGCGGAAGGGCTCCGGTGACTCGGGATCACCGGCTTCGCGATAGGCCCAGGCAGCGCAGTTCTGGCAGAGGACGCGCAGGTCGCATTGCCAACAGGTGCCATCGTGGGTAACCTTTAGCTGACGCACGGCGGGAAGGAACTCTCGCAGCGCATCCGGCAGCGAACCGTCTAACAGGTCGTAGCGCAGCCAGCGGATCATCAGGCAGGGATAGAGCCCACCGTAGGGATCCAGGTCGAAGGTACTGAGACCGGCCCCGCAGGTGAAGAGCAAGTCCTGGTCAGAGCGCTGCCAGGGCCGGCCACAGAACTGCTGCCACTGCTGCATCCGCTGCGGATCATCCCGCTCCAAGGCGACAATCTCCTGGGGCGACAGGCGATAGGCCAGGGGCGCCCGGTCACCGTCCAGTCGCGATTGGACCACCGGATCGTAGCGAAAGACATCCGTGCTGCCTACGGCCATCTGCCGCATAGCGGGGAGCTCGTGCACATTCAGGGTCAGCACCATCGCCTTCAAGGTCAAGGCCAACCCCCGCTCCTGCAGCAGCGCGACGCCCTGCCGGAAGCGAGCATAGGACCCGGGCACACCGGTGACCCGTTCATAGGTCGCCGCGGTGGCCCCATAGATCGTGATCTCGATCTCCCACGGGGGGTACTCGGTGAACAGGTCGACCAGCTCAGGCGTCAGCAGGGTGCCGTTGGTGAAGAGGTTCACGTGGAGGCCCAGCCGCTTGGCATACAGGTAGAAGTCAGGGAAATCGGGGCGGAGGAGGGGCTCGCCCCCGGTCACGGTGACCCAGAGGACCCCCGCCGCGGCCATTTGGTCGAGAATGCCCTGCCACTGCTCCAGGGGTAGTTCCCGTTCTCGAGCCTGCGCGTCGCCGGCCGGCCGGTTGATATAGCAGTGCACGCAATGCAGGTTGCAGCGCTCGGTGAGGGCTAACGAGACCAGAAGGGGCACTCCGGGTTGGCCGGATCGCCCCTGGATACGATGAACCCACTCGGGAGCTGGGATGCTGGATATGTTAGTCCGTTCCCCCATCTCAGCCCTCCACGGCGGCGATGCCCTGCACCGCCAACAGGTCTTCCAAGAACTCGACCAGGTCGGCCCGTGCCTCCTCCCTGGCGACGTCGTACTCCTGCACGATCTGCTCCAGGATGGCTTCGCCATCGCGCTCGCCGTCCAGGAGTTCCCATATGCGTGCCCCAACGCCGCCCAGCGTATAAACGGCCTCCATGTCGGCCACGTCGTGGCGGATCGGCACCAGGACGTATTCGTCGGCGATCTGGCGAAAGACCATATCGGGGCTCTGACGATAACGATGGGAAAGCAGATCCATCTCGGCACACTCCGGCACATCGTGGCTCATAGCATAGCATAGCCGGAAGGGGTTGTCAAGTATACTGCGCCAAGGCCAAGCTACAACTGGAAGCGAGTTGCACATGCACCACCTACACGGCACATGTGCCACTGTACGGGCCGGCCGTAGGGCGATGGTGAAGGCGCGCCCCATTTCCGTAGCAGCCGCTCCACTGCCGCACAAGGTGACCGCTCTGTGTTGACACCCCCTGGGGCTTATGGTATGATGGGAGTGATGAACCTTGATGGATTTGCGCTATCCTTCCCGGCCTCTCCTCCTGCACTGCCGAGCTTGGAGCGGCCGATCTAGCGAGAGGTCGGGCCAGAAAGAGCGCAGGCACATACTGCGGAGGCGGATCGATGCGACGATGGCCCTATGGGCTTACAGTCTTGCTGATCTTGCTCGGGTTGCTCCTATCGCCGGTGCCGACCACGGCCCGGAGCGCGGACAGCGCCGGAAAGGGTACACTGGCTAGCCAGGCCCTGTCCTCTCCCCTGGCGTCCGGTAGCAACTCGGTTGGCTGCGCCGTCCTGGAGGCCGACAGCCGGCACATCGTCCTGGAGTGGACTGCCCCGGCCTACCAGGTGGTGGAGGACGCCGTGGACGGCCGCGCGGTGCAGCGGGTGGTGATCCCAGACTGTCCCTCGGCTACCGCCCCGGGGGAACCGGAACTGCCGCTCTGCTCCGCCGCCCTGGGGGTGCCACCTGACGCCGCGCTCGCGCTGCGCGTCGTCGAGACCGAGAGCGTTTCCGCCGGCACGGGATTTCACCTGCCGCCGCAGCCCGACCTGGTGGTCGAGCCGGACCTGCGCACGGAACTACCGGTCGGCGTGCCAATGGCTGAGTACCATTGGGCAGAGGGGCCGGTGTACGAGAGCGACGACCTCTTCCCGTCGCAGGTAGCAGCCCTGGAACAGCCCGCCTTCCTGCGCCACCAGCAGCTGGTCTCTATCTCCTTCTCCCCTCTCCAGTATCATCCGCGCAGCGGGGAGCTGATCTACCACCCACGCGTGCGGCTCGAGGTCACCTTTGGTGAGGCGCACGAGCCGATGGGCTATGTGGCTGAACCGGCCGCTTTCGAGCAGATCCTCGCGGGGCATCTGTTGAACTACCAACAGGCCCGCGGGTGGCGGCAGACCACCGTGCAGGCACTGGATGTACCTCCTGCGCCCCCCGATCCGGGTTGGCGCATCCCCATCAGCCAGGAGGGCATCTACAAGCTGACCTACCAGCGACTACAGGCGGCCGGCCTGCCGGTGGACACCCTCGACCCGCGCACCCTGCGCCTCCTGCGCTACGGTCAGGAGGTCGCCATCCGGGTCCCTGGGGAGGAGGACGGGCACCTGGACCCCGTCGACTATGTCCTCCTCCACGGACAGCCTCTCTCTGGCAATCGCTACAGCGACGCCGAGATTTATTGGTTGACCTATGGCGGCGAGATGGGCCGGCGCATGGCCACGCGCGACGGGACGCCCGACAGCAGCCCGGTACCCACTTCATTCGCCACCGTCGAGCGCCTCGAACAGAACCGCCTCTACTGTTCGCAGATGCCCTGGCGCGCCGACCACGACCACTGGTTCTGGAACTACACCTACCCCGAGGGCAATGTCCGTAACCAGAGCTACTCCTTTCCCGCTCACGCACTGGCTCCCGACGCGTACACGGCGACACTGCGCCTGCACCTGTACAGCGCGACCAGCGACGAAGCCGTCAGCCCCGACCACCACATCCGTGTGTTCGTCAACAACGTCCAGGTGAGCGAGATGTGGTGGGATGGCCAGGTCGAACTGACCCCCACCATGCACTTTTCCGCGTCCCTGCTCCAGCCTGGCGGCAACACCGTGCGCGTGGAGAACCCCGGTGACACGGGGGCCACTGTCGAGCTGATCTATTACGACTGGCTGGACCTGGAGCAGCGCCGCCTTTTCACAGCCGACGCCGACGCGCTGAATTGGCCCGGCGCGGCCGGGGAATGGGAATACCACCTGGACGGCTTCACCGAGCCGGCGGTGCACCTCCTGGACATCCGCGATCCCGACGGGCCCGTCGAGATCGTCAGCGCCACAGTGGTTCCGGCTGGCCCGACCTACAGCCTCCATTTTGCCGACCAGGTGACGGTGACGACGGCGTACCGGGCCGTGGCCGCGGGGCGGGTGCTGGAACCCGCTGCTATCACCCCAGCCGCGCCGGCCGACCTGCGCGACCCGGGCAACGGCGCCGATTACCTCGTCATCACCCACGGAGACTTCTACACCCAGGCGCAGGCACTGGCCGCCTTCCGCGCTGGCCAGGGGCTGCAGGCCGTGGTCGTGAATGTCCAAGATGTCTATGACCTCTTCGCCTACGGCCGGCGTGTCCCCGAGGCCGTCCACGACTTCCTGGCCTACGCCTACACCTACTGGAACGCGCCGGCCCCAGCTTACGTTGTCCTGCTGGGCGATGGCCATTATGACTCCAAGAACTACCAGGGCTACGGTGTGGGCGAGTACATCCTCCCCTATCTGGCCTTCGTCGACCCCTGGATCGGCGAGACCGCTGCCGACAACCGCTACGCCTGCCTGAGCGGGGAGGACACCGTACCCGACATGCACCTGGGCCGGCTTCCGGCCAATACCGCCGCCCAGGCCCAGGTCATGGTGGACAAGATCATCGCCTACGAGAGCTCCCCACCCGCTGGGGAATGGCGTCTGCGCAGCCTGTTCGTTGCCGACAACGCAGACGACGCCGGGGATTTCGCCGCACTCTCCGACGCACTCATCCCAGCCTACTATCCCTCACCGTACCAGGCTGGCCGCGTCTATTTCGGAATCACCCACCCTTACGAAAACCCCTCCGTAATCGCCCACAACGCCATCGTCACGAACACCAACGCCGGCCAGTTGCTTATCAACTACATCGGCCACGGTGGCCCAGGGCTGTGGGCCTCCGAACGGCTGCTGAACATCACCCAGGTGGGCCAGCTCTCCAACGGCCCCTACTACCCGGTGGTGACGGCGATGACCTGCTACGAGGGGTACTATATCCAGCCACAGGCCGACTGGCGCTACTACTCCCTCGCCGAGACCTACCTCCGCGCCTCCGGCAAAGGCTGGATCGCCTCCTGGTCCCCCACCGGCCTGGGCGTAGCCACCGGCCACCACTACCTCGACGAGGGCTTCTTCCAGGCCGTCTTCCTGGACGATGTGCGCCAGCTCGGGCCGGCCACCCTGGCCGGCAAGCTGCGCCTGTGGGCCAGCGGCGCCTCGCCCGACCTGCTCGACACCTACCTGCTCTTCGGCGATCCGGCCCTGGCGATGCCGCTCCTGGAGACCGACCTCTCCCTGGACAAGGCCGCCCAGCAGCTCGAGGTCCCGCTGCAGCCCGGCGACCCGCTCACCTTCACGCTCTCCCTGGCCGCCGCCGGCCCGGCTACCGCCCACCACGTCGTCCTCACCGATACCCTCTCCCCCTACATCGTCAGCCCCACCGTCCAGGCCGCCGGCCTCACCCTCACCACACGCCCCGGCAGCCGCTACGTCTGGGACGTGGCCGACCTCCCCGCCGGCCAGGCCGGCACTGTCACCATCACCGCCCACCTTTCCTGGCTGGCCCCGGCCGGCCCCCTGGTCAACCAGGCCCGCGTCGCCACCAGCGCCCAGGAGACCGACCTGCAGAACAACGCCGACCTGGTCACCTGGCTGGTCATTCCCGGCCCGCCCCACCAGATCGCCGCCACGGCCGACCCACCGGAGCTGCCGGCCGACGGCACCTCCCTCTCCCTGGTCCACGCCCAGGTCGCCGACACCGCAGGCAACCCCGTGGCCGACGGCACGCCCGTCCACTTTGCTGCCGACGCCGGCACCTTCCTCGACGGCAGCACGCGCTACACCACCACCACCAGCCAGGGCGGGGCGGAGGTCTTTCTGCGCGCCTCTACCGACGTGGTCACCGCGACCGTCACCGTCACCTCCGGCCAGGCCGGGACCACCGTCGCCGTGCCCTTCCTGCCCCTGGCCCCCTACAGCATCGCCCTGCAGGCCGTTCCCAACGTCATCCCCTTGACCGGCACGGCGGCCATCACTGCCACGGTGCAGGACATCTTCGGCCACATGGTCCGCGACGGCACAGAGGTCAGCTTCACCACCTCCCTGGGGACGATCTCCCCTACCGTGACCGCGACCTCCGCCGGCCTGGCCCACACCACCCTCCATGGCACCCACCGCTCCGGCTGGGCCACCGTCGTCGGGCGCAGCGGTATCGCCTCCGGCTTCACCGTCGTGCGCATCGGCACCGGCGGCGACTACACCCTGACCCTGGCCGTGGACCCGCCCAGCCTTCCGGCCGACGGCCAGTCCCAGGCCGTTGTCACCGCCACGCTAGAGCGCGTCGACGGCTACCCGGTCACCGGCACCCACTGGATCAGCTTCAGCACCACGCTGGGGGCGATCCCCTCGCGCTCCCTGGCCGTCAGCGGCACGGCGGTCGTCTCGCTCACCGCGGCGACCGCGCCGGGCACGGCCACCGTGTCGGCCTGGGGCGAGGACGCCTCGGCCCAGGTCCGAGTGGCCATGGTGCCGGGGGCACCGGCCAGCCTGGACCTGCTGGCCAACCCGACGACCATCCCGGTGAGCGGCTCCTCCGCCCTGCTCCTGGCCACCGTGCTGGACCCCTGGGGCCACCCCGTCGCCGACGGGACGGTGGTGTCCTTCAGCACCAGCCTGGGCACTGTCTTTCCCCCGCTGGGAACCACCCATGGCGGGGAAGCCAACGCCGTGCTGACCTCGGGCACCCTGGCCGGGACGGCCACCGTCCTGGCCCAGGCCGGGCCGGCCAGCGACAGCGCCGCGGTCCAGTTCACCGCCCTGGCCCCGGCCACCGTGACGCTGGCGGTGGACCCGGCAGTCCTCTACGCCGACGGCGTCGCCAGCGCCACCGTCGCGGCCTGGCTGGGCGATCGCTTCGCCAACCCAGTGCAGGACGGCACCGCCGTGCAGTTCTACACCGACCTGGGGCACGTGGTCCCCACCAGCACGGCCACCGTGCAGGGCTGGGCCACTGCGGTGCTGACCGGGACCGACATCGGCACGGCCACCGTACGCTGCTTCAGCGGGGAGCTCGAGGCCCAGCAGAGCGCGCGCTTCATCCCCGGGCCGGCCAGCACCATCCTAGTCACCGCGTCGCCGGGCCGGCTCTATGCCAACGGCACCAGCACGGCCACCGTCACGGCCTACGTGTGGGACGCCGCCGGCCACCCGGTGGCCGACGGCACGGCCGTCTCCCTGGGCACCACACGGGGGACGATCACCCCCACCGCCGCGCTGACCCAGCAGGGCCGGGTGCGAGCCGTCCTGCGCACGGGCCAGGAACCGGGCTGGGCCACAGTGTGGGCGGCCAGCGGGCCGGCCCAGGGGCAGACCCCGGTCGAGTTCTACGCCTACCGGGTCTACCTGCCACTTGTATGGCGAGGGGAATGATCGGCTCCCATCTCTCTGCTCTCATCTCTCTGGTCGCTGCTCTCGGCTCCCGTCCAACGATCGAGCAAGGAGGCCTATAACGATGCACTTTGCGCAGCCACTCCGCCTCCTGCTGGTCGGCCTGGGCAACGTCGGCCGGCGCCTCGTGGAGCTGCTGATTCGGAAAGAGGATACGCTCCGCCAACGCTACGGGCTGGCGCTGCTGCTGGTGGGCGCGGCCGATAGCTCCGGTGCAGCCGTGGACCCGGCCGGTCTGGACCTGCACGCCATCGTGCGCCTGAAGGCGGCCGGGCAGGGGGTCGCCGTCCTGCCAGGGCAGGGCTGGCCGGGCGCGCCGGCCCTGGCGATGGTGCGCGGCACACCGGCCGACCTGCTCCTGGAGGCGGCCCCGGCCAACCTCCAGGACGGCCAGCCCGGGCTGGGCTGCATCGAGGCGGCACTGGAGCGCGGGCTGCACGTCGTCACGGCCGACAAAGCCCCCCTGGTGCTGGCCTTGCCCCGGCTGCTGGCGCTCTCCCGCGCCCACGGTGGCCGGCTCCGCTACAGTGCCACCGTCGGCGGCGGGCTGCCCACCGTCAACCTGGGGCAGCGCGACCTGGCCGCGGCCGAGATCGAGCGCCTGGAGGGCATCCTCAACCTGACCAGCAACTACATCCTGACGCGCATGGGAGAGGGAATGAGCTACAGCCAGGCGCTGGCCCAGGCCCAGGCGGCCGGCCACGCCGAGAGCGACCCCTGCCTCGACGTCGAGGGGTGGGACGCCGCTTGCAAGCTGGTTATCCTGGCCCACAGCGTCCTGGGCTACCCGGCGACGCTGGCCGAGGTGGCCGTGCAGGGCATCGCCGGCCTGGACGCGGAGGCGCTGCGGCAGGCCGCGGCGCGGGGCACACGCATCAAGCCGCTGGCCGTGGCCGAGCGACAGGGAGAGGGCTTCCGCCTGCGGGTGGGGCCGGTGGAGCTGCCGGCCGGCCATCCTCTGGCCGCGCTGGGGGCCGAGCAGATGGGCATCGCCTACTACACCGACATCTATGGCCTGATCACCGCGGCCATCGTCGAGGAGTCGCCCGTGCCTACGGCCGCGGCCATGCTGCGGGATATCGTCGACATCTCCGGTCTCAGTAGTTGATGTCGATATCCCCCTCGGCGTCGGCCGCGCTAAAGGCGGTCAGCGAGACGCGCCAGGTGTCGCCGGTCGCCAGGTCGGCCGCGGTGACGTCGTACGATGCCGACAGCACGCTGGACCCGTCCTGGCGGGCATAGTAGCCGACCTGCCCGGGGCCGTTGATGATCAGGGCCATGTTCTCCGGCGCGCCGCCCCAGGAGGTCTGGGCCGCCAGCAGCGCTGGGTTGCGCATCACCACCAGGCTCGTGGCCGAGGCATAGTTGTCGGTGACCACAAAGTCGTCCGCGAAGGGGGACTGGGACGAGCCGCTGGGGTAGTAGATCTGCACCGTCCCGTCCACCCGGCCGCTGCCGAAGCTGCCGATGGCCACTCGCCAGGTATCGCCCTGGGCAAAGTCGGCTTCGGAGACGGTGTAGGCGACCTCCGTCCCGCTTGGGCCATCCTGGCGGGCATAGTAGCCTACCTGGCCCGGGCCGTTGATGATCAACGCCAGGTTCGCCACCGCCCCCGACCAGGTCGCGCGGACGCGGATCTCGCCCGGCCCGGTCAGCCGCAGGTAGTAGTACTGCCGCCGGTCGAGCACGTTGACGCGGTGATACCAGTTCTGCGCCGCCGGCGCCCCCTGCACTACCTCGATGCCCATGTCAAAGACGTTGTTGCCGTCATCGGACTCGAAGACAGCGTTGTCCTGGTCCACGATGGCCCGCGTGGTGATGGAGGCGTACCAGCTGCTGTAGACGAACGGGCAGTCCAGCACGGTCGCTTCCCCGGGGCCCAGGTTGCCGACGTACCATTCGCAGGAGACGTCGGCAAAGTTCGACCCGCCCCACCAGCGCACGACAAAGTCGCCGCTGTCGGCAGCGCCCTGGTTGCGCACCTGCACGTTGACGTACACCTCGCTGCCCGCCACCGGCGGGTAGGGGTTGAAGGAGATCCAGTCCACCACCAGGTCGGGCTGGCCGACGACGGCCGGGGCCAGCGGATCGGGGTCGGAGCCGTCGAGCAGGCCATCGCCGTCGCTGTCGGGGTTGAGCGGGTCGGTGCCCCGCCCGACTTCCTGGCGGTCGCCCAGCCCATCGCCGTCGGTGTCGGGGTTGTACGGATCGGTGCCGTAGGCGGCCTCCTGGGCATCGGACAGGCCATCGCCGTCGGGGTCCTGTCCGGCGGTGTCGATCGTCGGCTCCGGCGTGCGCGTCGGCACCGTCGGCGGGACGTACTTGGTCGGCTCGACGTAGGTGGTGGGGAGGGCCACGCCGCCCCCGCCGCACGACTTGGGTACAACCAGGATGAGGAGGACGGCGGCGACGGCGGCCAGGGCCAGCAGGCCGGCCAGGATAAAGGGCCAGATAGGCACCTTCTTGCGCGGAAGCCTCTCCCATGTCCCCTGGACCTGGCGGGCCAGCTTGGGGGCCTCGGCCGGCCGGGCGGTGACGCTGAAGATGTAGGGCTTCGGGCCCCGGTCCGGCGGAGGGCCCTTGGGCTGGACCAGCAGCTGTGCCAGCTGCTCCTGGCCGGCCGGCACGACCACCTGCGGCGGGCTGAAGGTGTAGGAGCAGCCCTCCTCGGGGTCGGTGGCGCTGAGCTGCACCGTCAAGTTGGTGTTGCCCTGGTTGCTCAACTGCAGGGTAAAGACGCCCTGGGTCGTGCCGCTTTGCTTCTGCGGGCGCAGGGCGACCTCGAAGACGGCCTGGGCGCTGACCTGTAGGTCAAAGGGTACCGTCGTGCGCTCGGCGGTGTTCTCCTGGGAGGTCACCTGGATGCGCACGTCATAGTGGCCGGCCCGGGCGTCGGCCGCGGCCGGCAGGCGGAAGGTCAGGCGCACCTGGTCCTGGTCCTTCGGAAACAGGGAAATCTCACTGCGCGACAGGGTCACCCAGGTGGCATCCACCCCGTCCACGGTGATGGCATAGCGGTCCACCACCTCGGAAAAGTTCTGCACGGTCACGGTGACGTCGGTCTCCTCGCCAGGCTGGATCTGCGCCGATGGGACCGAGAGGGTCACGCGGATCAGAGCGGACATCGCTGGCCTCCTGTCAGCAAGCCTCTAGTGCTGGCACTGGCGCACGCAGTCGCCCGTGTCAACTGCCTCAGAGACGTACCAAACGCCGTCCCGCAGCAGCATCGTGTAGAGGACATCGTAGGTGCAGTTGCGGAAGGAGTAGATCGTGCCCGAGCAGATCTCGTCGTCCGGCTGGGTGGCTCCCTTGGGGAAGAAGAGCTTGGTCTCGGTCTTGCGCACGCCCACCTTGACGCGGTCCGGCGCCTCCTGCGCGAACGAGGTGATGGTAAAGTCCACGCTGGGGGTCTCATAGTGCACGCCGGCCGCCTTGTTGGCGTTGATGCGCTCGCTCTTGGTGGTCAGGTAGGGGTCCACGCACACCTGCTTCAGCAGCTCGGGGTCGAGCTGCGTCTCGGCCGCGGCCCGCACCCAGGTATAGTCCCACAGGCGGGCCTCGATCTCCGCCTTCAGGTCGGGGGTCGGCTCGGGCGAGGGAACGGCGCTGGGCGCGACGGTGGGCGCGATAGTGGGCCCGACGGTGGGAAAGACAGTGGGGACCGTCGGGACGATGGGAACCTGGGTCGGGACCGTCGCCGGGGGTGGGGCCTTGGTCGCCTCGGCCGTCGGTCCCTGGGCCACCGGACCGCCGCCTGCCTGCAGCCGCGGCAGAAGAAAGAGCACGAACAGGACCGCTGCGGCCGCCAGGAGCAGCACCCCGACGCCGATCAGGATCGGCAGGAGGAACGTCCTGCGCGGCAGTTCTTCCCACAGGCCGTTCACCTGCTGGGCCAGCCGGGGGGCCTCGGCCGGCCGGGCTGCCACCGTGAACGAGTGGACGCGGGGCTGTTTGCCGGGGAGGGGAGAGGTGGGCTGAAGGGTCAGCTGACCGGAACGGGATTGGCCGGCCGGCACGACCGCCTGCGGCGGATTGAAGGAGAAGAAGCACCCCCCCTGCGGGTCCACGGCCTCCAGCAGCACCGTCAGGTCCGAGTTGCCCTGGTTGCTGACCTGCCAGGCGAAGCTCGCCGTCCGGGCCGCGCGCACGCTGGGCGGGGTCAGCCGCACCTCCAGGGCCGCCTGCACCCCTACCTCCAGGGCGAAGGAGGCCGTGGAACGCTCGGCCGGGTCGTCCTCCGAGGTCACCTGGACCAGGACACTGTAGCGGCCGGGGCGCGTCTCTGTCCCGACCGGCGGGCTCACGGTGACGCGGACCTGGTCCTTGTCCTTGGGAAAGAGGGACAGCTCGGCCCGCGAGAGAGTCACCCAGTGCGGCGGGATCCCCTCCACCGTGATCAGGTAGCGGCCCACCGTCTCGGAAAAGTTCTGCACCGTCAGCGTCAGGTCGGCGCGCTCGCCGGGCTGCAGGTGGGCCGATTCGCCGGAGAGCAGGACACGGATCAAGGCGGACATAGGGCAATCTCCTTGCTGCTGGCTGGATTCCAAGCCTATTGTACCGTGGATCGGGATTTTGTCAACGTCCAGCCTCCCAGTCCCGGCCGCCAGGCCCTCCCTGCACAGCACAAGCTCCCCGCGCCGCCTGCTGAGGAGGCGGTCGCCCTATTCCACGGCGGGGGTCTGTTCCCACTCACCCTGGACGGTGCGGGCAGCGCCGCCCTGGCCGAGCCGGGCCGTGACGGTGAAACGGTACGTCCGGCTGGCCGGACCGCCGAGCGCGGCCTTGGGCCGGAGGCGCAGGCGGGTGCTGACCTCCTGGCCGGCCGGCACGGTCAGGTTGGGCGAGTCGATGGCGTACCAGCAGCCCTGCTCGGGGTCGCCGGCCTCCAGGCGCACGGCGACGTCGGCCTGGCTGCGGTTGCTGACCTGCACGGAAAAGGTCCCGTCGCCGGCGCCGCTGCCCCGCGGCGGCTGCAGGCTCAACTCCAGCCCGGGGGCGCGCTGCTCCCACTCGCCGCGGGCCTGGACGGGCCCGGAGGGATCCTCGGCCGGCCGGGCGGTGACGACAAAGCGGTAGGTGCGGGACTCCTCTCCCGGAAGAAGCGGGGAGCGGGGGCGGACCCGCAGCTCCACGCTGCGCTCCTGGCCGGCCGGGACGAGCACCTGCGGGGGGTCGAACAGGTAGTACATGCCGCCGGCGGGGTCTTCCGCCTGCAGGCGCACGGTCAGGTCGGAACCGCCGGCGTTGGCCAGCTCCAGGGCAAAACGGCCGTCACCGGGCCCGCTTCCCCGGGGTGGCTGAAGGGTGAGCGCCAAGCCACGGGGCGGCACAGGCACGGGGGCCGCCGGGACCCACTGCGGGGCGGGAGCCGCGGGCACCACGCCGGGCGCGGGCGGCGGCCACGCCACAGCAGCAGGAGGTTCCGGCGCAGGCGCGGGCGCGGCCGTGACCTCGAGCAGCGGCGGCGGCCACACGGGAGCGGCGGTCTCCTCCTCTGTCGGGATCGGCGGCGCCGCGATCTCCACGACGGGCGGGACCACGGGCCCGGGGGCAGCCGCGACCTCGGCCTCCGGGGGCGGCGCTACCAGCGCCTCCGGAGCAGGGGCCGGCTGCACCGTGGCCGGCGGCATCTCTTCCTCCGCAGTCGGCGGCGCCACGACCTCGGGGATGGGCACCTCTTCCGCCAGGGTCGGAGCCGGCCCGGTTCCCAAAGCGGGCAGGACCACGGGCTCGGGGGCGGGCTCCGGTTCCAGCGGAGCCGGCGGGGCCGGCGGGGCAACCTCGACGGCCGGCGGGCCCGGCACCTCGGGCACAGGCTCCTCGGCAGGCGGGGCCGGCCACAGCGCGGCGGGCTCCTCCGGCGGGACCGCCGGCGCGGCGACCTCCACGGCCGGCGGGACCGTCACCTCGGGCGCGGCCGGCGGAGCAGTCACCTCGGGCCCAGGCGCGGGCTCCTCGGCCGGCGGGGCCGCCCACCACGCGGCTGGCTCCTTGGCCGGGGCCGGCGGCGCGGCAACCTCGACGGCCGGCGGGGCCGGCACCTCGGGCGCGGGCTCCGCGGTTGGCGGCACCATGACCTCGAGGCCAGCTACTTCCTCTGCCGGGGCCGGCGCCGGTGCGGTCTCCACGGCCGGCAGGACCACGGGCGCGGGGGCCGCCAGCTGCGGCACCGTCTCGGGCACGGCGGGCCCTGGAACCCCCGCTGCGGAGGCTGGGGGGGCCGGCGGAGCCACAGCCGCGAGCCAGGGAAAGGGTAGGGGCTCGGGGGCAGGTGGTGGAGGCACGGCCTCGGCCGGCGGCGTCGCGGCCGCCGGTACGGGCTCCAGCACTGTCTCGGAGACGGCAGGGCCTGGGGTCGCTGGGGCAGGGGCTTCGGGCGCCGGCGGGGCCATAGCGGCGAGCCAGGGAAAGGGCAGGGACTCGGAGGTGGACGGAGCCGCAGGTACGGCCTCCGGGGCCGCCGCCGGCACAGGCTCGGGGGCCGTCCCGGGGCCGGGAGCAGCCGTGGGCTCCAGAGGAGCAGCCGCCTGGGGGACGGGCTGTGGCATCGCGCTGGGCGGTGGAGGGCCTGCCACCTCCAGGGACAGGGGCATCGTGATCTGGTCGGCGGGATCGTCGCGCGAGACGACCTGCACCGACAGACCGTAGGTGTCGCTGCGGGCACCGGCCGGGGGGTGCAGGGTGATCGGAATCTCGCTCTCGTCGTCGGGGAAGAGGGCCAGCTCGGTCTCGGGAATCGTGAGCCACGAAGGGTCCGCGCCGGCCAACACGATGCGGTAGCGGCCCAGCAGGTTGCCCTTGTTGTGGAGGGTCAAGGTGACGTCCGCCTCCTGACCCGGCTGCAGGCGGACCGATTCGCTCGACAGCGATGCCTTGAGCAAGGCAGCCATGGCTACCCCCTCTGCGCAAGTTGTGGCGCCGTAGCGACCCCGGCCGCGGCTCTCGCGAAGCGCGGCCGCTCAAGAAAGCTCATTGCCAAAGATGCGCATCCAGAGAACAAACCCCGAACAGAATGCCGGGGCGCCGTCCTGGCACCCAGAAGGCACCGGGGCTAGCGCAGCGGGGCCGGCATCTTGCGCCGCGCCTGGCCGATCTGCCAGATGGTGCCCGCGCCGCCTACCACCCCGATGATCAGGCCGAGAATGGCCACCAGGAATAGCATGCCGGCGTGGCCCGGGTCGCCCAACCCCATACCGGCCAGCCATTCCAGGAACGGCCAGGGCAGGGCATCGGGCGCAAGGGCCCACCAGGTGACCAGCAGACTGCCGACGCCCCAGCCGGCGGCCCAGGCCAGGGCCACCACGAAGGTGCTGACGTCCGGCAGCACCCGCCGCAGCGCCCGGCCGGTGAGTCCACCTCCCACCAGCCCGATGAGCGCTCCGTAGATGCCCTGGGCCACGGGGGAGCCAAAGGCGTCCACCGAGAGGGCGTACAGGCAACCGAGCAGGGTCTGGCTGAGAAAGAGGCAGAGGAACCAGCCGATAAAGACGCTCCAGGTCCCCCCGCCGCGCAGCTCCGGCCCGGCCCAGCGCGCCGGCAGGGCCGCGGCCAGCCCGCCGAGAAGGCCCAGGACGACCCCAAACAGGATGTAGGGGAGCAGCCACTCGCTCACGAAGCGGCCCAGCTCCGGGGATCCCGCTGCCATGACGATCGACTCACCGATCTCCATGCCATAGTTCCAGCGGAAGCTCTCCCGCAGGGCAATGGCGACGACGTGGGCCAGGGGCCAGGCCAGAATGCTCAGCAGCAGCGCACCCCAGATGCGCCAGGCCGCCGTGGCCGGCAGTACCTGCGCCCACTCCCCCTGCACCTGACGGGTCAGGCCGGGGGCCTCCGCCGCCCGCGCCACCACGGAAAAGACGTGGGCGCGGACCTCCATGCCGGCCAGCGCCGCCAGGGGGCGGACCCGCAGCTGCACCGATCGCTCCTGGCCGGCCGGCACCGTGACCACGGGTGGGTTCACGGCCATGGTGCAGGTCCCCGGAGCAGGGGGAGCCTCGAACTGCACCGTCAGGTCGGCGCTGCCGGGGTTGCTGACGTGCAGCGTGAAGCGGCCCTCGGCGCTGCCGCGGGCCTTCAGCGGGCGCAGGGCCAACTCAAAGGTCGGCGGGGCCTGTTCCCACTCCCCCTGGACCTGGCGGGTCAGGCCGGGGGCCTCCACCGGCCGGGCCGTCACGGTAAAGGGGCGCACCTGGGCCAGGCCGCCCGCCGGGGCGGCCGGCGGGCGAACCACGATCTGCACGGGCCGTTCCTGTCCCGCCGGCACCGCCACCGTGGCCGGGCTCAGCGCAAAGGTGCAGGCCCCCTGGGCGTCGCGCGCCTCGACCTGCACCGTCAGGTCGGTGCTGCCGGGGTTGCTGATGTACAGGGTGAAACGCCCCTCGCCGCCCCCACTGACCCTGGGGGGACGCAGGGCCAGCTCGAAGGTGGGCAGCGTCTGCTCCCATTCCCCCTGCGCCTGGCGGGCTGCCTGCGGCGCGTCGCGCGGGCGGGCGGTCACGGTAAAGGCGTGCACCTGGGCCGCGCTCCCCGACAGGGGCGCTACGGAGCGGACCTTGAGCTGGACGGCCTGCTCCTGGCCAGGCCGAACGAGCACCTGCGGCGGGACGAAGCTGAAACTGCAGGCCTGTGCCGGGTCCGCGCCCTCGAAGCCGACGCTCAGGTCGTCCGAGCCGCCATTGCTGACCGTCAGGGTAAAGGCCCCTTCTGCCGTGCCGGTGACTCGGCTGGGCCGCAGGGCCAACTCGAAGCTGGGCAGCACATGGACCCATTCACCCTGGACCTGGCATGCCGCCTCGGGCGTGCCTTCCGGGCGGGCCGTGATGGTGAAGGGATAGGTCCGCGCCTCGGCGCCGCGCAGGGCCGCCTTGGGCTGGACGCGGAGCGCGACGGGGCGCTCCTGGCCGGCCGGCACGATCAGGGAGGCTGGGGAAAAGACATAGTGCAGGGCCTCCTCGGGATCCAGTCCCTCCAGCTGCACCGACAGGTCGGCGTTGCCGGCGTTGGTCAACTGCAGTCGAAAGTCCCCGCCGGCCACGCCGGTGGCCCGCTGAGGGCGCAGGACGGCGGTGAGCCGGGGCAGGATGGCCACGTCGAGGGCAAAGGTCTCCACCGTCTGCTCGGACGGGTTCTCCCGCGAAGAGACCTCGATGCGCAGGCCATAGTGGCCACCGCGGGTCTGGGGGCCGGCCGGCGGCTGGATCGTGATGTTCACGCGGTCCTCGTCCTTGGGGAAGAGCGCCACCGTGCTCCGCGAGACCGTCACCCACGAAGGGTCGACCCCGGTCACCGCGATCTGGTAATGGTCCACGATCTCGGAGTAGTTCTGCACGGTGAGGACGAGGTCGGTGTGCTCCCCGGGCTCGAGCTGGGCGCTGGTGGCGGAGAGGGTGGTGCGGATCAGGGCAGACATCGGCAGGTTCCTCCAAGAGCTCAAGGGGGAGTGGCGGCATGGAACCGTTCCCCAAGCGTCAGCGAATCAGCCCGGCAAGTCTCAGCAGCACCCACAGCACGATAGGGGTAGCGATGTACGCCACCAGGGCCAAGACCGGGCCTCCTCCGAGCTTCTTCCTCGTCCAGACCTTCCGGGCCAGGACAACGGTCAGCACGAGGCCCAGCAGGCCGAACAGGGCGATCGACAGGGGGGCCAGGACATCACTCAAGCCATAGGCCCCCTGCTCCGCCAGGACGCCGGCGACGATAAAGGCCATGGCCAGCCCCACCAGGGCGCTGATCGCCAGGCCGCCCAGAAGGACAGCGATCGCGAGCGCGATCCTGGGCCGGGGCCCGGCCGCGGGAGCAGCCGCGGCCGGCCGGGCCACCGGGGCGGAGGGTGCGGCCCGCGGCGGCTGGGCCGCCTGCTCCCACTCCCCCTGCGCCTGGCGGACCAGGGACGGCGACTCGGCCACCCGGGCAGTGACGGAGAAGGAGAACTTGCGAACCTGCTTGCTGTCGGGAGGAAGGGAGGAGCGAACGCTCAACCCCACGTGGCGCTGCTGGCCGGCCGGCACGACGACCCGCGGGGAATCGAAGCTGTATACCCCTCCCTGGGAGTCGGCCGCCTGGAGGTTGACGGTCAGGTCGGCGTCGCCGGGGTTGCCCAACTGCACGACAAAGATGTCGCGGGCAGTCCCCTCCTGCTGGGGGCGTCGCAGGCTCAGCTCCAGCGTGGGCGGCACCTGTTCCCACTCGCCCTGGGCCTGGCGGGTAATGCCGGGCACCTCGACCACCTGGGCGCTGACCGTGAAGAGCGTCGTCTGGCTCTGGCCCTGCACCAGGCCGGCACGGGCGCGCACGCGCAGCTGCGCCGAGCACTGCTGGCCGGCCAGCACCACCAGGCTCTCCGGGTTGAGCAGGTACAGGCAGCGCTGTGCGGCGTCGCCGGCCTGCAGCCGCACCGTCAGGTCGGTGTTGCCCCGGTTGCTGACCTGCACCGTGAAGGAACCCTCCTTGACGCTGCTGTGGCGCTGTGGACTCAGGGTCAGGTCGACGGGCGGGGGCGTCTGCACCCACTCCCCGGTCACCTGGCGGGTCGACTTGGGAGCCTCCAGTGGCCGCGCGGTGACAACAAAGGGGTAGCTCTTGGCCTGCTCCCTAGCCAGCGCCAGCCGAGGGCGCACCTGCAGCTGGACCGTGGCCTCCTGGCCGGCCGCCACGAGCACCTGGGAAGGCTCGAAGGTGTACAGGCCGCCCTCCTCGGGGTCGGTGGCCTCGAGCTGCACCGTCAGGGGGGCGTTGCCGGTGTTGTGCAGCAGGACCCGGAAGACACCCTCGAGGACCCCGGTCTGCCGCTGGGGACGGAGGGTCACGGCCAACGCGTGCTGGGCGACGATCTCCAGCTCGATCTCCGCGGTGGTCCGCTCGGCCGGGTTGTCCAGGGAGGTGACCCGGACCTCGACGCGGCGACGGCCGGCCGGCGCTCCCTCCGGCAGGTTGAGGGTCAGCAACACCTGGTCCTGTTCCTTCGGGAAGAGGGCCAGGTCGGCGCGGGAGAGGGTGACCCACGAAGGATCCAGCTCCCCGACCAGAATCTCATAGCGGTCCACCACCTCGCGCATGTTGCGCACGGTGATCGTGACCTGGCCCCGCTCACCGGGACGAAGCTGCAGCGATTGCGTGGACAGCAGGACCTGGATGAGGGCGGACATCCTCTCTCCTTGGCTACTTCTCGACGCGGGCGACGACCCAGGTGGCCCAATCGGCCAACGGGTCGCCAAGGGCCTCGACCTGCAGGCCAAAGGTCACCTTGTACCCCACCCACGTGTCCAGGGGAATGCGCGCGGTGGTCAGCTTCCCGTCGTAGGTCTCGATGGCCTCGAAGAGGACACCGTAGCCGCCGGCCAGCGGCATGGCAGCGCCACCGGCTACCGGGGAAAGGAAGGGCGGCACAGAAGCGCCTGCGGCGGACCGCTGCGGCTGCCAGGGCCAGACCAGGTTGCGCTCCAGAGCGGTTCCCAACAGGATCCCCTTGCCCGGGGGGGGAACCGACGCCAGCCCGCTGCTGAACCCTCCCACGACCCGGAAGCGCACGCCCGAGGTCTGCACCGCACCGGAGCGGAACCCGACCGTGACGACCAACTCGTCCCCGGCCTCGATCTGGTGCGGCAGCGTGTCGAAAGAGCCCTGGATCCAGCCGTCCATCACCCAGCGCGGGTGCGTTTCCAGGCCCACGGGATAGCTCTTGCCGTCCTCCATCGTGACGTCGTAGCGGTAGAGCACATACCCCCGCTCGTCGTATTCCAGGCCAAAGGGGATAATCTCGCCCTGCTCGGTGACCCAGACCGCCTGCTCGGCGTTTGCGAGCAGGTCGAGGCGCACCGTGGGCATGGGAACAACGATGACAGTGAGGCGCGGAGGAACGACCATCTGTGGCAGGGTGGGGTGCGGAATGCCAATGGTCGGCGTGCGGGTGGGCGGGCGTGTCGGCGTGCGAGTGGGCGGGCGTGTCGGCGCGCGGGTGGGCGGGGCGGTGGGCAGGCCGGTCGGCGGGGGCGTCCCGGTGGGCACGACTTGGGCCACCTCGGTGGGGGCCGGCCCGGCCGGCCCGCCAAAGAGCCAGGCCGGCCGCAGCACGAGCAGCAGCACGGCGGCGATGGCCAGGAGCCCGACCAGCGCGGCGACGAGGATCGGCCAGATGCGCCGGCGCTGGCGGACGAGCTGCTGGAGCTGCCCCGGGACCTGCCGGACCTGCTTGGGGGCCTCGACCGGCCGGGCGGTGACGGTAAAGGCGTACGTCTTGCCCACCTGGCCCGGCCGCAGCCTGGGCCGCACCGTGAGCTGCACCAGCCGCTCCTGGCCGGCCGGCAGGGTGACCTGCGGCGGGTTGAAGAGATAGGTGCAGCCCTCCTCGGGGTCGCTCGCGCTGAGCTGCACCGTCAGATCGCTGTTGCCGGGATTGTTCAACTGCAGGGAAAAGACCGCCTCTGCCAGCGCGCTCTGCACCTGCGGGCGCAGGGTCGCTTCGAGCGACACCTCGGCCACCACCTCCAGGGCAAGCGGCAGCGTGGTCCGTTCCGCCGGATTCTCCACAGAGGCGACCTGGACGCGCACCTCGTAGCCGCCGGCACGGGCGGCGCTGCCCGCGGGTACGGCCAGGGTGATGCGCACCTGGTCCTCATCCTTGGGAAAAAGGGAAAGCTCGCTGCGGGAAAGGCTCACCCAGGCCGGCTCGACCCCCTCCACCGCGATCTTGTAGCGGTCGACGATCTCGCTCATGTTCTGCACGCGCAGGGTGAACTCGGCCCGGTCTCCGGGTCCGAGCTGGGCGGACTGAGGCGAAAGCACCGCACGGATGAGGGCAGACATCGCTGGCCTCCTCAGGCAAGGGCTAGGACGAGCCGGCCTTCGGCTCGATGCGCAGCTCGTACGACGTATGGGCCGGCTTCTCGGCCTCGATGATGGCCCGCAGCCGGGCCTCGTCCACGGCGGCAGGATCCTCGACCTGCAGGACGACGGTGAAGGAGAAGGGACCGCCCTCCTTGGGCGTCAGGTGCTCGACGATGGTGGGCTGCACGCCGGCATAGATGAACAGGTAGGCGAGCAGCCCGCGGCGCGTCCCGCGCCAGCGGTAGAGGTCGGTGCCGCGGTGGATCAGCTCGCGGCGGCGCTCCTCGGGCCAGTTCTCGTCCAACGCCAGGTCGATCCAGGAGGCCAGCCAGGGCAGGAAGGAGGCCGGGGCCATGCGCGGGTCGAAGTAGTGGGCGATCTCGTCCAGGACCTCCTCGACGGGGACGACGAGGTCCTCGAAGATGCGCAGGAAACGCCCGACAAAGTCGCTGTCCTGGTAGATGGCCGGCAGGTACTGGCGCAGGCGGCTGGGCGCAGGGGGCTCGCGGGGCACGGCTTCGGCCGCGGCGGGCTCCTGGGCAGTTTGCTCGGGCGCTGAAGCTTCGGTCATCGGACCCTCCGTGGTACGGCGTCAAGACGCGAAACGTGAGATGTGCTACCCCTGCACGACCACCAGATGCCGGTAGGAGGCGACCAGCCCGCCCTCGGGCACCGGGATCACCGAGACCGGTTCGCCGATCTTGCCGGTCTTGAGCTCGATCGGAAAGATCTTGGCCTCCGAGATGAACTCGACGCCGGCAATGTCATGCACCACGGCGTAGATATCGGCGATGTAGAGGGGCCGGCCGAAGGGCCAGCCGGTGCCATCGCGGCCCCCCTGGAGCGGGTGCAGGAAGCGGTAGATGGCCTCCTCGACCCGCTGCTGCACCACGTGCGCGTCCAGCCGTTCCCGCACCTTGATTTGCACCTGGACCGAGATCCACACGTAGGGGGGAGTGGCGATCTCCAGGGCCGTGCCCAGCAGCCGGCGCTCGTCCAGGTAGTGGCGCACCGTCTCGGCCAGCGGCTTGGGCACCTCCAGCTGCCGCGGGCTGGGCTGGAGGACGCCTTCCAGCGTCGGCACGAGAAAGAGGCGCATCTTGCCCGTCGGCGGGCTGTCCTGGCCGGCGCGCGGCTGCACGCACTTGGCCCGGGCGACGCTGCTCGATGCCTCCAGGGCCAGGATCTCAAAATCCTCCGCGGTGACGGCGCGGTCGCGCGTGCGCAGCTGGCGGGGTGCGCGCATCTTGACGTGCTCCAGGCTCTCGGCGTCGCGCCCGCCAAAGGCGCCCTCGCGGTTGGTCACCCCGGCAACAAAGGGGATGGACGACTTCAAGACTGTGAGCGTGCGCGGACCGACGTTGCCCACCGTCCCGCCGCCGGTGCGGTAGCGCGACAGGCGGATGCGCGCCCCCTTGGGCGGCACCGCGCCGAACTGGCGCGTCGTCCCCTCCGGCTGGCGGATGGCCGGCCCGAAGCGGATCTCTCCGGCAGCGCAGTCACAGGTGAAATGGTGATGCTCCGGGCCCGATTGCGAAAAGTCCGCCATGACCTCCCAGCGCTCCCACCCCGCCGCGACCTCCACCTCGACCCGCTCATCCGGCCCCAGGGGTAGGATCGGCGGCTGGCTCACGGTGAAGGACTGCCCGGCCTTGCCGTCGCTGCGCCCCAGCTCCTCGTGCGGCACCACGGTGGCATGGGTGGCGGGGACGGTGCCGCCGATGGTATAGCAGCTCAGCACGCGCAGCTTGGGGGTCGTCGTATAGGTGGGCTGCTCCGGCGCAGGCTCGGTCACGCGGCAGCGAATCCAATAGGCCCGCTTGGCATTCACCTCGCCCGCGCTCAGGCCGTAGGGCAGGTGCAGCACCACGTCCCCACGGCGGTTGAGCCCCCCGGTGACGTCTTTCTCCACTTCCATGCGCAGCCAGCTCGCCGCCTGGGCATCCCAGCACTCCCAGGCCAGCGGCGGGCGGGTGGGATCCACACCGATCCCCTCAGTGGAGCAGCTGAAGGTGAGGACCAGGGTGTGGCCGGCCAGGTCTTCCTGAAAGCCCAGGTAGAAGGCATTGCCCGGCTCCGGCGTGGCGGCAAAGATCGGGATCAACGGACCGCTGCGCACCAGGGAGTCGGAGTGGTCCTGGAAGGCCTTGCCATCCGCGCTGCCCATGAAGTAGATCGCCGTCGGCGGAACGACGCGCAGGTCCCGGTCGGTGCTGAAGACGATGGCCTCCTGGGTCCCGGTGCGCACCGTGGCCACCTCGGTGCCGGCGGGGATGATCACGGGCTCGCTCTGCGGAGCGGTCAGGGTAAAGGTCAGATCAGCCCGCGCGGCTGCCGGTGGCAGCAACTGCACCCCGATCAAATCCAGGAAGGTGACAAAGTTCTTGTCCGGCACGCGGTTCAGCCGATAGAGCAGCATCTCCATCATCCAGGCAAAGAGCTCGATCAGGGTAATGCCGGGGTCGGACAGGTTGTGATCGGTCCATTCCGGGCAGTAGCGAGGAATGAGCTGGCGGGCCTCGTTGACGATTTCCTGGAAGGTGCGGTCGTCGAGTTTCGGCGTGGGCAGTGCCATCGTTTACTCCTCCTCGGGGATCCGGTAGAACGGGTAGACCAGGTTGCGTCGATCATTGGTGCTGCGGACGCGATAGCGAATGTCGATCAGCAGGGCGGCCTCGTGCTTGGGATCAGGGGCGACGTCGACCTGTTCCACCTCGATGCGCGGCTCCCAGCGCCCCAGGGCCTCCCGGACATAGTAGGCCACCAGGCCGGCCGTGGTCGGGCTGTTGGGGGCAAAGACCAGGCGGTGCAGGCCGCAGCCGAACTCGGGGCGCATGACCCGCTCGCCCGGCACCGTCTCCATGATAATGCGAATGGCCTGCTCGATATCGGCATGCGCGGCCGCCGTGGCGATCCCGCCGCGGTGGTCCACACCCAGGGGAAAAGCCCAACCTCTGCCCAGGAAATCGCCTTCCATCGCACTAGCCTCCGTATCAGTCTGTCCGCACCTTCATTGAAATCAAGGCCGGCGTCGGCGTGGGGAGCGGCGGCACGGGCGGCGCCGGCGTCACCGGGACGGGGCCGGCCATCTGGCCGGGGTGCATGTGCGACTGATACATCGCCACCACCTGGGCCAGGTAGGTGAGCAGCTCGTCCCCGTAGACCAGCGGGTGCCTGGCGCCTTCCACGAGCTCCACCTGCGCCGCATCCACCGTGGCCTTGGGGGTGCCCTTGACGGTGACCGGTCCCGAGCTCTTGACGGTGACCCCGGTCGTCCCCTCGATGGTGATATCGCCCTGGGCCTTGACCTGCATGGCGTTGCTGCCCGTGTCCACGACGATCTTGTTGCCGGCCCGGTCCTGGATGGTGATCCCACCGCCCCCGGCGGTGTCGTCGAGCACAACCAGGTGGCCGGCCCGGGTCTTGATGATCCGCTGGACCACCTGCCCACTGCCGTCCACGGCGTCCCCACCGGTGCCTTCCGGGGGGCTGTCGCGGCCGTTCCACAGCGCCCCCAACACATAGGGCCGGTTCACGTCCCCGTGTTCAAAGGCGACGAGCACCTCGTCGTTCACCTCGGGCAAGTAGAAGAAGCCGCGCCCCTGGCCGGCCATGGGCGCAGCCACCCGCGCCCAGGTGCTCTCGACGTCGTCCCCCAGCCAGGGCAGCTTCACCTTGACCCGGCCCAGCCCATCGGGGTCACGGTTGTTGGTCACCACACCGATGCAGACCCACTCGCGCTCCTCCGTGGGCGGCTGGACCAGGTCCAGGAGCGTCTGGGCCTGGTTGCCACAGACAACGAAATCGGTGCGGTAGCCGGCCTGGGTGCTGATGGTGTGCGTCGCCTGGGTGACGTAGTACTTGCCGCCGAAGCGCCGACCGACGTTGCGGATGTCCAGCACCTGGCCGGGCTTCAGGTTCGGCGTGCCGTTGGTGCGGCCCTCGGCCCGGACATAGGCCTGGCCCAGCTCGTCGCAGAGGGACTGGGCCAGGGCATCGGCCTCGCCCTGGGTGCCAACCGGGCGCTGCACGACGACCACCTTGGCCTGGCCAAAGGCGCTCTGGGCCACCTGGCTGCCCGGCTGCTGGTCGCCGACCTCGGGAGCCCCCCGCGCGCGCGTGGCCCGGCCGACGATGGCCCGCTTCTGCTGCGGATCCCAGCCGCGCACGACGACCTCGTCCACCTGGCCACCGGCGCTGAGCACGGGGTGAAACTGCAGCAGGTTGTTGCCCCATTCCAGCGTGATCGGGGCCGGCGGGCTGGCCGCCGGCCGGCGAAAGTACAGCTTGCCCTCATCCACCCAGAAGGCGAACCCGATGCGCTCGGCCCGCTCGCGCAGGAAGTGGTAGTTGGTGCGGTTGTCCTGCAGGACGTACTCGTAGACCTCGCTGGTCGTCTCGACGTCGGGCGTGAGGCCGGCCTGGCGGGCGATCCGGGTAGCGATATCGCTGTCGGTCATCTGGACAAAGGAGCAAGCCTGCCGGCCGCGATGCAGGCGGTGCGAGCGGTCATAGGCCCGCACGACCAGGGTCACCGCCCCGGTTGCCGTGGGCTGCAGCTCCAGTCCGACGATCTCGCCGTCGAAGACGGCCTGGAGGTCGTTGCCCGTCCCCATCTCCACCTTCAGGCTCCGCCCGACGTTGAAGGTGTTCCCGTCGGCCAGCTCCAGGTCGTCGTCCTGGATGCGTACGGTGCACAGGCTGGGCAGGTGCAGCCCCTGCTCCACGGTCACGTGCATGAGCCGTCGCAGGGCTTCCTGCGGCGCCGCCTCGCCCTCGACCAGCAGATGGCACTGGTCCTGCAGATTACGCTGTTCGGTCATGGGCACCTCTCACCCCACCACTGCCGCGCTAGGTCCGCCGCCAGCGGCGCGGGATGATAGCCAACCGCTGCCCCGGCGTCAACCGGAACGGGTTGTCCAGCCCGTTGGCCTCGGCGATGTGACGCCACAGGGTGGGGTCCTTGTACTCCTCGTAGGCGATCCAGTCCAGGCGGTCGCCGGGGCGGATCACGCGGGTGCGCTGCCCCGGATGTCCCGCCGTCGTCGGGTTCTGGCCGGCATGCTGATCCTCGGCCTTGACCTGCTGGAAGGTGACGTCGACGGTGGCCCGCACCGGGGTGCCGTCGTCCTTGAAGAGGGTGAAGCGCTGGGTCATGTTGGTCAGCACGGCCACGAACTGGAACACCTTGCCCCAGGTGAACATGCAGGTGGGCGGCCGGCTCTTGTCGTTGTCCTCGTTGCGCAGCTGCGGATCCACCTTCATCAGCTTGGCCAGCTTGTCGGTATAGGTGCGGACGTCCTGGCCACTCGAGTCGCCGTAGGTGTCGAAGAAGAGGGACATTGTCAGGGTGCGCGGCCCGCCGCTGAGAAAGACGGGGGCCGGCACGTCCTCGCCCATCTGGATGACCGTCTCCCACTGGTTGGTCTTGTTGACCGTGTACTCGGTGGGGTTGAAGAGGCAATCGATGCGCTCGTTCGTCTCCAGGTTGGTGATATAGGCCTTTTCCAGCGCCATCGTCGTCCTCCGAGAACCTCTACGAGAAACCCCGCCACTCGCGCTCCAGGTTCAGGCGGTAGCGCAGGCGGCGGTAGATCTCCTCGGCCAGCGCCTCCACATCGGGGGCCTGCCCCTGGGCTCCTGGCTGCTGCCCACCGGCCGGCCCCGGCGTCTCGGCCTGCGCTGCGGCCGTGGATGTCTCCATGCCCTCCACGCTCACGGCCCGCCGCAGCGGCCCCGCCGCGGGCACGGCCCGGACCGGCCGCGGGACGGGGCCAAACCCGCCGGCCATGCTGGCAGGAGGGCCGGCCTCGGCGGCGCGGCCCGGCGCGGAGGTAGGGGCCCCTGGCCGCCTCAGCACCAGCGGCAGGGTCGGCAGAATGCCCGGCACCGGCCACCCCGCGACGCGCGGCAGCCCCGGGCTGAGTGCCCTCCGGACGGTCTCCTCCGCCTCGAGCGCCTGGCCCTCTTCCTCGCGGGCGGTGGCAGTGCTCTCCCCGGACGGCCCGGCCTGCAGCGCGTGCACGGCCTCGTGGGCCAGCAGGGCGAGTCCTCGCGGGCTGGCGAAGCTGGCGTGGGCCGGCCCCACCATGATGTGGCGGCCCAGCGTCGCCGCCGCCGCGCCGATCTCCCCGGTGACGGCCGCCGCCTCCGGGCCGGTGTGCAGGCGCACGGCACCCAGGGGCCGGCGCAGTACGCGCTCGAGAAAAGCGCGCGGTCCCGCGGGCAGCGGCGCCCCGCCGCCCATGCGGCGTAGCCCTTCCTGAACGCGGCGGGGCAGCGCAGCGGCGGCCGGCCCGGCCAGGGGAAGGAGCGATCTGCTCTCCTCCGCCGCAGCGGGCGGGGCCGGCGTGACGGCCGGCTGCTCAATCGACGGGTACGCCTTGCGCCGGACAGGCTGCGCCGGCGCAGGGGCGCCCACGCCCGGCTCTTCCGCCGGGCGACCGTCCTCCTCGGCCGGCCGGGCCGCAGCGCCGGCAGGAGTGGGCCGGACCACCAAGGGAGCCACCCGCGGAGGGGCCGGTTCGCTCGCCGGCGTCACTGGTGCCGGAGGAGGTAGGGGCTGCTCGCGTGGTGCGAACAGCCGGCGCACGGCGGCGACCCAGGGGAGAGCCGGCCTTGGCGCCGATTCCTCCTGCGGCCTTGCGGCCTGCGCGGGGCGCTCCGTAGGCCGTGCGGAGGAACCCGCAGGGAGTGGTCCGACCCGGGGCACATCCGCGCGGCGCGCGGCCCCGCGCGGCGGCAGCACCGCCAACGGGAGAGGCTCCGCTTGTCGGCGTGTCCCTTCCACGGCCATCTCCTGCGGCCGAGGGCGGCGCGGCTCTGCGGCGACACGCTCGCGCGTCTCGAGCGGCGGCGCGGCGACGTCCTGCCCCGGCCCGGAGGGTTGGCCCGCTCCTGGCGCGGGCTCACGCCGGCCACCCGCGATGCTCGCGAGCACACCGCGCACCGCGCGGCCGAGCGCGGTCAGGGGGTTGGTTGAACGCTCCCGCTCCGGCGGTGGCGCACCCCCGGGCGGGCGCATCGGTGCCCCAGGCTGAGCCGGCTCTATTGGGGCCACGCCGGCTCTCTGCCGGCCAGGTGGCGCGACCTGGGAGGGGATCGCCCGAACAGGTTCCGGCACTACCGCCGGCCCCTCGGAAGGGGGCTCCTCGGCCATGCGCACCGGCACCTGCGGGGTGTAGATCGGCGGCGGCCAGGCCGGCGGCGCGGTGGTGCCGCGGAGCGCTGCCGGCGGCTGCCCCGGGACCTGCGGGGGCGCGAAGGCTGGCCGGCGGTCCTCCTCTCTCTCCGGCCTCCACGCAAGCTCCGGACCGGCCCGCAGGAAGGGCGCTCCTGGAGATGACTCCGCGGGCGCGGCACCCTCGGCCGCCTGGTGGCGGTAGCGGACCTGGCATCGGCGAGCGAAGGCCAGCAGCGCGGCCGGCTCTGGCATGCGCCGCAGCACGGCCGGAGGCCTTGCGGCCACGACGCCGCGCCAGCCGGTCCGTCTCTGCCCCGGCCCCGGGGAGCGGGTCCCGCCGCCGGCCCACGCTGGAAGAGACTGCATCTGCCGCCAGCCCCATCCGGCGAGCCGGCTTTGCCGCACCGCCAGGAAGGCCGCCGTAGCCGGGAGCAGGGCGGCCATGCGCACGGCGGACACGGGCGGGACGGGCGGGGGGCGCTGGGCCGGCTGCTCCCGCGGCACGGGCGGGACCGGTGCAGCAGCAGGTGCCGCGCGGCGGCGCAGCAGCCGGCCCAGCCACCGGACGATCGTCCTGGGTACATTCCGTTCCATCATGTTGCCTCATCGCCCGGGATGCCCGGGCCCGCGGGCCCGGCCCCCGGCGCAGGGTGGCGTTCCTTACTTGGCCCTCTCGAAGCCGCTGTGGGCCACGACCAGCGTGTCGATCGCAGCGCGGCCTTCGGCGGCGTTGAACTCCGGCCCGGTCCACTTGACCGGGTAGGCCTCCTTAAAGTCCCAGCGGCAAACCGTCTCTCCCGCCTGGTTAAAGGCGATCACCGAGATGTTCTGCCGCTGGATCTTGCCCTGGCATACGTCGAGGTACCACTTCCAGAGCTTGTCGGATGTAGCCGTTCCGTACTTGAGGGTCAGGTCGCTGTACTTGACCCGGCCGGGCAGCTTGTGCACGTACTCGTTGCACCCGCCTTCCGGGTACTGCGTGACGTCGACCTCGACCTCCAGGCCGGAGCACTGGCTGAAGGAGGCCTCGGTGATCCCACTGATCTCGACGTAGAAGGCAAAGGTGGGAAAGGGATCGGTGCGCTGGCCGGTCTCGGGCATGGCAATCCCCCACAGGCTCCGACGCCATTCGGCCGGGCCGGCCGGTCCTGGACACGGCGGTCACGGCGAGGCGGGCCGTCGCACAGGCCCTACTCGCTCAACCGCCGGTTGATCCGGCCGATCTCCTCGACCCAACGGCGACGCTCAACATGCTCCAGTTCCAGGATCTCCTGGAGCGGCCAATGAAAATGATAGGCGATGTAGGCTACCTCCTCGTACAGGCGCTCGAGGGGGTAGCCTGTCATACCCCCCCCGGCCGGCTCAGGTCAACCTCGAACGCGCTGCCGCACTGCGGGCACTTGACGGGGATCAGCACCGTGCCATCCCCGTTGATGCGCTGGTAGAACTCCTGGAGGTAGGCCAGGTCCGCAGTAAAGAGCCGCTCGATGACGCCCGGGTTGACGTCGGGCAGTGTCCCCAGTTTGGTGATCACCCGCGCCAGCAGGATGACGACCAGGTAGGCCTCGTTAGCCCGCACGCGCGGATCGCGCAGGGGAGCGATCTCGTCCACAGCCGTGGCCAGGCGCATGACCCCGTGGCGATGGAGGTTGCCCTCCTCGTCCACGTAGCCCTTGGGGAGGGTGAACTCGAACTCGGTCTGCAGCGCCATTCACCGCCTCACTTGGTCCGCTTGTACCCCTCGACGACGATCTCCAACTCCTCGATGGCCACCGTGTTGGACTTGGCATCTGCGGCCGGCCCGGTCAGCTTGCTGGGCCAGGCGTTGGTGAACTCCCAGCGCGCGATCTCGGTGCCGTTCTGGTCGTACATGACGACCGCGCCGTTCTTGCGGGCCTCGTTGATCTTGCCCTCCTCGATCTGCTTGCGCCAGTCCCACAGGTCCATGGCGTCGGTGATGCCGCGCTTCAGGGTGACGTTGTTCCAGGTCATGCGGCCGGGCACCTTCTGGATGACGTACTGGCCCTTGGAGCCAGAGGCCTTGTACTCCACGACCTCATTCGACGACCCCAGGCCGGTGACCTCCTGAAAGGCCCCGACGATGACGCCCTGGAACTCGACGGTGAAATATGCGGAGATCAAGGGATCCTTGCGCTCTGACATGGTCTATCCTCCTTTGCACGTATCGGGCCGATCACTCGGCCACCGCGGCGCCACCGGCCCACTGGCTGATGCGGAAGATGACGAACTCGGCCGGCTTGACCGGGGCGATCCCAATCTCGATGATCAGCATGCCGGCATCGCGGACCTCGACCGGGTTCAGCTCCTCGTCGCACTTGACGTAGAAGGCCTCGGCGGCGGTGCTGCCGAAGAGGGCGCCATCCCGCCAGACCCGGGTGAGGAAGGCGGATATGTCGCGCTTGACCCGCTCCCAGAGGTCCATGTCGTTCGGCTCAAAGACCACCCACTGGGTGCCCAGCTCGATGGACTCCTCGACAAAGTTGAAGAGCCGGCGGACGTTGATGTAGCGCCAGGAGGCATCGCTGGAGACGGTGCGGGCCCCCCAGACGCGGATACCCCGGCCGGGGAAGGCACGGATGCAGTTGATCCCGACCGGGTTCAGCGAATCCTGCTCCTCCTTGGTGACCTGGATGCCCAGGCCCAGCGCGCCGCGCACGACTTCGTTGGCCGGGGCCTTGTGCACACCGCGCTCGGCGTCGCTGCGGGCATAGATGCCGGCGATGTGGCCGCAGGGAGGGAGCAGGATCGGCTTGCCGTTGCCCAGGGGGTTGTTGACCTGGATCCAGGGGTAGTAGAGGGCAGCGTACTTGGAGTCGTACTTGACCTCCTCCATGCGCCAGTTCTTGACCTGCTGTGGGGTGAGACCGGGCGGCGCATCCAGGATGGCGAAGCGGTCCTTCATCTTCTCGCAGTGGGCCATCATGGCGCTCTGCACGGCCTGCACGTCGGTGGCGCCGAGGGCGCCCTGCTGGAACGCGGCCATCAGGTCGGGGACGGCGAGGATGGTGACCTCCTCGACCGCCTCCAGCCCCCCCATGCCGGTGCGCTTGGCCGGGTCGCCGATAAAGGCCGAGGCCGAGACGACCGGCTTGCCCTTCTTCTTGGGCGGAGCAGGGGCTTCCCCTTCGGGAGGTGCTTCGGCGGGAGCGTCCTGCTCGATGCGCACGATGTAGCAGCTGCCGCCGCCGTTGTGGAAGTAGCCGTAGACGGCGTGGGCCAGGAAGGAGCCCTCGATAAAGTCACCGAAGGTCTCCCGGAACTGGCTCCAGTTGGCCACCAGGGTGGGGGTGTTGACAGGGCCTTTTTCGGCAAAGCCGACGAAGGCGGCGACGGAGGTGCCCACCCCCTCGATCGGCTTGGCCCCCTTGTCCACCTCCTCGATGTAGACTCCGGGTGAGAGGTACTGTGGCGACATGCTGTCCTCCTTTTCGTTCTACCGAGCGCCCACCGCCGCTTCCGGGGAGACCCGGGGCCGGTGGGGCGCTCATCACACCGGCCGCGACCGCTCCTCTTGCCGATGGCGCAGCGCCCGGCGTTCCATCCGGGCGGTCCGCGGCCGGCCGGGCGCCAGCGACCGTGGACCACCATGCTCGATCAGCCAGTCAGGTCGTAGGGCGGGCTGGGTTTGGTCTTGCCCGGCGGCCCTACGACCACCTTCTGCTCGCGGGGTTTGCCGCCGGGGGCCGTGACGGCAAAGGTGTAGGTACCCGGATCCAGGTTCGGGAAGGTGTAGCGGCCCTCCGCGTCGCTGATGGTGTCCAGGCCTCGTTCCCGAACCTCGACCCTGGCACCGGGAACGGGCTGGCCCCTGGCGTCGCGCACGGTGCCGGCCACCTGCCAGATCTCCTCGACGGGTCCCCTGTCCCTGTCCAAGCCATAGCGTACCTGCACCTCCTTGGTAAAGACCAGCGGTCCGACGAAGCGGCGGGCGACATCCAGCGGCAGCGTGACGCGGTAGTGGATCCCTGCCCGCAGCTCGTTGTTCAGGGCACTCCACATGTCGCTGGGGTTGGGGATCTCCTCGGCCGGCAGCAGCTGGGCCTGCAGCTCATCCTTGACCTCGGCCAGGTCGCCCTGCCTCAGGTCGCGCGGCAGGTTGGGGTGGCGCATCAGCACCGCCAGGGCCCGCCAGAGCAGGCGGTGCTCGTCCTCGATGGCCCCGGCCCAGGCCGTGACCAGATAGGTAACATCGATGCGCCTGGGCGGCTGGTGCTTGGTGGCCTGGCCATTCTCGTCGCGCTCCACGACCCACTCGTTGCGGCGCAGCTCGGTGTTCTCGCGCAGGTCGTAGAGGTAGAGGTTGAGGGTCGGTTTGACCCGGCCGGCGGCCCAGTCGCGCTTGGGCGGGTCGAAGGTGACCTCCACCTCGCCGTTGGGGATGGGGAGTTCCCGGATCAGCAGCTGCTTGAGCGTCTCGTCCAAGTCTGTGAGCATCTTCTTTCTTCCCCGCGACTACATCTTGATCGGAGGCTGGATGGCCTTCCAGACCTTGTCGTAGCGCGCCTTGTAGGCCTTCCTATCGGCCGCCGGCAATTGCTTGTAGTATTTCTCCAGATTGCTGATGATCTGCAGCGACACCTCGCGGTTGGGCCGCACGCCCATCTTGAGAGCGTTCTCGCCCTGCCACAGCCAGGCCTGGAACTCACGCTGGGCATCGCTGAACTTGCCGCCCTTGCGGTACTGCAGGATGTGGATGTACTCGTGGGTGACGACGCCAGCCAGGTAACCGGCCGCATCCTGCTCCGTCTCGCCCCCGAAGGCAGCGGGGTAGATCTCGACCTTGTAGCGCGGCATGCCCTGCGGCGCATCGTACAGAAAGGCGATCCCCGCGGTGGAACCAAGGCCACCCACCCCCGCCTGCCTGGACGCTTCCTCCGCCTTCAGGCTTGGCCGCAGGCGGAACTCCGGCGATGCGGCGACGATATCCGCCTGGCCGCTGTAGCGGACCAGCCCTTGGCCATCCAGCCACTTGGCCGCCTCAGCGACCGCCTTCTTCCCGGCGTTGAGCGTCTTGCTCGCCCGGTACGCCTTGATCAGGCTGACCAGGGCCGGCGGGTACTTGAGCGCCGACTTGACCTTGGGCAGCTTGACGCCCGGGAGCTTGCGCTGCAGCGCGGTCCCGGCGTGCCCCTGCTGCAGCACGTGGCTTACCTCCACAGCAAGCCCACCGTGCCCCGTCCTCCTGTGCGGCAGATAGCTCCGCCCGGCTGGAGCGGGCCGGTCGCTCCGAACCGACACACCTGTGGTTGTCACGAGAGAGAGCAGTTGCTGCAAGGAGCGATTCCCCAAGATATGTTGACCGGCACGCAGGACACCACCGCGCCGGACCACGTTGGCGGCACTGGATAGATGCGTGTCGGCAAGGCCGAGCAGGGCAGCGGCCCCTAGGTCTGCATGTGTTCCCTGGGCCGGCCCAGCGGGTTGGTGCAGGGCCTGCGGTCGAGCCGATGGTTTCTCCTCGACCACTCGCTGCCGGTAACGCATCCAGCAGTCTCCTTGCGGCCAGTATGCAACCAGTCTGCCCGCCGCTCAGCGGGCCTTGGCAACCTGTCCGATGACGCCGAGCGGGATCAGCCGGCCGGCACAGGCAAAGGTGACCTGCTCGAGGCCACGGGCGGACTCGGGCAGCTCGGCCACCACGGCGTCCAGGATGTAGCGCAGCCGGGCCAGGAGCCCCGCGCGGAACCCTTTGACCCGGTCGAAACGCTTGTACACCTCCCGCCAGAGGTCCTCATGCTGCAGGTCGAAATCGACGCGCTTCTCGCCCTGCGCGCTCTTGGCCAGGATCTGGCGGCCCAGGGCCTCGGCCAGCAGCCGGGCATCGGGGACGGTCTCGGGATCCTCTTTCAACTGCAGGTAGAACTTGCGGCGGTCCTCCTCCTCGTCCGGCCCAGCCAGCTCGTACTCCTGGTGGGACAGCCCCAGGATCCACTTCCGCAGCAGGTCGGCGGGGATCTTTTGCCCCGGCGACCAGGCCGGCAGCTTGGCCGTGGGTGGGGCCGGTTTCTCGACCCGCTGGCTCTCCCCGCCCAGGGCAATCTTGATGCCGATGGTGAATCCGGTCGGCCGCTGAAAGGTCCCCTGGAAGCCGAACTGTAGGCTCATGTTTTTGGAGAGGGGGATATCCGGGACGGAAGGGATGCTAGTGTTGCTGGCCACCATCGCCGCCAGGGCCGCCGAGCCCACCAGCAGGGTGAACGGCAACCCCTTGGAGCCGAGCGCAAAGCCGATGGCCCGCTGCTTGATCTTCTTCCCGGCGGGAGTCTCCAGGAACGCCTCGATTGTCTTCTTGACGGCCTCGCTGCCCTGGTCCTTCTCCTCCGGCTTCTTGCCGTGCAGGGCCGCCATCAGCGCCTTGGCCAGGGCCTCCTGCTCCTTCGGCGTGGGCGGTGCCGGCTCCGGGCCCCTGGGCGGGCCGTCGTCCGGGGCACGGGCGAGGCGCTCGTCCGTGCGGCCGGCCGCTCCCGGCCCCCCCGCCGCACCCTGCTGCACCACGTGGGTCAGTTCGTGGGCCAGGAGGCTCCGCCCGGCCGCCGTCTCCGGGGCGTACTGGCCGGCCCCAAAGACGATGTCCCGTCCCACGGTAAAGGCCCGCGCCCGCACCGCCTGGGCCGTGCCGGCGGCCTGTTCGCCAGTGTGGAGTCGCACGCCGCCGAAATCGGCGCCGAAGCGCGGCTCGTAAAAGTCGCGCAGCGGGGCCGGGAGCGGCCGGCCGCCGCCGCGCAGGCTGCCGATGCTCGCCTCCACCTGCGGCGTGACCTCGGGAACCGCGCCCGCGGCCGGCCGCGCCTGGGCGACCTCCTCCTCCGGGGCGGACTCCTGGCGCTGCACGGCCGCCTCGGGCACGCCGCTGACGGCCGCGGCCACGCGGTCGGCCTCGCGCTCGTAGGCGTCGCCCGGCGCGTTGACCACGAGCCTCGCCTGCAGCCGATGGGCCCGCAGCAGCCCCTGCACGGCGCGGTTGCCCAGCGCATGCTGGCCGGCGCGCAGCCACTGCTGCCGTTGCAGCAGGTTGGCCGGGTGGGCCAGGCGGGCATCCAGGCGCATCGCGGCAGCCGCGGCCGTGCCACGGGCCACGCCGGGACCGGCCGGCCTCAGCCCGCGCACGTCATGTCTCACCTCAGGCTGGCGTTCCCTGAGTAGAACCCGGGCCCGCCTTCGCCAAGCCATCACCAGCCTCCTGCTCAGGCCAGACTGCCCGACCTATCCGCGTTCGGGCCGGCCTCCTGGCGCTGCTGTCCCTCGTCGTCCAGGGGGACCGGCGCCAGCCTACCCCCCGACTGCTGCACCACGTGGGTTAGCTCGTGGGCCAGCAGGCCCCGGCCGGCCGTGGTCTCGGGGGCATACTGCCCGGTGCCAAAGACGATGTCGCTTCCCACGGTGAACGCCTTGGCCTGGAGCGCCTGCGCTGTCCCAGCCGCCTCGCCGCCGGTGTGCAGGCGCACCCCGCTCAGGTCGTGGCCGAGGCGCGGCTCGAAGAAGGCGCGCTCCGATTCGGCCAGCGGCTGCCCACCCCCGCGCAGCCGGCCGATGCGCTCCTCCAGGTCCGCCGTGACCCTGGGAACACCGCCCGCCGCGGCGGCCTGGATGGCCTCACCGAGCATCTTGGCCTGTACCGGTTCCTCCTCTTCCTCCTCCTGCCGCTGCAAAGCCTTGGGCTGCACCGGTTCCTCCTCCTCTTCCTCCTCCTGGCGCTGCAGCGGCACCGCGCCCACCCCGTCCAGCAGCTTGGCCTGGGCCAGCTCTTCTTCCTCCGGCAACTCCTGCCGCTGCAACAGCGCCGCGCCAGCCCCGTCCAGCGGCTTGGCCTGGGCCAGCTCCTCCTCCTCCTCCTCCGGCAACTCCTGCCGCTGCAATAGCGCCGCGCCAGCCCCGTCCAGCGGCTTGGCCTGGGCCAGCTCCTCCTCCGGCAACTCCTGCCGCTGCACGCGGGGCGCGGGCATCCGCAGCACCGTCTCGGCTACCCGGTCCGCCTCCTGCTCGTAGATGTCGCCCGGCGGGTTGACGGTCAGCTTGGCCTGGAGCGGGCCGCGGCCGGCCGGCGTGGCCATGCGCCGGATCGTGGCATTGCCCAGGGCCTGCTGGCCGGCCCGCAGGAGGGCCGCCCGCGGTTCAGCGTTGGCCGGACGGGCCAGGCGCCGGTCGCGGAGCAGCGAGGGTTCGGCCACGGGAGCCTCAGCCACGCACTTTTCCGCCGCAGCGAGATCCCGGGCCGCGACCCGCGAGCCCTCCTTCTCATCGCCTTTCTCCTGGACAAGCCTGCTTCGCCTCCACCCCATGAGAACCTCCTCGCGCTGGCCTATTCCTGCGCCTGCTGGGCCTGCCGCTGTCGCCGCTCACCCCGGCGCGCGGTGCGGATCGCGCGCAGCACAACCCTGGCCCTGTTCCAGATCTCGCGCCACCTGCTTTCGCGCTGCTTCACCTTCCCCAGCAGCAGGTCGATCTGCTGCTCCAGGTTCGCCACCGCCTGGCGGAAATAGCCCCTGGCCGAGCCCTCGGTCAGCCTCGCCGGGTCTCGCCGAGCAGTGGCCAGCAGGGCCTCCACATTGTCAAAGAGCTGCCGGGCCTGGCGGGCCTTGGCCAGGTCCACGCCGTGCTGGCCGGCGGTGATGATCAGGCGGTCGGCGTACTTGAGCAGCGACTTGGCCGCCGTGGCACTGAGCCCCTGGGTGGCAATCGCGCCCTGCACGTGCGTCAGCATGTACAGGTCGTCGAGGAGCGCCATGTACCCCATCCGTGTCGACATCGGGGCGAAGGGAACACCCCGGCGCAGCTCGCGCTCTCGCGCGGTCACGTGCTTGTACGTCCCGCCGGGCGTCACGTAGGGCCCCTGGACGGCCGCATTCAGCTTGGACTGGGTGGCAGCCATCTCCTCGGCGATCGCCGCCTTGGCTCTGGGGTTCGTCTCGGAGAGGAAGCGCTGGTGCAGGACGTCCATCTGCAGCTCCATCCGGCGGTAGGGGCTGCGGTTCAGCTCCGCCTGCGCGGCCTGCAGGCGGCCGCGGGCCTCGGCAATGCGGCGGCCGGCCGCGGCCCGCTGGGCCTCGGTCCCACTCCCGGCCAGCCGCTCCAGCCGGGTCAGCTCGGCCTGACAGCGGCGGACCTTCTCCAGCGGGGCGGCCAGCTCGGCGATCTCCTTGGCCCGCGCCTCCACCCGCCGCATCGGGACCCCCAGCTTCTTGGCAAATGCCTGCACCTCGGCCATGGGCTCGCCCGAGCGGATCATCTTGGCCAGGACGTTGAGCTCGCTCTCGCGGACCATCTCCTTCTCGGCGCGCTTGGCGAACTTGGGCGGCAGCTCGGAGAAGAGGTGCATGCGCCGCGGGTCGACGAAGATGTCGGCGTCCATGAGCTCGCGCCACCCCCGGCCGAGGCGGGCTTCCAGGTGCCGCTCCGCGGCGTTGCGGTACATCGTGGCGTTGGCCCCCAGAAAGCTCATGTCCAGATCGCTGCTGATGCTGCGGGTCCCGGTGATCAGGTGGTTGGGCGGGCCCACGAGCTGGTTCGTCCCGGGAGCACGCAGCCGGCCGATCTCGGCCTGCAGCGCGTTGGGCAGGTTCTGGAAGTAGCTGCGCCGCCACTGCTGCATGCTCGAGATGAGCGCGTCCGCTCCCGGCTTGGCACCTGCGACCCGCGTGGCCTGGACCAGCCGCTGGGCGACATGCTGCCATCTTCCCCCGGCGACGCTGACCATCGCCGCGACGTTGCCGCCGACCTCCTGGTAGACCCGGGTGAGGTGCTGTACATAGGAAACAGGGTCGGCGGCGGCCTGCTCGGCCGCGGCTCCCGCCTGCCGCGCCCGGCGGAAGCGGGCCGCCGGCAGGTTGAAGCGCCGGGCCACACCGATGGGATCGTTCGCGAGCTGCCGGCCCAGGTTGCGCTCGATATCCGGGGCAGCCTCCTTCAGCACCTTGGCGACCGACCCCTTCCTGGCCCGCTTGACCGCCCACTTGATGGCGTCCCCCAGCAGGGGGATCAGCCCCACCAGGGCCAGGGCGGTCTGCAGCTTGCCGTCCTTGCCCCCCGTTCGCCACATCTTGCGGATGCCCAGGGCCACGTCGCGCGCATCGGCGATCTGTCCGACGACCGGGATCACCCCGACCAGGACCTGCCCCACGATGTTGTCCACCGAGGGGTCCTCCAGCGCGTCGCCGAAGAACCCGCCCATGGCCACCTGCTCGATCGTCCCGATCCGGTCCCCGGTCTCGCGGGTGCGCCAGCCCGGGCCGGCCTTTTTGTTGGTGGCCTGCTCCAACACCATGTGGTCGTCCGTCTCGATCAGGAACACGTCGGGCACCTGCCGGCCCTTGTCCAGCAGGTAGACGTAGCCGTCGTTGTCCGGGCTGGTCAGCTTTCCCGAGTGCGGCTGGTGGGCATAGAGGTTCGGCCGCAGGGAGTAGATGTGCAGCCATTTGTCGGGAGCGCGCAGCACGATCCGTGACCCCTTGCGCTTGACCAGCTCGGAAAAGACCTGGGCCCGGCCGCGCTGGTCGTCGTAGTAGCCCCCATACGAGCCGACCTCCTCGCCAACCCGGACCGAGGTGTTCCAGGCCCGGCCCCAGATCTCGCCGACCTTCTTGCCGGCCATGTCGTACAGCTTTCCGCCCAGGGACCGGCGGGCCTCGGCCATCTGCGATGCCAGCACGGCCTGCTCGCCCAGGAGGACGTGCTGGTAGTCCAGGTTGAACTTCTCGATGCGCATCAGGTCCTGGAAGCGGATCTGCCCGCCGCTGTGGCCGATCTCCCAGCCATGCCGGCCCCAGGACAGGGCGAAGAGCGGCTCGGGCGAGGCTCCTTCCTGCACGGAGAGCCGCACCGGGTAGGTGCACATCTGCTTGTAGAGCAGTTCCTTGAACGAGGCCACCTTGGGGCGGTCCTCGCCCTTGGGCATGACGTCGGCGGCGAGCAGCTTAGCGGTGGGGACAAACACATCCTTCTTCTCGTGAACGATGTCCTGCTGCGCCTGGATCTGGCGCTCGATGGCCTCGCGCCTCCGAACGTCCTCGGAGAGGATGCTGCGCCGGTACGGCGCGGCCTGCTCCGCCAACTGCTGTATCCTGAACTGGGCGTCCAGGACCTGCTGGACCTGGACCACCTGCTGCGGGGGCATGACCCGGGCCAGGTGGGGGTACTGGGCCTTGAGCAGGTCCAGGGCCTTGGCCGGCCGGGCCGGCCGGGGGACTGCGGCTGGCCGCTGCTCCGGCTTGGCCTGGATGAGGCCCTGGAGCGGCTGTCGGCCGATCGGCAGCCGGGGCACGGGCTGGACCGCCTCTGCGCCACCCGCGCTGGGAGCCGGTGCCGCAGCCGCTGGCGCGGCGCCCGCCGTGATGAACGGCAGCAGGATGCTCGTTCTCAGGTCATAGTCGCGCGGGCAGTCGTACAGGGTCAGGGCAAACTGCTGCAGGCGCGGCGGCAGCGGCGTGGCGTAGGGCGACCGCAGATACTGGCGGTGCAGCACACGGCCCCGCTCGATGCTCTGGTGCACCCGAGTGGCCACGGCCGGGTCCGGTTGCCGGTTGCTCCGGCTGAAATAGGTCTGGTAGACAGCCCATAGCTCGCACACTACCGTCCGGACGCTCGCCGTCGTGCCCAGCCCGGTCTGGCCGGCCCGCTCGATTTCGGAGGAGTAGGCGTCGATCTCGTCCAGCGCCGCCACGAGCTCGCGCTGCTGCGCGGGGACCTGCTCGTCGCTCAGGAACTCGCGCTCCCCCGCCACCAGGAAGGTGAGACCCTGGAACAGCCCCTGCGCGACCCGCTGCTCCACGTGGGTGTACTCGTGCATCAGGGTGCTGTACAGCTGGGCCAGGCACTGCTCCGGGGTGCCGTGGATGGTCCCCGGGTTCACCTGCATCAGAGCCCGCAGGTCGTTGGCCGTGTGTCGCTGCCAGTGCGTGTCAGGGGGTGCGCCTGCGCACCCGGGCTGCCGCGGGACGTAGGTCAGGGCCATGGCCGTCGCCCCGCCGCCGGGGCCGACGCGCTGGCCATCCACCACGCCGGGTTGGTCGGTCGACTCGAGCGTGATGCGGCCGGCCAGGGACAGCCCCGGGCTGAGTGCGCTCCAGAGGGCGGTCAGCGCGGCCTGGCCGTTCCCGCCGCGGATATGCTCCAGGATGGCGCTCCGCTGCTCGGCGCTGGGCTGGGGCCAGGCGGCGCTGGGCGCGCCGGCGCGCGCCGTAGCCACCTGGGCCGCCGAGGCCGGGGCGGCCGTCGGCGCGGCCGGCGCCGGGCCGGCCGTGGCGGGCTCGGTCTCGGGGCCGCCGCGGGCCACGGTATCGCTCGGAAGTCGCCCACGCACCCGAATGGCGGTTGCTGCATGCACCGGTCGGACTACACCGCCGTGGGCCACACCACGCGCAAGCAGGCGCTGCACGGCATCGTTGCCCAGCGAGCGCTGGCCTACGGGTAGCACCTCCCGGCGCACGATACTGTTGGCCGGGTGCGCCAGGCGGGGATCGCCGAGCGCGCCCAGGCCCACTGCCGGCAGGCTGCTAGGGCTCCGCCGGGACGGCTCCTCCTGCCGTCGGACCTGGCACTGCTGCTCGTGCGCTTTGGCGACACCTGCCTGCTTGCGCAGCATCGTGCGCTCTTCCTCCTGCTACCGACCCCGCCGCCTGGCCTCCATCCGCTCGGTCATCCACTGCGGCCGACTGAACCGCGCCTGTCCACGCTCCACCCTGAGCTGACCCACCAGGAGGGACTCACAGCGCCGGCCGGCCATGTAAAAGTCCAGGTAGGCCGAAAGGCCGGGCAGCGGGACACTCTCCAGGGCCTGGCGGAAGACGACGGGCGGAGGCACCGGGCTCTGCTGCCAGACATCCTCGAACGTGTGCTCCTGGACGGCCCCGCGGATGCGCAGGGTCACCCCGGAGTACGGTGTGTAGATCGGTATCCGCCGGGGCCGGGGCGGCTGGAAAAAGCCCCACAGGCTGCCCCGCTCGGCGCCCAGGGTGCTGGGGCGCACCTGCATCGTGCCACTCCCCTGCGGCCCCCACGTATCTAGGAAGAGGAGCCGGGTGCTCGCGCCCGAGTCGACGCGGGCCACCAGGGTGAACTCGTGGGAGAGCTTCCGGCCGGCCTCAAAGTGCTCCGCCAGCGTCGTCCCCCCGGCCTCATAGACCTGGTTGGCAAAGGCGCGCAGGAGCCCGCCCACGGCCTCCTCGGCAGCCCCCTCGACCTGGGAGCGCAGACCGGACAGACCGGCGGCGAAGCTGGCCCAGTGCGACTGGCCGGCCAGGCGGTTCAGCTCGGTCAACAGGTTGGCCTTGCCCCGGGGTCCGCTCCAGCGGCCCCGCAGGAGCCTGCTCAGGTCGTTGGCCCGCCTGCGGACCGCGTTCACCTGCGCCAGGCCCCCCGGCCGGGGAAGGCCGCTGTTGTACAGGTCGGCGTCCAGCCGCGAGGCCTGCTCCCGGAAGTTCCAGGAGGCGCTGGCCGTGTGAAACAGCGTCGCGCCGGGGGCACAGCGGGGGTCGCTGGTGCTGCCCGGTGCGCTGGGGAACCTGGGGTCGCGATCCTGGTAGAAGGAGCAGTGCCCGGTCAGCCCTTGCGGTCCGTACTCCCGCATCCCGCGGGCCAGCCGCTGGGTCAGCTCGCCCAGCTGGTCGCAGACGACGGCCGGCGGGTACACGCCTGACCGCTGGTAGGCCGCCCGCCACTCGTCCGGTCCGCCGTAGAGCTCGTGGGCGTTCATGTAGGGCAGGCCGACAAAGCTGCCGATCGCCTCCAGCGCCCAGTCCTCGATGTCGGTCACGCCCTGGCCGGCGAGCTCCTGCCGCAGCACCGTGCGCCAGGTCGTGGAGAGCAGGCGCACCTGGTCGACGATCTGCTGGTGGGCCTGCTCCACATCCCGCCTCTCGATCTCGCCCTCGATGAGGGTGCGCTGCTCCACCAGGTGGCGGTAGTTCTCGCTCCCGGAGGCGGTGAAGGCTGTCTCCAGGGTGCAGGTGACCAGGCCGCGCAGGCGATCGAGCTCCTCCCGGCGCATCCCCCGCACGCTGGCAGCGGTGACGTGGCTGACCTCGGATATCGTCCGCTCGATCGCTACCGGGTCGGCCTCGCCCACGCCCCACCTCTGGAGCGTTGCCTGACCGGTCCGGGCGCCCTCGGCCACGTGGGCCAGCTCGTGGGCGATCAGCCTCGCGCCGACCGACGTCTCCGGTTGGTACTCCCCGGCCCCGAAGACGATGTGCTCCCCCAGCGCATACGCGCGCGCCTCCACGGCGCGTGCTGACTGAGCGGCCTGGCCGTCGGCGTGGATGCGCACCCGGCCCAGGTCCAGGCCGAAGCGCGGCTCGAAGCGGGAGCGGAGGTGCTCCGGCAGTGGCCGCCCGGGGCCGGGGAGAACTGGGGCAGCCCGTCCCTGGGCAACCGTGAGACTCGGCGCTCTCTGCTGGCGCATGACCCGCCCCAGCGCCTGGTTGCCCACGGCTCGCTGGCCGGCCGGCAGCAGCTCGCGGCGCGGCATGATGTTGGCCGGGTGCGCCAGGCGGGGGTCGTCGAGCGCGCCCAGGTCCGCCGCTGGCAGGCTGCCCAGAGTCCGCCGGGGCTGTTCCGCCTCGTGACGGACCTGGCGCGGCTGCTCGTGCGCTTTGGCGATCGCTGCCTGCTTGCGGAGCATCGTGTCCTCTACAGACCGGCCTGCTGCCGGGTGCTCTATCCTGTCGAGATCAACCTGCCTGCCCGGCCGACGCCGCGGGCGATTCTCCCGGGGCTGTCTCGGGTTGGGATTCCATGTCGCCGCTTGTGCCGATGCCTTCGCCCGACCGGGCCTGCGGGTTCAGCAGCCCCTTTTCATAGTCCAACCAGATACGCTCGTCGTGCCGGCAGTCATAGGTGCGGCAGATGGCCGGCCGCTGCTCGTAGATGGTGCACCGGAAGGTCTCCCGGTCCAGGTGGACGCAGTAACCGTCATCGCCCTTGCGGCTGAGGTAGGGCCGGCCCAGGTCCCAGCGGACAACGCCCTCCTCGATATCCTGGACGGTCAGGGCAAACTCCAGTCTGCAGCAGACGGCGTGGCAGATGGGGTAGCGCGAGGCGCAGTCGATGGCCACCTCCTGCTCGCCCAACTCGTACTTGTCGCCGGCCGGCCCGCCGATGCGCACACCGATCTGCTCCTGCTGAAAACGCTCGCCCAGCCGCTCGGCAGCAGCACTCTTGCGTTGCTCCAGCTCCTCGATGCCGATGATCCCCTTGGCGATCAGCAGCTCCACGACGCTGTACGAGTAGGACAGCGCCTCGAAGCACTTGATGGCATTGGCGCTGAGCTGGCGATGGCAGAAGCGCAGCCCGGTGAGCAGGTCGCCCTCGCTGACCTGGCGCCCATTCGCTGCACCCGTCTCGTCAGCAACCATCGCACCTCCTCTACTTGGACTTGCCCCCCGACGACGGGGCCTTGCTGGGCCGCTCCTGCAGTGCCTTCCAGGCCTTGTCGAAGCGGCTCTTGTACTGGGACTTGTCCTTGGCCGACAACTGGTCGTAGTACGTCTTCATGTTGCCGACGATCTGCGAGGCTGTCATGGTCAGGGGCTCGGTGCCCAACGTCACCGCCTGCTCGGCCTGCCAGAGCCAGGCCTGGAACTCCATCTCCTGCGACTTGTACGTGCCACCCTTGCGGAACTGCAGGATATGCACGTACTCGTGCCCGATGACCCCGGTCAGGTAGCTGGCCGCCTCGGTGTCGGAATCGCCCATCAGGGCCCGCGGATAGATCTCGATCTTGTAGCGGGCCTTGCCCTGGGGCGTGTCGTACAGGTAGGCGAAACCGGCCACCGTGCTCAGATCGGAGCCCGCCTGCTGCGCGGCGCCACTGGCCTTGCTGCTGGGGTCGCGGCGGAACTCGGGCGAGCCCGGGACGATGTCGGCCTGGTTGCTGAACTGGGCTACCCCCTGGCTCTCCAGCCACTGCGCGGCGGCGGAGACTGCGCCGGCCCCGGCCTCCTTGCTGACGGACTGGCCGGAGCGGCACTCCTTCACCTTGTCGAGGAGCGCCTTGTGCGACGTCGGCGCGGAGGTCACCTTGGGCTCGGCGATGGGGGGCAGCTTCATCTGCAGCACCGACATGCCGGCGGGAAGGACACCCAGCACCAACCGCATGGCGGT
>CAZTIG010000036.1:0-47455 GCA_964613665.1 uncultured Chloroflexia bacterium
AGGCCGGCAGCGGCGCGCCCCGAGAGGCGGCAGACGGGGAAGCATGGGCCGCCTGGGAGTGGGTCGCTGACAGCTGATAGCTGAACGCTCTTTTGCCTGGTGCCGCAATGACCGAGAAGCTCTACGATCGCCCTGACTTTTCTGCCCTCCCCGCCGCCGAGCGCACCCTGCGGGCCTTTATCGAGGGGCTGGACCGCGCCGGCCACGTCCTGGTCCTCTCCCACAGCGACGCCGACGGGGTCTGCGCCGGGGCCATCCTGTACACCGCCCTGCAGCGGGCCGGCCTTTCCCGCGCACGGCTCGAGATCACCGGCAAGGGCGAGCACGCCTACACAGCCGGCACGCGCCGGCGGCTGGAGGAGCTGGCCCCGCCGGCCCTCTTCGTCCTCGACCTGGGCTGCCGCGCCGATCCCGTCCTGCCCGGCGTGCCCACCCTCTTCATCGACCACCACCGCCCCCTGGGCGTGCCGGACGGCGGCATTCTCCTCAGTAGCTACGCCTGGCAGCCGGTGCCCAACTCCTCCCTGCTCATGTGGTGGCTGGCGGCGGCGCTGGCCCCGCTGGACGACCTGGACTGGGTGGCGGCCGTGGGCACGCTCTCCGACCTGGGCGATGGGGCCCCTTTTGCCATTCTCCCGGCGGCGAAGAAGCGCTACACGGCCAAGTGGCTGCGCGAGGCCACCACGCTGGTCAACTCGGCCCGGCGCGCTGCCGCCCACGACACGGCGACGGCCGTGCAGGCCCTCCTGGAGGCGCAACACCCCCGCCAGGTGGCCGCGGAGGACAGCCCCACCGGCGCCCGGCTGTGGGCGTACCGCCGCGAGGTGGCCGCGGCTTTCGCCGAGGGCAAGAAGGCCGGCCCGGTCTTTTCCGGGCAGGTAGCGCTGGTGCGCGTGCACAGCCCCTGCCTGATCCACCCGCTGGTGGCCCAGGTCTGGCGCACCCGCCTGCCGCGCTACATCACCATCGTCGCCAACGAGGGCTACCTCCCCGGGTGGGTCACCTTTAGCGCGCGCAGCACTGCGCAGTACAACCTGCTCGACTTTTTCCGGCAGATCGACCTGGACCTGGCCGAGGGCTACTTTGGCTACGGACACGACCAGGCCTCCGGAGGTTCGATCCCCGTCGCCGCCTGGAACGAGCTCTTGCGGCAGCTCGGGTTCGCCGAGGCCGTTCTTGTCCACCAGGAGGAATGATTGGCCAACCGAGAAGCGCGCCGCGAGCGGCTGAGCCGCATCGTCCAGACGGCCGCCTTTGTCGGTGTCCTGGCGGTGCTGGCCGTGGTCATCTACACGGCGGCGACGGTGCAGAGCCGGCGCCGGGACGAGGAGCGCGTGGCCACCGCCAGGAGCATCCCCACGCCGTACATCATCCCCACGGCGACGTCGGCGCGGGCCGGCCCGGTGCGAACCTGGGAGCCCGTTGTCATCGTGCCGCCGGGGAGCTACCAGGTGCGCGATGAGCCGGCCGGCGTGCTGGACCCGGCGCAGCTGGCCACGCGCGCCGAGGCCGGGGTCGCCTCCGACCTCTTCCTGGGCCTGACGGCCTGGTCCAGCGCGACGCTGCGGCCGGCCCTGGCCGCGTCCTGGGATACCTCGCCCGACGGGCTGACCTACACCTTTCACCTGCGCCAGGATGTTCTCTGGGTGACCTGCGACGTGCAGAGCCACCAGGTTCGCGCGATGGGGCAGGTCACGGCATACGATGTCGTCGCCAGCATCGAGCGGGCGCTGGACCCGGAGACGCGGGCCCCCAACGCCACTCCTCTCGACCCCATCGCCGGGGCGGTGCAGCGTCGGCAGGGCAACTATGCCACCGCGCTCGGCGTGCAGGCGCTCGATGCAGCCACAGTCCGCTTCACCCTGACCAGCCCGCTGGAGGACTTTCCGGCTCTGCTGGCCCAGCCGGTGGCGTGGGTCGTTCCCATCGACCGGCCGCGCCGCTACCCCGGCGGCTGGAGCCAGCCCGGGCTGATCTGGACGGACGGCCCCTTCTGCCCGGTGTCCTGGGAACCCGGCCGGACGATCACGCTGGTCGCGAACCCGTACCTGCCGTGGGATCTGTGGACGGCGTTCTACCAGGACAAGATCCCGCCGGGAGCGGCGCCCGCTCCCACTGCCGCCGTGGCCTATCCTCCACCCCTGGAGAGCAGCCCGCCGCCGCAGGAGTACGCCTACCCGACCCTGGCGCCGGACTGAGGAGGCCCCATGCCCCGCCCGTACCTGATCGGCCTGACCGGGAACATCGCCTGCGGCAAGAGCACCGTGCTGCGCGAGCTGCGGCGGCTGGGCGCGGCCACGCTGGACGCCGACGCGGTGGTCCACGAGCTGCTGCGGGCCGGGACCCCGGTGCACGCCGCCGTCGTGGCCGGGTTCGGGCCGGCCGTCCTCGACGACGCCGGCGAGATCGACCGGCAGGTCCTGGGCCGGCTCGTCTTCGACAACCCGGAGGCCCTGGCCGGCCTGGAGGCCATCGTCCACCCGGCGGTGCTGGCCTACACCTGGGAATGGCTGGCGGAGGTCACGGCCGACGTCGCCGTGATCGACGCTATCAAGCTGCTCGAGGCCGGCATGGCCGAGGAGTGCGACGAGGTCTGGGTGGTGACCTGCCCGGAGGAAGAGCGCGCCCGCCGCCTGATGGAGTACCGCGGGCTGAGCGCCGAGGAGGCCTGGACGCGCATCCGCGCCCAGCCGCCGCAGGAGCAGAAGGTGGCCCGCGCCGACGTGGTGATCGACAACAGCGGCACGCCGGCCCGGGTCCGCGCCCGCGTGCGCGCTCTCTGGCAGGACCTGCGGCGCCGGCTGGGTGGCGGCTAGTCCGGCGATTCAGGGCGCAGTGGGGAGTCCACTGCGGGGGCCGCTGTACCCCTTCGCCGCGCACCGGTGTCGCTCCTGCCAGGGATTCGCGCAACCGCCCGGCTACGGCTGTCAGCTCGGCCTGGCCTTCCTGGCCTTGAGCGTGAACAGGAGCAGCAGCTTCCCGGTGTACCTGGGGTAGTGGAAGCAGCGCTCGGCACAACTCTCCATCCCGGGGAAAGCCTTGTGGAACAGGCGCTCGTACTCCTGGAAGGGCTCCAGGCGCAGGCCGGCCCCGAGCAGGGCGTCGAGAATGTCGCCGAGAGACCACTGCCACTCGTAGGACGGATGCTGCGGGAAGCAGGTGGCATCGGCATAGTCCGGACCGATGATCTGGCCCTACTGGGTCTGCGTCAGCTCGGCCGATGCCACCACCTGCTGCAGGACAGGCTCGATCGCGGCCAGGTCCGCGGCCGTGGGGGCGCTGGCGTACAGGTCGTACCACATGCCGGTGCCGCGGACGAGCACGTGCAGCTCATAGCGCTCGACCTGGCCCTGTCCCCCGGGGACCAGCACTTCCAGGCTGTAGGTGGCGGCAGCGCCCCAGGAGAGGGCCGGACCCTCGCGGCGGTCCAGAACCTGCGAGCCGGGGGGAAAGAAGAGCGCCTCGGCCTCCTGGCCGGGGGTGCGCTCGGCCCAGACCAGGCCGAGGAGCCGCCCGGCCGGCCCGTCGCCCGGTACCCAGGTCCAGCTCTCCCCCTGCCGCTGCCAGCCGGGCGGGATGGTCAGGACGAGGCCGATCCCGGTGACGGTCACCTTCTCCGCGGCCGGGGGCGCGGCCGTCGGAAGGGGAGCGGCGGTGGGCAGGGCGGCTGTGCCTGGCGGCGTCGGACCCGCGGGAGTGGCAGTCGGCCCGCAGTTGCTGAGGGCCGGGACGAGCACCAGCACGGTGACGATCCAGAGGAGTCGTCGGCAAGGCATTGCGGTAGCCCCTAGAACTCGTAGCGTGTCCTCTCCGGCTGCAGGTCCAGCAGGAGGATGACCACGTTGTACGTCTTGCCCTCGTCGGTCATGAAATAGTCGCGGATGGTGGCCTCCATCTTGAAACCCAGATTCTGGATGGCCTTGATCACGTCGGTCTGGTCCAGGACGACCTGGGCGAGGAGGTACTGCAGGCCGGCCTGGCGGGCGAGCGCGATGAGCTCCTTGAGCATGATCGTGCCCAGTCCCTTGCCGCGGTAGGCCGGCTCCAGGTAGATGTAGACCTCGCCGATGTGGCGGGTGGAGCGCTGGCCAAAGTACAGCGTGACCTTGCCCACGAGCCGCCCGCCGACCTCGGCCACGATGGGCAGGACGCGGTCGTAGTGGATCTCGCGGGCGTGGGCGCGCACCTTTTCCTCATCGGAGACGTCGTTGCGCAGAAAGCGCAGGGCATCGCCGGTGGCCGTGCGGAAGAGGGCGACCAGGTTCTCCTCATCCTCCGGCACCATGGGGCGCAGCAGCACGGACTGCCCGTCGTTCGCCTTGACCAGGCGGCGAAAGATGGCGATCTTCTCCAGCATGGTATCCTCCTCACACCATCCAGGCACGAGCCGGCCTCGCGCCGTATTGTACTACATCCGCGCCGGGGGCGCAATCTCACCGCCCACGGCTTTTAGAGCCGCTGGCCTCTACCGGTCCGTTTCCGGCCACGGTGACCATACACCGCGCGCCGCTTTGGCGCGGCGCAACGCTGCGGCCACATTGCGCCATCCGTGGGCCGGCAACGGACCATTCGTGCGGACGGGCGCGACCCTGTAAGAGCCGTGCACGCCGCCCCGTCTCGCTTGTCCGATCCGCTCGCCTGTGGTATGATGCCGGCCGGCGGGCCTGTCGTCCGGCCGGCCCGCTGGCCCGATACGGACGACGGCGGGAGGAACGCATGGAAACCACGAAGAAGCGTGCGCTGGTGCTCTCCGGCGGCGGTGGCCGCGGGGCCTATGCCTGCGGCGTCTACAAGTACCTGGAGGAGATCGGCTGGGCGCCCCACATCCTCGTGGGCACATCCATCGGCGCGCTCAACGCGGCGGCCATCGCCTCCGGCAAGAGCGCGGCCGAGCTGGAGCGCCTCTGGCTGGACACGCGCACCCGCGACATGCAGCGCTTCTGGCGGCTGCGGCCCTGGAACGCGCTCTACGACACGGCCCCCTGGCGCCGCACGCTGCACCGGTTCATCGACTTTGACCGGCTGAACCGGGGCGACCGCCACGTGCTCATCGCCGCCACCTCCGTGGAGGACGGCGACCTGCACATCTTTGACAACCGCGAGATGGCCCTGACCCCCGATCACATCATCGCCAGCTCGTCGATCCCGGTGGTCTACCCCTGGACCCAGATCGGGGACACGCACTACTGGGACGGCGCGGTGATGGCCAACACGCCGATGGGCGTGGCCGCCAACGCCGGGGCCGACGAGATTGTCGTCGTGCTGCTCTCCTCCATTGGGGAGCGGCGCAAGGCGCCGCCGCGCCGGCCCTGGGATGCGCTGGCCGTCGTGCTCGACATGGCCCTCAGCGCCACCTTCGAGTTCGACCTGAAGCAGCTGCGGATGATCAACGAGATGGTGGCGGCCGGGGTGGACAAGAAGCACCGCATCATCAAGGCCCACCTGGTCGTCCCCAGCCAGGACACCGGCGTCATGCGCATCATCCGCTATGACCCCCCGGTGACTCGCGAGCTGATCGAACTGGGGTACAGGGACGCCCGCGGTACGCTGGAGAGAGGGTTGGTGGCGGATCCGGCCTGAGCAGCCGGGGGGATTCGAGGCTCTTGGCCGCTGAAGCAGCAGGACCTGCCTGCCAGACCGGCTGAAGCCTCCGATCCGAGAAACCTCTCCGACAGGCTGCTAGGCCGAGTATCCCCATGCGAGCTGCCGCTCCATCAGCTCGGCGATGGCCCGGCCCAATTTCTCGTCGTCGTGGCGGATGACCACCATGCTGCGCTTCTCGATGTGCCCGTCGACCACCACGGGGATGTCGTCGCGGATCTCGGCCACCAGGTCGCGCGGCAGCAGGATGGCTCCCTCGACCAGGATCGTCTCGCTGGCCCCCTCGAACGACAGGCAGGAGGAGGGCCGGTCTACCTCCGGGTTGTACAGGATCGGTTCAGCCTGCAGTTGGCGGTAGCGCGCCAGGACGCGCTCGGAGACGGCCGCGGTGTTGACCAGCACAAAGTCGGGGGCAATCCCGGCGTGCGCGTAGAGGGCGCGCAGGTGTGTGGAGACGGTGTAGCCCTCGGTCTGGCCGGGCTCGGTCATGATATTGCACAGGAACAGCTTGGCGGCGCGGCTGCGGCGGAGGGCGGCAACGACCGGCGCGGTCAGGCAGGACAGGACGCCGGTGTAGAGGCTGGCCGGCCCCAGGATGATCAGGTCGGCCCGCTCGATGGACTCGAGGGCCTCGGGGTTGGGCTCGAGGCCGGCCTGCGACTGCTCGGCCAGTTGCTGCAGGCTGTCTCCCATTACGCCGGCCTCTTTGATCTTCCGCCCCAGGAAGACGCGCCGGATCGCAGCCTTTCCCGGCGCGGCGATGGCATCCAGGCCCTGGAGGAAAGAGCCGTCCTCCAGCTCGGCGTACATGGCCACGTCCTCGAGGGTCGGGAAGAGGACCCGCCCGCTGGCGCTGCGCAGCTCCTCCTCGATCCGCGAGAAGATGCGGCTGCTTTCCAGCCCGGTGGTGATGACGCGCACGTGCAGGTCGCGCCCCTGCCGGCGCAGGGCCCGCAGCAGGAGCACCGTGCCGGTGCTCCCGCCGATGACCACCACCCGCTTGCCGCGCTCGCTGCGCTGGGCGCTATAGACCATCGCGGCCAGGCTGCGGTCGCGCTGCGGGGCTAGGGCCTGCAGCAGGGTGCCGGTGAGCCGCACCAGCCCCAGCGCGATCAGCCCCAGCCCGAGCAGCAGGAAGAGGGCCCCGCGCAGCAGCCGGGGGATGAACTGCAGGGTGGCGTAGTAGGTCCACTCGGGAAAGGTGGCCTCGCGATAGAAATGCACCAGGACGTAGGCGACCCCGAGGGCCAGCAAGAGGATGCCCAAGAAGATACACGCCAGCCAGCGCTTGACCTTCATCCCGGGGACGAACCATTTCCAGAAGTCCATGTGCAAGCTCCTCACTCCACGGTGACGCTCTTGGCCAGGTTGCGCGGCTGGTCGATGTCGCAGCCCCGGGCGACGCCGCAGTAGTAGGCCAGGAGCTGCAGCGGGATCACCGCCAGGATCGGTGCCAGGTAGTCGCTGGTGGGCGGGATCTCGATCCGAGGGCCGTGCAGCGCCTGCAGCTCCAGGCTACCCTCCTGGATGAGGGGGATGACCGGGGCGCGCCGGGCCAGGATTTCCTGGATGTTGCTGAGCATCTTTTCGTAGAGTCCGCGCTGGGTGGCCAGGGCGATGACCGGTGTGGTCTCCTCCATCAGCGCCAGGGTGCCGTGTTTCAGCTCACCGGCGGCATAGCCCTGGGAGTGGATGTAGGAGATCTCCTTCAGCTTGAGCGAGCCTTCGCGGGCGATCGGCTCGTCCAGGTTGCGGCCGATGAAGAAGCAGGCGCTGGCCCGGCTGATCTCGCCGGCCAGCTCCTGCACGGGGCCGCTGTTCTGCAGGACCAGTTCGGCCTTCTCGGCCAGGGCCGGCAGCTCGGCCAGGATCTCGTCCAGCGCCGGCGGGCGCGGCCCGCCGCGGTACTGGGCCAGGTACAGCGCCAGCAGGCAGACCCCCACGAGCTGCCCGACAAAGGCCTTGGTCGAGGCCACAGCGATCTCCGGGCCGGCCCGCGTGTAGAGGGTGGCGTCGGCCAGGCGCGAGATGGTGCTCCCGACCACGTTGGTGATAGCGACGACGGTGGCCCCGCGGGACTGGGCCTCGCGGGCGCTGGCGATGGTATCGGCGGTCTCGCCGGACTGGCTGATGGCCACGACAATGTCTCCCGGCTCGACGATGGGATGGCGGTAGCGGTACTCGGAGCCCACGTCCACCTCGGTGGGCACGCGCAGGAGCTCCTCGAAGAGGTACTTGCCGACCAGGCCGGCGTGGTAGGCCGTGCCGCAGGCGACGATGGTCAGGCGGCGGGCCTGGCGGATCTGCTGGGGCGACAGGGCAAAGTTGTCCAGGAGGACGCGGCCGTTCTCGGGGTCGAGCCGGCCCCGCAGCGTGTCGCGGATCGTCGCCGGCTGCTCGTGGATCTCCTTGAGCATGTAGTGGGGGTAGCCGCCGCGCTCGGCCATCTCGGCGGTCCACTCGATGACCGTGACCTGGCGCTCATAGACCCGCGGGGTCGGCCGCTCGCGGAAGGAGGAGATGCGCACGTTGTCGCGGGTGAGCTCGGCGATCTCGCCGTCCTCTAGAATATAGACCTTGTTGGTGTAGCCGAGCAGGGCGGGTATGTCCGAGGCGACAAAGTTCTCGCCGCGCCCCAGGCCGATGATCAGCGGCGGGGTGTCCAGCTTGGCGGCGACGATCTTGTCCTCGTCGTCGCGGCTGATGACGGCGACGGCCATCGAGCCGCGCACCCTCTGCATGGCCTGGCGCACGGCGGCGGTCAGGTCGCCATGGTAGTACTCCTCGATCAGGTGGGCCAGGACCTCGGTGTCGGTCTGGGAGACGAAGGTGTGCCCTTGGGCCAGGAGCTCTTCCCGCAGGGTGTAGTAGTTCTCGATGATGCCGTTGTGCACCAGCGAGATCTGCTGCCGGCAGTCGCTTTGGGGGTGGGCGTTGAGGTCGCTGGGAGCGCCGTGGGTGGCCCAGCGGGTGTGGCCGATGCCGATGGTGCCCTCTACATCGGCGTCCCCGATGAGCGCCTCCAGGTCGCGGACCTTGCCGGCCGTTTTGGCGATGTAGAAGGTGTTGTCATAAGTCACGGCCACGCCGGCCGAGTCGTAGCCGCGGTAGGTCATCAGGTTGAGGTTGCGTAGCAGGATCGGCAGGGCCTTTTGCGGGCCCACGTAGCCAACGATGCCGCACATAGTTTACTCCAGGGGGCAGCCGCGTCTCCGGGTGGCAGTATAGCACAGGGAGGTGCGGGGCGCAAATGAACGGGCAAGAGGCAGGGTGCAGGATGCAGGAGGCAAGATGCAAGAGGCAGGATGCAGGATGCAGGATGCAGGATGCAGGAGGCAAGATGCAAGAGGCAGGATGCAGGATCACCTCTAGCTGTGGGTGACACGGTCGGGCAGGCGGGCCAGGGCGGCTTTCAGGCCGGCGCGGGCCTGCTGGAGCCTGGCCGCCGTTGGCGACGAGAAGGCGAACTGGCGCGTTACCACGGCGATCAGACGATGCCACCTCTGCCATAGGGGCACCTCTGTCTGGCCTTGCACCACCGCCTCTCTGCCCCTGGAGGCGGTCCACTCTTTCGTGCTCATCGCATCCCCCGGTCCTCTTGCTTCTTGCCTCTTGCTTCTTGCCCCTTGCCTCTTGTCCCTTGCCCTCCCCCAGTATAGCAGAGCGCCGGCCTGGGTTTCGCACGCCCGGCCGGCGCTTCGGCTACGCCTGGCTGACGCAGGGGGGAGCTACTCCCCGTACACCGCCGCCACGAACCGCTCGACCACGTCCTCCCAGCGGTAGTTCTCCCGGACATAGGCCTGGCCGCGCTGACCCATCTCGCGCCGCAGCGCCGGCCGGGCCAGGAGGTAGTCCAGCGCTGCCTCGAACTCGTGGTAGCCCTGGTAGAAGAGCCCGCCTCCGCCGCGCAGGCAGTGCTGGCGCATGACCTCGCAGGCGCCGTTGACCACGGCGGCGGTTCGCTGGAGCCAGGCCTCCATCAGCACGATGGAGAAGCTCTCCACTGCGGAGGGCTGTACGAAGAGGGTGGCCGCAGCCAGGGCATCGTGCTTGTCCTGCTCGGGGAGGTAGCCCAGGTCGACGACCTCGCCGCGAAAGGCGGGCGGGATCTCCACGACGTTGGACCCGGCCAGGGCCAGGCGCAAGCTCCCGCCGCGGCGCAGCTTGTACTCGCAAAAGGCGTGGATGAGCCAGGGGGTGCGCTTGCCGCGATCGCGCCGGCCGACATAGAGCAGGAAAGGCCCCTCGATGCCGTAGCGGGCCCGGAAGCGGCCGGCGTCGCCCTGCCAGTGCATGTCCACGCCCTCCCAGAGGACGGCGGTCCGCTCACTGGGCAGGCCGTACAGGCGCACGGCCAGGTCGCGCTCGGCCTCGGAGTTCAGGAGCACCCGCCGGACGCGGCCAAAGAGGCAGGTGTAGGTGCTGTAGCGGGCGTAGGGCTCGTCGTGCAGGCAGGGGATGAGGAAGGAACGCTGCGGTGCCAGCCAGGCGCCCCAGAAGGTGCTAGCGTAGGCGTAGGGCATCAAGACGAACAGGTAGTCGTCGCGGTGCTCGTGGATGTGGGCGTAGAGGGCGTCGCTCTCCACCTGTAGCTCGTCGAAGAGGGCCAGCTCGCGCTGCGGGAACGCCGGCAGGCCGGCCAGCAGTTCGGGATGCTCTTGGAAGAAGGTGGGCGCGCCGGCCCGGCGCAGCGGAAAGCGCCGCACCGGGACGCCGTTGACGGAGGAGAGGCCGGCCGGGTGGTAGGACTCCCCGCGCGGGGCAAAGGAGTCGCGCCCGCAGGTGGTCCAGACCTCGATCGGCAGGCCGGCGGCGCGCAGGCTCTCGGCCAGGCGGCGGGCGTGGATCTCGGCCCCGCCGGCCGCCTCGGGGCCGTACCAGGGGATGACCAGTGCCAGGGGGGAGCGCGCGGTCATGGGGGTGGAGGCTCCGCCGGCCGATTGCCCAGCGGCACCTCGAGGTACTCGCGCAGCCGGTGGACGATGTACTGGCGGTCCTCCTCGCTGTGGACGAAATCGAGCCGGTCGCAGTCAAAGGTGAGCACGGGGCAGAGCTCCCACTTCTCGATCCACAGCTCGTAGCGGCGGTTGAGCGTGGCCAGGTAGTCGTCGGGGATGGCCCGCTCGTACGGGCGCGAGCGGCCGTTGATGCGCGCCTGCAGGGTGGGGACCGAGGCTTTCAGGTAGATCAGCAGGTCGGGCTGGTCCACGCTGCGGGAGAGGGCCAGGAAGAGCCGGCGGTAGGTCTGAAAGTCGCGCGGGGAAAAGATGCCCTGCTCGAGGAGGCCCTTGACAAAGATCTCATAGTCCTCGTACATGCTGCGGTCCTGGCAGACCGAGAGCGGGTTGTCGGAGATCTCCTGCTGCTGCTCGTAGCGCTGGCTGAGGAAGTAGATCTGGGCGTGAAAGCCCCAACGGGTCATCTCCTTGTAGTAGTCGTCCAGGTAGGGGTGGTCGGCGACGAGCTCGTAGTAGGGCTGCCAGCCGAGCTCGCGGGCCAGCAGCTCGACCAGGGTGCTCTTGCCCACGCCGATGTTCCCGGCGACGGTGGCGTAGATGCGCTGATGTTCCAGTTGGCGCATGGCGACCCTCCCGGTGTGCGGGGCGCGCGAGCGCACCGACTCTGGCATTTCCTGTCGCCGGCCGGCCCGGCGGGTGGCTGTGGGTGTATTGTAGCACAGCGCGGCGAGGGGGTCAAGGAGGCGAGGGGCAGGAAGCAGCATGCAAGAAGCAGGAGGGGTGGAGGAGTTGCCTATCGGTCGATCCAGGAGTTTTCCATCGGTCGACCGAGAAGTTGTGGATCGATCGATACAGAAGTTGACCGGCTGTGTCGGCGGGGGCGGTGGTGGGGCGCCCCCTTGCTCTCCGCCGGCCGTGGGCCCTGTCAGGCCAGCGCCTCCTCACCGCACTGCCCGCGCATGCCGCAGGCGGCGCAGCGGGCCGGCTGGTTATGGCTGCGGGCCACGGCGTCCCGCTCCCGGTCGGCGCGCATCTCTGCCAGGGTGTCGAGCAGCCGCTGCCGCAGGGCGCTGTCAAAGGGGATCTCCCAGGTGCGCCCCTCGTAGACCAGCAGCCCGTGCGGCGGGCGCCGGCGGTACGTCTCCTCCACCAGGAGGCAGTAGGCCGCTAGCTGCAGCACGTCGCCCTCGTACGGCCGGCCGGCCCGGCGGGAGGGCTTGGCCTCCACCGGGATGACGGCCTGGCCCTGCCGCACCAGGTAGTCCGGCCGGCCGACCAGCCCGTAGCGCGGCGCCCGCAGCGGCTGTGGCGGCTGGCGCCATCTGCGGCTGTCCACGTACACGACCCTCCCCGCGGGCAGGCCGCTGGCCGCCCGGCCGCGTCGGGCCAACCACCACAGTACGATGGCGAGGAGCAGCAGCGAGACCGCGGCCAGCAGGAACGTCGTGCCCACCTTACCCTCCCCGCAGAAGCCAAATCGCAGCCAGGGTGGCCAGCAGCAGTGCCGCCAGCAGGATGACCATGGCGGCGCGGCCCAGCAACGTCGAGCGCACGACCCGCAGACCCTGGACCTGGTGCTTCCTTGTGCCGGCCACCAGCGGCGCGCGGTCCTCCGGCTCCAACCCCAGCACGTGGCGCAACCACCAGTTGCGCGCGCAGAAGCTGTAGGCCTGGACCTCGCTGGCGCGGATCCAATGCGGTTCCGGCATGGTCGTCGTCCCTACAGGCTCGGGTAGGGCGTGTCCCGGGGCGTCGGCGGCGGCTGGGTGGGCGGCGGCTGGGTGGGCGGCGGCTGGGTCGGCGGCGGCTGGGTGGGCGGCGGCTGGGTCGGCGGCGGCTGGGTCGGCGGCCGCGGGGTCGGCGGCTGGGTCGGCGGCCGCGGGGTCGGCGGCGGCTGCGTCGTCGACGTCGCCGTGGGCGTCGGTGTGGCCGTGGGCGTGGCCGTCGGGGTGGGGGTGGCCGTGGGCGTGCGCGCCGTGGGCGACGGGCCCCGTGTCGGCCGAGGGGTCTGCGTCGGCGTCGGTGTCGCCGTGGGCGTTGGTGTGGCCGTGGGCGTGGCCGTCGGGGTGGGCGAGGCCGTGCGTGGGGTAGCCGTCGGGCGGGCCGTGGGCGTGCCGGTGGGCGGGACCGGGGTGGGGGTTCTGGGGAGCGGGGTCAGGTCCTCGTCGCGGGCGGTGTCGTCCAGGACGTCCGGTTCCAGCGGCGCGAGACCGCCCCCGTACAGGTCGGGGCTGTAGTCGGCCAGGAGGAGCGAGTTCAGGCTGCCCTGCCCTCCGGTGCCAAAGTCGGCAAAGGCCAGGCCGGTGGCCCAGCTCACCCCCAGCACGGCCAGCAGCAGGCAGACGAGGGTGGCCAGGGCCCACCAGAGAGACTGTCTACGTTCCTGCCGGTTTCCCATCGTCACGCTCCAGCAGGCCGATCACGGCATAGATGCCCACCGCTCCGGTCTTGCCCTTCAGGGTCATGGCCCCCAGGCTGCGGATGGCGTAGCGCTCCCTGTCCACCAGCGCGGCCAGGGTGTACTCGCTGATCATGATATCGTACTCGGGGAACTCCTTGTTCAGGCCCTGCACGCGGGCGCTCAGGTTCACGGCGTCGCCGATGACGGTGTACTCCATGCGGTCGGACGAGCCCACCGTGCCGGCTACGACCTCGCCGGTGTTGATGCCGATGCCCATGCGGATGGGCACCTCGCCGCGGGTCAGGCGCGCGGCGTTGAGCTGGGCCAGCCGGCGGCGCATGCCCAGCGCCGCTTGCACGGCCCGGTCGGCATGGTCGGCGTGGTACACCGGCGCCCCGAAGATCACCAGGGTGGAGTCGCCGCCGAACTTGTTGACCGTACCGCCGCACTGCTGGGCCACCTCCACCATGGCCGTGAAATAGTCGTTCAGGATGCGCACCATCACGTCGGGAGCGTACTGCTCCGACAGGCGGGTAAAGTCGCGGATGTCGGCAAAGAGCATGGAGGTGACCCGCTTCTCTCCCTGCAGGCGGATCTCTCCCCGGAGGAGGGACTCGGACACGTCCCGGCTGACGAAGCGGCCGAAGGCGTCGCGGATATACTCCTTGACCCGCAGGCCCTGGACCATGCGGTTGAAGGCGTGCGCCAGGAGGCCGATCTCGTCGTCGGTGCTGACCACGACCTTCTGGGCCAGGTCGCCCTGCTCCACTCGGCCGGCGGCGTGCACCAGGTCGCGGATCGGCCGCACGATCTGCGCCGAAACCCAGATGCCCAGCAGGACCACGGCAACCACGGCCAGGCTGAAGAGCGCCGCCATGGCCAGTTGGGTGAGGGCCTGTTCCTGCTGCTGGCTGGGCAGGGCCACCGAGAAGACGGCCAGGTCGGCGCCGTGGCGGGCATCGAACGAGCCAAAGGCCAGCTCGATCTCCTGCTCGGCGACGTGCAGGCGGCGGCCCAGGTAGCGCAGGTCCTGCTCCTCCTGCACCTGGCGGTAGAAGTCGGCGCTGATCGGGGGAATGGTGGCCAGCGTGCTGGCGATGACCTGGCCGTCCGCGTCATAGATGGTAATCTCGCGCCGGCCCGTCGGGGCGGCTGCCGCGGCGGGATTGGCCGACGGCTGGCCCGCCATCCGCGCCACGAGCTGCGGCACAGGAATGCCCACCAGCACGACGCCGACCATGTGCCCGTCGGTCGTATCCTTGATCGGCCCGCTGATGTAGAAGCGCCAGCCCTCCGGCGTCCGCACCAGGCCGGCGAACTTGTCGCCGATGTCGTCCAGCTCCTGCTGTTGCACGCGCTGGACCAGGGGCCAGTCGCCGAGGTCACTCCCGTGGGTCTCGCTGTAGCGCAGCGTGCCGGTGATGGAACGGTTGCGGTGCAGGGAGAGCAGCACGGTGCCGCCGGTGTCGGTGATCTCGACGAGCTCCAGGCCGGCGTTCGCGGCGATGGGGTAGACCAGGTCGCGCAGGCGCTCCCGGTCGAGCTCGGGCTGCTGCAGCGCCTCGGCGACGCCCTGCGTCCGGGCGATGGCCCGCAGGGAGGTCAGCAGCTCCCGCTCGACGTAGACGACCTGGTCGGTGGCGTAGTGGCCGGCCTCCCAGAGCTGGTTCAGCAGGCGCTCGTGCATGCGTTCGGCCAGGACGCGGGCCAGGAAGTAGGTCCCGGCGATGGCCAGGATGAGGGCCAGGGCCAGGTAGGGGGCAATGACCTTGAAGCGCAGCTGCCGCCAGAAGGAGGGCCGGGGCGGCTCGTCCGCGGCCGTCGCGGTGGGTGGGACCTCCGGGATGGTAGCGCCCGGTTCTGCAGCCGCGTCGTTCAGAGGTACGGGTTGGCGGCCCACAGGAGCACCCCCAGGAGAACGGTGCAGCCGATGCTCGTGGCGATCTTGAAGCGGTAGGCCGGGGCCCGATCCGGCTGCCGCCAGGTCGGCCGCAGCGCCACGATGCGCGGCACAAAGGCCAGCGGCGCCAGGGCCACCGGCCACATGGCGATGCCGGAGAGAGCCAGGTACAGGAGGACCAGCGCGACCCCCCGCTCGAAGCCGCCCCACAGCCGATCGAGCAGGGTCGCTCCCAGGCTGTTCCCGCCGGACGGCGCGCTGAAGGTCCGGCTCAGCCTGAAGGCCACCTGCACCTCCAGCAGCGGAACAACAAAGACGACCACCAGGAGGGCCATGCCGAAGAGGATCGCGCGGTTGATCGCCGGCGAACCCCCGCCGATGGCCTCGGCCAGGCTGGGGTAGAGCCGGGCGCCCTGCCCCAGGAAGACGACCACCACGATAGCTCCCACATGCATGGCCTGATCGAACAGGAACGGGCCCAGTCGGTGTTCGTGGAGTCGCCGGGTCAGGACGATCTTGAGCCAGTCGGTGAAGACGTGCCAGGCCAGCAGCGCCAGCAGCCAGTACCACCAGGCCGGCAGGAGATCCAGGAGGCAGACCGCGCTGCTGGCCGTGACGATGCCGGCGTGGAGCAGCAGGCCCTTCCAGGAATGGGATTTGTAGTGCACCAGGCCGATGGTCTGCAGGACGAAATCGCCGATCAGGTGTCCCAGCAGCAGCCGAGAGAGTGGCGACATGGCCCGCTACCCTGTGCGCGAGAAGATGAGCGGCAATTCCGGAAAGGCGAGGACTGCTCCATACGATATCACGGCGCCGGCCTCCCTGGCAGTCGCCGCGGCCTACGTCGACACCCGCGGCAGACGCTCCTCCACCCGTTCGAGGGCCTGCTGCAGGGTACGCTGCCGCAGGGCCGTGGTCAGGTCGGCCCGCGTGTTCTCCAGGATGCGGCGGACGGCGTCGGTGGTTCGGCGCAGTCCGCCGGTGAGGGCGTCGGGATAGTCCACGGTGGCCAGGAAGTCATAGATCTGTTGCATGATCTCCAGCCGGGCCTCGCACACGTCGACGCGGTCCTGCCGCAGGGCATCCAGGACGGAGCGGCGCAGCTCGCCGACCGTCTCGCCCAGGGCGTTCATGTAGGGAGCGACGGGCACGTGCAGGTCCTGCGGGCGCGGCAGCGTGCCCTGGTACAGCAGGGCGTAGGTGATACTGGCCTCGGCGTACTCCTTCTGCGCATCGGAGACGTAGCCGATGCCGTGGAAGAGCGGGCAGGCCCGGGTGATCTCCGCCATGCGGTCGACGTCCTGGCGCGCGGCGGCCAGCTTCGCGGCGGCGTCGGCAAAGTCCCCGCGGTGGGCAGCGCGGATCGTCTCGGCGGAAAAGCGGATCGTCTGCCGGGAGAGGGCCAGGGCCTCTTCGCGCAGGAGGTCCTGGCGGGCAAGCTCGGCCAGTATCTCGTCTTTGATCTGCTCCAGGGACTCGCTGGAGGAGGGGGCCGGCGCGCCGGAGGAGGCAGGATGGCTCATGGTTGCCCTCAGAGGCTGTCGGGAGGTGCCTACCCCTCGCGCCGGCGGCGATAGCGCAGGAAGGGCGGGATGTCGATCTCGTCTTCCTGCCCCAGGATGGAGGGGATGTCTTCCTCCTGCCGGGCTGCCGCGGCCGGGGCCGCCGTCGGCGTCAGGAACTCGCGGGCCTTGACCGGCCGGCCGGCGCGCCGCCGCGGCTCGACCTGATCGAACCCGGTGGCGATGAGGGTGATCTTGACCTCGTCGCGCATCGTTTCGTCGATCACGGCCCCGAAGATGATGTTGGCGTCGGGATCGGCGGCGCGGGCGATGATCTCGGCGGCCTCGTTCACCTCCCACATCGTCAGCTCGGGCCCGCCGGTGACGTTGAAGAGCACGCCCTTGGCCCCGTCGATGGAGATTTCCAGGAGCGGGCTGGAGATGGCCGCCTGGGCGGCGTCCACCATGCGCTTCTCGCCGGTGCCGTAGCCGATGGCCATCAGGGCCGACCCGGCATTGGCCATGATCGCCTTGACGTCGGCAAAGTCCAGGTTGATCAGGCCGCGCACGGTGATCAGGTCGGAGATGCCCTGGATACCCTGGCGCAGCACGTCGTCGGCGACGCGTAAGGCCTCCAGCATGGAGGTGTGCTTGTCGGTGATCTGCAGCAGGCGATCGTTGGGGATGACGATGAGGGTGTCCACGTTCGGCTTGAGCGCGGCAATGCCCTCCTCGGAGACGGACCGGCGGCGGTTGCCCTCGAAGGTGAACGGCTTGGTCACGACGGCCACCGTCAGCGCGCCGGCGTCGCGGGCGAGCTGGGCGATGATCGGGGAAGCGCCGGTGCCGGTGCCGCCGCCCATGCCGGCCGTGATAAAGACCATGTCGGCCCCGCGCATGACGTCGGAAAGCTCGTCGCTGGACTCCTCGGCTGCCTTCTGCCCGATCACGGGGTTGCCCCCCGATCCGAGCCCCTTGGTCAGCTTGTCGCCGATGCGGATGCGCCGCGGGGCCGCCGAGTGCAGCAGGGCCTGGGCGTCGGTATTGACGGCGATGAACTCCACGCCCTTGACGCCGGCCTCGACCATGCGGTCCACCGCGTTGCTGCCGCCACCGCCCACCCCCATGACCTTGAGCTGGGCAAAGTTCTCCGCGACGACTTCGAGAAGATCATCCATGATCTACCTCCTTGCTGCCCAGGTTGGTCCCGTGCTCAGGGCAGAAACTCCCGCAGCCAGCTCTTGAAGCGATTGTAGATTCGGCTCCAACCCTGCTCCTGGGGCACCAGGACCTGCTGAGCGCTGCCGCGCTGCAGGCCCCAGCGGACCAGGCCGACGCTGGTGGCGTACGCCGGGCTGTCGATCGTGTCGGCGAGCCCGCCCAGGCGCGTGGGGACGCCGATGCGCACCGGCATGTTCAGCACGCTGCGGGCCATCTCCTCGATGCCCGGCAGGAGAGCCGTGCCGCCCGTGAGGACCACGCCGGCCGGCAGCAGCCCCTCGTAGCCCACTCGCCGGACCTCGGCCCGCAGCATCTGAAAGATCTCCTCCACGCGGGCCGCGATCACCTCGTACAGCAGGCTCCGCGAAACCGAGCGCCGCTTCAGCCCGCTGAACGACTCGATCTCGATCTGGCCGTCCTGTCCGCCCCCGCCGCTCTCCGCGACAGGTTCTGTCGGGGCCTGCAGATGCCCGTGCCTGATCTTCAGGTACTCGGCCACGTCAAAGGGGGTCCGCAGCACGATGGCGATGTCGTTGGAGATGTGGTTTCCCCCCACCGGCAGGACGACGCTGTGCCAGATGCTGCCGTCGATAAAGACGGCCACATCGGTGGTCCCGCCGCCGCAGTCCACCAGGATGACGCCCATCTCCTTTTCGGCATCGGTCAGCACCGACTCGCTGCTGGCCAGCGGCTGCAGCACCAGGTCGTCGATCTCCACGCCGGCCCGCTGGATGCACTTGATCAGGTTCTGGATCGCCGTGACCGCGCCGGTGACGATGTGCGCCTCCACCTCCAGGCGGAACCCGGAGAGGCCGACGGGATCGCGGATGCCCTCCTGGCCATCCACGATGTAGGAGCGGGGGATGACGTGGATGATCTCCCGCTGCGTCGGGATGGCAATGGCCCGGGCGGCATCCAGGGCGCGGGCCAGGTCTGCCGCGGTGATCTCCCGATCGGCCCGCGGGATGGCCACGACCCCTCGGCTGTTGAGCGATTGGACGTGCCCGCCGGCCAGCCCCACGTAGGCCGAGCCGACGCGGTACCCGCTCAAGCGCTCTGCTTTCTCCACGGAGGCGACGATCGAGGTGACAGCGTCCTCGACGTTGACGACAATGCCTTTCTTGATGCCCTTGGAGGGGGTCAGTCCCACCCCAAGGATGTTCACCGTATCGTCTGCGCCGACCTCTCCGACCAGGGTGACCACCTTGGTGGTGCCCACGTCGATTCCGACAACGGTCCGTGTTGCCATGTCCTTGATGCCCCCTCTACAGGCCTTTATTATAGCCGAAGTGCGCCTGCCATGCAAACAGCCGTTCCGGCAAATCCATGCCAGCCGGCAAACGCGGCCGGCCCGCGTCCCTCCGAGTGCCCGTGTCGCCGTCCGGTACCCCTCCTGCTAGCGATAGGTCAGTGCCTCCGGCACGCGCAGGTCCACCAGGCGGAACTCGACGCCGTGCTGCAGCAGGGCCACCAGCCCGCGCACCTTTTCCTCCAGCCTGTCGCTGGTGCCGAAGCAGGCTTTCCAGCCCGCCGCCGAGACGGCGGTGATGCCGCGCCCTTCCTGGTACTCGAACGGGTAGAGGGCGATGCCCAGGTCGTTGTACAGGCGGGAAAAGACCTGCTGGGCCGTACGCACGGCCTCGGCGTCCACCTGCTTCTCCACCGGGGCCGCGCCCAGGTCCACGATGTAGATCAGATCGGACATGCCTTCCCGCTCGGTACCCAGCACCAGGCCGCTGTTGTCGACCAGGTAGCGCAGCGGGTTGGCCACCGGCCACCAGCTCACCGAGGGGAACCGCTCCCAGATCGTGATGCGCACCTGGTCGGGCAGTAGGCGCTCCACCCGGACCTGCTGGACGTACGGCACGTTGTTGCGCAGCCTGGCGGTGACTGCCGAGGAGTCCAGCAGGAAGAGGTTGGTGTCCAGCGCCTGGCTGTGCTGCACCACGTCCTGGGTGGGCAGTACCTGGTTTCCCTGGACGGTCACGCTGACCACCCGGAAGCCCGGGTTGAGGAAGAGGTAGCCCAGGGCCAGGGCGCTCCCTAGGGCCAGCAGGAAGGCGGCCAGCCGTCCGTCGCGGAGCCACTCCAGCAGGCCCCGCCAGAGCCCGGGGCGGGCGTTGCTGGGGTGAGGTTTGCGGCGCCGACTGCGCGGCGGCACGGGCGCGTCCTGGGCGCGTCTGCGCCTGGGGGTGTCCTCTGCGCCGCTCTGTCCTGCTGCCTGGCTCACTGCGGTCCTCCTGTCCGGCCCGTCGGGCCTGGCGATCCGTGGGAGCTACCGGTGGCATGCCTTCCCCACCTGCCCGGCCTCATGCGCGCGTCACCCGGAAGCGCTGCCGTTGGGCGAAACGCTCGCGGGCCAGCTCGATCAGCCGATCCAGGAGCTGCGGGTACGGCAGTCCGCTGGCCTCCCACAGCTTGGTGTACATGCTGATCGCGGTAAAACCCGGGATCGTGTTGAGCTCGCTGACGTAGACGGCCAGCGTGGCGCGGTCCACCAGGAAATCCACCCGGGCCATCCCGGCCACGTCGAGGGCCCGGTAGGCCTGGACGGCCAGCCCGCGGATGCGCTCGCTCAGCTCGGCCGGCAAAGGCGCCGGGATGAGCAGCGCGGAGCGGTCGTCTGCGTACTTGGCGGCATAGTCGTAGAACTCGCGGCTGGGGACGATCTCGCCGGGGACCGATGGCTGCGGGTCCTCGTTGCCCAGCACGCTGACCTCGATCTCGCGGGCGTCGACGGCGCGCTCGACCAGCAGCCGCCGGTCGTACTCGGCGGCCAGGGCCAGGGCGACCCGCAGCTCGTCGCGGTCGTGGGCCTTGGTGATGCCGACGCTGGAGCCCAGGTTGGCCGGCTTGACGAAGCAGGGGTAGCCCAGGCGCTCCTCGACGGCGGCGATGAACGGGGCCGGCTCCTCCTGCCAGCGGGCGCGGGTGGTCTGGCAAAAGTCCACCACCGGCAGCCCTTGGGCCAGCAGAACCAGCTTGCTGGCGATCTTGTCCATGGCCAGGGCCGACCCCAGGACGCCTGCCCCGACGTAGGCGATGCCGGCCATCTCCAGCAACCCCTGGATGGTGCCGTCCTCGCCGTAGGGCCCGTGCAGCACCGGGAAGACGACGTCCACGCGCGGGAAGCCGGCCGGCCCGATCCCCGGAACCAGCTCGTTCCGGCCTGCGGGGAGCTCCTCCGACGGCCCGGGGTCCTCCTGCCCGGCGCAGAGCGCCTCCAGGCGGGCCATGGGGTCGCCCGTGGTTAGCCAGCGCCCGTCGCGGGTGATGCCGATGGGCACGACCTCGTAGCGCTCGCGGTCCAGCGCCGCCATGATGGAGCGGGCCGAGACGAGGGAGATCTCGTGCTCCCCCGATCGTCCACCGAAGACAACGCCGATGGTCAGCCTTGCGGCCATCCTACTTGCCTCCACGGCCTCTGCGCCGCCACAGCCAGACACCCAGCAGGGCCAGTGCAGTCAGCAGGAGCGCGGCGCCTGCCCGCGCCGCGACGATTGTCCAGGAGTCGTCCACCAGGCATAGGGCCAGGATGGCCGCTCCCAGCAGGTAGAAGGGCCAGGGTGCTGTACGGCCCTCCGCCCTGGCCGGCCCCTCCGCTGCCGGCACAGGCGCAGCGGGCGCCGGGGGCGGGGCGGCGGTCGCCAGCAGGGCCGTCTGGGCCATGGCCAGCGCCCGGTCGGCCCGCTCCAGGTCATAGCCCCACTGGGCCAGGGCCTCGGCCAGGCGCTCCTGGTACCAGGCAAAGAGCGTGCCCTCGTCGTTGCACAGCCCGGCCCAGATCTGCCGGTACAGGTAGGCGCTGCTGCGCAACACGTTCTGGCGCTGGCTGAGCAGCGCCAGGACGGGCAAGGTGCTGCGGCAACAGCCGCGCAGGGATGCCTGGGCCGGGGCATCGGGCGGCTGGCCGGGGGCGCGGGCGGCTGCGGTTTCCAGGCTATCCAGTGCGGCCCAGAGGGAGGCCCGGCCGGCGCGCCCGTACTGCCGTATGGCGTGGCAGCCACGGTGCAGGTACAGCTCTGCCCGCAGCAGCGCAGCGCCCTCACCCCACAGGAACTCCTCGATGCGCCGGCGGTTCCCTCCGGCCGGGCTGTGCACCCACAGGTAGGCCGCCAGCGCCCGGCCGGCCCCGGCCATGGCCGGCGGCTGAACCAGCCACAGCCGGCCCATCGGCAGCGCGACCACGGGGTGGACCGCGTCGAGCGGCATGGCCAGGCCCTCGTGCAGCAACTGCTGCTCGTCCTGAGGCCGGGCCACCGCCGCGCCCAGGTAGAACCGGCTCACGCCCCAGGGCCGGCCGGGCAGCTCCGCCCAGGCTGCTCCCAGGCCGCGCTCCGTCTCCTGGGCCAGCTCCTGCCAGGCACGCGCTGGCTCTGTGCCGGCGCGCTCCAGGAGCAGCTGCACGACGGTGGCTCCCTCGAAGGTCTGCTGCTGCCGGCGGATCGTGCTGCCGTCACCCGCCCGCACGGCCTGCACGGCATGCCAGAGGCGTTCGCATCCGGGGTCGCCCGCCGGGTAGAAAAAGGCCGTCAGCAGCGCCGGGTCACGGACTTCCACGCGCTTCCTCCCCCGGCACGGCGGCCTCCGCCTGCTGCTCGGCCAGCATCTGCGGGCCCAGCGCGGTGATGTCCCCGGCCCCCAGGGTCAGGAGGACATCGCCCGCCCGCAGGCGCTGCTGCAGCCATTGCCGGGCCTCGGCCAACGTCTCCACGTAGCCGGCCGGCGCCGCGACGCGCGCCGCCACCGCGGCCCCCGAAACGTCGCCCGGGTCGGCCTCGCGGGCCGCATAGACCGCGGTGACCAGCACCAGGTCGGCGGCGGAGAGGGCCTGAGCGAAGGCGTCGCCAAAGGCACGGGTGCGGCTGTAGGTGTGGGGCTGGAAGGCCACCACCAGGCGGCGCCCGCGGTAGCGCTGCCGCGCCGCGGCCAGCGTGGCCCGGATCTCGCCGGGGTGGTGGGCATAGTCGTCCACGAAGGTCACCCCGCCGGCAGAGCCCAGGCACTGGAAGCGCCGCTGCACACCGCCGAACGAGGCCAGCGCCGCGCCGGCCCGAACCACGTCCACCCCCTCCCACGCGGCCACGGCCAGGGCGGCCAGGGCGTTGCGCACGTTGTGCTCGCCCGGCACCCGCAGCCGGAACTCCCCGATCGTCTCTCCCTCCCTGCGCACGGCAAAGGCCGTCTCCTGCGGTTCCCAGCGGACGGCCTCGGCCCGCCAGGTGGCATCGACCGAGAGCCCGTAGCCGATGGTGGCACGCTCCGGCCGGGCCAGGGCCCAGGCACCGGCGTCGTCGCGGCAGAGGAATACGGCCCCGTCCGCCGGCACGAGCCCGACGAACTCGCCAAAGGCCTGCTGCGCTGCCTCCGGGCTGGGGTAGCAGTCGACGTGGTCCCACTCCACGGTGGTGACGATGGCCGCGGTGGGCCGCAGGGCCAGGAAGGTGCGGTCGTACTCGTCGGCCTCGAGGACAAAGTGGGGCCCGCGGCCGGCGTGCCCGCTGCCGCCCAGCTCCGGTACCTCCCCGCCGACGATGAAGGAGGGATCCAGGCCGGCGGCGCGGAGGAGCAGGGCGGCCATGGCCGTGGTGGTGGTCTTGCCGTGGGTGCCGGCCACGGCCAGGCAGCGCCGGCCGGCCGTGAGGGCGCGCAGTATCCGGCCGCGGTGCCACAGCGGCAGCCCGCGGCCGCGCGCCGCCACGATCTCGGGGTTGTCCGGCGCCGCCGCCGAGGTGGCCACGACCAGGTCGGCATCCCGGATGTGCTCGGCGGCGTGGCCCAGGAAGACGCGGGCGCCCCGCTGCGCCAGCTGTCCGAGTACGGGGCTGTCGCGCAGGTCGGACCCGGAGACGGGATGGCCGCGTCCCAGGAGGACACTGGCGATGGCGCTCATCCCGGCGCCGCCCATGCCGATCAGGTGGATATGCTCGTCGCCGCGCAGCCCGTTCTCGGAAGACATCCGCGTTGCCTCGCAGGACCGCTTCCCCGGCGCCGCCGGGCGGCGGTCCGGTGCGCTATTCCCTGGCCCGCCGCCGCTGCAGCCAGGCCAGCGTCAGGAACAGGGCGATGATCAGCCCGATCATGCCGACGACGAATCCCTGCAGCCACTCGGCCGGCATGCCCATGATGGTGACCCGGGGCGGCTGCACGACCGTCTCCTGCTCCAGGGGCCGCGAGATCTCAAAGATGCGGGCCAGGATCAGGATCGTGTTCATCGCCCCAAAGAGCGAACCGGCCAGCCGCCCCAGCACTCCCACGGCCCTCCGCCGGCCGAGGATCGTCCCGGCGCGGTAGGCTACCAGGGCCATCAGGGCAAACACCACCAGTTGGGCCCATGGGTCGGCCGGCGAGATCACGTCGGCGCCGGGATCGGGCAGCGGCTGGCCCAGGATGAGCGCCACGCCGACCGGGAAGATGCCGACGACCCGGTTCACGATCATCAACAGGAACTCGCCGAAGCGTTGACCCAACCCGGTGACAATGAGGCCCAGGCCGATGGCGGTAAAGCCCTCCTCCTGCCAGCCCCGGCGGATGCCGTAGACGATGCCGGGGATCATGCAGACCGCCAGCAGGCCCCAGTTGGTGATGATCAGGTTGCCGTCGACCCACTGAAAGAACAGACCCATCTCTGAGCTCCTCGGGCCCGGTGTCCCACCTCTCAGTGCCTGGGTGGGGCCATGCCCGCGCTCGCTGCCAGGGAGCACAGCTCCGTCGCCAGGGCTGCCGCGGCCTCCGGGCGAGCCAGCCGCCGGGCCGCGCCGGCCATCTCGGCCTGGCGGGAAGGGTGGCCCACGATGTCATCCAACGCCTGCAGCAGGGCTGCCGCCGCGGGCCGGCCGTCGGCCGCGCGAAGCACGCGGTCGGGCACCTTGACGGCGGCGCCGTGGCGCACCAGATAGTCGGCGTTCTCGTCCTGGTGCACGTACGGGTACGGCACCAGTATAGCAGGCAAGCCTACCGCTGGCAACTCGCCCAGGATAGAGGCCCCGGCCCGGCAGAGGGCCACGTCGGCGGCGGCCAGGGCGGCGGGCATCTCCTGGTGCAGGTACGGGTGCAGGCGGTAGCGGGCCTGCAGGTGCGTGGGCAGCGCGGCGGCCTGCTGGCGCAACTGCTCCTCGTCGCCCTCGCGGCCGCAGACGTGCACGATCGCGCAGCGCTCCAGGAGCGCGGGCAGGCCCGCGCCCACGGCCAGGTTGATGCTGCGTGCCCCGCGGCTCCCGCCATAGACCAGCAGCACCTTCTCCTCCGCCGAGAAGCCGAAGTGGGCGCGGGCCTGCCCGCGGTCGGCCGCCAGCAGCTCCGGCCGCACCGGATAGCCCGTCACCACGTGCTTCGCCCGCGGCAGGTAGCGGGCCGAGTCCGGCGTGGTCGTGGCCACGCGCGTAGCCAGCCGCGCCAGGAAGCGCACCGCCAGCCCGGGAACGACGTCGGGCAAGAACACCAGCAGCGGCGTGCGCCGCCGCCAGGCGGCCAGGCCGATCGGCACGGTGACGTAGCCGCCGGTGACCAGCACGGCCTGCGGCCGGAAGTCGGCCATCAGCCGGCCGGCCTGGCGCACGCCGCGGGTGAGCACGGCCAGGTTGTGCAGGAGCGTCCAGGGAGCCCGCCCGCGCACCGCCGCGGCAGGGATGGCGGCAAAGGGCAGCGTCGCCCCGGCCTGGCGGAGCAGAGCCTCCTCCATGCCTCCTTCGCTGCCCACGTAGAGCAGCACGCTATCGCTCGGCAGTGCGGCGGCGGCGGACAGTGCGGGATAGACGTGACCACCAGTCCCCCCGCCCGAGATCAAGGCGCGCATGTTCCTTCTTCCCGTGACACGAGATGTTCAGCAGCAGCCCCGTGGCGGTCATGCAGCACGCCAGCGACGATCCGCCGTAGCTGATGAACGGCAGCGTGATCCCGCTAAAGGGCAGGATGCCGGCGACCATGGCCATGTTCATGAACGCCTGGAGGGAGAGCCAGGAGGCGATCCCGACGCCCAGGAGCAGGCCGTAGCGGTCGGGCGCCCGCAGGGCGATGTTGTAGCTGCGCCAGGCCACGCACAGGAAGAGGATGGCGATGGCGATGCAGCCCACCAGCCCCAGCTCTTCCCCGATCACGGCAAAGATGCTGTCGGTGTGCGGCGAGGGCAGCCAGCGGAACTTTTGCAGGCCCTGGCCCAGGCCCGAGCCCAGCAGCCCGCCCGCCCCCAGGGCGATCTTGTTGTGCACCAGGTGATAGCCGATGTCGGGCGGATCGGTGTGCTCTGGGTCCACGAAGGCGACCAGGCGGGCCCAGCGGTACGGGGAGAAGCGGGCAAAGAGGAAGAAGATGCCCCCCGAGAGCACGCCGGCCAGGGCCGACTGCTTGAGGTCGGCGCCGGCCACCAGGAAGACGATCGCCCCGATCAGCACCAGCACGAGCGAGGTGCCCATGTCGGGCTCGAGCATGATCAGGCCGGCCAGGATGCCCATGATGGTGGCAAAGGGCACCAGGCCGTAGGCCACCTGGCGCAGCCGCTGGCCGCGCTTGGAGAGCCAGTCGGCGATATAGACCACGAACACCAGGTAGGCCAGCTGGCTGGGCTGGATGCTGATCGGACCCAGGTCGATCCAGCGGCGCGAGCCGCCGGCCTCGGAGATCGACTCGGGCAGGAAGAGGACCAGCGCCAGGAGGAGCATGACGACGATCATCCCCGGCACGCTGAGCCGCCGCCAGAAGCGGTAGTCGACGCGCATCGCCGTCAGCCCACCGGCCGCCCCGATGACCACCCACAGCAGCTGCTTCAGCAGATAGTAGGCCGGGTTGCCGTGCTGACTGGCGCCCAGGGCGAAGCTGGCGCTGTACAGCATGACCAGGCCGACGGCGATGAGCGCGCCGACCACGGCCAGCAGCCAGTAGTCCGGCGGACTGGTCCGCGGCGTCTGCAGCGCCTCGCGCCAGGAACTCAGGGAGGGCCAGATGCCCTGGTTGTCGTCGCCGGTTGTGGCCCTCTCGGCCATACTCTCCTCCGTACGGTCTGTCGTCGCCGGCTATGCCGGCAGGCTGATCACGATCTCGCGAAAGCGCTCGCCGCGCTCGAACTCGTGCCGGAACATGCCGAAGCTGGCGCAGCCCGGCGAGAGCAGCACCGTGTCGCCCGGCCGGGCCAGGGCGCGGGCCTGCCGAACGGCCGCGCCCAGGTCGTCGAATCGACCGGCGATGCGGCGGCCGGCCCCGGCGTCGTGCAGGGCCTGCTCCAGCTTGTCGCTGGCCGTGCCCTCCAGGAGCAGCACGGCATGGGTGGCGCTGGCGGCGACGGCGGCGGCCAGCGGACCGTAGTCGAGCTTCTTGTCGGCGCCGCCGGCGATCAGCACGATGGGGCCGGCGAGGGCCTGCAGCGCTGCCACGGTGGAGGCGGGCGCCGTGCTGGTGGTGTCGTTGACATAGGTCACGTCGTCCAGCACGCGCACCACCTCCAGTCGGTCCGCCAGGCCGCCGAAGTCGGCCAGCGCCGCGGCGATGGCCGGCGGCGCTGCGCCGTACAGGCAGGCCGCCGCCGTCGCCGCCAGGACGTTCTCGTGGTTGTGCCGCCCGCGCAGGGCGACCCTTTCCAGAGAGCAGATGGCGGTGGCCCGGCCGCCCGGGTCCACCCAGGTGACCTGCCCGCGCGCGACCAGCGCGGCACCCCCGACGGCCGGCACCAGCCGCCTGTCGGTCGTCAGCAGGGCCCGGCCGCGCCGTCGCAGGCCGGCCCCGAACCAGGACACCCGCCCCGGTGCCTCCTGGGCAAAGGAGCGCACGGCGGGGTCGTTGGCGTTCAGGACGAGCACGTCCGCCGGCCCCTGCGAGCGAAAGATCAGCTTCTTGGCCTCGACGTAGGCGTCCCAGGAGGGGTAGCGGTTCATGTGGTCGGGCGACAGGTTCGTCACCACGGCGATGTGCGGGGACATCTTCCGTTCGCCCAGGCCCTCCAGTTGCCAGGAGGAAAGCTCCAGCACGACCGGCGTCCGCGCGCCGATCTGGGGCAGCGCCTCCAGGGCCGAGACGCGGATGTTCCCGGCCACGACCGTGTCGGGGTACTGCCGGCGCAGCATCTCCCCCAGCAGGGCCGTTGTGGTGCTCTTGCCCTTGGTCCCGGTCACGCCCAGGATGGGGCCGGGGCAGAGGGCGAAGAAGAGGGTCATCTCCATCTCCACCGGCACCCCGTGACGGCGGGCCTCCTGCAGGAAGGGCGAGTCGGCAGGCACGGCCGGGTTGCGCACGACCATGTCGGCGCTGGCGAAATCCTCCAGGCGGTGCTCGCCCAGGACATAGTGAACCTCTTCCCCGGCCAGCTCCTGCAGCGGCGCGGCCAGGTCGTCCGGCCGGCGCAGATCGGTGACGGTCACGCGGGCCCCCTGGCGCAGGAGAAAGCGGGCGACCCCCAGCCCCCCACCGTGGAGGCCGAGGCCCATCACCAGGACCCGCTTGCCCTCGAGTTGCAGCATCGTAGTGTCCTCGCAGCGACCAGGCCGCGGCGTGACGGGCGCCACGCCGCTGCGCCGCCTCTGCTATGGCCGGCGGCTGAGCTCGCTCACGCGGTCGAGCAGGGCCTTTTTCAGCTCCTGGGCCTTGCGCGACTCGACGGAGAGCACGCTGAGGACCTTGTCCAGCTCCACCTGGCGGGTGCCCTTGCGCCGGGCCAGGTCCTTCCACGGATCGCGGTACTCGACATTCTGCTGGGGCATCTCTGTCCTCGCAGTCTCTTGCGACCGCTATATCTGCCGCCGGACGGGGCCGCGCGGCCGATGGCTATTTCGGCTCCTCGCGCAGGGCGGCGACGATGCGGTCCATTTCCATCGCCCGGGAGCCCTTGACCAGGACCACGTCCCCGCGCTGCAGGCGGTCGCGGAGCAGCGCGACCGCTTCCTCGTGGCTGCCGACCAGGTGCACCTGGCCGGCCGGCATGCCGCTGGCCAACGCCGCCTGGCCGATGCGCCGGGCGCGCGTCCCCAGGACGATCAGGTCCTCGACCACCGTGGCGGCCCACTCGCCGACCAGGCGGTGGCCCTCCTCTTCGAACGAGCCCAGCTCGAGCATATCGCCGAAGACGGCGATCCTGCGCCCGGGCAGCTCGGCCAGCAGGTCCAGCGCGGCGCGGCAGGAGGCCGGGCTGGCGTTGTAGGTGTCGTCGATCAGCGTCGACCCGGCCGGGCCGGGCACGCTGCGCAGGCGCAGGTGCGCGGCGGGGTCGAGCAGGCCCGCGGCGATCCGCTCCCACGACATGCCCAGGTGCCGGCCCACGGCGACCGCGGCCAGGGCATGGTAGGCGCTGTGCCGGCCCGGCAGGGCGCAGCGCAGCCGGCGGCTTTCCCCGGCCACCTGCACCAGCAGGGAGATGCCCTCCAGTCCGTGGCTCTGCACCTCCATGGCCCGGACGTCGCTGCCCTCAGCCAGCCCGAAGAAGAGCAACCGCGCCCGGGTCTGCGCGGCCATCGCCCGGATGAGGGGCTCGTCGCCGTTGAGCAGGGCCAGGCCGTCGGCCGGCAGCGCTGCCGGCAGCTCGGCCTTGGCCCGGGCGATCGCTTCCAGTGAGCCCATCCGCTCCAGGTGCGAGTGCGAGACGTTCGTGACGATGCCCATCTGCGGCCGGGCGATCTCGGCAAGCTGGGTGATCTCGCCGGGGCCGTAGGTGCCCATCTCCAGGACCACCACTTCGTGCTGCGGCCGCAGCGCCAGCAGCGTCAGGGGCAGGCCGATCTCGTTGTTAAGGCTGCGCTCGCTCTTCAACGTGGCGAACTGCCGGGCCAGGACGGCCGCAAGCAGCTCCTTGGTGCTGCTCTTGCCCACACTGCCGGTGATGCCGACGACCACGGGCGAGAAGTGGGTCCGCCACCGCGCCGCCAGGCGCTGCAGCGCCTCCAGCGCGTCGGGCACCAGCACCAGGACGGCCGGCGCCTGCTGCGGACCGGAGCGGGCCCAGGCCTGGCCATCCCACTCGTAGGTGCGCGCGGCCAGGGCCTCGCGCTTGGCCGGGGGCAGGCGGTCGGAGCGGGCCAGCACCCCGCGGCAGCCGGCCTGCAGCGCCGCGGCGATAAAGTCGTGGCCGTCGTGTCGCTCGCCGGGAAGGGCGACGAAGAGGTCCCCCGGGCCGGCCTGCCGCGAATCGATCGTCACCCCGGAAAAGGCCGTCGCCTCGCCGGCCTCGAGGGGGCACTCGGACCCGCCGTAGGTTGTCAGCAAGTCGATCAGCCCGAGCATCGCCTGGCCTCATGGCGCCGCGGCGTCCGCGCCTACAGTGGGCGGTATGTGCATGTAGGCCAGGATGAACCTGGCCAGGTCGGCTACAACCGGCACGGCCGTCGATTCGCCGTAGAGCACGCTGTTCCCCTCGATGCGCACCAGGATGAGGAAGCGCGGGTCCTCGGCCGGCGCGTAGCCCAGGGCCGAGGCGATCGTGCGGTTCGGCTCGTAGCCGCCGCCGCCCTCGATGGGGATGTCGGCGGTCCCCGTCTTCAGGGCCACGTGGTAGCCCGGGATGAGCGGGCCGCCGTTCGTGCCCTTGACCTCGCCGATGGCGACGAGCATGTCCGTCACCTGGTGGGCGATCTCCTTGTGCAGGACCGTACCGCGCAGCGTCGGGATCGTGGTCGTGACCACGCCGTTCTGCTCGATGGCCTGCACGATGTAGGGCCGCCACAGGTCGCCGCCGTTGGCCACTGCGGCCACGGCGCTGGCCAGCTGCAGTGGGGTCACGTTGATGCCCTGGCCAAAGGCGTTGGTGGCCATGTTCACCGGGCTCCAGAGGTCCCCCCCGTCCGGTGTGCAGACGAACCCGGGCGCCTCGCCGGCCAGGTCCACCTGGCTGCGCGCGCCAAACCCCAGCTCCTTGAGGTGCGCGTAGTACGCGGCCACGGGGATGCGCTGGATGACGGTGACGGCCCCGACGTTGCAGGAGTGGAGCAGGATCTCCGCCATCGTCTCGTGCCCGTGCGATCCGCCGTCCCAGTTGTGGAAGGGCACGCCCTCGACGTACGCCAGGCCGGTGCACTCGAAGGAGGAATCGGGGCGGATCACCCGTTCCTCGAGGGCGATGGCCATGGTCATGATCTTCATGGTCGAGCCCGGCTCATAGTGCAGCCCGATGGGCGGGTTGATGTACAGCTGCTTCTTGCACTCGGGGTTTTCGGCGCAGCCGGCGATGTCGTTCGGGTCGTACGACGGGTAGCTTACCATGGCCAGGATAGCCCCGTCGCGCGGGTCCAGCACGATGACGTCGCCGCGCCTGGCCCCGTCCTTCTGGATGCGCTGGACCAGCAGCTGCTGCGCCAAGTACTGGATGTTGAGGTCCAGTGTCAGCGTGACCTGCGCGCCATCCAGCGGGGGCTGCACCTCTTTGGATCCGATGGGGATGGGAAAGTCCTGCGGGTCGCGCTGCATGCTGACCCACCCATCCACGCCGCGCAGCTCGGCATCGTGAGCCTCCTCCACCCCCCCGTGGGCGACATAGGCCGTCTCCTCCGTGGCCATGGGGTCGCCGGTGTCCTGCAGGTGGCCCAGGACATGGGCGGTCAGTTGGCCGTACGGGTAGTAGCGCTTGGGCTCGACCTCCAGGGTGACGCCGGCCAGCCGCTCGGAATCGATCAGCTTCTGCAGGCGGTCGGCAACGTCCGGCGCAATCCAGCGCGAGCAGAGGAAGAAGCCCTGCCCCTTGACATATCCCGCCCGCAGGGCCGCGCGCACGACATCATTCTGGCGATCGCACAGCTCGGATACCAGGATGCGGGCCTCGTCGCTTCCGGAGAAGCGGTCGCTGTCGATCCACAGGACATAGCCCTTCAGGTTTACCGCCAGCGGCCGGCCGTTGCGGTCAGAGATGTGGCCCCGGCGGGGATGGAGAGTGAGCTTGGTGTGGATGTCTTCTTCGGCCCGCGCCACCAACCGCTCGTGCTGGATGATCTGGAGGTCGAAGAGCCGGCCGAGCATGGCCAGCGCCAGGATGGCCACACTGGTGAGCACGACGATCGTGCGGCGGCGGGCCTGCAGGCTGAACTCGGTCATGGCTGGCTGTCCTCGGGCTGGTCTGTGTCGCCCGCAGGCACGTCGATCGCGGCCGGCAACTGCTGTGGGAGGTAGACGAAGGTGATATCGGAGAGCCTGGTCAGTGTCATTCCCTTGGTCTGGGCCCAGCTCTGCACCATCGCCGGATCGGAGGCCGCGGCGATCTGTTCCAGCAGCCCCTCCTTTTCCCAGCGCAAGCCGACTTCCTCTTGCTGCAGGGTCTTGAGCTGGTAGCCGACGGAGACGACCCGGCCGGCCTGGGCCAGGGCCAGCAGGCCGAACAGCGACGCCCCGATGACGACCAGGATGAAGAGGCCCTTGCCGCGCAGGTCAAAGTAGGCCGGCAGGATGGAGCGGCGCCGCTGTGCTCGGGCCAACGGTCGGAGGTGGCGGACTCGTGTAGTCATGGTTCTCTCCTTTTCCGTTCGGGCGTGCCAGGTGGCCGGGATCGGCGACCAAGGAAAGGATATCAGAGCGACTATGGATCTGTCCTGTTACCCCGGCAGGTTCACGGCGCGGCGAGACGCTCGGCTACGCGCATGACGGCGCTGCGTGCCCGCGGGTTGGCGGCGACCTCGGCCGCGGTGGGCCGGTAGGGCCTGCCCACGGTCCGCAGGCGGGCCGGCCGGGCGCAGCTCGCCCCGGACATGGCCTGGCAGGGGCGCTGTTCTGCCCCGGCCGGCCGGAAGTGCGGGCAGGCCGCAGGCGGTGCCCGCGGCTCCCAGTCGCAGTTGCCGGCCTGGTCCTGGATGAAGCGCTTCACCAGGCGGTCCTCCAACGAGTGAAAGGCGATCACCACCAGGCGGCCCTGCGGGGCCAGGATCTCGACGGCCTGGGCCAGGCCCTGCGGCAGTCGCTGCAGCTCCTGGTTCACGGCGATGCGCAGCGCCATGAAGGTGCGTGTCGCCGGGTGGATCCTGGTCCGGCGGCCGCCGCTGACCTCGGCCACCAGGCGGGCCAGCTCCCCGGTCCGCTCGATCCGCTGCCGCCCGCGGGCCTGGACGATGCGCCGGGCGATCCGCCTGCTCAAGCGCTCCTCGCCGTAGCGCCACAGGATGTCGGCCAGTTCCTCCTCGCTGCTGCTCTCCAGGAGGTCGGCCGCGCTGGGCCCTCCCGTGGGGTCGAAGCGCATGTCCAGGGGGCCATCGGCCTGAAAGGAAAAGCCGCGCTCCGGCCGGTCCAACTGCAGCGACGACGGACCCAGGTCGAACAGGACCCCCTGCGGCCGGCCGAAGCCGTGCTGGCGGCACAGGTCTGCCATGGCGCCATAGTCGGCGTGCAGCAGGAGCACGCGGGCACCGTAGGGCGACAGGCGCTGGCGCGCCACCGCGAGCGCCTGCGGGTCGACCTCCAGGCCGAGCAGCCGGCCGTCCGGCGCGCTGCGCTCGAGGATGCCGGCGGCGTGTCCGCCCAACCCGGCGGTGGCATCGATGTAGCGGGCCCCGGGGTGGACGTCCAGCGCCTCCAGTACCGTGTCGTAGAGCACAGGGATATGTTCGTAAGGTGCAGGCATGGAGGGTGTGCCTCCAGAACCAGTCAGGCAGTCCACGGATCGCCGGGCTCGGCAGTGCGGGTGCGGAGCGCCGGCAGCAGGAACGGTCAGAAGACGATGCCCAGGCTGGACAGCTGCTCGGCCAGGGAGCTGGCTGCCGACTCGACGCGCGGCAACTCTTGCTGCCAGCGGTCGGCCGCCCAGACCTCAATATAGTCATTCAGTCCGGCGATGACCACGTCGCCGTCCAGTCCGGCGTACTCGCGCAGCGGCGGCGGGATCAGGATGCGCCCCTGCTTATCCATCTCGCAGGCAAAGGCCCCGGTGAAGAAGCTGCGGCGCAGGGCGCGGACGGCCGGCTCGCTCATCGGCAAGTTGCTGAGTCTTTCGGCCAGCGGTTCCCACTGCCCTTTGGGGTAGATGTGCAGGCACAGGTCCAGGCCGCGGGTGACGACCAGGCCCTCGTCCAGCCCGCCGCGGAAGCGGGCGGGAAGGGCCAGCCGGCCCTTGGCGTCGATGCTGTGACGGAACTCGCCCAGGAACATGGCAGTGTCCTTATCGCTCGACCGCTCGGGGAGGCGGCGGGTGCTGCCGGATCCTCCCTGCCCCCAGGAAAGCGATCCTTTCTCTTGTACCTGTGCCAAGCCCCACTTTTCCCCACTTCACCCCCCACGCCGCCATTATACACCCAATGCAGCGAAAAATCAAGTGGCATGCGGGCCAATTTGGGACCAGATTGCCAGATTGCGCCACCAGATCGACGGACGTCACCACAATAGAACGAGTGTTCGCACTGTGCGGCAGTGCTTTCCCCACCCTGTGAACAGCAGAACAAGCGTTCCACCGGTGAGGTGTATACAATTTCGGCTCACGGCACGCTCGGCTTGCCTCTGCCGGCACGATGTGCTATGATGTGCCCGACGAAAGGCAGAGTCATACAGGAGGTGAATGATGCAGTGCCCCAATTGTGGTAAGGAGAACACGGAGGCCAGCCAGTTCTGTGCCGGCTGTGGTGCCCCCCTGACTGCCAGGGCTGCCCCGGCATCCGCACCACCCCAGCCGGCCCAGCGCGTGGACCTGCCGGAGGGCCAGGTCACGGCCAGGGGAACCTCGGCGGCCGGCCTGCGCTACGTGATCATCGGCAGCACCCTGCAGGTCGTGGTCCTCGATCTCCAGCCCGGCCAGACGGTCTACAGCGAGGCCGGGGCCATGTCCTGGATGAGCGGCAACGTGAATATGCAGGCGACCAGCGGCGGCGGCGTGGGCAAGATGCTCGGCCGGCTCTTCACCGGCGAGTCCCTCTTTGTCGTGGACTATACCAGCGCCGGCGGCAGCGGCATGCTGGCCTTTTCCAACGACTTTCCCGGCCGGGTCGTCCCGATCGAGCTGGCAGCGGGACAGGCCCTCGTCGTGCAGAAGGACGCGTTCATGTGCGCGGAAAAGTCGGTCCATATGGAGGTCCACTGGCAGAAGAAGATCGGGGCCGGCCTCTTTGGCGGCGAGGGCTTTCTCCTGCAGCGCTTGGTCGGACCGGGCCTCTTCTTCGCCGAGCTGGACGGGGAGATCGTCGAGTACACCCTGCAGCCGGGCCAGGTGCTCAAGGTCGATCCCGGCCACGTGGCCATGTTCGAGCCGACGGTCGATTTTGATATCGAGATGGTCCGCGGCATCAAGACGATCCTCTTTGGCGGCGAGGGCCTCTTCCTGGCCCGCCTGACCGGTCCGGGACGCATCTGGCTGCAGAGCATGCCGATGTCCAACCTGGTTGGACAGATCATTCGGCACATTCCCAAGAGCGGCGGCAGCGGCTTCCAGATCAACCTGGGAGGATGACATGTTCAACCGAACCCTGCCCCTGTTCCGGGAGACCGTCTCGGGGGCCGCGGCGCTGCAGGACCTGGCCGGGATCATCGCCCATCATCGCATCCAGTCCAGCCCCGGTTTCCGCCAGGCCGCGAGCTTCTGCCAGGCCCGCCTGCGCGAGGCCGGCCTCTCCGCCGAGGTCCTCTCCTTCCCCGGCGACGGTGTGGCCGAGTACTGGGGCTATGTCGTGCCCCAGGAGTGGGTGGCCCGGTCGGCCGTCCTGCGCCTGGTCGCCCCGGAGAAGGAGGCCCGCGTGCTGGCCGACTTTCGCGCCGAGCGCATCGCCCTCATCCAGCGTAGCCTGGCCACGCCGGCCGACGGCGTCGAGGCCGAGGTCGTCGTTCTGGAGGACGGCGAGGAGGAGGCCGAGTACGAGGGACTGGACCTGCGTGGCAAGGTCGTGCTGACCCGCGGCGATCTCGACCGCGTGCGCGAGTTGGCCGTGGGCCGGGGCGGGGCCAGCGGTATCCTCTACGATGGCATGCGCGAGGCCCCGCCCGTGCGCACCCTGCTGAGCCTGGAGGCACGCCAGTACACCTCCTTCTGGTGGGAGTCCACCGGCGAGCCTGTCCCGACGCGCTGCTTCGGCTTTGTGCTGACACCGCAGCAGGGCGAGTGGCTGCGCCGGCTGGCGCGCAGCGAGGCCCGTGCCGGACGCGCCGTGCGCGTGCACGCCGAGGTCGATGCCTCGTCCTACGCCGGCCACGCCGAGGTCGTCGACGCCCTTCTGCCCGGCGAGACGACCGAGGAGGTCTGGCTGGTGGCTCACCTCTGCCATCCCCAGCCCTCCGCCAACGACAATGCCAGCGGTGCGGCCACCCTGCTGGAGGTGGGCCGGGCCATCGCCGGCCTGGTCGAGTCCGGCAGGCTGCCCCGGCCGCGCCGCGGCCTGCGCTTTCTCCTGGTCCCGGAGATGACCGGCACCTATGCCTACCTGGCCAGCCACGAGGAGCGTATCCCCCACGTCGTCGCTGCGCTGAACCTGGACATGGTCGGCGAGGACCAGGCCCAGTGCGGCAGCACCCTGCTCCTGAGCGGGGCGCCGCTGGCGACCCCCAGTGTGAGCGACGACCTGCTGGCGCAGATCATGGAGGCCGTGGGCAACGAGAGCAGGGACCTTTCCGGCGCCCCCGGTTATCCCGCGTTTCGCTGGGCCTCGGCACCCTTCGCCGGCGGCAGCGACCACTATATCCTGACCGATCCGACGGTGGGCATCCCCTGTCCGATGGTCGGCCAGTGGCCGGATCGCTTCTACCACACCAGCGCCGACACGATCGACAAGGTGGACCCGCAGATGATGGCCCGGGTGGGGGTGGCCGCGGCGGCCTACCTGTGGTGGTTTGCCACGGCCGGCCCGGCCGAGGCGCGCTGGCTGGGCCAGGTCGTCGTGACCCGGGCCGAGGCCACGCTGGCCAGAATGCGCCAGGGCTGGCTCGACGAGCTGCTGGCCCGCCAGCCCGCCCCCTCCGCCGAGGAGCTGGCCAGGGCCCTGGACGCCCTGCGCGGCCGCGTGGAGCTGCTGGTCGGGAACCGGACCGCGGCGCTGCTCCTGCTCAAGCGGCTGGCCGATGGGGGCGATGTCCCCCGCCTGGTGGCCTGGCAGGGCGAGGTGCGCGCCGCCGGCCAGCGCGAGCTACAGCGGGCCGAGGCCGCCCTGGCCGAACTCTTCGGCCTGGGGGCGCTGCCGGCAGCCCCGGAGCGCGCGCTCGACGAGTGGGAGGAGCGCGCCGCCGCCATGGTCCCGCGGCGGTTGCTGCGCGGACCGTTTCCCGCCCACCGGCGCCACTACCTTCGCCCGGAGGATCAGGCGGCGTGGCGGGCCATCACCAAGGAGATGCGCCACGGTTCGGCCGCGGTCCTGGCAGCGTACTGGACCGACGGCCGCCGCACCCTGCTGGAGATCGCCGACCTGGTGGAGAAGGAGGCCGGCTGGCGCGACGTGGCCAAGCTGGTGCAGCACTATGAGCTGCTGTCCAAGATGGGGCTGGTGGCGATCGGGTGAGCGCGATGGGCTTCATGGACGTGGCCCGCCAGGGCCAGAACGAGTGGTGGCGCTACCTGCTGGGCGCTGTGCTCATCGCCGCCGGCTGGCTGGGCTCGGGCATGGTCGTCTCCCTGGCGGCCATCGTGATCCTGGAGCTGGATGGCGACCCCGGCACCTACGTCGACCTGCGGACCGCGCAGTTCGTGGGCGTCGATCCGCTGGTCTACTTCCTGGTGGCCGTCTCCAGCGCGGTCGTGCTGCTGGTCTGCCTGTACGTGGTAGTCCGCTTCATCCACCGCCGGCCCTTCCTGTCGCTCGTGACCCCGCGGCCGCGCTTCGGCTGGCGCCGGGCGGCGGTCGGCCTGGGCCTCTTTCTGCTCCTCAGCGCCGGGGCCGGCCTGGTGGAGGCGCTCCTCTACCCGGGCCGCTACCAGCTCGCCTTTGACGCCGGGGAGTTCTTCCGCTTCCTGCCCTTTCTCCTGGTGCTGCTGCCCGTGCAGACGACGGCCGAGGAGCTCCTCTTCCGCGGCTACCTGATGCAGGGCCTGGGCCTGCTCACCCGCCATCGCTGGATCGCGGCCCTGGTCAGCAGCTTCGTCTTCATGCTCATGCACCTGCTGAACCCGGAGGTGGGGGCCGGCTTCTTCCTGATGGCGGCCTACTACTTCCTCGTCGGCCTCTTCTTCGCCCTGGTCACGCTGCGCGACGACCGCCTGGAGCTGGCCATCGGGGCGCACGCGGCGGTCGACCTCTTCGCCGGCCTCTTGGCCAACTACCAGGGCTCGGTGCTGCCCACGCCCTCCATCTTCTACGTCACCACGCTCGATCCGGTCTACGGCCTGGTGAGCGCCGTGGTCGCGGCGGCGCTGTTCTATGTGCTGTTGTTCGTCCGGCCCCGAAAGGCGGTGTGACCGCGTGGAACAGGTGCCCGCTCCGTTGCCGACTCAACCCCAGGCTCCGCCCCAGCCGCGGCCGCCGGCCGTGCCCTGGACCGTTCGCGACGTCTGCCTGGGGGCGGCCACGCTGCTCCTGTGGATCGCCCTGTCTCTGGGCCTGGGCCTGCTCATGCGCTACGTCGTGCCCGAGCTGGACATGGGGCTGGTGTTGACCTTGCTCGAGGTGGTGCTGCTCCTGCCCGCGTGGTGGTTCACCGTGCGCAAGTACCGCCTGGACTGGGGAGCGCTGGGGCTGCGCCGCTTCCGGCCGGGGATGCTGGGGCTGGGGCTGGCGCTGATGCTGCTGGCCTATGCCTTCAACATGTTCCATAACCTGGTGCTGTTGCTGCTCGGCCTGGACATCCTGCCGGACTATGCCGGCCTGTTCGAGCGGATGAGCCCCTGGCTGGTCGTGCTGGCCACCGTGGTGGTGGCGCCGCTGGCGGAGGAGGTCTTTTTCCGGGGCTTTGTCTTCGCCGGCCTGCGCGAGCGTCTCGGCTGGTGGAGGGCGGCCCTGATCAGCGCCGCTATCTTTTCCCTGGTGCACCTCTCGCCGGCCACGATCCTGCCTATCTTTGTCCTGGGCTGTTTCCTGGCCTTTCTCTACGACTACAGCAAGTCGCTCTGGCCGGCCATCCTGGTACACGCCACGGTCAACGGCCTCTCCTTGGCGGCCGTCTACCTCCTCATGCCGTGGATCGCGGAGCGCGTGCCCTAGCCCCGGCGCCCGAACTCCCGCTCGAGCTGCGCCCGGGTGAGCAGGAGCATCGTCGGCCGGCCGTGGGGACAGGTCCGCGGCAGGGCAGTCCTTTCCAGCAGGTGGATCAGCTCGCGCATCTCCTCGGCGGAGAGCACCTGCCCGGCGCGCACGGCGCTGTGGCAGGCGATGGTCGTCAGGAGCTGCTCGTCCCAGGAGATGCCCCGGCGGAGGCCGTCGCACCACTCCTCCACCAGCGTGGCCACGCCGCTGCGCACGTCGCCTTTCGTCAGGATGGCCGGGACGGTGCGCACGCGGTAGGCGCGCTCGCCGAACGGCTCCAGCGAAAAGCCCCACTGCCGCAGCTCCTCCAGCCGGCCGCCCAGCAGCTCTTCCTGCTGCGGGCTCAGCTCCACCACCAGCGGCTCCAACAGCGCCTGCGTGCGCACGGCCACCCGCTCGCGCTCGGCCAGCAGTTGCTCGTAGAGGATGCGCTCGTGCGCGGCGTGCTGGTCGATCAGGTAGATGCCGTCGGGCCCCTCGGCTACGATGTAGGTGCCGGCCGTCTGACCGACCACACGCAGCGGCGGCAGGCCCGGCGCGGCCGGGGTCCCCGCCGGCTCCGCCTCCTCTTCTTCGAACAGGGGCCCGCCCAGCCGCGGCAGCCGGGCCTGGCGCGGGCCGGCCGGCCGCTGCTCGTGCCGCTCCGGGACGATCGTGGGCATGCCTGCGCGCACGGCGGCGATGCGCGGGATGGTGGTGTGCTCCTGCAGCGCGCTGCGCACCGCCCGCTGCACCGCGGCATAGACCAGGTCGCCCTGGGCGAACTTGACCTCGTTCTTGGTCGGGTGGACGTTGACGTCGACCTGCGCGGGGTCCAGCTCCACCCCGATGATGGCCATGGGATGGCGCTCGGCCATGAGCAGGGTGTGGTAAGCTTCCTCGACGGCGTGGGTCAGGCCGGTGTCGCGGACGCGCCGGCCGTTTACAAAGATGGTGATGGCCCGCCGGCTGCCCCGGCTCAGGGAAGGCTGGCTGGTGTACCCGGAGACGCGCACGCGCGCCTCGCCCTCGCCGATCTCGCCCGACACCGGCAGCATCTGCCGGGCCGTCTCCAGCCCGTGGATCTCGATCAGGGCGTCGTGGAGCTGGCCGGAGCCGCTGGTGCGCAGCAGGGTCCGGCCGTCGCTGGACAGGTACAGGGCCACGCCGGGATGGGCCAGGGCATAGTCGGTGACCAGGACGTGAATGTAGCTGGCCTCGGTGCGCGCCTGGCGCAGGAACTTGAGCCGGGCCGGGGTGTTGTAGAAGAGGTCGCGCACGGTGACGATGGTGCCGATGGTGCAGGCCCGCGGGCTGACCTGGCCGGTCTGGCCGCCGTCGATGCGCACCTCCATGCCTACCTCCTGGCCGGCCGGCCGGCTGACCAGGGTAAAGTGCGACACGGCGGCGATCGAGGCCAGCGCCTCGCCCCGGAAGCCGAGGGTGCGGATGCGGTAGAGGTCCTCCGCGCTGGCCAGCTTGCTGGTGGCGTGGCGCTGGCAGGCCAGGGCGATCTCCGCGGCCGGGATGCCGCTGCCGTCGTCGACGACGCGCAGCTCCTGCCGGCCGCCGCCGCGGACCTCGATGCGGATGGTGCGCGCCCCGGCATCGAGGGCGTTCTCCAGCAGCTCCTTGACCACCGAGGCCGGCCGCTCCACCACCTCGCCGGCAGCGATCTTGGCCACGACATCGGGAGAGAGAATCTGGATGGGCATGGGCGGGCCTTTCGCTCGTGTCGCGTCGCTACGCCCGGCATTATAGCGCAAGTGCGGGCGGGGCGCAAAGAGGCAAGAGGCAAGAAGCAAGATGCAGGAAGCAGGAGGCGGGAAGGGGCAAGGAGCGGGCCCCGCGCCGTTGCCAGTCTGGTGCCCCCCAACTGCCCCGATCCTGTCACACTCCTGCCACAAAACCGCTTGACGCCAGGGGTGCCTTTTGCTAAGATGGCAGGCGGAGGAATCGCATGCCTACCCGCATCCTGGTGGTCGACGACGAGCCGCCCATCATCGACCTGCTCACCTATAACCTCAAGCGCGCCCACTACGAGGTCCTTGTCGCCTGGGACGGCGAGCAGGCCCTGGAGCTGGCCCGCCAGGAGCGGCCCGACCTGGTGATCCTGGACCTGATGCTGCCGCGACTGGACGGGCTGGAGGTCTGCCGGGCCCTGCGCCGCGAGGGCGACATGCCCATCATCATGCTCACGGCCCGCGACGCCGAGATCGACCGGGTGGTGGGCCTGGAGCTCGGTGCCGACGACTACGTGGTCAAGCCCTTTAGCGTGCGCGAGCTGCTGGCCCGCGTCAAGAACGTGCTGCGGCGCTCCAGCGCCCGGCCGGCCGACGACACCGCCGAGGCGATCCGCGTGGGCGACCTGACCGTGGACCTGGCCCGCCGCGAGGCCCGCCTGGGCGAGCACGTCCTGGACCTGAGCAGCCTGGAGTTCAACCTGCTGCACGCCCTGGCCCGCGAGGCCGGCCGCGTCCTGACCCGCGAGCAGCTCCTGGAGCAGGTCTGGGGCTATGACTACTTCGGCGACCTGCGCGTGGTCGATGCCGCCATCAAGCGCCTGCGGGCCAGGCTGCGCCAGGCGGCGCCGGGCCGCGAGCCGATTGCCTCCGTGCGCGGCGTGGGCTACAAGCTGGTGTGAGGGGCCCATGTTCTCCACCATCCGTTCCCGCCTGACCCTCAGCTACCTGGCCGTGATCGTCCTGGCCATGGCCCTGTCCGGCGTGCTGCTGCTCACCTTCCTGGAGCGCTACTTCCTCCAGGCCATGGAGGACAGCCTGGCCGCCCAGGCGCGCATCACCGCCCAGGCCCTCGTCCCGGGCGCCACGGCCCTGGGCCCTGCCGGCCAGTCCCCCTCCCCGGCCTACAACACCGTCCAGCAGCAGAGCGGCGACATCGCCCTGCAGGCGCAGAACGTCGCCGTGCCCACGGCCAGCCTTACCCTGAACAACGTCGACCTGACGTACCTGGCCGACGCCTCGCTGCAGCTCAGCACCCAGCTCGACACGCGCATCCGCATCCTCAACCCCGGCGGCGTCGTGCTGGTCGATTCGCGCCAGCAGCAGGGCAGCTCACTGGCGAGCGACGCCCTGGTGGCCCAGGCCCTGGCCGGCCAGTACGCCAGCCGCACCGACCCCGGCGGGGCCCCTGAGCCGGCCATGCACGTGGCCATGCCGGTGCTCCTGGAGGGCCGGCTGGTGGGGATCGTCTACCTTAGCCAGCCGCTGCGCGACGTGACCGCCGTGCTGCACGACCTGCGCACCCTCTGGCTCGTGCCCACGGCCATCGTCGTGGCCCTCTCCGCCATTGTCGGCCTGCTGCTCTCCGCGGCCATCACCCGGCCGCTGCGCCGGCTCACGTCGGCGGCCGGCGCGGTGGCCGCGGGGCATCTGGACCAGCAGGTGCCGGTGCGGTCGCGCGACGAGCTGGGCCGCCTGAGCCAGGCCTTTAACGAGATGACCGGCCGGCTGCGCGCCGCGCGCCAGATGGAGGTCGACTTTGTGGCCAACGTCTCCCACGAGCTGCGCACACCGCTCACGGCGATCAAGGGCATGGTCGAGACGCTGCGCGACGGGGCCATCGACGACCCGCAGGTGCGCGATCGCTTCCTTTCGACGGTGGAGGGGGAGACGGACCGGCTGATCCGCCTGGTGCGCGACCTGCTCCTGCTCTCGCGGGCCGACGCCGAGGCGCTGAACCTGCAGCGCCGGCCGGCCGACCTGGCGCAGCTGGTGTACGCCGCAGTGGAGCAGTTGCGCCCGCAGGCCGGGCTCGGCGGGGTGACCTTGCGGGTGGAGGCCGATGCAGAGGCGCTGCCGGCGCAGGTCGACCCCGACCGCATCGCCCAGGTGCTGATCAACCTGCTGGACAATGCCATCAAGTACTCGCCCCCGGGCGGCACCGTGACGGTGCACCTGGGGCAGGAGGCCGGAGGGCAGTTGCGCGTGCGGGTGCGCGACCAGGGCATGGGCATTCCCGCCTCCGAGCTGGCGCGCATCGGGGAGCGCTTCTACCGGGCCGACCGGGCCCGCTCCCGCACGGAGGGGGGCAGCGGCCTGGGCCTGGCCATCGCCCGGGCGCTGGTGGAGGCCCACGGCGGCGCCCTGCAGATCGAGAGCCAGGAGGGAGTGGGGACGGTGGTGTCCTTCACCCTGCCGCAGTAGCGGTCAGGGATTGGGGCTCAGGGATCAGGGCTTGGGGCTTGGGGCTCAGGGCCCAGGGCTTGGGGCTCACGGCCCACGGCTTGGGGCTCAGGGCCTTTCCCCCCTTCTGCGTCCACCCGTCTTCATGTACCGTAGTCGCCCAGTTTCCAACCTCCAACCTCCAACCTCCAACCTCCAAGCTCCAACCTCCAACCTCCAACCTCCAATCCGCTCCCCTCCCGCCCCGCCAGCGCCCCACTCCTGCCACACCCCGGTCACACAACCCTGCTAGGATGGCGACAGATCGAGGCCACAGGATCGCCGTGTGAACAGAGGAGGTGTGTCATGGTCAAGGACCGTCTGCTGATCGGGGTGCTGCTGGGGATAGCCGTCTGCCTGCTCGTCGGAGCGGCGGGGGGTGGCGGCCTGCGGCCGGCCGCGGCGCAGGACCAGCCCGTCGTCGGCTCGATACGCGTCAGCGGCAGCGCCGCCATCCGCGTCCAGCCCGACCAGGCGCTGGTCGTCCTGGGCGTGGAGACCTTTGCCGCGACGCCGGCCGAGGCCCGCCGGCTGAACGCCGAGCGCATGGCCCAGGTGCGCCAAGCCATCCTGGCCCTGGGCATCCAGTCGAGCGACATCGCCACGGCGGACTTTAGCCTGTACCCGGAGTACGAGAACTGGGACGTCAGGAAGGACGTGCGCGGCTACTATGCCAACAACACCATCGCCGTGACGCTGCGCGACATCGCCAAGGTGGAGGAGGTGCTGGTCGAGGCCCTGGAGGTCGGGGCGACCACGGTCCAGGGCATCGAGTTCTCGGTGACCAACCTGCGCCGGCTGCGCGACGATGCCCGCGCCCAGGCGGTGCAGGCGGCGCTGGACAAGGCCGGCGCCATGGCCAGCGTGGCCGGGATGAGCATCGGCCGGGTCACCAGTATCGGTGAGAACTCCTGGAGCTACTACGGCGGCTTCAGCCGGCGCTGGACCAATACTCAGAACGTCGTCCAGGAGGCCGGCGGCGAGGGCGAGGCCCTGCTGGAGGACGGCAGCATCAGCCTGGGCAAGATCTCGGTGCGGGCCGAGGTCAACATCAGCGTGGAGCTGCGGCCGGCCGCGCCGTAGCGCTCCTGCCGTCCGACCCGGCCGGGGGCCCGCCGGCCGCCGTCGAATCGGGGCTAGGAAACTACCTCGCAACCACCAAGGCAAAAAGACACCATGTCGATCAGGGTCCTTTTCCAATATCCGCTCCGGTGTCTTCGTGCCTTGGTGGTCCGTTCATCTTGGTGCCTCTGTAGCTTGGTGGTCGGTTTGGGATAGTTTCTAACAGGGGCCGCGGCGCTGGAGCGCTGTGGGTTAGCAGGGAGCCGACACGGGGCTGGAGGCGCACACCGGCAGCCAGGGCCGGGCGCTTCCAGCCCTGTCGTTCCAGGGCCGGCCACGGCCTCTTGGCATGGAAAAGAACAAGCCACTTGACAAAAGCGAACAGGTGTGCTAATATCTCTTGCAGTGGCAGTTGCATTCCAGGTTGTCAGGACCTGGTCTGTGGCCCGGAGTCTGGCAGAAACGTGCGTGCACGGGACACGGGGTGCCTGCGAGGAGGACCCGATGCTGGTTCTGTGCCTGGCCATGGTGGGGCTGTGGCTCTTTGTCGACCTGTACTGGCGGATCCGGGGCCGGCGGACCGTCGGCTAGGCGGCGCAGCCCGGTCTCCTGGGGAACCGTGGCCGAAGCGCGAAGGCGCAAGGACGCTGCGTGGGCGGGTATCCCGGATGGCCGTCACGAGCCGCCGGCCGGCGCCCGCTTCCGGGCCAGGGCGGCCAGGATGCGCTCCGGCGTGCAGGGTAGGTCGGTGATGCGCACGCCGACGGCGTCGTAGATGGCGTTCGCGATGGCTGCCGCCGTGGGCAGGGTGGGCAGCTCGCCGGTGCCCTTGGCGCCAAAGGGCCCGAACAGCTCGGGGTCCTCCACGATCACCGTCTCGATCTCGGGGACGTCGCCGACCCGCGGGATGCGGCACGCGCCCAGGGTGAGGGAGGCGGGCACGGCGTTCTCCACGCGGAACTCTTCCGAGAGGGCAAAGCCCAGCCCCATGACCACGCCGCCGACCGTCTGGCCGATCACGCCGGCCGGGTGGATGGCCCGGCCCACGTCCACGGCGGCGACGATCTTGTTCACCGTGACCCGCCCGGTCCGCTCGTCCACCTGCACAAAGGCGATCTGCGTGCCGTACCCGTAGGCCGCGTGGGTGCGGTAGAGCCCGTCGGGCCCCCTGGTGCCCAGGCGGTGTGTCGCCGGGGGATCGTAGGTGACGGTCTTCTGGATCCGGCCCATTGGAAAGGTCTCGGCGACCGCGGCAAATGTCAGGCAGCAGGAAGGATCGCCCCGGCGCACGACCAGCGAGTCGCTGCATTCTAGCTCGTCCCGGGGCACGTGCAGCAGCTCTGCCCCCCGTTCCAGGAGCATCTGCTTCACCTCGGCCGCGGCCAGCAGGCAGGCGTTGCCGCTCATGTAGGTCTGCCGCGAGGCCGAGGTGATGCCGCTGTCCGGCGTCAGGGAGGTATCTGGGGGAACCACCTCGACGTCCTCGAAGCGCGCCCCCAGTGCCTCGGCCACGATCTGCGGCAGCACCGTGTTCACGCCCTGGCCGACCTCGGCCGCGCTGGTATAGATCTGGACCCGCCCGGAACTGGTCACCTCCAGGGCCACGCCGGTGCGGTCGTGTTCGCCCCCGTGGCCGGACCCCACGTTCTTCAGGCAGCAGGCGATGCCGACGCCCCGGCCGCGCCGGCCCCAGTCCGCGGCTGTGGCGGCCCGCACGAGCGTCTCCCGCAGCCCGGCGCTGTGCTCGAGGATCTGCCCGGTGCTGAGGCGCGAGCCCACGCCGGCGGCGTTGCGCAGGCGCATCTCCAGCGGGTCCAGGCCCAGCGCCTCGGCCAGGCGGTCCATCTGGCTCTCCGCGGCAAAGATGGCCTGGGGTGAGCCAAAGCCGCGCATGGCCCCGGCCAGGGTGTTGTTCGTGTAGACGGCCTGGACCTCGACGTCGACCGCGTCGAGCGCATACGCGCCGCAGGCGTGGGTGAGGGCGCGCAGGGCCACGATGCTGCCCACCGAGGCGTAGGCGCCGGTGTCCAGCAGGATGCGCGCGCGCACGGCCGTCAGCCGCCCTTCGGCGTCGGCGGCGCTGACATAGTGCATCCGCGCGGCGTGGCGCTTGACCGATACCAGGAGCGACTCGTCGCGCTGCAGGACCATCTTCACCGGCCGGCCGGTGCGCCGGACGGCCAGGGCCGCCTGGAGCTGCACGGTGAGGTCCTCCCGCCCGCCGAACGCCCCCCCCACCGCCGTCAGCTTGAGGCGAACCTTCTCCTCCGGCAGTGCCAGGGCCGCGGCGACCTGTTGCCGATCGGTAAATGGGTTCTGCGTAGAGGTCCAGATGGTGATCCCGCCGTCCTCGTCCGGCTCGGCCAGGCAGGCCTCGGGTTCCAGGAAGGCGTGGGCGATGAACGGCGTGGTGTAGGTGTCCTCCACGACGGCGGCGGCCTCGGCGATGGCCCGGTCCACGTCGCCGCGCTTGAGCTCCAGGTGGCAGAGCACGTTGCCGCCGGGGTGAAGTTGCGGCGCGTCGGGCGACAGGGCCTCCTCGCATGTGGTGACCCGGGGCAGCTCCTCGTAGTCGACCTCGATCAAGGGTAGCGCGGCGCGGGCCTGCTGCTCGCTCTCGGCCACGACGACGGCGATGGTATCGCCCGTGAAGCGCACGACCTGGTTGCAGAGCACGGGCTGGTCGGGCTGGATAGGGCCGAAGAGGTTCTGTCCCGGCACGTCCTGCGCCGTCAGGACGGCCACGACGCCGGGGGCCCGCTGCGCCCGGCCGACGTCGATGCGCCGGATGCGGGCGTGGGGCACGGGCGGGTGCAGGGCGGCGGCGTGGAGCATGTCCGGGCGGGCGCGGTCGGCGGCGTAGGCGGCGCGCCCGGTCGCCTTGGCGATGGCATCCTTGCGGGCCGGCGATTGGCCGATGCCGGCCAGGCGCGCCTGGGGCCCCAGCCTGTAGGCCTCGGGCCGGCCCGAGGCGACGGCCTGGATGGCCCGGACGATCGGGATGTAGCCGGTGCAGCGGCACAGGTTCCGCCGCAGCGCGTGGCGGATCTCCTGCTCGGTGGGGGTGGGGTTGGCGTCCAGGAGCGCCTTGGCCGTCAGGATCATGCCCGGCGTGCAGTAGCCGCACTGGATGGCGTCGTGCCGGACAAAGGACTCCTGGAGTGGATGCAGCTCCTCGGGCGTGCCCAGCCCCTCGATCGTCACGACGTGCCGGCCGGCTGCCTTGGCCAGGCTGGTCCGGCAGGAAAGGACGGCCTTGCCGTCCAGCAGCACGGTGCAGGCCCCGCAGTGGCCGGTGCCGCAGCCGTTCTTGACGCCCCACAGGCCGAGGTCGTCGCGCAGCGCCTCCAGCAGCGTCTTGCCCGCGGCGTCCGCGACCTGGACCGGGCGGCCGTTGACCGTTAGTTCGACGAGTGGAGCTGTTCGCTCGGCTGCGTCCACATCGCACCTCGGCGGCGCTGCTGGGCCCGGCTCGTGGTCACCACCGCCGGGCGCGTTCCACAGGATGGTCGGTATTCTACCACCGGCGGTATGGGTGCGTCAAGAAGGCCTGAAAACCGCGGCGATATCACCGATGAGTTGTTTTGTCAAGCCCCGAGCTGAGCCCTCGCTTTG
>CAZTIG010000037.1:0-46002 GCA_964613665.1 uncultured Chloroflexia bacterium
CTTTGGCCGCTCCGCTCAGGGATCGGCCGCGCTCCTTGCCCATCTAGAAACATGCCTCCAGCCCGAAACACTCTCTCAGCGCCCGCCCTGCGCCCTGACCACCAGCGGCAGGTACACGGCAAAGCCGTGGCCGACGACGGCGATGTCGCTCTCGGCGCGCACGCGGATGCGCTGCCCGTAGTAATCCTCCGAGCCCAGGCCGACGACGCGCACCCGGTCGCTCACAGCGATCGAGTCGAAGGTCGGGTCGTCGGGATCGTTGTTATAGCCGTCCAGGAAGACGCGGCAGGGACCGCTGCCGTCGTCGATGACGAAGGAGTTGGCGTCCTGCCACCTCGTCACCAGGCCCTCGGTCTGCAGGAGCCAGCCCTCGCTCTCCTCCAGCGCGGCATCGTGCGTGGGGAGGACCAGCGGGTCGGGCAGCGCACCCGGGCCCAGTCTCTGGATCTGCGACGACTCGACGAACTGCAGCTCGGTGTCGCCCTGGTAGGCGTCCACGGTAGCCACGACCCGGACCAGGTCGCCGCGCTCGTAGGTTTCGTAGATGTCGCCGGCCGGGGCGAAGCAGGTGATCCCACCGGTCCCGTCCTGGACATAGAGCACGTCGAAGAACTCGCCAAAGGCCGCCGTGACGGCGCCCTCCACCCAGACGAGCCGGCCGAGGTGGTCGGGAGTATCGTCCAGACCGGCGTCGGCGCGGGCCTGGGCGATTGTCCACGGCTGCAGCGGGTCGCCCAGCAGCCACATCACCGTTTCCAGGTTATAGATCTCGTTCTGCTTGTCGTCGCCGGCGACATAGGCAAAGATGTTGAAGGGGTCGTTGGAGTCGCCGTAGAACATGACGCGGCCGGCCGGCCCCGGGATGTCGTAGCCCACGGCAAAGGGCACGAGCGTGGGCGAGATGTAGGCGTACATGTCGCCGTCGCCGTCGGCGTCGGTGTTGTGGGTATAGTTGGGGTAGCCGTAGGTGCCGCTGCCCGGGTCGGTGTCGCCGACGGCGGCGATGAAGCCGTCGCCCCCCAGGTCGGCCGGCGTCAGGGCGCCGTGGCCGGCGTCGACCAGGGAGGAATCGGACCAGGACTGGATGCGCGACACGTTCACGCCGATGCCGGTGGTCATGCTGGCCGGGAAGTTGTGCCACAGCACGCCCCAGGGATAGCCGTTGTTGTCGTTGCCGTCGAGGACCTCGTCGTCGTTGACGCGGACCGGGATGGCCGGCTCGACGGCCTCGATCAGGCCGTTCTCGCGGTCCGCCACGGTGTTGGCCCAGGATACCTTGCCGGTATAGTCGGACATACCGCCCAGCCAGAGGCCGCCGCCGGCTTGGACATAGTTGGACACCGCCTGCAGCTCGGCGGCTGTGAGTTGGCTGGGGCCGTAGGCGTTGAGGATGAGCAGGCGCACGGTCTCGGTGTTCAGGTCGCCGGCGGTGATCTCGTCCAAGTTAAAGAGCATGTTGTAGCCGTGGGCGGTCATGTCGTCGACAAAGAGGCGCAGGCCGCTCTGCTCGACGCCGATGTTGTTGTGGCCGGCGTCGATCAGGATAAGGGGGATCTTCTCGTCGCTCACGGTCATGTGGAGGGCGCGGCTGTTGTCCACCGGGTTATCGCCGGGTGGCGCGCCGACGATCGCCGCCGTGACGGTGACGGGCCCGGTGACGACCGGCTGCCAGGAAAAGGGCAGGAAGACGTCGCCGCAGGGGCCGGTGCCGCACGGCGTCAGGGTGGCCGGGAAGTCGGCCAGCGGCGCGCCGTTGATGGCAAAGGTGACGGTGACGGTCTGCGTCGTCTCGCCGCGGTTGGTCAGGCGGGCCGTGAGCAGGCTGGGGCTGTAGATGGTCGGCAGGGAGGGCTGCACCGCCAGGTCGGTGACGCGGATGTCGTCGGTCCCGCTGGTCCACACCGGCGAGGAGACGATGCGGTCGCCGTCGGTCTGCTCGACCAGGATGAAAAAGTACTGGCTGCCGGCGGCGATGGGCAGGGCAAAGGTCCAGTGGTAGCCGGGTGTGCCGGGCTGTGTCGCGGTGATGACCTGGCCCTGGGTGGTGACGAGCTGCACCAGGGCGACGGTATCGCTGATGTCCGGGTCCTCGGCCCACGTGTCGATCAGGAGCTGGCCGTTGTTGGGCAGCTCCGAGCCCATCCAGTAGCCGTTGGCGGTGAAGAAGAGGTCAAAGTTGGCGTCCTCGCTGGCGAAGGTGCGGCGCGCCCGCAGGGCTGCGAGCAGATTCTCCTTGGTCAGTCCGGGGTCCTCCGGCATGACCACGCCGGTGCGGTGGGGGGTGATGCAGCCCCAGCCGAGCTCGTGGTTGTCCGAGTTGTTGGTGGCGGCCACCTGCCAGCCGTAGTCGAGGGAGCGGATCCACTCGTCGTAGGAGAAGGTGTAGGAGACGCCCCAGCCGTTGCCGACCTCTTCCAGCTCGGCGACGTCCTCGACCTCGGGGTGATAGCGCCAGTCGTTAAAGTTCATCCAGCCGGGGTGATTGAACTGCATGACGGTGCCCAGCCCGTCGACGGCCTGGGTGCCGGTGATGGCCAGCCAGGGGTAAAAGCCCTGCACGGTGACGCCCGGCTCCAGGTTGGGCGTATAGTCGCAGTAGGTGCAGCCGGGCACCAGGGCGCGGGTGGCGTGGCGCACGGTGTTGTAGACGTTGATGTGGCCCTCGGCTCCCTGGGTGTACTCAAAGCCGCGCAGGGCGACAAAGACGCCGTCCTGCGTGGCCTCCTCGGCCCGGGCCAGGGTGTCGGCCCACTCGGGGTCGCTGATGGCGTAGGAGTGATCGGTGAGCGCCAGGAAGTCCAGCCCACAGGCCTGGGCAGTGGCAAAGGCCTGCTGCGGCGTGCCCGAGCCGTCGGAGTAGGAGGTGTGGTTGTGGATGTCGCCGTGGTAGCTGGCCATGGCCGGGGCGACGCCGGTGCGGAAAGACCAGGGGTAGTCAAAACCCATCGCGTTGCCGGCGCAGTCGCGCACGCCGGCCTTGACCGTGGCCTGGTACTGGGTGTTCTCCTCCAGCAGGGCCTGGGGGCGGAAGGTGGCGCGGAAGGTGACCGGGTCGTAGCTCACCGTGCCCGGGACGACGGCGGTGCCCTTTTTCAGCACGACGGTGCCCGTGTGGATCGAGGCTGGGTCCATAGCCTCGCTGAAGGTGACCTGAACGGTGGTGTAGATGCTGACGTCGTTCCCGGTGGGCCTGACCGCCACGACCAGGGGCGGCAGCATGTCGAGGGCGGTGGTGAATGACCAGGTGTAGTCGCTGCCCATGGGGTTGCCGCTCCAGTCCTCCACCGTGCCGGGGACGAGCGCGGTGAAGGTGGCGTTGGGCTGGAGCGGGGCGGCCGGGGTGAAGATGCCCCGCTGGGTGGGGCTGTCGTAGGAGACGGTGCCGGGGACCACGCCGGCCGGCCCGGTGAGGGTCATGGCCAGGGTGGCCGGGTCGATGGCCTCGTCGAAGAGGGCCTGCGGCGCGACGCACGAGCTGACCTCGGTGGCGCCGTCGGCCGGGATGGTTGAGTCAATGCCGGGCGGGTCCACGTCGATCACGCGCAGGTCGCTCTGCATGCGCGGCACGATTTGCCAGCCGGTGTCGCAGGGAGCCGAGCCGTCGAACTGGCTGCTGAAGCCGATCACGCGGACAAGGTCGCCGTCGTGCACGTTGCCCAGGCTGATGCCGGTGTCGGTGTCGATGTAGACGTAGGTGCTGCCGCTGCCGTCGTCGACGTAGAAGGACTGACTGCCCAGGCCGGAGACGGTGCCGGTGACGACGACGAGCCAGCCCTCGCTGGCCTCGCCGATGTCGCTGGTGGCGTAGGGCAGGGGGACCGGCGCGGGCTCGCTGCCGACGATCGCGACGTTGCCGGGGCTGGGCGTGACCTCCAGCAGGCAGTTGTAGCTGGCCAGTGTCCCGGTGAGGAGGACGATGTCGCCCAGCTCGACCGCGACGAACGAGCTCGGGTAGATGTAGATGCCGGCGGTGGCGTCCTGGATGGCGAAGCCGGCGTTGGTGGTGCCGGCGGCCACGCTGGCCGTGCCCTGGATGCTGACGGTGTCGCCGACGTTCATGGCACGGGCCTCGGCGATGGTGATGACCTCCGGGGCGGGGCTCCCCGGCGACTGGTGGGCGGAGCCCAGGGCCGGCGGAACGGCCGGCAGAACGGCCAGGCCGAGGAGAAGGGTCAGGAGAAGGATCGTTCGCTTCATCGGCAGCCTCCATGGGGCAGCGAGGTCGGGCGAGGTGAGCAGTTGTGGCACAGCACATCTATTGTAGCACAGAAGGGGGCGGGGGGCAAACCACGGCCAATACCAAAGTTGCCAGCCTTGACCGGCAAGTGCCCGGCTCCGGCAACGGCACGACGCCGCACACTCCGGGGCGCAGCACTGGCGCGGCTGTGCCGCGCCTCGGGCAGGCCGGGCACTTGCCATTCGTGGTGCACCGCCGCGATCTTGACATCGCCGTGGGGCAAACGCGACGCGCGCAGCGCAGCAGGCTTGTCTGGCCCTGGCGAACATGGTATAATGGAGCTACGAGACAAGGCTGGCGTATGCCGGGAGGACACCGATGGACCAGTTCAGCACCGTACGAGCGGTTGTCACGATGTTGACGAACTACCTGCGGTTGCCGGAGGAGGAGCGCCAGGGCAGGCCGGGCAGCGGGCAAGCCCGGCGGGCCTGGGAGTTGGTCAGCAAGTCCATGAGACAGGCCGACCCCAAAGCCGCCCACCTCCTGAAGCTCTACAGGGAAGACCCGACGACCTACGAGGAGGGCCTGTTCCAGAGCCTGGTCCGGCAGGCCTACGTGAATCCGAGCCTGGCCGGCCAGCTGGACGAGATCGTGTCGCAGTTCTACCAGGAGCGCGCCGCCGAGGGTCCGCGCAACATCGCCATCCAGGGCCGCGCCGGCGGAAGCACGATCATCACCGGCGACGGGAACGTGGTCGGCGACGGGAGCCTGGTCATACTGGGCGGGGATTTCGCCGACTAGGCCGCGGAGGGCTGCCGTGAGCGTGGCGTGGCCACTCTGCGGGCCATCATTCCTGGGAGATGGCAATGTCCGACACTGAGAGCACCGAGACACCCGTGCAGCCGCCCCGTGACCGTTCGTGGATCCTGCCCGTCGTGGCGATCGTGGCCACCCTGGCGCTCGTCGGGCTGGCCCTGCTCCTGCTCTATGTCCGGCCGGACCTCTTCCCGGCCATCCTCATGCTGACGCTGGCCAGCTACATGCCGATCACCTACATCGCCTACCTGCAGTTCCGCGCCAACGTGCACAAGGAGCGGGTCAAGGAAGACTGGCGACTGCTGGGACTGGACCAGGAGGCCGGAACCGACCTGGACACCCGCTATCGCCAGGTCTACAGCGGTGCCCAGTTCGCTATCTACGTCTCGCTGGCCACGGTCCTGACACTGCTCGGGCTGGGCTTTTTCTACTTCCGCGCCTCGCTCGGCTTCATGCCGGAGATGGTGGCCACCACGATGTTCTACAGCTTCCTGGGCGCCTATGTCTTCTCGGCCTACTTTGTCTATCGGCGCTTCTGCACCCTCGACCTGCAGCCAGCCGTGTACCTCTACATCACGGTGCGCCTGTTGACCGTGCTGGCCATCGCCTTTGTCGGCGCCTGGCAGCTGCAGGCAGTTGCCGAGGAGACACCGGCGCTGGTGGCCATCGCCGCCTTCCTGCTCGGCTACTTCCCCGATACCGGCATCCGCTGGCTCACCTCGACGGTGGGGCACATCTTCGGGAACCTGTTCCGACGCCGCGAGCGCCCCCTGGCGGACGTCGACGGGATCAGCCTGTGGCACGAGACCCGCCTGGGCGAGAGCGGTATCGACAACGTGCAGAACCTGGCCACTGCCGACGTGCCCGAGCTCCTGCTGGGCACGCGCTTCGGGGCCCAGGAGCTGATGCACTGGATCGACCAGGCCATCCTGATGGCCAACTTGCCCGAAGACCGGTACGACGAACTCTCCCAGCACGGCATCCGCACCATCTCCGCCCTGTGCACACTTCTGGAGAAGAGCAGGGCTGCGGACGGAAGCATGCCCGCGGAGCTGCCGACCATTGCAAACATCCCGCCGGCCGACCTGTGGGCGCTCTACCATGCCGCCGACTCGGGCCCGAACCTGCACTATGTGATGCAGTACTGGGGCGCGGTCAAGCGCTACCGCACGGCCGTGGTGGCCTCCGGCACCGACCGCCTGCTCCAGGAGCGGGCCGAGCAGGCCGCCAAGGGACGCCTGGCCGATCCGCGCGTGCTGGAGCAGCTCGGGAACGCCATCCTCTACCTGGGGCTGCCGGCCAAGAGCCTGGAAACCCTCTTCCCGGCCTCGCCGACCTCGCTGATCGGGATCGGCCGCGGGTATACCCAGTGCGGCATGTACGCCGACGCCGAGAGGCTGCTGACCAAGGCCATCCAGAGCGACAACACCAGCGCCGCCGCGTACAGCAGCCACGGCCTGGCCCGCGCCCTGCAGGACAAGTACGACCAGGCCATGGCTGACTTTGAACGGGCCAAGCGCCTGGAGCCGGACGACGCGGTGACGTACAACAACGAGGCGACGGCCTACATCCACCAGCGCAAGTACGAGGAGGCGCTGCCGCTCCTGGACCACAGCCTGGAGCTGGACCGCAACTACGCGCAGGCCTATTACAACCGCGGCTTCGCCTGGCGCAACCTGGGCAAGTACGAGAAGGCCATCGAGGACTTTTCCCAGGCCCTGCGCTACAACCCGCACCACCAGCTCGCCTACCTGGAGCGCGGCCAGGCCTACCTCTTCCTGGGCAAGCACCGCGAGGCCATCGCCGACTTTGACGACGCCATCCGCCTCAAGCGCGAGAACGCCGCGGCTCATGCCAACCGCGGCGCAGCCTACCTGGAGCTGCACGACTACCTGCGGGCGATCTACGACCTGGATGCGGCCATCGACCTGGAGCCGCGGCTGACCAGCGCCTATCGCAACCGCAGCCGGGCACGGGCCGAACTGGGCGACATCCCCGGGGCCATCTCCGACCTGGAGGAGTACCTCCGGCGCTCGCCGCAGCCGGCGCCCGACGCCGACCAGGTGCAGGAGCGCATCAAGCGGCTGCGCGAGTCGCTGGCGGGTCGGCAGTAGTGGTATTGAGATAGTTTCCTACTCCCGAAGGCGCACGATCTCGAACACGACCGGGTTGTGCGCGTCCGGGCAGGCGTGGGTGGCCACGTCCGGGTCGCTCAGCCAGGGGAACTCGGCTCCGTAGCGCATGGCGAACACCTTGGGCAGGAAGCTGTAGAGCGCCGAGAGGCAGACGCGACCCTGCACCGTCTCCCCATCAAAGAGCACCTCATCCCCCACACGGTGGCCAAAGCCGCAGTGGCCCTTGACCTCCTTCACGCGGGCGACTATCCGGTAGGGCATGGCAGCCTCCTCTCGGGCACAGGGCTCAGGCGGTGCCTGCTGTCGCCTGCGCCGACACGGCGGGCGCGGCTAGGACAGCGGCAGGTTCGGGTACACATCCAGGTCCCATCCGGACTGCTCGCCTTGCGACAGGCGGTAGAAGGCTGCCGTGGCGACCATGGCGGCGTTGTCGGTGCAGAGCTCCGGCGGCGGGATACGCAACGGCACGTTCACGTGCAGGGCCATCTCCTGGCGCAAACGGGCATTGGCGGCGACGCCGCCGGCCAGCAGCACCTCCTGCACTCCGTAGATGCCGGCGGCCTGCACCGTCTTGCGCACCAGGACGTCCACCACCGCCTCCTGGAAGGCCGCGGCCAGGTCGGCAGCGACCGCGGGGGAGAGCGGTGGGAACTCCCCGGCCCGACTCAGCCGCGGCACCTCGCCAGGGCGATCCTCCGGGCCCACGCTGAGGCTGTCCTCCAGGCGGCGCTGGTCCTGGGCCAGGCGGTAGAGCGCCGTCTTCAGCCCGCTGAAGGAGAAATCGTGCGTGCCCTGCAGCAGCGAGCGCGGCAGGCGGTGGCGGTCGGCGCGGCCGGCCCTGGCGGCCTGCTCGATGGCCGGCCCGCCCGGGTAGCCCAACCCCAGGATGCGCGCTGCCTTGTCAAAGGCCTCGCCAGCGGCATCGTCCAATGTCTGCCCCAGTTGCCGGTAACGCCCGTGGCCCTCCATGAGGATGAGCGCGGTGTGCCCGCCCGAGATGACAAGGCACAGGCACGGGAACCGCGGCGGCTCGCCCTGCTCCGCGCCACCGGGCAGCCAGTTGGCATAGAGGTGAGCCTCCAGGTGATGGATGGCCAGCAGCGGTTTGCCCCAGGCGAAGGCCATGGCCTTGGCCAAGTTCACGCCCACCAGGAGGGAGCCGGCCAGGCCCGGCCCGTGCGTGACGGCCACGGCATCCACAGCCTGACGAGGATTGGCCAGCGGCCGGAGGGCTTCCTGTAGCACCGGCAATATCTTCAGAACGTGCTCGCGCGAGGCCACCTCGGGCACGATACCACCCGTGGCCCGGTGCAGGTCCACCTGCGACGCCACCACATTGCTGACGATCTCGCGGCCGTCGCGGACCAGCGCGGCGGCGGTCTCGTCGCACGACGTCTCAATGCCCAGGATCAGGGTCATGGCCTTGCTCCTTCCGCGCTAGCCGCTGCATGAGCTCCCGGCGCAGCACGTCGCGCTCCGCGACACTCGCCGCCGTGTCCAGCCGGCCGCTCCACATGATCAGCCCATCCTCACCATCGGCATAGTAGCGCAGCCGCCGGCCCTCCACGGTGAACCCGTACTTGCGGTACAGCTCCTGGGCCGCCACGTTGCCGACGCGCACCTCCAGCGTCAGACGCGATGCCCCGTGGCGGCGGGCCTCGTCGAACACGTCCAGCAGCAGCAGCTCGCCCAGCCCGCGGCGGCGGTAGTCGGGGTGCACGGCGATCGTCATGATGTGCGCCTCGTCCAGGACGAGCTGGAAGCCATGGTAGCCGACCAGCGGCCCGCGGTCCGCGGCCGGCCGGCGCCCTCCCAGCCACCCCGGCCAGCGCCGCTGGGGCTGCCATGGGGCTGGCCCCGAGGACTCCGGCGGGGCCAGTCGCAGGACGCGGTAGACCCCGTAGAGCGAGTCCAGCTCCGCCTGGTAGGCCCGCTGCGACCAGGGGGAGCGAAAGCTGGCCCGCTCGATCGCCAGGACCTCATCGAGGTCTGCCGTGGTCATGGCGGCAAACGTGTAGTGCAGGGACAAGGGCTTCACCCGCGATCAGGGCCTGACCGCCTCGGCCGCGCTCACCACCAGCCGGTAGGGGTACGACTTGCCCGCACCGTAGCCCCCGCGCGTGTCGAAGCGCCCGGTCACCTTGACCAGCCCGTGGACGTTGGTGTTGTCGATCACGTTCAGGTCTCCGGAGACGTTGGCCGGGAAGCCGTCCACCCAGATCTGTTTGCCGATCGGCACAGCGTTGTGCACGCCGTCCAGGCTGCGGATGCCCTCGGCCAGGACCCACGTCTGCGGCGTCCAGTAGTAGTAGGCCACCAGGGTCACGGTCTGGCCGCTGTAGGCATCGGGCTGGGCCAGCAGGTCGGCCAGGCGCAGGGAGCCAGGTATGTCCAGGCCGTCCGGCACGCGGGCCTCCTGCATCTGCGCCGCCTCCAGGGCCACGACGCGCTCCGGGTCGGCAATTACGATACGCCAGCGGTACTGGCCCTCCGGCCCAAAGGCCCCGCCGCTCTCGAAGCGCCCGCCCACCTGGACCATGCCATAGATCGCTCCGCCGGCGCTGTTGAGCTTCTCCAGGACCGCAGCCGGCATGCCCTCGATCCAGATGGCGTCTCCGAGGGGAACGGGGTTCTGGAAGCCGTCGTCGGTGCGCACGCCGACGACCAGGATCTGCTGGCCGTCCTTCTGGTAATAGAATCCCAGGACGGTGACGTCCTGCTGGTTGTAGCGGTCGGGCTCGGCGACCAGCTCGTAGAAAGGGACGCTGCCCTGGGCCGGTCCGCAGGAGAACAGGAGCAGCACGGCGCAGAGCAGGACGAGCCAACGGGTTCGGCGCATGGTGCCTCCTGCAGAGCAAACAATGGGCAGCAGTCGGCTGCCCTCACTTGGTTTGTTGTGCCGTAGCGATTATAGCAAGAGGGCCGCCTTCCGTCAAGCTGTTGACTGCCTTCCCCCTTGGTGCTATACTCCTCTCCAGTCGCCTGTAGCCTATGCGCCGAGTCCTTGACGCCACGGCCCGATCGAACGACCAGGGGCAACATGGAAAGCTACCAGGCAGCCGACCACCTGACACCCTGCGAGCGCATGCGGCGCGCCCTCACCGGCCGGAAGCCCGATGTCCTGCCGGCCGCCCCGGCCTACCTCAGCCTGTTCCTGGCCGAACAGGAGCGCGCCCACTACGTCGAGCAGTACCGCCGCCGGCTGGGCGACCGCTCGGCCTGCCCGGTGGACCACGAGGAGGACACCCTCTTTCGCGCCGAGGCCCTGTATGCATCGTACGGTGTCTTCCAGGCGCAGCCCGACTGGCTGGAGATCCACCAGGGCGCCAGCCGGGCCTGGGCCGAGCGCACGCGCATCGCCCGGGAGGCCGGCGTGCTCTGCTACGAGGACCTCGTCACGGGCCTGCGCGTGCCGATGCTGGAGGTGCCGATGCCCCGCGGCGATGCCGTCCTGGCCCCACCCAGCGCCTCGCGTCAGGATCTATGGGACATCTCCGGCCGGCTCCAGGGCCCCACCGACGTCGATGCCCTGCTGCCGATCGTCCCTGCCGAGGATCTCCTCGCGCGCGGCGACTATGATCTGCCACGGCGCATCGCCGGCGACCGCGGGGGCGAGCTCTACATCAGCACCATTCTGGACACGCCCTTCTCCAACGCCTACGACCTGCTCGGCTTCCAGGGGCTGATGACCATCCAGGTCGACCGGCCCGAGCTGCTGCAACACCTCCTGCAGCGCTTGCTGGAACAGGACCGCGAGGTCATGTCCGCCTGGGCAGCGTGCGGCATCGACGGCGTCTATGTGGAGGAGGTCTTTTCGGGAGCCGACATCATCTCGCCGCGCAGCTACGACCGCTTCGTCTTTGCCTACAACCAGCCCTACTTCGAGCACATGCGCGCGCTGGGGCTGCTGCCGATCCACTATGTCTGCGGCGACGCCGTGCCGCGCCTGGAGCGCATCGTCCAGTACGACATCGCCGCAGTGGGCCTGGAGGAGAGCAAGAAAACCTTCACCATCGAGATCGCCGACGTGGTCGAGCGGGTGGCCGGCCGCGTGGCGGTGCTGGGCAACATCGACGCCGTGCGCTTCGGGCCGGGTTCGAGCGAAGAGGAGATGGCTGCCGAGGTGCGCCGCCAGGCCGGCATCGGCGCGCGGGCGCGCGGCTTTGTCGTCAGTACCGGCAGCCCCTTCCCGCTGGACACGAACCCCCGCCAGATCGACGCCCTGGTAGCCACCGCGCACGCGCTGCCGGGCTGATGAGCTCGTGTGCATTGCCGCTTGCCAATCGCGGACCGCTGCCAACAGCAAAGGAGGAACCAATGCTGCGACATCAACGAACCGCCATGTTGTCCTGGCTGAGCCTGGCCCTGCTGGTTGTCCTGGCCGTCTCCTGCGGGCCGGCCACCACGGCGCCCAGCGGTGGGGCCACTCCCGTCCCGGCGGCCACGGCCGGCCCGGCCCGCGGCGGCACGGTGACCATCGCCTTCAGCGAGGAGCCCAACTCGATGGACGCCATCCTGGGCTACAACATCGCCGCCTGGCAGAGCCTGATGAACCTCTACCGCGGCCTGATGATCTATGAAGGCGACAGGGCCGTGCCCGACATGGCCGCCGACTATCCCGACATCAGCGCCGACGGCACCGTCTACACCTTCACGTTGCGGCCCGGTGTCAGGTTCCACAACGGCCGCGAGGTCGAGGCTGCCGACTTCAAGTACAGCCTGGAGCGCTGCCTGGATCCGGCGTGGGGCAGCTGGGCTAACTACTACCTGCTCAGCATCGAGGGCGCGCAGGACATGATCGACGGCAACGCCGCAGAGTGCAGCGGCATCGAGGTGCTCGACAGGTACACCCTGCGCTTCCGGCTCACCGCCCCCGACATGACCTTCCTCAACGTCCTGGCCCTGCCGAACAACTGGGTCGTGCCGAAGGAGGAGGTCGAGAGGTGGGGGGAGGAGTTTGGGCTGCACCCGGTCGGCACCGGGCCGTTCATCTTCCAGGAGTACACGCCCGGGGAAAAAGCCGTCTTTGTGCGCAACCCCGACTTTTTCCACGCCGGCCAGCCCTACATCGACCAGGTCATCATGTACTTTGGCGTGGAGCCATCCACCGCGCTCATGCGCCTGGAGCGGGGCGATCTCGACATCCTGTTCGGCGACATGATCCCTGCTGCCGACTTCCCACGCCTGGTCGGCGACAGCAAGTACCAGGACTGGTTCTTCCGCGAGCCGTCCATGTACACCTGGTGGATCGGCGTCAACAACGCCAAGCCCCCGCTGGACAACGTGGCCTTCCGGCAGGCGCTCAACCTGGCCATCGACCGCGAGAAGATCGCCCGGCTCATGGCCGGCAAGGGCGTGGCCCTGTGGACGATCTACCCGGCGACCTGCCCGGGGTACGATCCCAGCTACAGGCCCTACAGCTACGACCCGGCCGCGGCCCGGGCCAAGATGGCCCAGGCCGGCGTGGCCGAGGGCCTGGAGCTGGAGCTGCTCATCGTCGCCGATGACCCCCAGGAGGCCACCATGGCCCAGTCTATCCAGCAAGACCTGGGGCAGATCGGCATCCGGCTGAGCATCAAGCAGGTGGCCGATACCGTGGCCTACGACCTGATGTACGCCGGCGACACGGAGCTGTTCCTGAACTCCTGGTACATGATCCAGCCCGACGCGGCCGACCTGATCAACAACTTGTACATGACCGGCGCCGGCAGCAACTATGATTTCTACTCCAACCCACGGGTGGACGAGCTGGCCATGCAGGCGCTGGGCGAACAGGACCGCAGCACCCGCCTGCAGCTCTACCAGCAGATCGAGCGCCTGCTGATGGACGACGCCGTACACGTGCCGCTGATCAACGGCATCTCCTTCTACCTGCACAACCCCAGGCTGAAGGACTTTTACTCCAGGTCGGAGTACGGCCCCTTCCTCGAGCGGCTGTGGATCCAGCCCTAGCGCAGCGCCGGGGAGCCCGGCGGTTCGGGACACGCGCCGGGCTCCCCGCCCAACACCAGGCCATGGAGCAGGAACCGAACGCCGCCGCCAGCAAGACCCCTGCCGGCGAGCCGTGCACCCAGACCAACACCCCGGGTGAGCCAGCCCCCGTGGATGGCCTGGTCGCCGCCGTAGAAGGGCTGCTGCCCGAAGCCAGACCGGTATCGTTCTGGGGACTGGTCTGGCGCCGGCTGCGCCGGGACCGGCCGGCCCTGATCGGTACGGCCATCTGCCTGCTGCTGGTGCTGGCCGCACTGCTGGCACCGTGGATCACCCCGCATCCACCCGACCTGCAGTACCCCTACCCGGTGGGCACCTCCGAGCGCGGCGCCCCCCTGCCGCCGAACGGCAACTTCCTGCTGGGGACCGACAGGATGGGTCGGGACGTGCTCAGCCGGGTCGTCGCCGGTGCGCGCGTATCGCTCCTGGTCGGCATCGTCGGCAACGGCCTCTCCGTGCTGATCGGCCTCTTCCTGGGAGCCGTCTCGGCCTACGCTGGGGGCTGGATCGAGACGGCCATCATGCGCTTCACCGACGTGGTCATGTCATTCCCGACCTTGCTCCTGGCCATCGCCCTGGGCGCCGTGCTGCGCCCGAGCATCGGCATGCTCATCGTCATCATCGGGGCGGTCTACTGGGGCTACCTGGCGCGCATCGTGCACGGACAGGTGCTGGTGCTGAAGGAGATGGACTTTGTCCTGGCGACCAAGGCGCTCGGCGGGGGGCCGTGGCACATCCTGTGGCGACACATCCTGCCCCACCTCGTCGGGCCGACGATCGTCTACACCACCCTGGGGGTAGCCAGCACGGTGCTGATCGAGGCCGAGCTGAGCTACCTGGGCATCGGCGTTCCCCTGGGTACGGCCTCGTGGGGCGGCATGATCGCCGAGGCGCAGTCGTACTACCAGACCGCCCCGTGGTGGATGCTCGCCCCCGGCGTGGCGCTGATGCTGGCCACACTCGGTTTCAACCTAATGGGCGACGGGCTGCGCGACGCCGTCGACCCACAGATGCACCGCTGAGGCAGAGATGGGCATGGGCGCGTACCTGGTGCGGCGGCTGCTGGGAATGCTCGTGGTGATCTGGCTGATCCTGACGGTCACCTTCACCATCAGCTACCTCATCCCCGGCGACCCGGCACGGGCCATCGCCGGCCCGCGGGCCAACGCCGCCACCCTGGCGCAGATCCGCCACAACCTGGGGCTGGACCGCCCGGTCTTTTTCAACCTGCGGGGAAGCTGGGCCGGCGCCGCCGCCGGCGCGGTCGTCCTGTACGCCGAAGCGGATCCCGCCAGCGGGCCGGTCATGCTGCTTCTTCCCGGCGAGAGCCTGGGGATCACCGACCGTCGCACCGACCAGGGCCAGGATTGGGTGCGCCTCTCCGTGGACGAGGGCCGGCCGGTCTGGGTCAACACGGAGGCGCTCTCCTATGTCAAGCAGCAGTTCGGATTCCAGCCCGTCGAAGGGGCCGTACTGCCGGCCGGCGTGCCGGCGGACTGGACGCGCGTGCAGTTGAGCAAGGGAGGGCTGGAGGGATGGGCGCCGGCCCATGAGCTGCGGCTGGGCTACAACCCGTTCGACAGCCAGTACTTCCAGTATCTGTGGCGGCTGGTGAGCCGGCTGGACCTGGGCAGTTCCAACCAGCCTGGCAAGGGGCCGGTCACCCAGCTCATCGCGCGGCGGCTGCCGTCCACGGCCGCCCTGGCCGTCAGCGGGGTGTTCGTGGAGCTGCTGATCGGCATCCCGGTGGGCATCATCTCCGCCGTCCGGCTGCGCAGCATCTGGGACCGCCTGGCCATGCTGCTGGCCCTCTTCGGCGTGTCGGCGCCCTCGTTCTGGCTGGGGCTGGTGCTGATCTACCTGGTCGCCTATCGCTGGTCGATCCTGCCGCTGCCGCCTCTGCCGGGCAGCGAGGACTATAACCCGGTGCACCTGATCCTGCCGGCGCTGACGCTGGGGCTGGCCGGGGGGGCGTGGTACGCGCGCATGCTGCGCTCGAGCATGCTGGAGATCCTGCAGGCCGACTATGTGCGCACGGCGCGGGCCAAGGGCCTGCCCGGCCGGCTGGTGCTCTACCGCCACGTCATGCGCAACGCCATCCGCCCGATCGTCACCATGGTCGGCATGGACCTGGCCTACTACTTGGGAGGCGTCGTGCTGATCGAGGTGGTCTTTTCCCGGCCGGGCGTCGGCTACGAGATGTGGCAGGCGATCAAGAATCTGGACACGCCGGTGATCGTCGGGACCATCACCTTTGCCGCGGTGGCAATCGTGGTCATGAACCTGGTGGTGGACCTGCTGTACCTGGTGCTGGATCCGCGGGTGAGGCTGGAGTGACAGGAACTTGCAACTCAGAGTCCGGATTTCGCATCGCCCATCTAGCGCAGAGGAGGCCAGCTATCCCATGTCGACAGAACCCTGCTCCCCCCAGAAGGTGAACCCATCCCCCGAGCCGGCCGGCCAGCTCTGGGCCTACCCATGCCTCTTCTCCGATGCCCAGCTCGAGCAGATCCACCTGGCCTCGCTGGAGGTGCTGCGCCGCACCGGCGTGCGCATCCAGGAGGCCGAGTCGCTGGCGCTGCTCCAGGAAGCGGGCTGTGTCGTCAGCGATGGCACACTGGTGCGCTTCCCGGCGGCGGTCGTGGAGGACGCGCTGGCCAGGGCACCCTCGCGCGTGACGCTGTGCGACCGTACCGGCACGCCGCGCGTCTTCCTGGAGGGCCGGCGCACCTACTTCGGCACGGGCTCGGACCTGCCCAACGCGCTCGACCTGGAAACCGGGCAGCGCCGGCCGTCGCTGCTGCGCGATGTCCAGGATACCGCCCGCCTGGCCGACGCCCTGCCCAACCTGGACTTTGTCATGTCCATGGCCCTGCCCTCGGACGTTCCCCCCAGGACGTCGGACCGCCACTCCTTCCTGGCCATGGTCGAGAACACGGTCAAGCCGATCGTCTTCACGGCCTGGGACGAGGCCGGCCTGCTCGACCTCATCGCCATGGCCGAGGCCGTGGCCGGCGGGCCGGCCGAGCTGGCGCTCAAGCCCTTCCTCTTTGCCTACCTGGAGCCCTCCTCGCCGCTGTGCCACTCGGAGGCGGCCCTGCGCAAGCTGCTGACGATGGCCGACCACGGCCTGCCCTTTGTCTACGCGCCCGGGCCGATGGACGGGGCCACCGCGCCGATGACCCCGGCCGGCGCCCTGGCCATGGCCAACGCCGAGGTGCTCAGCGGTCTGGCCGTCGCCCAACTGCGCCGGCCCGGCGCGCCGTTCGTCTGGGGCTCGGGCAGCGGGCCGCTGGACATGCGCACCGCGGTCGGCGCCTATGTCTCGCCCGAGTTCATGCTGCACTGCATGGGCATGGCCGAGCTGGCCCATCGCTTCTACCGGCTGCCGGTATGGGGCTTTGCCGGCTGCTCCGACTCCAAGGAACCCGACATGCAGGCCGGCATCGAGAGCGCGCTGTGGATCCTGTGGGCCGCGCTGAGCGGGGCCAACCTGGTCCACGACGTCGGCTACATCGAGTCGGGTCTTACCTGCTCTTATGAAATGATCGCCGTCGGCGACGAGATCATCGGCTTTGTCCGGCGACTCCTGCACGGCGTCGACCTCAACGGCGAGACGCTGGCCCTCGAGGTGATCGACCGCGTCGGCCCCGGCGGGAACTTCCTGGCCTCCCCCCACACGCGCCGCCACCTGAGCGAGGCCTGGTTCCCGCGGCTGATGGACCACCAGACCTTCCCGGCCTGGGCCGCCGCCGGCCGGCAGGACCTGCGGCAGCGGGCGCGGGAGGCAGTGCGCCAGACCCTGGCCACGCACCGGCCCACCCCCGTGCCGCCGGGCACGCTGGAGACCATGCGGGCGATCGTCGCCGAGGCGGATGCGCGCTGCGCGGTGCCACGTTGACACATGGCAAGTTGGCACGCAGGAGAGAGGCGAATCGGATGACCGAAGACCGGAGCGGCAGTCCCCGGTGGTTCGTGGAGATTCCCGGCTCCGGCTGCGGCTGTTTCGGATGCCGGAGCTGTTCTTTGTCGAGGAGGCGCCGCGAGCCGGCGGGGCCAACACACTGCTTGGCCTGGTAGTCCTGGCCGTCGCCAGCACCCCCCTGGCCGTGCCGGCCCTCCAGCGCTTTGCCAGCGAGACCGCGCTGGTCCCACCCACCTTCGCGCGGCCTGTGTTCGCCAACCTATGGTTCTCTGTCTGGAGCTGACGGGCTTGTCCGCTGCTTCTCGTCCTATACAGGTGAGGTGTAGCCCCATGAGCGAACACGATGTCTCCCTCCTGGTCCGCGCCAAGGCACTGATCGACGCCACCGGCGGCCCGCCCATCGCGCCGGGCGTGGTGGCGGTCGCCGGCCGGCACATTGCCTACTCCGGGCCGGCCGCGGCGGCGCCACCGGCCCCGCCGACGGCGCAGGTGCTGGAGCTACCCGAGGCCACGCTCCTCCCCGGCCTGATCGACATGCACGTCCACCCTACCTACTACTGGGACGAGCCCGATGCCGGTACCTACACATACGAGGACGAGAACAAGATCATCTACTCGCCGGCCATGATCACGCTGCTGGCGGCCGGCCGGCTGCGCCAGGCGCTCCTGGCCGGGACGACGACGGTGCGCGACACGGGCGCCGTGCAGGGGATCATGTACGAGGTCCGCCACGCCATTGCCCGCGGGCTGATCCCCGGTCCCAAGGTGCACTTTGCCGGCCGGCTGGTCGTGGCCAGCGGCGGGCACGTCCACTACCTGCCCGGGCTGGCCAACGAGGCCGACGGGCCGTACGGCTTCCGCCGCGCGGTGCGCGAGGAGATCCGCGGCGGGGCCGATTTCATCAAGATCGCCAACAACGGCGCCGACATGACCCAGGAGGAGCTGGACGCCGCGGTGGACGAGGCCCACCGACTGGGGAAGAAGGTGGCCTGCCACACGTCCGATCCACCCTCGCAGCAGATGGCCATCGCCGCCGGTGTCGACACCTTCGAGCACGGCACCCCCACGGCGCAGGAGGTCGAGCAGGCCCTGGAGCGGCGCATCACCTGGGTGCCGACCCTTCACATCTCCGAGGAGTACCTGAAGTGGTGCGACCGCCGCCGGCAGCACCCCGACCCGGCCGTCGCCCGCCAGGCCGAGGTGCAGTATGCCGAAGGCCAGGCCTACCTGGAGCGCAAGCACGCCTCGATGGCCGAAGCACGAAAGGCCGGCCTGCGCCTGGCCGCCGGCACCGACAGCTGGCTGGGCGGGGTGCGCTTCGCCGCCATGGCCGACGAGATGCGCCGGCTGGTGGAGTATGGCTGCACGCCGATGCAGGCCGTCCTGGCAGCCACGGCATGGCCGGCCCTGGCCATGGGCTGGGCCGACATCGGCACCCTGGAGAGCGGCAAGCTGGCCGACGTCATCGCCGTGGCCGGCGACCCCTTGGCCGACATCGGCGCTATGGACAGCGTGGTACTGGTGGTGCGCGAGGGGGAGGTGGTCCTCGCGCCGCGCCAGGCAGCGCCCGGCCATGAGCTCTCGGTCAGGCCCTCGTGAGCAAGTCGCTGATCGCTGATTGCCGATCGCTGGTCACAGCAGACCGGCCACGACCTCGGCCACGTCGCGCACGAGCTGCGGGCAGAGCGTGCGCGTCAGCCCCTCGTCGTGGGCCCGCTGCCGGCCCTCCGGCGTGGTCAGGTCGCAGCCCAGCAGGTCGCGGCAGCGCAGCGCCCCGTAGCGGGCGCGGAACGCGGCGGCGAGCTCCTGCACTCGCCGGTACGTCTCCTCGCGGGCTGCGTCGTCCTCCGGGCGATGCTTGCCGTGCCTGAGCCCGATCACAAGGACGGCTCCGGCGACGGCCCCACAGACCTCGCCCAGCCGGCCCATGCCCCCGCCAAGACCCCCGGCGATGCGCAGGGCCAGCTCCCGTTCCAGCCCCATCTCCCCGGCAAAGGCCGAAAGGACGGCCTGGGCGCAGTTGAAGCCGCCATCGAACGTTGCGGCTGCCTCGTCGGCATATCCCATCAGCGACCTCCGGCACAACGAGTGGCCTAAGTGCGGCCGTTCCGTGTACACGGTCTGCACGTTCCGCAACTCAGCCCAAGGGCGGAAACAGCGCTCCGTGCCGCTCGCGGTACCCGGTCAGGATCGCTCGCGCCGTCCCCGGGTCCGGCACCAGTGGATGCCGCACCAGGGCTTGCAGCGCCTTCTCGTAGGAGCACTCCACCGCTGCGGCGATGGTCAGCCGCTCGTACTCCTTGACCTGCTGCATGAGCCCCAGGCAGTCGGTGGGAATATCGCCCACCACCAACGGCCTCAGCAGGCCGGGCCCGACTAGAGCGGGCACTTCGACCACGTCGGCATCTCCCATACAGCGGATGGCCCCCCGGTTGGGCACGTTGAGGACCATGGCCCGCGCCGGCCCGCCGGCCAGCGACTCGATCAGGTCCAGGGCCACGCCGGCATAGCCCCCCTGGGCGGCCGCCGCGAGCCAGGCCGCATCCAGAGCCGGCCCCTGCACCCCGCCATCGTCGGCCATGTGGCTCCCGTGGCGCTCGTCCAGGTAGCGCCGGTAGAGCGCGGCCATCCCTGCCACATCCCCCGTGGCGAACAGGCGCTGCAGGTCGGCGAAGAAGCGGTCGTTGAGCGCGAGGAGGTACTCGCCGCGGGTGCGGCCGGCGCCAAGGATCCTGCGAATGGCCTCTTCGGTGTGGTAGTAGTAGAAGAGGTAGTCATTGGGAATCATCCCCAGATCGGCCACCAGGTCCAGATCGAAGGGGGACCCGGGGAAGTGGCCGGCCTGGCGCACCATCGCCAGGAGCCGGGGCAGGAGGTCCTCGCCGTCGCAGATCACGGCCCGCACCCAGCCCAGGTGGTTCAGCCCGAAGTAGTCCAGGAAGAGGCGCTCCGGCGCCGTGCCACTGGCCGCTGCGGCGACGCGCTGCATGTCGGCCGGCGCGTCGCAGATGCCCACAGTCCTCGACCAGCCCGCCACGCGCGTGGCGGCCTCGGCCAGCATGCCCGAGGGGTTGGCAAAGTTGACAAGCCAGGCCTTCGGGCAGAGCTGGCGCATCCGCTCGAGATAGGACAGGAGCACGGGGATGGCCCGCATGGCCATGGCAAAGCCGCCCGGTCCGGTCGTCTCCTGGCCCACGACGCCGTGGGCCAGCGGCACGCGCTCGTCCACGACCCGCCCCGCCATGCCGCCGACGCGGAAGGTGGTGATGACAAAGTCGGCTCCCGCCAGGGCCGCGGCGGGATCGGTCGTCCGCACGGTGCGGAAGCGCGCCTGCTCCTCCAGCGGGGCCGTCAGCGCCCCGATCAGCCCCAGCCGCTCGGCGTCGACGTCCATGAGCGCCAGCTCGGTCAGGCCCAGCCGCCCCTGGCGGGCCAGGATGGCCTGGACCAGCAGTGGGGTACGTACGCCGGCAGCGCCGAGAATGGTGATCTTCAACGGACCTCCTCGCGGAGACGGCCTGGCAGGTTCGGCGCGCCGTGCCGGCCACTTCCGCAGCCGGGCGCTATCCCCGTCCGGCCGTGCCCTGGGCCATCGTCTCCTGCTCGGCGCGCTCGCGCATGCGCTGGCGCAGCGTGGCAATGTCCCCCGGAACCAGCCGGCCGACGAAGAAGAAGAGGAGGGCACAGAGGACCCAGGCGGTGACGCAGATGAGCAGCATGGCGTTCTGGAGGGGCATTGTCTCGGCGAAGAGGCCGGCCGCCCAGGAGATGGCCGCGGGCCCCTGCCGCAGCCAGCCGAGGATCGTGCCGAAGTTGTCGGCCAGGAGGCCGGCCATCAGCGGGGAGAGTGCCGCGCCGGCCGACTCGATAAAGTACTGCACCGCCACCGCCGTGCTGCGCACCTCCGGCTCGGTGATATCGTAGACGGTGGACAGCACGTTGGGAGCGGCAAAGGGGATGACCAGCGCCGTGGCGCAGAGCAATACTAGGAAGGTCCACTGGCTGGCGAGGGGGATACTCAGGGTAACGATCAGCAGCACTGCCCCGGTGATGACCCCCGCGCCGGCGACGATGATCCGGCCGCGGGGCGTGCGCCGGAAGAGGATGTCCCCCAGCGCCCCACCCAGCGGGTAGCCGCCGGCCAGGACGATGACGGCCAGGCCCATCGTCACCATCAGCATCAGGTCGCTGTAGCCGCGCTCCTCCTTCAGGTAGAACATGAACCAGTACGTGATCACGTTCCAGGGAAAGACGCCGAAAAAACCCTGCAAGAAAAGCAGGATCAGGCTGGGCTTGCCAAAGAGACCAAAGGCCGTGCGCCAATTGAAGCGATAGACATGGACCTGCTCGAGCCCCTGCATCTCCGGCTCGCTCTGTCCGCGCGGGACATCGCGCACGAAGAAGAAGATGATCGCTGCCAGAACGATGCCCAGCGAGCCGGTGATGTAAAAGACCCCGCGCCAGCCGAGCATGCCCCCCAGCGCAATGGCCAGGACCATCCCGGTCAGGAAGCCGAGCGGCATGGTCAGTTCCAGCAGGCCGTAGATGCGCCCGCGCACCCGGGGCTCGAAGTAGTCGGCTACCAGGCTGTAGAGCCCGGGGTAGCTGGAGTCGTCGATCCCGGTGGAAGCGCGCGTGCCCAGGAAGACGGGATAGCTCGGGGCGATGGCGTTGAGCCAGGTGGTCGCGCCCCAGAGGAGCGAGGCCAGCGCCAGCAGCTTGGGCCGGGCGAAGCGGTCGTAGAGATAGCCCCACAGGGGATAGAGGGCGGCCCCGACGATCAGCGCGCCGGTCGAGACGGCGCCCATAGCGGTCTTGGTGATGCCAAAGTCGTCGATGATGCGGTCGGTCAGGGAGCCGATCAGCAGCTTGTCCGACTGGTGCAGCAGCATGAAGAGGCCAAAGATCAGGACGACCGACCAGCGGCGGCGGGGCGTGGGCAGGGACGGCATGGCGTTCTCCTTTCGTCCTCAGCGTTCCTGGGCCAGCAGAGACTCGACAAGGGAATGGACGCGGATGCGGCGGGGCATTGCTACCTCCTCGAGCGGTGTCACGCGAGCTTCAGGTCTCACTGCCAGTATACGGCGTTCCTGGCGACTGTCAAGCGTTGCTTTGCCGATCCGGCGAGGTTGTGCTATAATGCGCCCCACGGCAAGGACCTTGACAGCTCGAGCAAACCGTGCTTATGTCCCCGAACGACCCCTCTGCCGCACAAGGAGGTGCCGATGGAGCGCAAGCGGGTCATCATCATGGGCGCGGCCGGCCGCGACTTTCACAACTTTAACACCTACTACCGCCAGCGCGACGAGTACCAGGTCGTGGCCTTTACCGCCACCCAGATCCCGGACATCGAGGGCCGGCTCTATCCACCCGTGCTGGCCGGCCCCCTCTACCCCGTGGGCATCCCGATCCATCCCGAGGAGCAGTTGGAGGAGCTGGTCCGACGCCACAAGGCCGACGAGGTCGTCTTTGCGTACAGCGACGTGTCCCACGAGTACGTCATGCACCGCGCGTCAGTGGCCCTCGCTGCCGGCGCAGACTTCCGCTTGATGGGCCCATGCCATACCATGCTGCGCTCCAAGAAGCCGGTTATCTCCGTATGCGCCGTACGCACCGGCTGCGGCAAGAGCCAGACCACCCGCCGCGTCAGCGAGATCCTGCGCCAGGCCGGCAAGAAGGTCGTCGCCATCCGCCACCCCATGCCCTACGGCAACCTGGAGGAGCAGGTCTGGCAGCGCTTTGCCAAGTACGCCGACCTGGACCGCTACCGCTGCACCATCGAGGAGCGCGAGGAGTACGAGCCGCACATCGACAACGGGGTCATTGTCTACGCCGGCGTGGATTATGGACAGATACTGGAGCGGGCGGAGGAAGAGGCCGACGTGATCGTCTGGGACGGCGGCAACAACGACCTGCCCTTTTACGAGTCGGCGCTGCACATCGTCGTGGCCGACCCGCACCGCCCTGGCCACGAGCTCGCTTACCATCCCGGCGAGGCCAACCTGCGCATGGCCGACGTCGTCGTGATCAACAAGGTGGACACTGCCGACATCCAGGACGTGGAGACCGTCCACGAGAACGTCCGCCAGGTCAATCCCGGGGCCGTGGTGATCGAAGCCAACTCGCCGGTCTACATCGAGGAGGCCGAGCAGATCCGCCACCGCCGCGTTCTGGTGGTCGAGGACGGTCCCACGCTCACCCACGGCGGGATGACGTACGGCGCCGGCGTCGTGGCGGCGCGCCGTTACCAGGCCGAGGAGATCGTCGACCCCCGGCCGTACGCAACACGCACCATCGCCGCAACGTTCCAGAAGTACCCAGGCATCGGCACTCTCCTTCCGGCCATGGGCTACGGCGAGAAACAGATCCGCGATCTGCAGGCCACGATCAATGCCGTCGACTGCGACCTGGTGATCATCGCCACGCCGATCGATCTGGGCCGCATCCTGAAGATCAACAAGCCTTCCGTGCGCGTGCGCTACGAGCTGGAGGAGCTCAGCCGGCCGGGGCTGGCCGAGATCATCCACGAGCGCGTGCTGCACGCATAGAAGCAAGAAGCAGGATGCAGGAAGCAGGATGCACCAGGATGTCTTGCTTCTTGCTTCCTGCTTCTTGTCTCTTGCCCCTTGCCCCTACGCGCTCGCTGCCGCTTCCGGCAGGCTGTCCGCGCCGATCTCGATCATCTCACCGGTGACGGTAAAGATCACGCGCTCGCAGATGTTGGTCACGCGATCCCCGGTACGCTCCAGATTGTGTGCTACCCACAGCAGGTGCGTGGCCCCGTCGATGGTGCGCTGGTCGGCGACGATCAGGTCCAACAGATCACGGTACACCCGCGTGTAGAGCAGGTCCACCTCATCGTCACGATCCGGTATCAACCGGGCCATGGCGGCATCGCGCTGGACAAAGGCCTCCAGGGCCTGGTGCAGCATGTCCCGTACCAGGACCACCATGCGGGGGACGTCGACCAGCGGCTTGACCAGGGGCTGCTCCCCGATCATCAGGCAGATATGGGCGATGCCCTTGGCATAGTCGCCGATGCGCTCGAGCTCGGTCGCAATTTCCAGAACGGCGGCGATGGTGCGCAGGTCAACCGCCATGGGCTGCTGAGTAGCGATCAGCGTCAGCGCATCGCCCTCGATGGCGAACCGTTTCTCGTTGATGACACTGTCGTGGGCAATCAGTCGGCGGGCCGCCTCCATGTCCTGTCGGCGGAGGATAGCCACAGACTCGACGAGCGCTTCCTCCACCATGCTTCCCAGCACCAGGAGGTCGTCCTCGAGCTTCTGCAACTCCTTGTCAAAGGTGTCCCGCGGCATGTGCCTGCCTCCTTGCCGCGACGGCAGCAGCCGTCCCGGCGATCGGTATAGAGAGCCTTGCTTCCGCGAAGCCGTGCCGCCGGGCCTAGCCGGCCCGGCCGGTGATATAGTCCTCCGTCAGTTGCTGCTGCGGACGCGTAAAGACCGTCCCGGTCGGGCCAAACTCCACCAGCTTGCCCAGCCAGAAGAACCCTGTCCAGTCCGAAGCCCGCGCGGCCTGCTGCATGTTGTGGGTGACGATGACGATGGTGTAGCTAGCCTTCAGCTGCTGCATCAGCTCCTCGATCTGCAGGGTGGCGATCGGATCCAGGGCCGAACAGGGCTCGTCCATCAGGATCACCTCGGGCCGTACGGCGACGACCCGGGCGATGCACAGACGCTGCTGCTGCCCCAGGGACAGGGATAGCGCGTCCTGCCTGAGGTTGTCCTTGACCTCGTCCCATAGCACCGCGGCCCGCAGGCTCTCCTCGACGACTGCGGCCAGCTCGCCGCCCCGGTACAACCCCAGCACCCGCGGGCCGAAAGCGACGTTGTCAAAGATCGACTGCGGGAAAGGATTGGGTCGCTGAAAGACCATGCCCACGCGCCGGCGCAGGGCCACGACGTCGGTGCCCGGGGCGTAGATGTCCCGACCGTCCAGCAGCACGCGGCCGCGCACCCGCACGCCGGGGATGGTGTCGTTCATACGGTTGAGGCAGCGCAGGAAGGTGGACTTGCCGCATCCCGATGGGCCGATCAGCGCGGTGATCTGCCGGGCGTGCACGCCTACCGTGACATCCTCCAGCGCCGGCTTGTCACCGTAGGAGAGATTGAGATCGTGTACCTCGATCTTGTTCCCGGACATCGCTTCCGCTCTCAACTGCGAGGCGTCAGGTGCCGGCCATCCGGCATCAGGCGCCAGCCTCACGTCCCCCAGGCCGGCCCCGGCACCATGCCTCCTCTATCCGAACCGGCCCGTCACGTAATCTTCCGTGCGGCGGTCACGCGGGCGGGTGAAGATGTCAGCTCCCGGCCCGTGCTCCACCAGTTCACCCATCAGGAAGAAGGCGGCATAGTCGGCCAGGCGGGCCGCCTGCTGGACGCTGTGCGGGACGATGACGATCGTGTAGCGCTGCTTCAGCTCCTGCAAGGTCCGCTCCACCTTGCCCGTGGAGATCGGATCCAACCCAGAGGTCGGTTCGTCGAGCAGCAGGACTTCGGGCTCCAGCGCCAGACTGCGGGCGATGCACAGCCGCTGCTGCTGGCCACCGGAGAGGGCACTGGCCGGGCCTTCCAGGCGGTCCTGGACCTCGTCCCACAGCGCTGCCTGGGTGAGGCTGCGCAGGAGGATCTCGTCCTGCCGGCCGCGGTCGCGCACGCCGGCCAGCGTCGGCCCGTACAGCACGTTCTCGCGGACCGTGCCGGGCAGAGGGAGCGGCAGGGCAAAGACCATGCCGACACGGCGGCGCAGCCGGGCCACGTCCATACCTGGAGCATAGATGTCCTCGCCGTCCAGAAGGACCCGCCCGGAGCGCTGTGTCCCCTCCAGCAGATCGTTCAGGCGGTTGATCAGCCGCAGCAGCGTGGTCTTGCCTCCGCCGGCCGGGCCGAAGACAACGGTAATGGCCTGCGCCGGGATGTCCATGGTCACGTGGCGCAGGGCCGCCTTGCCGTCGTAGAGATAGCCGACATCCTCCAGGCGGACCTTGGCTGTGGAGCCCACGGCACCCTCGTCATGCTTCATGTTGCGCTCTGGACACGGCGTCCTTTACACTTTACGCTTAACGCCTTACGCCTTGCGCCCCGCCTCGGCGGCTTCACCACTGTCTCCGACGGCGGAAATGGCGCCGGATGAGGGTAGCGACGACGTTCATCGACAGCACGATCGCCAACAGCACCAGGGCCGTGCCGTACTGGATCTGTACCGGCATGCCCGGCACCTGGGTGCTGATGACGTAGAGGTGGTAGGGCAGGGCCATCGTCTCGTCGAACACCGACTGCGGCAGGCGCGGCAGGTAGAACGCAGCTGCGGTAAAGAGGATCGGGGCCGTCTCGCCGGCAGCCCGCAGCAGGCCCAGCAGCACACCGGTGATGATGCCAGGGAAAGCCTGGGGCAGGACGATGCGGTAGATGCCCTGCCACTTGGTGCCTCCCAGGCTGGCGCTGACGGTGCGGTATTCCACGGGAACCGCGCGCAAGGCCTCCTCTGCCGCGCTGATGATCACCGGCAGCGTCATGATTGCCAGCGTCAGAGAGCCGGCCAGGATCGAGCTGCCAAACTGCAGGAAGAGGACGAAGAGGCCCAACCCGAACAGCCCGTAGACCACCGAGGGGATGCCGGCCAGGTTGATGATGGCTAGACGGATGGCCCGCGTGAGCCAGGTGTCACGGGCGTACTCGGCGAGGTAGATCGCGCCGCCGACGCCCACCGGGATCGCCGCCAGCGCCGTGCCCAGGGTCAAGGCGAGGGTACCGACAATGGCCGGCAGGATGCCACCGGCCTTCATCCCCTGACGCGGCATCGCGGTGAGGAACTCCCAGCTGATCGCGCTGGCGCCGCGCGCCACGATAGTCCCGACGACGAGCAGGATCGGGGCCACCACGGCCAGGGCGATCAGTCCCAACAGCCCAAACCCGAGCCGCTGCACCAGGTGCCGATTCATCAGCGCAGCCCTCCCCTGCGCCGCCGGCGAAAGATCGTCGTGGCCGCTGCCAGGTTGATGAGAAACGTCAGGACAAAGAGGAGGATGCCGATCCCGAAGAGGACGTGGTAGTGCATGCTGCCCTGGGCGACCTCGCCCATCTCGGCGGCGATCGTCGCGGTCATCGTGCGCACCGGACGGAAGAAGGAGTCCAGGCTCAGCGGCATCCGCGCGGCGTTGCCGGTCACCATCATCACCGCCATGGTCTCGCCGATGGCCCGGCCCATCCCCAGCATCACCGCGGTGAGGATGCCGGAGCGGGCCGCCGGCACGACCACCCGCCAGATGGTCTGCCACTTGGTCGCGCCCATGGCCAGGGCGGCGTCGCGGTAGCTCTTGGGAACGGCATCGAGGGCATCCTCGGCCACACTGATGATGGTCGGGAGGGACATGTAGGCCAGCAGAATCGCACCGGTGAAGGCGGTCAATCCCGTGGCCACTCCCAGCACATCGCGCACCAGGGGCGCCAGCACCGTCATGCCGAAAAAGCCCAATACGACGGAAGGGATGCCGGCCAGCACCTCGATCAGCGGCTTCAGGATCTCCCGTGCCCAGTTGGGAACGACCTCCCGGATGAAGACGGCCGTGGCCACGCCGAGCGGCAGGGCCATGAGGATGGCCGTCAGCGTCACCAGGACCGAGCCCAGCAGCAGGGGCAGCGAGCCGAACAGGTCAAACGTCGGATACCAGCGCGTGCCGAAGAGGTTGGCCGGGCTCACCTCGACAAAGGCCGGCACGCCCTCGCGCAGCAGGAAGAAGAGGATCAGCAGCACAAAGGCGATCGTGGAGAACCCCATGACCCGGACGAACGACTCGACGGCGAACTCGGCCCAGCGTCGGGGAGCACGGGACAGCAGGGAGCTAGGGGGGTGGCCGCGCCGGGCATCGCCCGGCTCCCGCGCATGAATGGACTCACGCCCTGGTGGTGTGCCCATCATCGTGCCTCGGGCCTGCGGGGCTCGGCTGTGGGATGAGACAGCGCTTCATGCGTACATCCGCCGCTCCGCAGGCCTGGATCCGGCAAGGCCACCGGCGATAGGCCGGAGCCAGTCCGGTTGGGCCGTCAGCGCAACGGGACGAAACCCAGGCCCGCGATCAGGTCCTGTCCAGCGCCAAGTACCCACACGAGAAACGCCCCCGCCTCGCCCGCCGGCTGGCCGGCGGTGTACATGTATAGATCGCGGGCGATAGGATAGGTCTTGTCCTCGACCGTCTGCGCCGAGGGCAACACGTAGGGCCCGGCGCTGTCGCGGGCGATGGCGAGCACCTTGTGCACTGGGGTCACATAGCCCAGGCCATCGTAGCCGATGGCGTTTGGGTTCTGGCCCACCTCGGCGCCGATGCCCTCCGAGGAGGGCATCAGCAGCGCATCTGCGGAAGGCAGCAGGTTGCTGTCCTTCTGGCCCAGGCGGATGACCTGCTCCAGGAAGTAGACGTAGGTGCCGGAGTTGGACTCGCGGGACAGGAGCACGATGGGCCGGTCCTCACCTCCCACCTCACGCCAATTGGTGATCTTGCCGGTGTAGATGTCCGACAGCTGCTGCAGCGTCAGCCGGTCCACGGGGTTCTGCGGGTTGACGACAATGGCAATGGCGTCGAGGGCGATCACGCTTCTCACCGGTTCGATGCCGTTGGCCTGCGCCGCGGCAATCTCCTCCTCTTTCATCTCCCGCGAGGCGGTGGCGATGTCCACCGTGCCGTTGATCAGGGCGGCGATGCCCGTTCCCGAACCACCGCCGGTCACAGAGATGCGCACGTCGGGCCGCAGCTCCATGTAGGCCTCGGCCCAGGCCAGGGCTAGGTTGACCAGCGTGTCGGATCCCTTGATCACAACCGTGGCACCGGCCGCATCGGGCGTGGGCGTCGCGGCGGCCGGGGACCCGTTGCAGCCGGCCAGAACACTCAGCAACAGCAGGCCTGAGACCAGCAGCCGGCGCACCCGCCGGCCGCAGTGGCCTCGCCTGCCAGGATCGCGCGTAGACACCATGGACATCGCCGCCAGACCATCATCACCGGGATCGGAGCCTGTTGTCCGCACAGTATACAACAGGCTTGGCCGGGGGTCAAACGGGACCGCGCGCGCAACTGCTCCACCCTGTGCCGGCAGACAAGGGTCCGATCCGCCGCGCACCCATCAGCAGAAGCGGGGGCCACAACATTTGCTGAGAAGGCTTGGCTCATTGCGCTGATGGCAACGGCCCGCCCATGGGCTATAGTGGCAGGTGAGTGGCGGGCAAGGGCCAGGCTGTCGGAGGAGGGGCCACGGCTACGGCCCGAGAAGCCGCCACAGGAACGACAGGTGGGACCCAGCCGCCAGGGTCCCGCCTCTCGTTGCGCCGGTCGGCGGATGGAGACAAGTGCGCCGGCCCGAATCCGGGCCGGCGGTCCCTGCTTCCCGGGGTGGACTCGAACCACCAACCTACTGATTAACAGTCAGCAAGGCCGGTTGACCTTTGCGCCGGTCCCTGTTATACTACAGATGTAGACACCATCTTCCTGATAGAGAGGTGAATACGGAGAATCCAATGGCTACGACCATCACCGTGCAGTTAGAACGCGAGTTGTGGGAGCTCTTCCGCCCCTTTTATCAGCGCCCCGACGAGGCGATGAAAGAAGTGGCCGTCCTGGAGCTCTACCGCCGGCGGGAGATATCCAGCGGCAAGGCTGCCGAATTGCTAGGGATGGAGCGATTCGAGTTTGTCCGCCACGCCGGCCGGCTGGGCATCCCTTTCTTTGACCTCGACGAAACCGAACTGGCCGAAGAAGTACAGCGGGCGGTGGAAGGATGAAGGAACGGTTTATTGTCGCCGATTCCAGCCCCTTGATTGCGCTGGACCGGATCGGGCAGCTATCTTTGCTCCCCGCTCTTCTGGGCCAAATTCACATTCCTCCGGCCGTTAGGTTGGAGGTGTTCGGGCAACGCCCTTTGCCGGACTGGATCGTGGAGCAGCCGCTACGACAGCCCATCGCTTCTCGTATTGCCTCGGCCCGCCTGGGGCCGGGGGAAAGGGAGACCGTCGCGCTGGCCCTGGAATTGAGCGCCGCCGAGGTCATTATCGACGATCTTCCTGCCCGCCGGCTGGCCTATGCCCTCCGGGTGCCGGTCATCGGCACCCTCGGTCTGCTTCTGCGGGCCAAAAAGCATGGCCTGATCCCCTTGCTGTGCCCACCGGTAGAGGCGCTGCAAAACCACGAATTCCATGCTTCAGCACGTCTGGTTGAGGGGATCCTCGCCGCGGCCGGCGAAGGGGGACACCAACCCGCCAGGGAAGAGCAGGATTGAGTGAAGCAAGTGCTACTTCAGCAGCCAGATTCTTGGCAAAGCAGTAGAGCCACCGCCCGGACAAGAGCGCGGTGGCTCTGCCGTTCGGAGTGGCCTGGAGCCGCTGGGGGAGGGCCAACATCGCCGGGGCGAAAGGAGCTACAAGTGGACATGGTTCAGAGGGGTGCAGCGGTCGTGGGCAGGGGCAATATCCTCGCCCCGCGCCAGATGCACATAGATCTGCACGGTGCTCAACTTTTTGTGTCCCAAAATATCCTTGAGCACGATGGCCTCGCCACCGTTCCTGATGAATTGCGTGGCAAAGGTATGCCGAAAGGTATGCGGAGAGCACCTCGTTCTCATGTTCCCGACCTTCTGACCGTAACCACGGACACGCTGATACACGCTGTCGGCAGACAGCTCTTTTCCATCGAGGGTCAGGAAGAACCGATTCACCGACCTGGGCTGCGGACGAATCTCCAGGTAGCGCTTCAGGGCCTGGACGCATTTGACGCTGATCGGCACCTGCCGCTCTTTGTCGCCCTTGCCTACAACGTATAGAATCCGCCGCTCAAGGTCTACGTTGCCCGAGGTCAACTCGACCAGTTCCGTGAGCCGGATTCCTGTATCCAGCAGCAAAACTACTATGGCCCGGTCGCGGAGCCCTATCTCCGTGGCAACGTCAATTACGGCGAGCAATTCCTGGATCTCTTCCTGGCTGAAGACCGGGGGGGTCTTTTCACGCGGCTTGGGCAGCTTCAGCCTCCAGAAGGGATTCCCCTCGGCGTAACCCTCTTCCATCATCCAATACCAGAAGCGTTTATTGGCAACGACGATGTCTTGAATGGTAACCCGGCTGAGGTGGGTCTGTACCGGGCGGCGAAATGGGTGGCCCTCGTAGAGGACCGACCTTTCCAGGAGGCTTCCGATGAAGCGGCGGGCCAGTTGACGGGTGACCTGGCGAATGCTGCTGACTCCCTTCTGCTCGAAGAAGCTGATGCCCTTCCCGATGTGGTTCTCGTATTCAGTCCTTGTCTTCTCCTTCAAGCCGGCATCTTTACAGGCTTCCACGAATTCCTCCAGGGCATCCTAGAGCAGTACCGGGCGCGGGTTTTGTGTTTCGTCGATCATGAGAACCTCCTGACTATTGTGTTGATGGGAGAGGCCAGTCCACCCCCATAGAAACGATGGGCCCGCCCCACGCCGGATAGGCCGTCTCGTACGGAACACCCGGAGCAATTGCCGTAGTATAAACGATGGAATGGTCACCGGCAACTGTTCCAACCTAGGGCAACCGCAAACTCCACGACGGTGGGGAATCCGCTACAACAGTGAACCGCCTTGGGCGAATCGCACCCTGTGAATGTGCCGCAATCGGGTGTCGAGTGGCGCATCAGCCCTACAGTTTTCGAGTTTGCGGTTGCCCTATTCCAACCCCAAAATCAGGTTGATCCGCGTCTATTCGTGTGTTGGAATTGGACGGAGAAATCGCGAACGGATAACCTATCGAGGCGCTCATTACGCGCGTATTGGAGTAGAAGGATTATGAAGCGACGAACCGCCCTACGCAAGGTGCGAACATTCTGCGAACGGCTCGATGCCCTGGTCGAGGCCTTGCCGGTGCGGATCCTGTCCGTACACATCTTTGGCAGCGCGCTCACGGACAAGCCGGCCCCGGCGGATATAGACCTACTGGTCGAACACCGGGAGCGCCCGATCATGACCGAGGAGGAACAGGAACAGATATTGGCCGACCTTTGGTGCTTTCGCGTCTATCGGTCCATTGCTTGTGAGCTGGCGCTATCCAGACTTCCCTACCCTGCCCACCCGCTCCATCCGAGCCAGCAGATCCTCCTCCGTCGGCTCGGTGTAGATCATCACCGTGTTCAGGCTGGCGTGTCCGAGTAGCGAGGCCAGCCCGCGCAGGTCGCCGGGGTTGGCCTGCAAGTAACGTGTGGCGAAGGTATGGCGACAAGTATGCGGGGTGAGCTCCTCGATCCCGGCCCAACGGGCATACTTCTCCAGCATCCGGCAGATAGCCCCGCGGTCCTGCAGCGGCCCGCGCGTGCCTTGCCAAAGCGGTTGGTCGGCTTCACCTTCGCGGCCGATCTGATCCAGGTAGGCGTTCAGGGCGCTGCGCACGTCGGCGGTGAGCGGGACGGTGCGGGTTAATCCTCCCTTACCGCGCCGGACGGTAAGCGCGCCGGAGCGGGGTTTGAGCGCCAGGTCCCCCCGTTGCAGGGCCAGCAGCTCACCGACTCGCACCCCGGTGCCGAGCAACACCTCGACCAACGCCATGTCGCGCACATTTCCCACCTCCGCGACTACCCGGCGCAGCTTGCGTTCTCCCTGTGGCGTCAGGGCCTGGGGCCGGCGGGCCGGCAGCCGCAGCGTGCGCACCTCGGCGGTAGGGTCGCGGTGGACTAGGTCGCGGGCCGCCGCCCACTTGAAGAAACGGCTGAGCGCGGCCAGCCGGCGGTTGACGGTGCGCGGTGCTGCCTTGCGCACCGTCTGCAGGTAAGCCTTGTAGTCCTCGACGTCGCGGGCCAGGACAGCGGTCGCCCGCAGCTCTTCACCGAACGACTCCCGGTACCAGCGGGAAAAGTCGGCCAAGTCAGCGGCGTAGCCCTGGACGGTACGCTCGGACTTGCCCTGCTGCTGCAAGTAAGCCAGCCACTCGGAAGTGGGGCTGGGGAGTCCTTGAGTGACCACGGTGGCCTCCTTGTCAGTCTGATGGGGCGGGGGTTAGCGGATTTCCCGCGCGCTCTGCAGATGGACACAGATGCTCTGTTCATCGGGAGGCTCGCCATCGCCCGTGTCATCCAAGGACGGCGTCAAGACGAGCTCCAGGTACTCAGGATCCTCGGCGGTCGGAGCAGCGTAGCCGAGCGCATACAGGTGCCAGCCGATGATGGCTGGCAGTGCCTCCGGGGCCTCGTCGACGTGGGCTTGTAGCGGTCCACCGCAATCCGGGCAGTAGAGGGGCATGGCGCGCGCATTTTCAAACACCAGGGTTAGCGGTGCGTCGTCGCCGCCGGGGAGAACCTGCATCACTCGTTGCCCACCGACGAGCCCATCGACGTACTCAAACAGGCAGCAGTAGTCGTCACCCACGCGGATCAACGGGCAATCGTGTTCGCTGCACCATAGCCGTCCTTCCAGCATTGCACTACCTCCTGGGTACGAAACCGGCAAAATTCGGGCCTTGTTTTCTTATGCTGCCTCGTTCTTGGCTCTTACGGCTCCGCCAAGCACCTCCAGAGTAGCACAAATGGGCAGATTCGTCAACTGTTCCGCCGCACAAGGGCCGTTATCGGTACACATTATGGGGCGGCCACTTTTTTGACTTGAGTATGACGGTATGGTAAAATAGAGCGAAAGAATGAACCCCGCGGCTTTCGCGGAGCCCGGGGCACGGCCAAGGCGGGTCGACGCCCTGACGAGAATAGTGTAACATACCCGCCCGTCGGCGTCAAGCGAAGCGGGCTTTTGGTTTTCTGGAGGTATAGTTGACGCATGCCGCCGTCATCCTACGATGCACACAGAAGAAAGGGGGAGAGATGCTGGCCAGCCTGGCAGGACCTGCTGGGGCAGGTTGGGGCCGGCAACAAGTGCACCCTGTATCAGTTGACCGTGGAGACCGCGCAGCAGTTGGGGGGTTCGGCCGTGGGCCGGCTCTTGATCACGGCAGAGCGGGAGGCGTGGGGGCTGGAGTACATGCGGGGGCAGGGAGAGATCACCAACCGGGAAGTACAGCAGGTGGCGACAGACAGGGGATGAAAGAATGGCGGGACTGTTGAGAGCTTTGACCCGTGTACTTGCCAAAGGCAGGTCCATTCTTGACCGTCAGAGCAGGCCAAAGAGCCTCGACGCCGTGGAGGTGCAAGGAGAACGTGCCCGGTATCCAGGCACGGCGCCGGCACTGGAGTACGTGTACTATCTCATCAAGGCGCAATTGGACCAGATTGATGGCCTGGATGGGAAAGCTGGCCTCCTGATGGGCTTCTCAGGAGCAATGTTGGGGCTGGTGATAAACGGGCTCGACAAGATCGGCCAATTACCGCTTGGCTTTCGAATCGCCAGCGTTTTAGCCGCAGGTTTGCTGGCCGCCTCCGCACTGCTTGCCTTGCGCGCTTACCGCCTGAAGAGGTATTGGATGGGCTCCAAACCCCGCCCATTGGCAAAGGACTTCCTTGCAGCATCCTCAGAGGAATGCTCGATCGAGGTTCTCTCATACCTCATCGAGAGCTTTGAGCGGAATGAGGCAGTTATTGGTGCATTCCAAAGGCAGGTCACCTGGAGCATGGGGCTGCAGGTGACAGCCACGATGGTGCTCGCCTTTGTCGTTGTTGGCCTGCTTATTCAGTAGGAGGTCGCTGTGAGCGAAGAGAAGCCGAAACCTTCCCAAGAAGAGCCCAGGAGAGATCCGAAGGTAACCCAGACAGACAATTCACCATTGCATCGGGTACGCCCTGAGCAGCTGCAGGAGGCCATCAAAGGCCAAACCGGCCGGGGGCAGTCCAAAGACGATCTTCAAAAATGACCACCACTGGCCACCACGTGATCGAAGACTACATCCCCATCGATGTCATCTCGGCCGAGGCTCGCCAGGAAAAGTCCATCCGCAAGAGGCACATTTCTACCTTGCACCTGTGGTGGGCCCGCCGGCCGCTCGTCGCCTGCCCCGCTGCACTGTGCGGCGCCCTGGTCCCGGCCAACGGACGAGTCGCCGGCGCTGCCGAGAAGTTCGTGGCCCGGCAGGGGTGGACGCCGGTGGTCCAGGTGGAGTATTACCGGCCGGGACCGACGGCGGCCCGGGATGTCGCTGAGTGAGAAAGCAGGAGGGTAAAACGATGCCGGCCGGAAAGACGTCGAGCGATGCCACAATCTACCAGATCAAGGTTACCCTGAAGGACAGCAAGCCGCCCATCTGGCGGCGCATCCAGGTGCGCAGTGACATCACCCTGGAGAATCTGCATTACATTCTGCAGACCGTGATGGGGTGGACCGATTCCCACCTGCACATGTTCGCCATCGGCGGGGAGCATTACGGTCCAACAGAATCCGACCCGACCGGGGATCTGGAAATGGAGAACGAGCGGCGCGTGCGGCTGGCCGAGGTCGTTCCCAGTGCGGGAGCCAGGTTTGTCTACGAGTACGATTTCGGCGATAGCTGGGAGCACATCCTGCAGGTCGAAAAGGTCCTGCCGCCGGAACCGGGCAAACGCTACCCCCTTTGCCTGGCCGGGAACCGGGCCGGCCCACCGGAGGACGTCGGCGGCGTCTGGGGCTACGCAGAGTTCCTGGAAGCCATCCGGGATCCGCGGCACCCCGAGCACGACGAGTGGCTGGAATGGGTGGGCGACGATTTCGACCCCGAGGTACTGGACCTGGAAGACGTGAACCAGGCACTCGCTGCGCTGCGCTGAAAGGACGACAAGATGCCCCGCATCTTCGACAACATTGACCTGCGGCTATTGCCGGCCCTGCGCGAGACCCTGGCCGTCTCCCAGCGGGCCGACTTCTGCGTCGGCTACCTGAACCTGCGCGGCTGGAAGCACATCGACTCGCCCTTCGGGAACTGGCCGGGTGGGGAAGGGCGGTGCTGCCGCGTGCTCGTCGGGATGCAAGATCTGCCCCAGGACGAGCTGCGCGCGGCAATGAGCCTGGGAAAACGCGACGAGGCCATTGACAACCAGACCGCAGTCCGCCTGAAGAAACGACTGGCAGAGGAGTTCCGCGAGCAGTTGACACTGGGCGTGCCCACGGACGAGGACGAGGCCGCAATACGCCGGCTGATCGCTCAACTCCAGGCCGGCCAGGTCGTCGTCAAGCTGTTCCTGCGCCACCGCCTGCACGCCAAGCTGTACCTGTGCTTCCGCCAGGACCCGAACAGCCCTATTGTCGCTTTCGTGGGCAGCAGTAACCTGACCTTCCCTGGGTTGGCCGGCCAGGGCGAGCTCAACGTGGACGTGCTCGACCAGGACGCCGGCCAGAAACTGGCCCGCTGGTTCGAGGACCGCTGGAACGATCGCTGGTGCCTCGACATCTCCGACGAGCTGGTACGCATCCTCCAGGAAAGCTGGGCCCGCGCCGATCTCATTCCGCCCTACCACATCTACGTCAAAATGGCTTACCACCTCTCCCAGGAGGCCCGCGCCGGCCTGTCCGAGTTCACGATCCCCCAGGAGTTCAGGAAGAGGCTCACCGAGTTCCAGTCGGCGGCGGTCCGGATCGCCGCCCACCACCTCAACAAGCGCGGCGGTGTGCTCATCGGCGACGTCGTCGGCTTTGGGAAGACGCTGATGGCCAGTGCCCTGGCACGCATCATGGAGGATGACCTGGGGCTGGAGACGCTGATCATCTGCCCCAAGAACCTGGTCAAGATGTGGGAAGACTACCGCCACACCTACCGTCTGCGGGCCACGGTGCTCTCGCTGAGCCGGGTGATCCAGGATCTGCCTGACCTCCGCCGCTACCGCCTGGTGGTGATCGACGAGAGCCACAACCTGCGTAACCCCGAAGGCCGGCGCTACCAGGCCATCCGCGAGTATGTCGAGAAGAACGAGAGCAAGGTTGTCATGCTCACGGCGACCCCCTACAACAAGACCTACCTGGACCTGTCCAGCCAACTGCGGCTCTTTGTCCCGGAGGACCAGGACCTGGGGGTTCGACCCGAGCGGCTGCTTCGCGAGCTGGGCGAGACCGAGTTCCAGCGCCGCCACCAGTGCCCCGTGCACTCGCTGGCCGCCTTCGAGAAGAGCGCGTACGCCGACGACTGGCGCGAACTGATGCGCATGTACATGGTGCGGCGCACGCGCACCTTCATCCAGGAGAACTATGCCTGCGTGGACTGCCCGCGGTGTGGGACAGTCGTGCCACCAACGGCAGCCCGGTGCCCGCACTGCCGGCGGGCCAAGACCCGCCAGGACCATTACTACATCACTTTCGAGGACGGCTCACGTTACGATTTTCCCCAGCGCATCCCCCGAACGGTCCGGTTTACCATCGACGAGAACAACCCGCACGATCGCTATGCCCGGTTGTACGCACCGGTCGTCGTGGACACGATTGACGCCCTCTGCCTGCCACGCTACGGTCTGGGCAACTACATCGCTCCGGCGCCAAAGAGTCCGCCGTCGCCGGATGAGCAGCGGGTGCTCGACAACCTGTCCCGCGCCGGCAAGCGGCTGATGGGCTTTTGTCGCACCAACCTCTTCAAGCGGCTGGAGAGCGGCGGCCAGGCCTTTGGGCAATCGGTCGAGCGGCACGTCCTGCGCAACTATGTCTACCTCTACGCGATCGAGAACGGCCAGCCGCTGCCGATTGGCACCCAGGACGCCGGGATGCTCGATGCCCGCGTCTACGATGGCGACGTTGACGCCGCGGGCGTCATGGCCAGCCTGTTTGACGACGACGAGGAAGGAGGCGGCCCGGCTGAGCCGCCGGCTCTGCGCAGCGAAGCGGACTTTCGCCGGCGCGCTGCCGAGGTCTACCAGCAGTACGCCACGGCCTACCGGCGCCGCTACAAGTGGCTACGACCGGACCTGTTCGTGGGACAACTGGCCGACGACCTGCGCCAGGACGCCCAGGATTTGATCCAGGTCCTCCAACTGTGCGGCGAATGGGACCCCGGCCAGGACGCCAAGCTCGCCGCGCTGATCGACTTGCTGACCCAGCAGCACCCGGATGAGAAGGTCCTCGTCTTCACCCAGTTCGCCGACACGGTGCGCTACCTGGAGGCCCAACTCCAGGACCGGGGAATCTTGCACCTGGCGGGCGTGACCGGCGACGCGCCCGACCCCACCGGCCTGGCCTGGCGCTTCAGCCCCCGGAGCAATGGCAAGCGCGAGCAGGTGTCTCCGGCAGACGAGCTGCGGGTCCTCATCGCCACCGACGTCCTGAGCGAAGGCCAGAACCTGCAGGACGGGGCCATTGTGGTCAACTACGATTTGCCGTGGGCCATCATCCGCCTGGTCCAACGCGCCGGCCGCGTGGACCGCCTCGGGCAAGAGGCCCCGCACATCCTGTGCTACTCTTTCCTGCCGGCCGACGGTGTGGAGCGCATCATTCGTCTGCGCGCCCGTGTGCGCCGGCGCCTCCAGGAGAACGCCGAGGTGGTCGGCACCGACGAAGCGTTCTTCGAGGACGACCGCGACGACCAGGCCGTGCTCGACCTCTACAGCGAAAAGGCCGGCCTCCTCGACGGCGAGGCCGATACCGAGGTGGACCTGGCTTCCTACGCCTACCAGATCTGGAAGAACGCCATCACCGCCCACCCGACCCTGCAAAAGGTCATCCCCGACCTGCCGCCGGTGGTCTACTCGACCCGGCGGATCACTCCGCCGGAGGTACGCCGGGCGTTCCGCGAGCCGGGCGGCGTGCTCGTCTACGTGCGCACGGCCCAGGGCAACGACGCCCTGGCCTGGATCGACCAGGCCGGCGAGAGCGTGACCGAGTCCCAGTTTGCCATCCTGCGCGCCGCCGAGTGTGCGCCGGATACGCCGGCGCTGCCGCGCCAGGAAAGGCACCATAGCCTGGTGCAGAAGGGCGTCGAGATCATCGTCCAGGAGGAGAAGTCAGTTGGGGGGCAGTTGGGCCGGCCCTCCGGGGCGCGCTTCCGTACCTACGAGCGGCTGCAGCGCTACGCCGACGAGCTCAAGGGCACGCTCTTCGAGTCGCCCGAGCTGGCCCGGGCCATCGAGGAGATCTACCGCTACCCCTTGCGTTCCGGGGCCGTGGATACGTTCAACCGCCAGCTGCGCAGCGGCATCTCCGACGAAGCCCTGGCCGAGCTCGTGATCGCCCTGCGCGACGAGGACCGCCTCTGCCTGGTGGAAGAAGAGGAACAAGAGCAGGAGCCGCGGATCATCTGTTCCCTGGGATTGGTACAGGAGTGAGCGATGCCGGCGTTGGATTTTCCCCGCACCCGTGAACGATTGCAGCGGTTCGATCTCCAGGCTTTCTTCATCGAAGACCTTGGCTGGGACCGCTGCGCTACTCGGATTGACGTTGCGGTGGATGGGCAACCCTACCTGCTGACCGCGGTGGCCCAGAAGCGCGGCCTGGTGGCGTTGGTCTGTAACACCGGAGAGCGGCCGTTGCCCGACTATGCCACCCGCCGGAAGATCGAGCGGCAGGTGACCCCGCTGGCGCACGAGCACATTGTCGTCTACACCGACGCCGACCGGGCCACCCAGGTCTGGCAGTGGGTCAAGCGCGAGGCCGGCCGGCCCACGGCCTGCCGCGAGACCACCTTCCACCGCGGCCAATTCGGCGACCCGCTCATCCAGCGCCTGCAGGCCCTGGTCTTTACCCTGGAGGAAGAGGAGATCCTGACCATCATCGACGTCACCCGCCGCGTCCGGGCGGCCTTTGACGTGGAGCGGGTGACGAAGCGTTTCTACGATCGCTTCCAGAGGGAGCACGCCGCTTTCCTCAATCTCATCCAGGGCATCCCGGACGAAGAGAAGCGGCGCTGGTACGCCTCGGTGATGCTCAACCGGCTGATGTTCGTCTACTTCATCCAGAAAAAGGGCTTTCTCGACGACAACCCCGACTACCTGCGGCACAAGCTGGCGCAGAGCCGGTCCCGCGGCGCCGACCGCTTCTACGGCGAGTTCCTGGGCGCGCTCTTCTTCGAGGGCTTCTCCCGGCCGGCCGGCGAACGGGGCGGGGCGGCGAGCCAACTCCTGGGCCAGGTCCCCTACCTCGACGGTAGCCTCTTCCTGCGCCATCCCATCGAGGAGCAGTACGGGACCAGAATCCGCATTGCCGATGCCGCCTTTGAGCGGCTGTTCACCTTCTTCGAGCAGTACACCTGGCACCTGGACGAGCGCCCCCTGCGCGCCGACAACGAGATCAACCCCGACGTACTGGGCTACATCTTTGAGAAGTACATCAACCAGAAGCAGATGGGGGCCTATTACACCCGTGAGGACATCACCGGCTACATCAGCCAGAGCACGGTGGTCCCCTTCCTGCTGGACGCCGCGCGCGCCGACTGCCGCATCGCCTTCGAGGGCGAGGCCAGCATCTGGGCGCTGCTCGCCGCCGACCCCGACCGCTACATCTACCCGGCGGTGCGCAAGGGTGTTGAGCTGCCGCTGCCGCCGGAGATCGCCGCCGGCCTGGACGACGTCGCCCAACGTGGCGAGTGGAACCGGCCGGCGCCGCCCGAGTATGCCCTGCCCACGGAGACCTGGCGCGAGGTGGTGGCCCGCCGGAGGCGCTACGAAGAGGTGAGGGGGAAGCTGGCCGCCGGCCAGGTGCGCAGCGTCGCCGATCTCATCACCTACAACCTGGACATCCGCCAGTTCGCCCAGGACGTGGTCGAATTGTGTGAAGGGCCGGAACTGCTGCGGGCCATCTGGAAGGCCCTCCAGGAGGTCACCGTGCTGGACCCGACCTGTGGGTCGGGGGCCTTTCTCTTTGCCGCGCTGAACATCCTGGAGCCGCTGTACGAGGCCTGCCTGGAGCGGATGCAGGTCTTCCTGGACGAACTGGAGCGCTCCGGTGAGAGGCACCGCCCGGAGAAGTACGGCGACTTTCGCCGGGCATTGGCGCGCATGGCCGAGCACCCCAACCCGCGCTACTTTATCTTGAAATCCATCATCGTCAACAACCTCTACGGCGTGGACATCATGGAGGAGGCGGTCGAGATCTGCAAGCTGCGCCTCTTCCTCAAGCTGGTGGCCCAGGTGGACCGCGTCGCGCAGGTGGAGCCGCTGCCGGACATTGACTTCAACATCCGCACCGGGAACACGCTGGTGGGCTTTGTCACCCTGTCCGACGTGCGGCGGGCCATGACCACGGCGTCGAACGGCCAGATGCGCATGGTTACACCCGAGGAGGAGGTGGCCCTGCGGCGCATCGAGGAAAAGGCCCAGGACGTGGAGCGGCTGTTCGCACTCTTCCGCCGGCAACAGACCGAGCTGGGTGGGCGGGTGACGGCGGAAGACAAGCAGGCCCTGCGCGGCCGGCTGCAGGACCTGGACGACGAACTGAACCGACACCTGGCCGGGGTCTACGGGGTCGAGCCGGGCAAGCGCGCCGCCTACGACCGGTGGCTGACTTCGCACAAGCCGTTCCACTGGTTTGTCGAGTTCTACGGGATCATGAGCAGGGGGGGATTCGATGTCATTATCGGGAATCCCCCCTGGATAGAGTATTCAGCGGTCAAGAAGGAGTACACGATTCGGGACTACACGACCGAAAAATGTGGGAATCTCTACGGTATATGCTCCGAACGCGGTTTGTCCCTACGTTTTCCGAACGGGCAATTGAGCTTTATCGTGCAGTTGCCTTTGGCAAGTTCGTCGCGCATGGATTCTGCGCGAGATCTGCTCAAGCAAAACAGCGGTTCCCTTTTTGTTGCCCCCTTCGCAGATCGGCCAGGGAAGTTATTTGAAGGTCTTGAACACTCCAGAGGTGTCATCTTTGTATCAAGTGCGGGCAGGGATGCATCAACACTTGCCACGACACATTACCAGCGCTGGCCCAGTGAGACACGAGACACCCTGTTTGCGCGGTTGGGATATACGAGAGTGCTGGAAGAGCCAGTCGTTTCAGGAACATTTCCAAAGTACGGTCACCCCGCAGAAGAGGCCATCTTCTGCAGAGTCAAGGCCAAGGGAAAGCAGAGAGTAGCAGCTTTTCTCGGTAGAAGCCCTGGTAGACATTTCGTCTTCTACCAGGAATCGACTGAATACTGGATCAAGGCTACTACCGGGTTACCATACTATGCAAAGAACGGCGTGGTCGGCGCGCCACCACATGGGCGGTATCTATACACGGATCGCGAGCAGACCGTCCAAGCGCTGTGTGCGCTGCTGAACAGCAGCTTGTTCTTCGTCTACTATACCGCCTACAGTGACTGCTTTCATCTCAGCGACGGCCTCGTCTCGGGTTTCCCGGTGCCGTTGGACCTGCTAAGAGATACCGAGCTAGCCGACCTGAACAGGCGCTTGATGAGCGACCTGAGAAAGAATGCGGAAAGGAAACGAATCAGCACCAAAGCGGGGGATGAGATCTCCTATGATGAGTTCTATGGCTGGAAATCCAAGCCCATTATCGACGAAATCGACCGCGTGCTGGCACGGCACTATGGCTTCACCGACGAAGAACTGGATTTCATCATCAACTATGACATCAAGTACCGGATGGGGCGGGACGAAGGTACAGAGGATGATTAGCCTGAACCGGGAGACAGAGGAGCTACGTGATGCACGCGATTATTGCCGTCGTTGAAGGTAAAGCGAAAGAACTGCTGCAGCAAGGCGACGCTTTGCTCCGGGATTTGGAGGCATTTGGCTGGAAGGACGATCTTCCTGAACGGACAGAGGCCCGCGAGGAGCTTCACCCCAGCCTCCGGGATCTCTCGGCAACAGTCGAGATCCCGGCCTATACCAGGATACCGGCAAGCTTCACACGCGCGTACCATAGCTGGTATGCCGGCTGCCTTGCGCTCCTGGAGGCGAATATGCCGGCCCGCCGCGCCGAACTGGTGCGTCTGCACGAGGGGGTCAGAAGGACCAAAGAATCCGAAGAGGGAGCACGCGATCTGCTCGAGCGTGAGTACATGACGTTCGCAAACCAACTGGCCCTGGCCGGCCGGATCCGGCAAATGCAGGCCCTGGTTGGTTCGATCCCGCAATACCTGGAAGGCCATCTGCACGATGTCGAACTTGCCGTAGCGCAAGCCTATGTCAGCGATCAGCTCGCCGAAGCTGGCATCCTGCTCAAGGCCGGCCACGTTCGGGCGGCCGGGGCGGTCGCCGGAGTGCTGCTGGAGCGGCACCTGAAGCTCCTATGCGACCGGCACCAGCCGCCGCTCAAGTACCCCAAGAGCGCTGCTATCTCCAGGCTCAACGACCTGCTGAAGGATGCGGCCGTGTACGACGTAGCACAGTGGCGGAAGGTGCAGTGGATGGGGGATGTGCGGAATAGCTGCGATCATGCCCATACCGACGAACCCCGCAAGGAACACGTGGCCGACCTCATCGCTGAGGCGGGCAAGTTCATCGCTTTGTACGTGATCTGAGTCGAGGTGAGGACCAGCGATGTCACGGCCAGATTGGAATCCGCGGTCGGTGCAGCGGGGAAATGCGTGCTACCCAGAGTCTCTTCTCCAGTACCTGGGCGATCAACTCCCCCAGCGCGTTGCCATGATCGGGAATCCTTCCATCCTGCGACAGCCGCTGCTGGCACTGTTCTGCTCGGTCCGCTGCCCGGCGTCCCTGATCCTGCAAGCCCACGACCTGGCGCAGCATCTGCGGCAGGAGACCGTGGGCGTGATCGGCGGTTTCCACTCACCTGTAGAGCAGGAGTGCCTGGCCGTGCTGCTGCGCGGCAATGGCCTCCTGGTTATCTGCCCGGCCCGCAGTCTGGAGGGGATGCGGCTGCCGGTGGAGTATCGGGAGCCGCTAGAGGATGGGCGGCTGCTGCTCCTTTCTCCATTCGAGAAGGAACGGCGCGCGACGAGAGAAACTGCCCTCTACCGCAACCGCTTCGTCGCCGCCCTGGCGGAAAAGGTCGTGGTCGTTTATGCGGAGTCAGCGGGAACGACAGAACGACTCTACCGCGAGGTTCTGGCGTGGCAGAAACCACTATGCACATTGGAGAACGAGCACAATGCGCACCTGATTGCCCTGGGAGCCGTGCCGCTACGCTCAGGAATTCGCCAGAACGGAACCGAGGGATATGATGATTTGCTCGGCAATCCCTTCCAGCCCGAGTCTTCGATCCTTTAGGATGCCTGGGCATTCCAACCTGGCTAGCTCAGGGTGTACTCTTTCCAAGGAATTGCTCCCATTGGAACATTGGCCAGGAACTGAACGATATCCCTGCGTCCGTAGTATGTAGGCACACCCCTGGAGTCCTGAGCCATCAAGACAATAGGAACCCGTCCAAAGACACTGCGGAAGGAGGCGATCACCTTGTTAGATTCGCTCCTGTCGGCAATGACGTGGTGCTTGACCACCACAATGGCGAATGTAATACCCTGTTCTTCGACTACCGCACCTTGAAACTTCATCGGTCTGCTCCGTCGCCTGCTAGTCCTTATCCTTGGGGGGATTCGGATCCTGGCCATGGCTATCCGCTGTCTGGATCTTGCCGTCCATGCCGTGGATGACGAGCTCGGTACCCTGGTGTCGGCTTACCTGTCGCCCGAAAACCTCGGCCTCGTCCTTCCGTTCAAAGTGTCTGGAAGCCCGTCGGCTGCCACCTCGCCTCACGTTCCAGCCACCATGAGAGGCAGGCACAATGTGATGCGTCTTCCTGTTTGCCATCTCGTTTACCTCCAAAATCGCGTACTTTGACTGTTAGGAGCACCTTCGCCCCAATTACCACCCTACAATGTATTGCCGAGGAAGCGGGGTTTTTCGCCATGATGCATCTTCCGGCCCATGTCGACCATCGAATCCGATTGATGCCGACCACCGATTCCGATCCATGCCGTCCACCCATTCCGGTCGATGCCGTCCACTTTTCGGTGAAGGCCGGAATCGGTGGCCGACATGCGTCGGATTCAGTGGACGGCATGCGCCGGAATCCTGCATGCTGATGACCACAGATCAAGCGGCGCTGGCAATTCTTTCGTAGCTGTGGCATACTTGATCTCCTACCAAGGAGGTCAAGATGGCCCAAGAAAGGTTGACCGTGCGCAAGATCTATGAAGTCCTGCGACTCAAATGGGAGTGTCGGCTCAGCAACCGGGCGATTGCCAAGAGCTGCTGCATCTCCCACAGTACCGTCGGGGAGTACCTGGACCGGGCGCGAGCGGCCGGGTTGAGCTGGCCCCTGCCCGCCGACCTGGACGACGACACCCTCGTGCAGCTCCTGTTTCCCCCGACACCGCCGGTTTCCACTCGCCAGATCCCCTGTCCCGACTGGTCGTTCGTGCATACCGAACTGCGCCGCAAGGGGGTGACGCTGCGCCTCTTGTGGGTCGAATATCGCGAGGACTACCCCAACGGCTACGGCTACAGCCAGTTCTGTGAACTCTACCGCGACTGGGCCAAGCACCTGAAGACCACGATGCGCCAGGTGCACAAAGCGGGGGAGAAGGTCTTTGTCGATTACGCCGGTCAGACGGTGCCCATCACTGACCCGCTCACCGGCGAGGTCCGCCAGGCGCAGATTTTTGTTGGGGTCCAGGGCGCCAGCAGCTACACCTACGCCGAGGGCCAGGAGAGCCAGGAGTTGCCCCACTGGATCGGTGGCCACGTGCGCATGTTTGCTTTCTTCTGCGGGGTCAACGAGCTGGTCGTGCCGGATAACCCCAAGGTCGGCGTGACCCATCCCTGCCGTTACGAGCCGGACATGAACCCCACCTACCTGGACCTGGCCCAGCACTACGGCACGGCCGTCCTGCCTGCCCGGGTGCGCAAGCCTCGGGACAAAGCCAAGGTCGAAGTGGGGGTGCAGGCGGTCGAGAACTGGATCCTGGGCCGACTGCGCGATCGCACCTTCTTCAGCCTGGCCGAGTTGAACCAGGCCCTCCGCGAACTGCTTGCCGAGCTGAACGACAAGCCCATGGAGGACTATGACCGCTCGCGGCGCGAGCTCTTTGACCTCCTGGACCGCCCGGCGCTGAAACCGCTCCCGGCGCAGCCGTACGAGTTTGCCGTCTGGAAAAAGGCCCGCGTCCATATCGACTACCACGTCGAGTTCGAGCACCATTACTACAGCGTC
>CAZTIG010000038.1:0-45945 GCA_964613665.1 uncultured Chloroflexia bacterium
CTGCGCATCATCGACGTGTCCAACCCGGCGGCCCCTACCGAGGCCGGCTTCTACCTCACGCCGGGGTTAGCCTTTGGTGTAGCGGTGGCGGGAAACTACGCCTATGTCGCCAATGGGTGGAGTCTACGCATCATCGACGTCTCCAACCCGGCGGCCCCTACCGAGGCCGGCTTCTACTTCACGGGTGGGTGGGGCTGGGGTGTAGCAGTTGCGGGGAACTACGCCTATGTCACCGATGGGGGCGGGAGTCTGCGCATCATCGACGTCTCCAACCCGGCGGCTCCCAGCGAGGCCGGCTTCTACCTCACGCCGGGGTTAGCCCTTGGTGTAGCGGTGGCGGGGAACTATGCCTACGTCGCCACTGAGAGCAGCGGCCTGCGCATCATCAACATCTCCGACCCGGCGGCTCCCAGCGAGGCCGGCTTCTACCTCACGCCGGGGGCAGCGTATGGTGTAGCTGTGGCGGGGGACTATGCCTACGTCGCCGCTGAGAGCAACGGCCTGCGTATCATCGACGTTTCTAACCCGGCCGTCCCCACCGAAGCTGGCTTTTATGACACACCCGGTTCGGCTTATGGTGTGGCTGTGGCAGGCAACTACGCCTACGCCGCTGATAGAGACGCTGGTCTACGCATCATCGACGTTTCCAACCCCACTGTCCCGACCGAAGCTGGCTTCTACGACACACCCGGTTCCGCTTACGGCGTGACTGTGGTAGGCAACTATGCCTATGTCGCCGATGCTGCGTCCGGTCTGCGCATCATCGATGTCTCCAATCCGGCTACCCCCACCGAAATCGGCTTTTACGACACACTCGGTTCCGCCTTCGGCGTGGCGGTGGTGGACAACTATGCCTATGTCGCCGATGCTGCGTCTGGTCTGCGCATCATCGATGTCTCCAATCCGGCTACCCCCACCGAAATCGGCTTCTATGATACCCTAGGAAACGCCTCTGGCGTGGCGGTGGTGGGCAACTACGCCTATGTCGCCGCTGGATCCACCGGTCTGCGCATCATCGACATCTCCAACCCAGCCACTCCAAGTGAAACCGGCTTCTACGATACCTTGGATTCTGCTAATGGTATCGCGGTGGCCGGGAACTATGTCTGGGTCGCCGACTATCAAGGTGGAATGTTTGTTCTCTGGTTCGCCCCCCCTATATCGGTTCTCATCCCCGCAAGTGGTGGCAGCCTAGCCTCACCCTCCGACCAAACAGACTATGTCTTCCCGCCCGGCTGTTTTACCGATACGGTCATTATCACCCATACCCCACAGTTCCCCGGCAACGTCCCGCCCACAGGGGAAATGGTAGGTATCGACCACTTCTTCGAACTGATGGCGGTGTACAGTAATACCGGTCAACCCGCACAGCCTATGCCTGGCCAGACTTATACGGTCACGGTGCGCTACACTGATGCAGAAAGGAAATCGGCCCTTGAGGATACACTGGCGCTGTACTACTGGGACGGGTCCCAGTGGACTGCAGAGCCTAGCAGTGTGGTGGACCCGGTATCTAATACTGTCACAGCCACACCAAACCATTTCTCGCTGTGGGGGATACTAGGTGAGACACGGCGGGTGTACCTGCCGGTCGTCTTCAAGAGATAATCTGATTCAGGTCGGCCCAGGGGTGGTTATCAGCACACCCCCGGGCCCCGACAGAAAACTGATGGCGAACTGCGCCAACCAATGGGCTGTCATGTCCAGCTCTTCTTTCAGCTGCCGGCCGCCGGCATGCCCAGGCCCTGAATCCACCGCTGCCAGTGGTCGACCTTCCCCACCGGGCCAGCCTCGCCGGTCACATTGCTACCTACAATGGTCGTGGCGGTGCGCTTACCGATGTCTATGTTCTAGCCGTCGACGCTGCGCAGGCGCTGCAGCTATTCGAGGAAGCCCGTGCACGTCTATTTGCGGAGTGAGGATCCAGCGCACAATCGTCGTCGGCACTACCTGGTCAGCCTGCAGCGCAACCTATGGGGTCAGTTGGTCGTGATCAAGCAGTGGGGGCGCATCGGCGCACCGGGTTGGCAGGGCAGCCACAGCGTCGAGGTGACCGGGCTGTTGGAGGGAGCGAAAGCTGTACAGGAGACGCTGAAGCGGAGGTGCTGGAATGGGTACGAGGTGGTCGGGGGAAGGGATGGCTGTTGGTCGCCCGGCAGCATGGTCAATCACACCATGCTTGAGGCGGCCACTGCCGGCCAGGCCTCCTATTGCAGCGCTTGTCGGGCAGAAAAATCTGGCGTAGCGGGGAGTCTCCAGCCCAAATGAGATCTCCAAAAGCCCCCGCAGGAGATAGCCGGCCTTGCCCGGTCTTCCAGGGCTGGCTCTTCACCGGTGCCATCGGCTTGACCGAGGCTACCATCCCCGCAAAAGAAGAGGTAGATAGACATAGAAGGTTCGCTGTATGATGGTAACAAGCGTGGTCTGTGTGACGCTACCGACGCTGTTGCTGGCAGTCACAATAGCCGTATAGTCGCCAGTAGCGGAGTAGATATGGCTGACGAATGCCCCACTGCCGAAGGCCCCATCCCCGAACGTCCAGGTGTAGGCAATATTGCTGCCGGCTGTGACGGTGGCGGTCAGTGCGGTGGAGTTGCCCAGCGTCGTCGGGCTGTCGTTGGTGGCGCCCAGCCCAGCGATGGTCTCGTCCACGGTGACGACAGTGCTGGCGGTGAGCAAGCTGACGCTATTGCTGGCGGTGATTATGCCATTGTAGACGCCAACAGCGGGGTACGTGTGGGTAACAGCCGTTCCGCTACTAGTTCCCCCGTCGCCAAAGGCCCAAGTGCAGGTAACGTTGGTCCCCGCCGCAATGGTAACGGTCAGTGCGGTGGGACTCCCCAGCGGTGTGGGGCTGTCATTGACGGCGCTCAAGCCGGCAATGGCCTCGTCCACTGTGACAGAGGTTGTCGCCGTAAGCATGCTTACCGAGTTGCTGGCGGTGACCACTGCGGTATACATCCCAACCAACGGGTAGATGTGAGTGACGACCGCTCCGTCACCGAGAGTCCCATCCCCGAAGGCCCAGGTGTAAGCTACATTGCTTCCAGATGCGACGGTGGCACTGAGGGTAGTGGCTTCCCCCAACACAGTGGGGCTGTTGTTGATAGCGCCCAGGCCGGTTATGGCTGCCTCTACCGTGACGGTGCATGTGGCCGTGCTCGTTGCACCCTCCTTGGCTGCAGCCTGCACCAGGTTGGTCAGCAGTCCGACGTAGCCAATCTCTGTAGTGACCGTGAACTCCTCCGTCCAGATGTCGTCGGGTGCCAGGTATGCCGTCCAAGTCAGGATACCGGTGGGTGTGACGTGGCTTGGCAGAATATCGCTGATCGTCGTGGTGAGGGTCATGTCGCCGGTGTTAGTGAGGAGAAGAGTGTATGTCAATTGAGCCCCACTCTGCACCAGGTCTGGATAGGCTCGTTTGCTCGCCGCTAGCGAAACTCGAAGCTCATCCGCTCCGATGTCATAGCCATGCCCCATGGGCCGTGGGTCCCCATCAATGTCGCTATTCACACCCGCATCTATACCCGAATCGAGCGCTGCGCTCCAGGGACGAATGTGATAGTTGTCTGAACCGGCGTCGAGAAAGCTCGGGTTGCCGGTGATAGAGTGAGTGACAATGATGGTCCCATCACCACCCGTATTGGATTCGTTGCCGAACCAGAGAACACCACCAAGGACAGCGGTGTCATTGTAGGCGACACGATCGACGACAACTCCTACTGTCTGGCTTGCTATAATGGTGTTGCTCATAACAACGAAGCTGGGGTTGCCCGCACCGCCGTCGGTAACGTACACTCCGACACCATCCCCACCTACGTTATGGACAATAGTTGTATGCAAGAGATGCGGTGAAGCATCATTTATGTACAGGCCGCTGCCATGGAAGACAGCTCCATTGTCGGCGATAATGTTGTTGGTCAATATGGCGTCGCCTTCCAGGCATAGTCCGCCGCCGCCATACGTGGCAGTGTTAGAGACGATAGTATTGTTACTAAGGATAGGACTGCCTCCTCCTCCTATATGTATGCCACCGCCGCAACCGCTGCCAGGAACAGCAGTCCTATTGCGGACGATGGTGTTGCCTATAAGCGTGGTGCTGCCACCCGTAACTAGCCCGCCGCCATTAAAGTAGCCGATGTTGTCACTGATAATGTTATCAACGAGCGTGAGAGTTCCATACACGCTTCCCAGGAGCCCACCTCCTGACTCGGCAGTATTTGCCGTGATTACATTGCTGGTAAGAACGGCATTGCTTTCAAAGAGGAACATCCCCCCGCCGATACCATTACCTCCAGCGTCATTGTATGCGACAGTGTTGCTGACCAGTATGGCGTTGCTCCCATACGCGAGCAGGCCGCCGCCTGTACCGGAGTTGCCGGCGATGTTGCCGTAGATATTGTTGTTCCTGAGAGCTATCGTAGCGCTTATCACATATATACCGCCGCCACCGTCGGACCTTAGCAGCCCTCCCCCCAAGTCGGTCGCGTCGCCTCCAGTAATCCATAGCCCCTCGACTGTGGCGCTGATTTCACCAGTGATATAGATTCCGCGTCCTTGTCCTTGGGGGTCAAGCGTAGTCGGGTTGATGGCGGGGTCGGGAGGATCAGTATAATCACTGGTGTAGCCACCACGGATGGTCATCGTTTTGCTGATATAGACCACCTGGGCCAGACCGCCGCAGTTATTGACGCTGGTGTAGACGCCAGTGGCTACCTTGATGACGTCGCCATCACCGGCTGCGTCCACAGCATCCTGGATGATAGCGTAGTCACACGTGGGGGGGCCGTCGGGGCAGACGGTGAGAATGCCAGCAGGCCTTTCGGCAGTTGCGAGCACACTCGAGACAGTTGTGTTCGGTGCGGGTGGTCCGACGATGCACTCGCCGGGCTGAGGCGGTCTACTGGCCGCTATGCCCATCCGCAAGCCAGGGGCAGCCGCCCGCGAGGACAGCACCGGCAGTCCACTCACAGTCACCGCAACGACTAGGATCAGAGCGAATCTACAGCGTGTGTTCATTCTTCAACTCCTCACGTTCGAATGTAGCTTCGGTTGCCGAGAAGAGCCAGGGGGCATCGTTAGCATGAACCGGATAAGCACCTTTCTGCTGCCCAACGTCTCCCATCTAACTGGGGCGGGCACTATGACTCAAAGCAGAACCGACTACCAGCCCAGCGCATGACTGTCCGATTACGCCGCTCCGCTTGCTTTCCTCGGCCCAGTCGCCCGTACCACAGGCCGTCATTCATCGCTCTCACCATACCCATTTTACCAGGAATCGGCCGACTGTTCAATAGGGCGCAGCGAATTGTCGAAAAGACCCCTGCAAGTGTTCGTCTACTTGAAGAGTGAAAACCCCACCCATAGCCGCCGCTACCTGGCGGCCGTGCAACGCGATCTCCGAGGCGGCCTGGTCGTGGTGAAGCGCTGGGGCCGCAGCAGTGCACCGGGGTGGCAAGGAAGCCAGACCGTCGAGGTGGCCGGGCCGGTAGAGGGAGGAGAGGTAGTCTGGGAGACGCTGAGGCGGAGGCGGTGGAACGGGTACGAGGTGGTCGGAGAAGGATAGCTGCGGGTCAGCCTTCCGCAGAAGCGACCGGATTGCCGAAAAAAATGATTGACCTGCACGGGGTGACGTGGTACAATAGGTGCAAGGAAAAAAGCCTCGCGGTTTCGACGAGCCCGAGGCAATGGTCAAAGCGGGCAAACGCCCTGACAACGAGAGTGTAGCCCACAGGTCCGCCAGTGTCAAGTTGGTGGGCCTGTTGACTGTTTGTTTGCTGACCTGTACAGATTGTGGTTGAAAGGACCACCTCACCGCCGAGGATGGAGGATGCGGAGAATCCAAGGGAAAATCTCTGCGCTCTCTGCGTTCTCCGCAGTTCAAAAGGGTGGCCGCTCCAAACACGATTAGTACTGGCTCAGCAGAGAGGCGTGAGCATGCCCGAGGTTCCCGGCTCCCGATTCTGCAAAGTGGATCTCCATGTCCACACACCTGCCTCTTCCGACTTCACCGAGCAGGACGTAACCCCTCAGGACGTTGTTGCCAGATCGCTCGAAGTAGGGTTGCAGGCGATCGCGATCACAGATCACAACTCCCCCCAGTGGATTGAGCTCGTCAGATCTGCTGCGGATGCCACAGACCTCGTTGTCTTCCCCGGCTTCGAGCTGAATGCGCAAGGCGGTCATATCCTTGCCGTCTTTGATCCATCGACATCAATCGCCGTAGTGGAGACGGCGCTAATCGAGGCCGGCATCCCCAAGCCGCGCTGGGGAGACAATGAGGCATTAGGTCACGATATCCTTACAGCTCTTCATGCGATCGCGCGGAACGGCGGGCTGGCTATTGCAGCTCACGCTGATGGGCCCAGAGGATTTCTTGACGCACTCGGCCAAGGAGCAGCACGCATCGAGGTCTACATGAGTCCCGAGCTCGCGGCTATCGAGCTCGTCGATCTCGAAAGAAGGCCCGACTATACCGCCGGAAGGGTCTCGGGCTACGACAGGGCCATGGCCTGCATCCAAGGCTCAGATGCTCACTCCCTCTCCGAGATCGGACAGAAGCCCGTGTTCCTCAGGATGCACCGCATCTGCCAGGAGGGGCTCAGACAGGCCCTTGCCGAGCCTGTGCTGAGGATTCGTTTCCCTGACGAGAACCTCCAGCCACGCTATCCACACATTGAAAGTATGTCGGTAGACCGTGGCTTTCTCGCCGGCCAGGACATTCTTTTTAACCCGAGCCTCAATTGCCTCATCGGTGGTGCGGGAAGCGGGAAGAGTACGGTCATCGAGTTCTTGAGATTCGGACTCGACCAGGCATCGCCTGTCGAGGATATAGCTCAGGATGCCATGGGAAAGCTGAGAGACCTAGCGGGCACAGGCTCAAGAGTCCACGTGGGTGTCGTCCTGCAATCTGGGGAGAAGTTCGAGATTACGAGGGAGTTCGACGACGATCTGAATCCCTTCATGGTGATCAGCCTCACCGATGGACAGGAGATCTCCATCGCAGACATCCGTTCGCTCTTTCCCATTCACGCCTACAGCCAAGGAGAGGTTGTCAGTATCTCCCGCAATCCACTCGCACAGCTCGATCTTATCGACAGCCACATCGATATTGCCCAGTACCAGGCGGACATTGCATTGGCCTATAGGGCCCTAATCCAACAGATCGACGGGCTGGTCAGATTGGAAGCAATCACAAGGGACCGGGATACCATTCAAAAGGAGATTGCTAACTCGGAGGTTCAGATCAGACTCCTCACAGCCGAGCTTCAGTCTCTTGAGCAAGCCCAGAAGAGTGAGGTCGTGACCTCTCATCAGTATTGGATCGCCGAGGAAGCCTACCTCCGTGATCTGCTAGGTGCTTTCGGCCCAACGAGGTCGGCTATCGAGGAGGGCACGCAGGCAATCGAACTTCCTCTCCTCTGTGTCCCTATGCCCACAGAAAAAACCCCCAATTGCAGTTTGCTCGATCAATGCCGGTCAGCGGCTGCCGAAATCGAACAAGCCCGAAAGGATGCAAGGACGCTCCTTCTACAAAGGCTCTCGGCCATTGAGAAGCAGGTACGCGCCAGCCACGCCAATTGGGAGACAGCGTACAGCGACCATAGAAGAAAATACGAGCAGTACCAAGTTGAGAAAAAATCGGCCCGGATGGCCCAGATCAACTCACAGCTCGGCGCGCTGCGCAGAAAGCTCCAAGATCAGAACGCGAGTCTGAAGAGAGTCGACGCAGCCGAGCGGACACTCCATTCACAACTTCAGGAGCGCTCCCGACATCTCGCGATGATAAGGGACCGTAAAGCACGCATTTCCGCACTTAGAGAGAAGAAAGCGAAGGATTTCATGAAGGAAATCGGCGACACCATCGCGCTTACACTTCTCCCGGATGGAAACAGAAGCCAATACGAGGAACTCCTCGGTCAGATAATGAAGGGCACGTACGCCTCTCGCTCAATCCCGGAGCAGGTAGCCCAGGCGATTCATCCCACCGAGCTTGCTGCCCTCCTTCGCTCACGCGACTTCAACGCCATAGGTCAGAGGTGTGTGATCGGAGAGAAGTGGGCTCAGACGCTCATTGATAGGGCCGAGGCCCACCCTGAGTATGTCTACCAGCTTGAGGCCACCCCTGTCGAGGATCTGCTTGAGATCTCATTCAAGGTTGCCCAAGGGGAATACCGCACCCTTGAGAAGCTCTCGACAGGCCAGAAAGCAACCGTCATTGTACTGCTCACAATGGTCGAAGGCAATAATCCGATCATCTTTGATCAACCCGAAGATGCCCTTTATACACCTTTCATATACACAGACGTTGTAAGGGCACTTCGTCGAGGGAAAGACCAGCGGCAATTCATCCTCGCAACGCATAATCCCAACATCGCAGTGGGCGGTGACGCCGACCTCGGCATCGTTCTCGAGGGTACTTCTTCGCATGCCTCAATCCAAGCCGCAGGTGGCCTCGATGATCGAGATACCCAGGGTCTTTTCCTTTGGCACCTAGAGGGTGGTGAGCAGGCCCTCAGGTCACGGCACAGCAAGTTTGGGCTCAAGTGACCAAACATAGGCTGGCCCGTGTTTGCCATTTCGCGGCGCTTCAATCCGCAACTCAGCCCAGCGACCTGACGACCCTGTCCAGCGAGCCACATTCCGCTATCGTCCAGTGCAGCTGTCGATCGCAGGTCTCGGCTCACATGTCCCTCCCGCAGTACCTACGGCTGACAGTATCCTCCCACTGCTCTTGCTCTATTCGCGCCCTTACCCCGTGCACTCCAGGCAGAGGGCGACGTCTACCGGCAGCCTAACGCTCACCCGGTCGGCAGTCTGATCTCCGTGACCACCGCCTCCAGTGGTGTGTGGCAGACCCAGCCGCGTTCGGCAGATGGCCATCGCGGTCTGAGCCGCTCGGGAATTGACAGCAGCGGCGCAACTTGCTACAATGACAACACAGGCAGTTGACAGTCTCGCCCCGCGTGGGGGTTCGATACGAGGAACACCTTATCGGGAGGAATGGATGGCTGTAAACCGCGACAAGCCGGATCGGTGGAAAAAAGACATCCTGGCGTCGGTAGATATGTACAACGAGTGGTTCATGGCCTTTGCTCCCGACGCCTTTCGCACTGCACGGGTCCATACTGCCATGCGGGTCGAGGAGACCCTCTTGGCAACGGACAATCTGCGCGATATGCGGCCGGAGATTCTCAGGGCGGATCCCGGCGTGCTATCCACGCTGCGGATGTCCACCTGCCCGCCGCTCGCCCGAGATCGCTTGATCGGACTCGCCGGTGTGCCCAAGGGGTTGGTTGACCGGATGGAGAGCGATGGCAAGGTCCCGGTCGGCATGTCCGCCAGCGCGCTCGACGTGGAACTGCGGAAGATCATAGCCGTGATCGCGAAACTGGTAGACCAGGACATCTTCACGTGGCTGGCGGACGCGAGCACGCCGATCGAAACCGAGCTACGCCGTGCCGCGACCGTGGTGGCAGACCGGCTCTGTGGGGCCACGGCCAACCCGATCATCCGCAACGCGCAGGAGGATCGCCAACTGCGGTGCATCCGGGCCTGGTTAGAAGAACGGGGGTATCGTCACCTCCCTTCAGGGGAGGGGGTGACGTTTGACGAGATGCCGGCCGGCACCTTTGCCTTCCGTCTCAACGTGCCGGTCAGGCAGGAAGCCGACAGCGACAAGGTTGTCAAAGTTCCCGTTGACGCCGTGATCATGCCGCGTACCGCCCAGGAGGGTGACTTCCCTCTGCTGATCGAGGCCAAGTCGGCCGGGGACTATACGAACGTGAACAAGCGCCGCAAGGAGGAGGCTACCAAGGTGAGCCAACTCCGCCGGACTTACGGGGACAGAGTCACCTACGTGCTGTTCCTGTGCGGCTACTTCGACAGCGGCTATCTGGGCTACGAAGCCGCCGAGGGCATTGACTGGGTGTGGGAACATCGCATCGACGACCTCGCCGAGTTTGGGTTGTAAGAAATGGCTCAGGAACGCGTGTACGAGGAACAAAGGCTGGTGCTTCAGGGCAGGCTGGATGCCGGCAAGACCCGGGCCGAGAGAAATCGCCTGGGCCAGTTCGCCACGCCCACCGGCCTGGCGATGGACATCCTGGCCTACGCGAAAACCCTTCTGCCGGCGGCAGGTCCGGTGCGCTTCCTGGATCCAGCGTTTGGCACTGGGGCATTCTACTCTGCCCTGCTCCAGGTATTCCCGGGCGAAGCAGTTGCCGCCGCTGCGGGGTTTGAAATAGACGCCTACTACGCCAGGCCGGTGCTTGCACTGTGGGGCGCTTCGTCACTGAAGCTAACCCTCGACGACTTTACTCGCGCCGAACCGCCCCGGAGTGAAGATGGCCGTTTCGATCTGATCGTCTGCAATCCCCCCTACGTCAGGCACCACCACCTCCCCAATGGCGAGAAACAGCGTCTCCAAGACTTGGCGGGCCGGGCCTGCGGAGTTCGCGTTGGCGGCCTCGCTGGTCTATATTGCTACTTCTTGTGCCTGGCCCACACCTGGCTGGCCGCGGACGGTGTCGCCTGCTGGCTCATCCCCAGTGAGTTCATGGACGTGAACTACGGGCAGGCGGTGAAGAAATACTTGCTGGACGAAGTAACGTTGCTGCGCATCCACCGTTTCGACCCCGCGGAAGTGCAGTTCGACGACGCCCTGGTATCTTCGGCTGTGGTGGCGTTCCGCAAGGCTAAACCCGCAGCCGATCACGTAGTCGAGTTCACATATGGCGGAACGCTGTTAGCACCGAAGACAGCGAAACTAGTGTCGGCAACCGTGTTGCGGGACACGCCCAAGTGGACCCGGTACCCTCTTGCGGAGGGGCCAGCGCCAGCGGCCGGGGCAATACTGGGTGACTTCTTCACGATTAGACGCGGTTTGGCGACTGGGGACAACAGGTTCTTCGTCCTTAACCGCAGGGAGATCGAAGGCTACGGTCTACCGCTGGAGTTTTTCCGCCCGGTCCTGCCGAGCCCGCGCTACCTGCGCGTGAGCGAGATCGACGCCGATCCGGGCGGCAACCCCGTCCTGGAACCGCAGTTGTTCTTGCTAGACTGTTCCCTGCCCGAAGAGGAAGTCAGGGCCAGGTACCCGGCGCTGTGGACCTACCTGCAGATAGGCCGGCTACGTGGCGTCGATCGTCGCTACCTGTGCCGGCACCGCTCCCCCTGGTATGCCCAGGAGCAGCGGCCGGCCTCGGCGTTCTTGTGCACGTACATGGGACGCGGAAATGGGAAACGCGAGAGCCCATTCCGCTTCATCCTGAACCACTCTCAAGCTACGGCCACGAACGTGTATCTGCTGATGTATCCCAAGCCCGCTCTGGCCCAATACCTGCAGACCCGGCCCGGCCTGCTCCGCGAGGTCTGGCAGGCGCTCAATCAGATTTCAGCGGAACTGATGCTCAGGGAAGGCCGCGTCTATGGCGGAGGGTTGCACAAGCTGGAGCCGCGGGAGCTGGCCAACGTTCCCGCAGACGTGATTGTCGAGCTTCTACGGTAAGGCAGGCGCACATCGATAACTGTGGCGCCTACTCCTCCCTACACTCCTCTGTGCCTCTTGCCGTATTTCCTCCACCTCCCCGACGATCTCCCCTACCCTCTGCTCCTTGAAGTTCACCCACCTGCTGACTTGCGTTACCGGCCTCTCCCCGTCCCCCTCGACCGTCGCCACCAACTTCACCAGCGCCTCCCCATTGTCGTACAGCGCTACCAGCGGCGTCACCATCACCCCCGCCGGCAGCGCCAGCTCCGCGATCAGCGCCTCCAGCAAGGCGTAGCAAAAGTCCTCAACGGCGTTCGTGTCGTACCAGGCCGGCAGGGGCAGGCGTTTTCCCAGAACGCAGTTCCTCAAATCGCCCATTTGATACCTCCTGCCGGCCTTGCCTGAAGATCTCTTCCGGAAGGGTCTTTGGCGGCTGGGGAGTCCGCCTGTGCAGTTCCGGCCTTGTACGCATAACCATCTGCCTGTTGGATGATTGTGAGGTGTCGAGGGTGCACGTCAATGCCGCTTAAGCGGAAGCATGGTCGGAAACGGATAGACACTCGTCCAACGTGCGTACCCGCGTACTTGCCCCTCGGGATGGTCGCTCGCACGATATCCCCAGTCTGAAAACCCTGGTATTTCTTCGCCTTGGGCGCGTGGCGGGTGGGAAAGCCGTAGCGGTCGGTTCCACAGCGCTGTCGCCGGCCATGCCCCATTGCTCGCACAACGAGAGGCTGGAGTGTCGGCGGCACGTACACGCTCACCCCGCTCGCCCCAACGCAGGCCGCATCTGTCCAATGCGCCTTGGGGAGGCCCAACCGGGTGCGGTTGTACTTCGTCCGCCCGCCTGTCCCCGCCTCGACTGGGAGACCAGTAGCTATGAGCGCCCGGTACAGAGTCCAGCGGATAGAGTTGACGGCTGCGGCGTCTCGCAAGGAGGTCTGGGCTTGCTTCTGTACCTCTGGGTAGCCAAACTCGGCGGCGGTCAAGCTGCCCTTTCTCTCGTTGCACTTCCGACAGGCCAGGGTCAGGTTGCTCACCCGGTTCGTTCCCCCCCTAGACTTGGGGACAATGTGCTCGACTTGCAGGGGGACTCCTTCCGCCCCGCAGTAGGCGCACCGCCGGCTCCACTTTTCGAGCAAGTATCCACGGACTTCATAGCCGAAGAGCTCCCCCTGCTGGTACTCAATCCCCTGGATTTCCGGGTTCTGGAGGGCTTGCGTGTCAAACTTGGCCAGTTCGACCGACACTGCCGCGACTGGCACACAACGACGCAGCCGGCTTACCCAGGTCAGGGTGTTCTCTACCCGGCTGCGGAGGGAGGGGGCAAGCAGCCCTCTCGACCGGCAGCGATTTTGGAAGCGCGGGGGGCGATAGCGGCACTTGCGCGCCCGGCGGTTCTTCCGCAGCACCCTCCGCTTCAAGAGCGCCTGTCTGATCTGCTCACCCCGGTGGTGAATTTCGGCGGCCCAGACGACCTGACTGGTTTTCTCCTGCACGAGGGCCAACCCAGTCACGCGGCTGCCTGGATCGATCTTGAGTCGGTGAGGGTGGACGACGGAGTCCTCGACCACGCGGTCTTTCAGGACGATGGTGAAGGGGTAGTGGCGAAAAATGGCTGCCCGCCCCTTCTTCAATAGCTCTCGTGCCCGTGCCGGGTGGCACGGATCAAGCGGCCTTCGATTTCCATCCAGCACGAATACTCTTTGCATCGCACACCTTACGTGCTTTCTCGGCTTGCGCCGGTCAAGTGGGCCTCGCCGATGTTGTCAGGCGGCTAATCCTGCAGGCACTGGCCTAGACCCGTAGGCCTGTTTAACCTGCCGGTTCCAGTATCCGGGGCTGGCCCGCGCACCCCGGAGTGAGACTTTTAGCTCTCCCTGACAACGTAGCCCGATGGGTCCTTCAGCTATACTCGGGACCCCTGGCTGAGGCTGGTCAACCGGGCCTGCGGGCTGTCCCCGCAAGCCGCCTTGTTCCGCAGGCGGTCGTTGACTCCTCCCGCAGCGGCGTTTGTGAGGATTCCGTGGCATCCAAGCAGTAGGGCGACACGGACCTATTTTCGGAGAACTTGCTTCACGATCTCTTCCCAATCTGACTCATCGACCCGCACAATCCAGGCAGCGCAGCCAAAACTCATGGCCGGGTTCACGAGTGGCGACCACGCCGGCATCCTGCTGCCCTCCTCCCACAGCCGGCCGGCCCACCCTTCCTGTAGTGGCGTCAGCAGCGCCTCGTTCAGCCAAGCATAGAAGCGTGCCAGCACCTCCGGCGAGGGTAAGGGCAGCGCCGGCCGCTCGCTCCCATAGTCGTACTCGAGGATCGGCGCCGGCGTGGCCGTGGGGTCTACCAGATAGAAGCAGCGGCCCTTTTCCAAAAGATGGCGGTTGTCGGCCCACACCGCCATGATGTAGAGACCGCGTTCTTGGTCGCCGACGACCCGGCTGTGGTAGAGGACCTCCTCGATGCGAGTTACGCTGTGGTGGGCAGACCCGTTTTGCCCAGTGTCGGGCAAGGCCAGGTATTGCCGCATCGCCAGCGCCGCGCGGAGCGCCTTCAGGGCCACCTGGTGGCCGATCAGCACGGCGTGGTAGAGTAGGCTCCCGGCGAAGACGGCTTGAGCGATGAAGGCCGTCGCGCCCATGTGCTCCAGGACAGGGTACTTCCCGCCCTCCGGCTCAACCGGCGTGTCCTCCGCCCTCCGCGCTCGCTCCAGCCAGCCCTGCGCTTCCAGTTTGCGCGCCCAGACGTCCTCGACGAACCGGGCGACGTCGGCCTGGCGGCGGGGATCGACGCGGGCGATGGCATCGCCGGCCACCTCCGCGCACACCCGGTAGCCCGCCGGCGGGGGCTGGGTGATCTCCACCGGCACCCAATTGGGGCAACCGGTGAAGAAAACGACCTCCGGGTCGGCCACCAGGTCGCCGTTTTGCTCGAAGTAGTGGGCCACGCTCAGGAGGCTCCGGCCCACCTTCTCGATGACCAGGGGCGCGTAGACGCTGTTCTCGAGCTTCAGGTGGGCCTCGTCTAGATTGAGGTCCAGCCCGAAACGCGTGGCCAGGTGGGTGATTACCTTCTGCATCTGGGTGCAGGTCTGCATCGTCTCCTCCTGGAGGGGGCCGCGGGGAGGTCCCCCGTTACACAGTAATCCGCGTGCGGGGCCAGCCGGGCGCGCCGAACACCGCCGGACCTCCCCGTGCGCCCCCGTCTACTCCGGCAGCGCGAAGGGTACCAGCGCCGTCCGCACCGCCGCCCGGGCCGCCTCGCCGCAGTCCTCGCGCACGCACGCTTCGACAAGGAGGAGCTCATACCAGCGCCCGTCGTGGTGAGCCAAGTGGCCGCGATCGTCCTGGTCCTGCCCCTGGCAGCCGATGTCCACCGCGGCCAGGCCAGCGACGCGGCGCAGGGCTGCGGCCAGGGCCTCGAACCCGTAGGCGGCGCACCATTCCTGGGTCCCCCGGAGGGTGTTGCCATCGACCACGGCCATCCCGGTCAGGTAGCCCTGCGGATCCACGACTTGGCCGTCCTCGACAGCAAAGCCAGCTTGGCAAAGCTCTGTCACAAGATCTGCCCCGGTGGCCCGGCCTTCGACGTAACTCTCGTAGCCCATTCTTCTTCCTCCTCAGCGCGTGAGCAGTCTTCCCGTCGCCGGGGACCAGCCTTGACCGCGATACCCCCGCCCCGTCGCCGGCCCGGTGTAGCGGCGCTCTTTCCGGCTCCACCCGCAGTTTGGGCACAGCGAGTAGACTTCCCGGTACAGGCCACCCCACTGCGGATCGTCGATCCCGAAGGTGGCGTAGGGCCGGCCGCAGCGCGGGCAGATGCTCCGGCTCCGGCGCAGCCTCCAGCGGTGTCCCTGGGAGCACACCGCCGCCCCATCGACCACGCCGAGGGGCGCGCCGCAGGTCGGGCACGGCAGCGCCGCGGCCGGGCGGCGAGCTTCGAAGCCCGGACAGTGGCCGTCCTCGGTGGCCGGCTTGTTCTTCCGACAGAAGGGCTTATCGGGGTAGTCCCAGCGGGAGTGCTCGCAGCCTCTGCACAGGCCTACCGGCGGGAGCGGGCTGTAGATCGCGCACGACTCCGGTTCCGGGATGAAGAATTGGCAGGCGTACTCCTCCCCCTGCCAGATCGTAGGCTTGTACCACCAGCAGCACTTACATTCGGGCATCCTCGTCCTCCTCCGGCTCCTCCGCCGTCCGCTCCCGGTCTTTCCCGGTCTCCTCCCGCAGTACCACGCGCAGCCGCCGCGGCATCTCGTCGCTCTCCGCCAGGAACCGCTCGGCGGTGTGCTGTGGATTCAGCAAGGGTTTCCAGGCCAGGTCGGACATCGCTCTTCTCCAGAGTTGGGGCCGGCCGGCAGGGTGGAGATTGCTGCTCCCGGCCGGCCCCGGTTGTGGGATTGATCTACTTGCGATAAACGGTCAGGTTGACGGCTGTTCCGTCCTCCAGCTTCGTGGCGCCGCCAGTGGTGGCCACGATGCGCGTCTTGCCGGAGGACGAAGGGACCAGCTCGACCTTGGCCGGGTCGAGCTCGATGCGGATAATGAGTGTGGTCCCCTCGGTGGTAATACCGACGTTGTTGCGAGCGCTGATCTTGGCGGTCATGGCTCCTCCTTCAGATCGGATACTCGATTATGCTGCTCCTCTTCTCTACCGGGTCAGCCCGGCCGCCGCCAGCGCCCGCGCGCCGTGGACCAACTCGCGCTGGGTCGCATCCTTCGGCTGGTACCGTGCGGCCAGGTAGTCCACGAACTGGCGCCCCTCGGGGGTGGACAGGAGGTCGCCCAGGGGCTGTCCGCGGTACTCCGGGTGCGCCCTGGTACCGAACGGCACCGTCATGCGCAGGTAGTCCGGCGGCGCTCCATCGCCGTTCCCCTTGTGCCTCCCGGAGCGGGCCGGGGGAGCGGGGGACATCTCGGCGGGGGCAGCGTCCTCGACGACGAGGGCCGCGGGCTCTTCCTCGGTTTCCAAGGCAACCCGCGCCATGCCCCCACCGTCGCCCCCGGTCTGCCCGCCGCCGTAGAAGCGGGCATCCTGCTCCCACTGCCTGGCGCGCTCCAGGTTGGCCTGGAGCAGCTCGCGCACCGCCGGGGGGACCAGGAGCGCGGAGAAGTCCTCCTCGGCCGGCTTCTCCGGGAGGCCGTGGGTGAGCGCAGTGATCTTGCCGCCCTGCGTGGTGCGCTCGGTCCTGCCCGCCCGCAGCGGCAGGTAGAAGGCCCACCGGGGGAGCGAGGTCCGCCGCCCGGTCTTCTCGCTGGCCGCCCAGCCGGCCGCCTGGCGGAACTGCTGCGCCGCCCGCAGGGCCGCCCCCAGGTCGGCGCTGGTGGTGCTCTTGACCGTCAGGAGGATCAGGTCGGGGTAGCCGGCGTCATAAAGCTGCCGGCAGACGGCGAGGACCTGCTTGCGGCTGTAGACCTTGTTCTCGCCGACCTTCCCGGCGCCGGCGGGGACGACCACGGTGGTCCCGTTGCTGCGCTGTTCCAGGCGTTCCCGCAGGCCGACGATGGCCAGGTCGAGCTCCTGGGCCAGCCAGACCTCCTCGGCGCCGCCGCTGTGGACCACCTCGGCCCGGTGAAAGGGCGCGGGCAGGTCCAGGCTGGGCGGGAGGTTCTTGAGAGGGAGCTCGAAGCCCCCCTGCTCGTGGCTCCACTGGATGAGGGGGATGAGTTCCTCCTCGTCGCCGGGGCCAAAGGCGTCGATCTGATCGTAGAATCCTGTACTCATGATGGCCTCCTCGTTTGTCCTTTCCTACTGCTACCGATTCTCCATCGCATCGCCCGCCCGATGTGTACCATCCCCGCCAGATCGTTGCCCGGCCGTGCTCACGTCCTGGCTCGCGCCGACTCTACCTCGAGGGCGTTCCCCCGAGGCTTCCGGCGATTCGGCAGCCTCTCCCAGGCTCTCCCTTGACCGTGAAGAATAGCCAGGTACAGCATCCTGGGTCTCAGCCGCGTTCACTCCGGCTTCCACAGGCGACTGGCTCTGTCTCCGGCGTGCTTGCAGACCGAAGCTGGACGGTGCGGGCCGCCCACTCGCCAGTTGTTCACACCTGCTCAACGCCGCCTGGAGGAGCAAGTCCACACCCGGCCACGCCAACTGCGCGCGGCCCGCGTTGAGATGTCCACTTTCCACACACGTGGCCAGGAAAGCAGCATAGAGATCGCGCTGGGCCACTACTCCACACATACAGATGTGCCAGCGCTGCGAGAGGGCCTTTCTCTTGACCGCCCCGCAGTGATGGCAGATCTGGCTGAGTCGCGTAACGTGCGGTGGAAACTCCACCACTACCGCACCGACGCCTGCGGCTTTACGCTTCAGGCGTGCGACGAACGCCCCTGGCGCTCGCATCCCAACCGACCGGCCGAAACGGCGTTGCAGGGACCGATAGGACATCTTCTCCGTCTGGACAATGTTGCCCATCCGCAGGACCCGGTTGGCCAATTGCCCATGCTGGCTCTTGCGATGGGCGGCCTGTCGGCGCTGCAATTCGGCCAGCTTGCCCTCCGTCCGGCGCTGGCGGCCCGACTTGCGCCAGCATCGCGCGCCGACCTTGGCCGTGCCGTTTGGGCTATAGTTCCGTGGGTTGTTGGCCCGGCGCTGCCGGTCGCTCTTGCGTTCCAGCCGGCGGATTTTCCCCCACTGCGGCTCCAGCTCTGGGCAGAATCGCTCCAGCAAGGCGTCATTGGGGCCGACTACGGCAATCGTCGAGGGACCGATGTCCAGCCCCACCACACCATGACCCACGCCGTTTTGCGCCTTCTGGTAAGGGCGGCCCTCGCAAACCAGGTGAGCATAGAAGCGGTTGCGCCCGCCCATCTTTCGCCGCACCAGACGTACGAGCTTTACCCGACAGGCGAGTCCGTGCGCGACGACGGCATCGTCTGGATCCACAATGGCCTCCAGGGTCAGGCCTAGCCATTTCACGCGATCATCTCGCCAGATGATCCCGTCGTGGTTTGACTTGCCCTCGATCACTCCCATTTCGTTGCGCCTGCGGAAGTGCGGCCGGCCGCGCTTGCCGAAGGCATACTGGCGCACCGCCCGGAAAGCCAAGGTTGCCAGTTTCTGGATGACGCCGATGCCCAGGTGTTTGCCCAGCCACGAGTGGTTGAACTGGGTGGCGTAGGCGTGCAAGGCATACTCCCGAAACCCCAGGGCAGCGTCAACTGCCCTGAAAGCCTGCGTGCGTCTTTCTCCACGGGGCATCCGCTGCGCAGACTGATAGGCTCGCGATTGTCGCACGAGTGCAAGCCGCCGGAGGCTCTCGCCCAGGCAGGCATTATAGACGTGGCGGGCGGCCTCCAGTCGGGCCAGAAGGCGCTTTTCCTGGGACGGTGATACCCGCAGGGGGATCTCCACCGTGAACGAGTCTGTCCGGGCCTTTCCCATCGCCGGTCCCTCCTGTTGATCGGGTGTTCTCGAGCACTGTGCCACTCGATGGTGCTGGTTTGGAAATCGGCTCTGTCTCACCGCCGGCCGGCGAAGCAGTCAAGGGCTCGCCCCTTGACGGCGGCGCCGGCCGGCGGTAGACAGAAACCACGGGACGGAAAGGGGCCTGGGAAGGGGAACAGCGCGAGTGCCAGGGGTACGAATCGCCCCTGTGCCGGCAGCCAGATTGACCTCTTGACCTCGCAAATCGTTGACTCGGCCGCCCGCACGTGCTACAATCACTCTACGGCGCGGCCGCATAACCGGCGGAAGCCCCTTGCATTGCCCATAATGAGTGAGCAACCTGGCAAATGCAGTACCGCGCCGCCAGGCTGCTGCTTGGCCATTAGACATGATACTGGATTCCTGTGTATCGGGAATCAGCAGCTAGTCCTAACGTGAGGTGCTGATTTGAAGACCGTTTCCGGGCATCGCTGTTTTTCCTTGAGGACTTTTCAACCAGGCGAGTTGGCACAAGCGTTACGTTCGACCGTCGCCCAACTTTCGTCGGACTCGAGCACAGTTCGCTTTTCGCTTGAGCAGATACAGCCTGACGGGTTGGGTATTACCGAGAATCCTACCAGCTATGAGGAGCTAAACCCCATTTGTGATCTCCAAACCCATAGTACGCTGCTGGAAGTTTGGTTCAGAGGTTCACAAGGGGGCAAGTCCTATTTCAACATCAGTGCCAGGTCCGGCTGCATACTAATTGTCGCCACATTTGGCACCAGGGATTGCCTGCAACAATTCTTCGGTCTGATAATAGGCGCGCTGGATTTGAAAGAGATTGAGGAACCGGACCTTATCCTGTCCCCCCAAGCGTCCGCGCCTTACATAGATTTCGGCAGGCTGCAGGAATTGCGCGCAATTGCTTCTCCAGATTTCGATTTCGCCAAACTCGTCAGGCTTTGCGAGGAGTTGAATGTATGCCACGCTAACGAGTGCTACTATGCGGTCGCCATGTTAGCACGGGCAATTCTCGATCATGTCCCCCCAGTTTTCCACTCCCAAACCTTCGCAGCAGTAGCCAACAACTACGCTGGCGGAGGAAAATCATTCAAAGGCTGCATGTTACACCTAGAGGGCGGGCTGAGAAAGATTGCTGACGCTCATCTACACATGCCAATTCGGAAAAAGGAAACACGCCCCACCAGAGCCCAGGTGAACTTCGCCAGCGAACTCGATATGTTGTTGGCGGAAATCGTGAGGATACTGACCTGATTGATAACGGGAGAGTTTGTGGCCGTATTGCAGGTTGACCTAGTCGGGGGACTGTGCTAGAATTCGATCCAAGAGAAGCAAAGGCCGCGTGGCTCTCGTAGGGGCGAGGGTATGGTGGTCTCAGTGGGTAGGTGCCTGACGTAAAGGTGTAGCGCGCAGGCCCCCTGGCGCCAAATTGGTCAATCGGCCTTGCAGGCGGTAGTATCTTCCGTTGGTCTGGCAGAGCCACAGAAGATCCGCAATGGCGATTTTCACCCCAGTTGCTCGACCGCTGCCCGCATAGCTGTACGCATGGCTGGGCGCTGAACTACGCAGCAGAAAGGCATCGAGTCAAGAGCGGGGTATTGAGTTCAAGGTGGTGCGCAGTGGCTTATTACTTGAAGCGGGATGACAGTTTTCTACGAAAGCTTGCCGTTGGTGCCGCCGGTACGAATCTGACCATTGGCCGGCTGAGAGCGATGGGGTTCAACCCCATAGAGCTTGAACGTGGCTCCACCGGTTTCAAAATCTGGAAAAAGATCAAGATCAAGCGGGTCCGGGTTCCTGATATCCTGTGCTTGGACACTGGACTACGAGTGGAATCCCGCGGCAAGACGAAACTCGAAATCTCCATGTCCCATTCCCTGAAAGACTCCCGGCGGGTATGGGATGCAGGTATGCGCGACGACGACTTTGTTGCAGTCGTTGCCTTTCAGCAAAGCGACGACTCCCCGGTTGACCCGCAACAGATGTCTCCGGTTCACTTCATCAGCGTTTGTGACATGCGGAGAGCATTCGCCGCCGAGCAAGTCTCCATAACTCAGCCGAAAGGGGTTGAGGAGGGCTCGGAAATCCGGGTGATCTGGGCATGTGCTGCTGCCAAGCAGAGAGCGGAAGTCTCAAAAGTGGAACCCGGGAAGATTACTTTGATTCCGGTCTCGGGCACCCGGCAGCAAATTATCCAGTTGAGCCGAAGCAAGGGAAGGATCTGCCTCGTTCCCCAGGTCAAGGTGGGCGAGATTGTTGAAGCCAATCAGATAGTGGCAGCAATAGTGCCCGTATACACAACCCTCACCTGTCCCCCGCCCGTGGAGGAAGCCTACTTTATTGAGCGGCTCACCAGCGTTAATCTGAGCGAGCGGTACGCCGCGGCCAAAGCGCTGCGGTATCGTGGCTATGTCACCGCCAGGCCGGCGCTCGAGACGCGAATGAACGATCCCGCGGAGGACATCTATGTCCAGCTTGAGGCGGCGGCAGCCCTAGCAGCATACGACGACCCGTGCGGCTGGGATTTCATGGAGAAAAAGCTCCGCAGTCCGGTGATCGCCGTGCCCCTCGAAACACAGCTTGAGACGGTGATTGTCACGTCCGAGATTCCCAAAGAGCGAAGTGAACAGCTGTTGATTGAGGTTCTACAGGACAGTGGCCGGGACGAGGAACTACGGGCTGGCGCAGCCTGGGCACTGGGACAATTCGCTTCCCGGAACTCGGCCAGGGCTCTTGTTGACACCTTCAACTCAAGCGCCCTGGAAATCAGGGTGGAAGCGGCGCGGGCTCTTCTGCGCATCGCTGAACCGCAGGTTTCCTATTTGGTTGACCTCTTGAAGACGAGCGACCCTGCCCAGCGAGATGGCATTTCATGGACCCTTGCCAGGACTGGCCAGTTCAATCCGGCCGATATGGTGAGCGGCGCCGATGACAACCTCAGAAGGTGGATCAGCTACATCGTGGGCTATGGAAAAGGCCAATTCGCTCAGGCCGACCTGGAAACCATCTGCCGGGCAGACCCTGAAGTTTACTTCGCCGCAAGTGTCCTGTGGCAGATTGTGGCGAGCTGGGTTAACGACTTGAAGGAATACTGAAATGCAGCGCAAGCCTCTTTACTACACGAGGAAAGGTCAAGCTTACGTAGGGGATTCACTTGAACTTCTGGCGGAATTGCCCGAGGGTAGCATTGACCTGGTTATGACGTCCCCTCCATTTGCCCTAAGGCGTCAAAAAACTTACGGCAACGTTGAGGAGACGGAGTATGTGGGTTGGATCAAGCCTTTTGGCCAAGGGGTATTTCGGGTCCTGAAGGAGAGCGGTAGTTTCGTTCTTGACCTGGGGGGAGCTTACCGATCCGGCATGCCGTCCCGTTCGCTCTACAACTTTCGCGTGTTGTTGGCCTTTTGCGACGAGATTGGATTTCACCTGGCCGAAGACTTTTACTGGTTCAACCCGGCAAAGCTGCCTTCGCCAATTGAGTGGGTAAACAAGCGAAAAATCCGTGCAAAGGATTCGGTGAATACGGTATGGTGGTTTAGCAAGACCGTTTTCCCAAAAGCTGACGTCCGACAGGTATTGGTACCGTATTCCGTGCGGATGAAGAAACTAATCGAGGATCCCGAGGGCTTCTATACGCCGAAAAAACGCCCATCGGGCCATGACATCAGTGCCAGATTCGGCCGGAACAACGGCGGGGCGATTCCCTCCAACCTGTTGTCCATTCCGAATACCGATAGCAATTCGACCTATCTGCGGCTTTGTAAAGAGCTCGGGCTAGAACGTCACCCCGCGCGGTTTCCTCCTGAGCTGCCAGCGTTCTTTATCAAGATGCTGACCGATGAAGGCGATGTTGTTCTGGATATCTTCGGCGGTTCCAATACCACTGGCTACGCTGCCGAAACATTGAATAGAGAATGGTTAACCTTTGAATTGGACCAGGCGTACCTTGTTGCGTCGGCGCTGCGGTTTTTGGAAGGGCGTAGTATTGGTGCGATCAGAGAGATATTGGGCCAGCTTCAGGAACCTCAGGCGAACTGTTTCCTTGATGCAGCCATCGCTCGGCAGAGCACTTTCGCGGACCTGCTATCCCCCGCCGCCGAACCAGAGCCCGGTGCAGTCGATCCCTAGTGCCAGTGGTACCACGTATTACCCCACCTGCCCGTTGATTGAGCCATAGATCACCGGCGCTCTCCCCGGCACGAGCAATGGCGGCGAAATCTTCCGGCGATCCCAGGCTTTCCCAACTGGGCCGCCATCGTGCGAGTGGTGATACCGGTGCACTCCTCCATCCTGGTACCGCTACTGCACCTCCGGTTGGTGGCCGGCCGCAGGTTGGGCGATCTCTTCCAGCATGGCGCGTGGGAAGGTCGCCGTCTCCAAGCGGACACTCGTGTGCTTGATGTAGGCTTTCCAGTAGCAGTCCTCGGGGGTGGCGACCATCTGCCCACATTCAACCCGTTCGATGCTTTCCCCAGGCACTTCCAGGGGACCTTCGCGGACCACCAGTTCCTCCTGCTCCACCTGCGCGGCCAATTCCTCCGGCAGGCCAGCGTAGTGCACGAACGTGGGCCGGCCGTCCCAGAAGGTCAGACTGTAGAGTGAACTATCGCCGGTCTGCACGGACTCTGCCACATCCATCCGGCGCAGCAGGAGCCGGGCTTCCTCGGGGTCGATTTCCAGGATACCCCAGGCCACGCCACAGCAATCCTCGTCAGAGGACCACACCTTGGCCACGATGGTCTTGTTCATCGCTTGCTCTCCTTTGCTTTTGCTGGGGCTTTCGTGCGTACCCGGGCGTCAGCGGTCATCCGCCGCGGTCGGGCGCGGCGGCTATTCGCCGGTCAACCCGCGGCCCCCGCCGTCCTGATATCGCCCCGCCTGGCCGCTGATGGAGCCGTAAATTGCCCGCTGCTCTGGCACCAGCAGCCGCGGCACAAAGCTGACCGGAGTCTCCAGCAGGTCCCAGGAGACTCCGCCATCCGTCGAGCGGTGGTAGCGCGTGTAGAGCGCCAGCGGCTCGGGGTTGACCCCGATCCAGTACGCGCCATAGGCCCGGGTCTGCGGGTCGCAGGCCAGGTTGCCGCTGATGTCGATCCATGTCTCCCCACGGTTATCCGAGCACAGCACCCGCCGGGCGGCCAGGTACAGGCTGCCGTGCTGTGGGTCCACCGCCAGCCAGCCGCCCTCCCTGCTGATCCGGCTCCAGTTGGCCCCGCCATCCTCGGAGCGGAAGGTGCCGGCGTAGGATTCCACCGCGTACACCGCCCCGTCTACCGGGCTGACCAGGAGTTGCCCGATGGTCCCGGCCGCGTCCCCCGGGGCCGCGCGCACCGCCCCTGAGGCGGTCGGGGCCCAGGTGTCACCGCCGTCGAGGGACCTGTAGACCCGGCCGGCCCAACTGCCGACGTAGAGCGTGCCGCGCTGCAGCGGGTCGAGGGCCAGGGCAAAGACGCGCTCGTCGCCCAGGCCGGCCGCGAGCTTGTCCCAGGTGGCCCCGCCGTCCGCTGAGCGGTAAACGCCGGCGCGCGGCAGGAACGAGGCCAGGTCGCGCCGCGCGGCGTACAGCCGCCGGCCGTCGAAGGGATCGACCTGCAGGACGTGCGGGTAGCGCAGCTCCCGGCTGAGCAGGGCCCACGTCTTTCCGCCGTCGGCGCTGCGAAAGAGCCCCTCGCTCCCGCCGAGGTAGAGGATGGCCGAGTCGTGGGGATCGACGGCCGCCGCGCCGACCGGGCCGGTGCGGACTGGCAGGATGCTCAAACCACCAGGTTCTGAAAGATTCGAGTCCATGATTCCTCCTCGGTAGTGCTGTCGCGTCCAGCGTAAGTTCGGAACGCGGATTTTCACTGCTGGTTGAAGCCCAACCCTCTTTCCCGCATCGAGACGTAACGACCTGCCGAAATCACAAGGTGATCGAGGCACTCGATGCTCAACAGCCGGCCGGCCGCGACGATTTCCTTCGTCACGGCCAGATCCTCCGGGCTCGGCGACGGGTCCTGCGATGGATGATTATGTACTATCAGGATCGCCGGCGCATTCTCCCGCACAGCCTCCTTGAACACCTCGGCCACGCGCACGAGCGAGGTGTTGACGTTTCCCGTGTAGACGACGACCTGCCGGATCACCTGGTGGCGCGTGTCCAGCAGCAGCACGCGCAGCTGCTCCTGGTCCAGCGAGCCCATCTCAGCCATCAGGATTGCGGCTATATCCTCGGGAGACCGGACCTGTAGGCGTTCCTGCGCTGGCGTCACCAGCAGCCGCCGCCCCAGCTCGAGCGCCGCCTTGACCTGGGTCGCCCGCGCCGGCCCGACGCCGGGCTCCTGGGCCAGCTCGCTGACGTTGGCGCGGAGCAGCCCGTGCAGGCCGCCGAAGCGCGCGAGGAGCGCCCGGGCCTCGGCCAGGGCCTTTTCGGGCCGGCCGCCCAGTACCAGCGAGACCACCTCGGCCTCCGACAGCGCTGCCGCTCCCAGGTCGCAGAGGCGGGCCCGCGGCGTGTCGTAGGCCGGCAGGGGGTAGGCGTCGGCGAGTCGGTCCGGGCTATTCGTTTCTTCCTTCCACAGGCGCAATTGCGCGCTCATGCTCATCTCCGGTGAGGACGGTGATCGTGCCGTCTGGCGGGAAAAGCAGCCGTGCGGGCCGGCTAGTCCGGCACTGTCCTGGGCCTGTATTGGATGGCCTCCGCCAGATAGGCCACCTGGATGCGCTCGCTGCCGGCCAGGTCGGCGATCGTCCGGGCCGTGCGCAAGATGCGGTGGTAGCCCCGCGCCGAGAGGTTGAGCTGGCGCATGGCCGCCCGCAGCAGGGCGTGGCCGGCCTCGTCCACTTGGCAGAAGCGGTGCACCTCGGCCGGCCCCATCTCGCCGTTGAGTTGGATGGCCATGCCCTCGAAGCGCTCTCGCTGCCGTTCGCGGGCCTCCCCCACCCGGGCGCGGATCGCCGCCGAGGGCTCGCCCCGGCGCGGGTCGGCGAGCTTCTCGTACTCCACCCGCGGCACCTCGACGTGCAGGTCCGCGCGGTCCAGCAGCCAGCCGGGGATGCGCTGGCGGTGGCGGGCCACCTGGGCCGCGGGGCAGGTACACTCCTGGGTGGGGTCGCCATAGTGGCCACACGGGCAAGGGGGCATCGCCCCGATCAGGATCAGGCTGGCCGGGAAGGTCACCGTGCCCGCGGCGCGGACGATGGTCACCGCCCGGTCCTCCAGCGGCTCGCGCAGCAGCTCCAGGAGCCGCGGGCCGAAGGCGGTCAGGTCGTCCAGGAGCAGGATGCCCCGGTGGGCCAGGCTGGCCTCGCCGGGGCGCAGGGGCTCGCCGCCGCCGAGCAAGGCCCCGCGGGTGATAGTGGGCGGCGGCGCGCGGAAGGGGCGGTGCGGGCCCGGCCCGTTCGTGGGCGCCGGCAGGCCGGCCGCCTGGTAGACGGCGGCGATCTCGGCCGCTTCCTCCGCGGTCGGTGGGGGCAGGATAGAAAGGGCAGCGTGGGCCAGCAGCGTCTTGCCTGCGCCATGCGGCCCAACCAGCAGGACGTGGTGCCCGCCGGCCGCGGCGACCTCCAGGGCGCGCTTGACGTGCTCCAGGCCCTTGACGTCGGCCATGTCTACCGTGTCGTTGATCATCTCGTTCCTCCTATTGCGGGACTGTCTTCCACCTCACCTGGGCGCCCTTGCGCCCCAGGTCGCGCATATACGCGCTCCCGCGGCCCGCGGCCACAGCCCGTCCGCCCAGGGGCGCGATCCGCGAGAGGTGTCCGTCTTTCCGGGCCGTGGCCGTCCCGCCGCGCCGGCCCAACTCCCGCAGGTACTCCGGCCCATAGCGCGCCAGGACCGCGTGGCCACCCCGCGCGCCGATCTCCTGGAGGAAGGCTCTCCCTGCGGCGCCATACAGCGCCAGCACAGCCTGTGCCCCGGCCCGACCCCACGCGGCGTAGTGGCCGGCCTCAGCGTGTAAGCGCACGTGACAGTCGTGGCAGAGCACCTGGGTCACACCATCGGCCCCGCCGTCGCAGCGGGGCACGAGGTGGTGGGTCTCCAGGCGTTCGCTCGTCCCGCAGAGCGCGCAGGTGGGCATCGCCGCCTCCTCGTCGTTCTTTGCCCGTGGCCACACCGCAGGCCGGCCAGGCGGGTGGGGCGGGGGAAAAGGGAGCCCTGTCAAGCCGCTATGGCTTGACAGGGGGGCCGGCGCTGCGGTATAGAGAGTACCCGAGAAGGAGGAGACATCGGAAAGGGTGGAGGGGCGATAGCAGCTATTCCGTGGTGAACGAATCCAGGGAAAGAAGACCCGGGGGCACACGTGCCCGGCAAGGTGCATGCCAAGCCCCCGAGAAGTATGGCGGTGCGGTCAGACGGGGGCTTGACCGGTACTCCCCGGTGTGGTATAACAGAGCTGGCGGCTCCAACGGAAACTGGTGGGACCAAGGGGGGCAGGGCAAAGCTGCCGGTTCCAGCCGGCCTACCGCACAGTCGTGATCTTGTCTTCTGACCTGGACAGGTTGCGATGGGCAAACAGAGCGCACGAATGGAGGACTTGATGCGGTGCGCGAAAGGACCGCTTCTGCTGGCACACCTCATGGTCTTGCTGGTCTTGCTGCTGCCGGCTGGCCCCGCGACGGTGGCCAGAGCAACGGTCGTGGCTACCCCTGCTGGCACACCGGCGGGTCTACCGCCGGATCATGCGGACCGGGATACACCGCCTGCGCCGGCAAACGGGACGGACGTCTCCTGGCTCATCGAACGGCTCGACGCGCCGCGGAACTTCACGCAGATGGGCAGCCGGAGTCTGGTGCTGGACCCGCGCGGGCATCCCCACATTGCCTATGGCGGGGACGCACTCTATTACACCTGGCACGACGGCAGTGCCTGGCAGCTCACCACGGTGGACGACTCCCCAGGGGCCGGCGACTTTACCTCCCTGGCCCTGGATGGCGCGGGCTATCCGCACATCAGCTACTATAGCGGATACAACGACGACCTGAAGTATGCCTACGAGGATGCCACCGGCTGGCACGTGGAGACCGTGGACAGTAACGGATTGGTAGGGAAGTTTACCTCCCTGGCTCTAGACAGCGCCGGCTACCCGCACATCACCTACGAGAACGACAGCAACACCGACCTCAAGTTCGCCTACCAGGACGCCGCCGGCTGGCACGTCGAGACCCTGGACAGTTCTTTTGCCGGGCCGTACTCCTCCCTGGTCCTGGACGGCGCGGACTATGCGCACATCAGCTACGTGGGTTTCGTCAGCCCCAACCGCCAGCTGCGGTACGCCTACGAGGATGCCGCCGGCTGGCATATCGAGGTTGTGGACGCCGGCGACGGCTGCCACACGTCCCTGGTCCTGGACAAGTCCGGCTACCCGCATATCAGCTACGAGAACAACGCCGGGGTGAAATACGCTTACCAGGACACTGCTGGCTGGCACATTGAGACTGTGGACAGCACCGTAGGCCTGGGCTGGGCCACCTCCCTGGGCCTCGACAAAGGCGGTTACCCGCACGTCACCTACCACGACTACTGGAACGGGGGCCTGAAGTACGCCTACCAGGACGCCGCCGGCTGGCACCTAGAAGTGGTAGACCAAAATGGGTACACCGGGCTGTATTCCTCCCTGGTCCTGGATGTTCTGGATCGCCCGCACGTCAGCTACTATGAACGGAACGAGGGCCTGCTGCGGTACGCCTACCAGGACGCCGCCGGCTGGCACCTGGAGACGGTGGATAGTAGCAGAGTGGTGGGGTCGTATACCTCTCTGGCCGTGGACGGCGCGCGCTACGCGCACGTCAGTTACGTTGACGAGGGCGACCTTGTCCTGAAATACGCCTACGAGGACGCGGCCGGCTGGCACACCTCCGTCCTGGACAGCACCTGGTACTCGGGGCAAGGCGGGTCCCTGCTCCTGGACGGCGCGCGCTATGCCCACCTCAGCTACCGGGCCGGCTCTTCGCTCAAGTACGCCTACGAGGACGCGGCCGGCTGGCATTTTGCGGTCGTCGACGGCAACTGCGGCAGCTTCACCTCCCTGGCCCTGGACGCGGCCGGCTACGCGCACATCAGCTATTGGGACCTCGTGCTCGAGCGGCTGAAATACGCCTACGAGGACGCGGCCGGCTGGCACATCACGACGATAGACCGCACCGGGAGTGTGGGAGAATACAACTCCCTGGGACTGGACGGCTCCGGCTACGCCCACATCAGCTACTATGACCGCACCAACGGCGACCTGAAGTACGCCCACCAGGACGCTACCGGCTGGTTCACGGCGACGATCGACAGCAGCGGGAACGTCGGGGAGTACTCCTCCCTGGCCGTGGACGGCGCCGGCTACCCGCACATCAGCTACTACGACCGCAGCCTGCACGTCCTCAAGTATGCCTACCAGGACGCCGCCGGCTGGCACATCGAGATCGTGGACAGCGCCGGCAACGTGGGGCGCTATACCTCCCTGGTCCTCGACGGGGTCGGCTATCCCCACATCGGCTACTGCCAGTGGAATTCGTGGCAGCTGGGCTGCGATGGAGTGAAGTACGCCTACCAGGATGCCGGTGGCTGGCATATTACGTTCGTGGACAGCAACGATGGCTACGTGGGTTGGTTTGTGGCGATGGCGCTGGATTGGACCGGGGTGCCGCACATTGGCTACTACGACCAGAGCTGTGGCGACCTGAAGTACGCCCGGCAGTGCCTCCCGGCGAGCGCGGCGGTGGTGACCGGCCCGACCTGGCTCCCGGTCAGGCAGACGGGCCTCTACAGCGCCACCGTACTGCCCATCACCGCCAGCCGGGCCCTCTTTGCCTGGGACAACGGCACACTCGGTCCGAGCGCGCCCTACTCCTGGACACTGCCGGGGAGCTACACCGTGACCGTCACGGCCACCAACGGCTGCAGCGCCGTCGGCGGGACCCTGGCCGTGACGGTCTGCCAGCCGGCCAAGGAGGTGACGGTCCAGGGGCCGGCCTTTCTCCTGGTAGGCGAGACGGCCCTTTACAGCGCCACCTACTCTCCTCCTACCGCGACGCAGCCGCTGACCATCACCTGGGACAACGGCGCGGTCGGTCCGAGCGCCGCCTACTCCTGGACGCTGCCAGGAGTGTACGCCGTGACTGCCACTGTCGGCAGCAGGTGTGGAGAGGTCAGCGGCACCCTGGCGGTGACGGTCTGCCAGCCGGTGGAAGGAGTCGCGTTACAGGGACCAGCCTGGCTCCCGGTGGGGCGGACGGGGCTGTACAGCGCCACCCACTCCCCACCCACGGCAACCCTTCCGGTCACCTTCACCTGGGACAATGGCACGATCGGGCCGGGGGCGGCCTACTCCTGGACGGTGCTGGGACCTCAAACGATTGCCGCCAGTGCGAGCAACGAGTGCGGGCAGGTGTCGGACACGCTGCAGGTGGAGGTCTGCCAGCTGCTGGAGGGGGCGGCCATAGCCGGCCCGGCGAGGCTACTGGCGGGGGAAACCGGCCCGTACACGGCCACCTTCGCTCCACCCACCGCCACCCTGCCGGTCACCTTTACCTGGGACAACGGCACGGTGGGGCCCTACGCGGCGTACAACTGGCCGGCACCCGGGCAGTACGGCCTCGCCGTCACCGCCACGAGCCTGTGCGGTGCAGAGCAGGTAGCCAGCCACACTGTTGCCGTCTGCCTGGGAGCGCAGAACGCCTCCTTCTTCTGGGCGCCGCTCACCCCCACGGCCGGCCAGTGGGCTGCTTTCCACGGCCTAAGTGACGGCAGCACGCCCATCACCTACACCTGGGGCTTTGGCGATGGCTGGCACGGCAGCGGGGCCAACGTGTCCCACCGCTACATCGCCGCCGGCGACTACACGGTGTGGCTGACGGCGACAAACTGTTGGGGGCAGGGGCAGGACATTGTCAGCCACACCCTGACCGTGCTGCCGGGGCCTTGCCAGGCGGCGGCCATCCTCTCCGTGACGGCCGCCATCTCCGGCTGCACCGTGACCTTCGGGGCCGACTTGAGTGGGGACGGGCCCTTTGCCTACCTCTGGGACCTGGGCCCGTTCGGCACTTACACGGTGGCCGGCCCGGTCGTCGATTTCCAGGCCAGCGGGACCTACAGCGGCACGCTGAGCGTGTGGAACTGCGGCCGGCCCGCGCCGGCCGTTCAGCCCTTCAGCGTGGCGGTAGCCTGTCCCAGGCAGTACTTCCTCTACCTGCCCCTCGTTGGGGGAGGGCTCCCGTAGGGACTCTGGTCAAGAAGCCGTCCCCCGTCAGGTATACTGACACGGCACCGGCGGGCCCGCGGGCCGGCCAGCAGCGCGGTCCGTTCCTCATTCCAGCGGCTCGTATACTGTGCGCCCGTAGATCGTGAATGGCGTATCCCCGGCCCGGCCGGCGATGACCCATTCCTTCATTACCTCTCCCGAGTAACGGCCCGGCAGCGCGTCGAATTCGGAACCACGGCACTTGATGGTCTCCTCATGGTAGGCCATCCAGTTGCCATTACCGAGGTGTACCCAATTTCCCTGGCTGTCCTTATCGAAGGATTCCGTGGCCGTGATCTTGTATTGTTCCTGCCCTTCCTGGTCATACAGGTAGACGTCCTGGCCGGTGTTGTTCACTACTTTCAGTTCGCCCGTTATCCCGCGCGTCCCCTCGACCAAGAGGCCGGGGATGGCCGGTTCGACCCGGTCCACACGGGCAGGGCAAGCCCCCTGCTGCGCACCGTCACAGCCAGCCAAAAGAAGGAAACCCCACAGTACGAGTACGGTCAGTGCTGCTGCTCTGCGCATTGTCCTCACCTCCTTCGCTACCAGGGCACGGGCGCGCCCCCAGGCCCGCCCATGCTACCCGGTGCTCCACCCTGCCCCCCGCCCCCCACGACGTCCACGGCCAACCGGTAGGGCAATTCGCCGCTCCAGTCCCCGGCGTAGCCCACGAGCTGCACGTAGTACACCCCGGCCGGCACCCGCACCACGACCTCCTCTGGCAGCCGGCGGCCCCAGGTCGAGGCCCACAGGAACTGGCCGCTGCCGTCGAAGACATACACGTCAAAGTCGGCCGGCAGGTCGGCGAGCGTTACCCGCAGCCGCTTCGTCGCCGTCAATTCGAAGCGGTACCAGTCGACGTCGTCCGCCGGGGCAATGTAGCCGGTGAGCATGCCGAGTGTCTGGGTCCGGGTCACATCCTCCATCCGGTCAGGGGCCTCGTCGGGGGGCAGCAGCGCCAGCTTGCTGCCCCCGCCCGCCGCGCCCTCGCCCTCAGTGGGCGCGACCAGCTTGGTGTAGGTGTCGTAGCCCAACGGATAGAGCTCCCAGAGGCCCCAGGCCTGCTGCTGGCAGCGGAAGTAGTAGATGTGGCCGTATTGCCCGGTGTAGTCGGCCGAGGTGTACATGACACCGCTCTTCCAGGGCAGCCACCAGCCGTAGATTCCATCGCGCACCTGCACGTTGTAGAGCGGCGGGCCCTGGACAGGCTGGGGCGGGCCGCCACTCCAGGAAACGGTAAAGGTGCGGCTCCCGGTATAGGCCGGCAGGTCGTTGACCCGCGACCAGGGCGTCACCCCGGTATGGGCATCACTTTGGATCGGCCAACACGGTGGCCCGCCGATGCAGGTAGGCAGGCAGTGCTCCGCGTTGCCGAGGTTGTCCACCCCCTGGGAGCAGAAATGGTAAGTGTAGCCGCGGGTACCGGTGAAGAGGGTCTGGGTAGTTGTGAGGCCGGCCAGCCACAGAGACCAGTCGGCGGCGGACTCGGTGGCGTAGTACAGGTCGTAGTGGTCGATGCCGGAGAGGTCGTCGGCACCCTGCCAGGACACCGAGAAGGTGGTCGTGGTATAGTAGGTCGGCATAGCGTCCACAGCAGTTTCCGGCGGCGCGGTATCCACGGTGGTGACGGTATCCGCGCCCGCCGGCCAGGGCTCGACGTTGCCGGCGTGATCACGGGCGCGAGAGCGGAAGGAGTAGGTGATGCCGTGGCTTCCGGTGAAGGCGTGCGTGGTGGCAGTTGTGTGGGTCAGCCAGTCTGACCAGCCGCTCAGACAGTCGATCGAGCAGACCTGCACGTCATAGTCCTGCAGGCCGGAGAGAGGATCGCTGCCCGACCAGGTAACGGTGAAGGTGGCCAGGCTGTAGGCGGGCAGCGCCGCAACCTGAGACGACGGCGGGGTGGTGTCGTAGATGGTGCTATCGTCGCCCACGCCGACGGGTGAGGCCTCGCGGTTGCCGGCGTTGTCCACGGCCACAGTGGCAAAGTGGTACGTGCCATCCCCGGCCGTGGGGGTATAGGCAAAGACGCCGCTCGTGCCGGTGAGGACGAGCCCGCTGGCCATCCAGGTCGTGGTCGGCGGAGTCCGTACCCACAGTTCCGTGCTGGCCAGCCCCGCGAGCTCGTCGGCGGCCGTCCACGACACCGGGATCGATCCGCCGGTGTCATAGTCGGGCGAGACAGCGCTCGACGCCGGCGGCGTGAGATCCAGGGTAGTGACGGTGTCATAGTCGGGGTCGTCAGGCCATTCCTCCACATTGCCGGCGCGGTCGTAGGCGCGGCAGGCAAAGTAGTGGGGACACCCTTCCTGGTTTCCATGAAAGAGTGCCTGGGTCTGGGTGACCTGGAAGAGCCATTCCACCCAGTCATTCTTGTCTATACGATACCACACGTCGTAGGAAGCGACCCCAGAGGTCGTGTCACCGCCGCCCCAGGTGACGGTGAACGTACCCATACTGTAGGCAGGCAGCGCGGCGACCTGGGAAGACGGCGGGGCCGTATCGTACACGGTAGCCGTGTCGCCGCTGCCCTCCGGGGCGGCCTCGTGGTTACCGGCGTTGTCCACGGCCACGGCGGCAAAGTAATAGTTCCCATCGCCGGCCGCCGGAGCGTAGACAAACACCCCGCTTGTGCCGGTGAGGGCGAGCCCGGTGGTCACCCAGGTCGTGGTCGGCGGGGTGCGGGCCCACAGTTCAGTGTAGGCCACTCCACTTACGGTGTCACTGGCGACAAAGGTTACCGTAATGGGGGCAACGTTGGCATAGGGCAGTGATGTTGCCTCCGAGAACGGTAGTTCCTTGTCCTGGAGCACCCGCACCTCGTCAATGGTGCCGTCGTTGCCCTGGTCTACGAGGAGGCGGATCGTCGAGGTTGGCAGGTGGTCCCAATCCTCCACCGCGAAGAAATGGGTCTCGTTCGCGCCCATCGCGATACCTGGCAGGGCGACCACGGTCGTGATGGCGGAGAACTCGCCGTCCGAGATCGCCTGCAACTGCTCCAGCCGCAGGCCATAGGTCCTGGTGCCGCCGACGTTGGTGTAGTGGAAGAGGTCCGCGCTCCCATCGTAAGCGAAAGTGGCGGCTTCGCCGGCTGCCAGCGCGGTGTTGGAGATTGCAGAGGTCCGCGCTCTGCCGGTGTCGGTGTACAGGTGGGTGAGGGTAGTGGTGAACGTTTTCATGCTATCGGTTGTGGTCAAAGTGTAGGAAGCAAAGCCTTGGGTGATGGAGAGCACATCCTCCGTACCGGTCACCACAGCCATGTTCTGCAGCAAGAACACGTTCCCCTCGTGGATGCCGGTCAGCGTATAGGTGCCGCTCCCATAGCCCGTGACCACGGCAGAGTAATCGCCGCCCTTGGGGACGGCATAGCCCAGTTGCCCTCCCATCGGCAGCGGGCCGGCATCGGGGATCTCCAGTCCGGCGCGATCCCCCACCGGCCCCAGGATGCGCCCTTCGGGATCCGCAATCCCCAAGATGGCCGGGGATGTGCTGTCTCCCGAGACCCCTAGAAAACCATACAGATCAGTGAAGAGGTGTGTGCCACTATACCACACACCAACGTCGGTCCATAGCAGAGCCGAATCGTTCGCCGTGCTGTACGGGGCCCCAAACCCAGGGTTGGAAGGGTAGAGGTACCTGTAGCTCCAGTCGGAGGGGTCCTCCGGGGAGATGTCCAACTCGATGGCGTACCCCGGCGCCCCGGGCTCGTTAGACTCGTACACGTGGATTTCGCAGCGTCCTTCGGTGTAAACCAGCTTGTAGGGCAAAACCTGGTGCGTCCGCTGGCGCACCTGGCGCCACGTAGCCCATTCCTGTTGGCAATTCGGGAGGCTAGGGTCGCAGAGCGGTATGCCCTCCGGGCCCAGCAGAAGAGCCCGCGGATCCTCCATCTTGTCCAGCAGTTCGGCCGTAATCGTGCTGTAGACTGTCCCGTTGTCGATATAGCCCAGGCTTAGCTGCGCGTAGTGCCCAATGACTTCCCTCCAGACTTCGGCGCTGAGGTTGCGCCAATGGTACATCCGCACCATACGATAGGTTTCAGTGTCCAATAAGCCCCAGGGGAAGTCGGCGCACGAAAGTCCGTTCCAGTCGGCGATGTTCTCGAGCGGCTGGGCCGGGCGAGTGCCAGGGGGGCTGGCAAACAGGGTCCCGTTGGCCGAGACGAAACCTGCACAATGTCCCATGCGAAACCAATCGCTAACAAAGTTCTCCAAAGCCGGAATTTCCAGCGCCAGGTCCCAGAAGAGGTTGCGCTCGTCAGGATCAGTCTCCGCGAAAGCAAGGTGATAGGTCGGCTCGTAATCTAGGGACTCGGGGAGCCGCATCGGGTTTGTCACAGGAAGAGCATTCTCCCACCGAAATGTATCGTGCTCGGTTATCAAATACCCGCTTTCATAGCTCCGGCGAATTGGCACCTGGCCCGCGCCCGTCTGCGGATGGGCGTTCCAGGCTGCCGCCGTTGCAGAAATGGGCCTGGACCAAGCCTGGAGTGGCTGGGCGGTAGAAGGGATCAGGTTCCATAGCAGGCGTGCTGTCGCGCTGGGGGGCAGGCTGGCCACTACCTGCGAGACCTCGGTAGTGGGGGTGACCATGATTCCCGCGGGCGTATCCAGCGTGACGACCAGGGTGACGGCCGTAATCCCGCCGATGTTGGTCACCGCCACTGTCACTGTGACCGGATTCTTTTCCGCGGTCCAGGGATTGTCGGGTGGTTCGGCGGTCACCGAGAAAGTATAGTCTATGTACAGAGAGTCGGAGAAGGGGTCAGTTTGGGTCGGGGCTCGGACCAGCTCTATCAGGGACATCTCGATCTGCGTCATGATGGCGGGGACGGTAATAATCCCGGTCGCGTAGGTCGCCACGTGTTCTGGTGCCGTCGCATAGACTGGGTACTCCAACGTCGCGGTCACCTCCTGGGCGGCGGTAGGAGGGCGCACGGTCCACGAGACGACGCCGCTCTGCCCCGGCGACAGGACCCCGGAGATGACCTGTACCGGCTCCTGTCCCGGCGTCAATGCCAGCCAGGTGGGGATGGACACGGTGGCGCTCGTGGCCGAAATCACCGTGTTGTTGGTCAAAGTCACCACGACAGGTAAGTCGAGCGGGACGTAGCGCCCATCCTGGACCTGGAAAGCGGCAGCCCTGGGATCCAGTATCAGGCCGTACTCCGGCAGGTTCGAAACCAATATCCGAGTCCAGTCATGAGCGCGAATCTGCGGCAAATCCTGGCGCGCGGCTTGCAGGGTCAGGGTATCTATCGTGCCCATGGTCGCGGTGCTTGGCACCGTCAACGTTACGGGGACCTCGATGCGCCCGCCGGGTGCTATCTGCACCGGCCCGGATACGTCCGTGGCCCAACCGTGGCTCGACGTCACCACCAGCGTGCTGGTGACCGCCATGCCACTCATGTTGAGTACGGTATAGGTGTAGACCGTTGAGTGTCCCGGCATTCCCACATCAGCGCGCGGTGCTTTCACCCACAGCAGGCCGGGTCCAGGGACGGGTGGGGGTGGAGCGCAGCCGGCGCCAGGATCCTCCAGGCCGGCCCCGCCCACCAATGTGACGTGGTCGCTATAGACCAGGAACGCGGTCATGCTGAGGACCAGTGGATTCAGCTCGATCCCCTGAAACGGCCGGTGGCTCAGGCTGACGTGCACATCGGTGATCGCGCCGGTGTAGTTGGGTATGAAATCCATGGAACCAACGGCAATCTCCTGCGGCCCCACGGTCCCGAGGTCGAGTGTACTCGTCACCAGGGCGACCTGGGCCCCGGGCGGCCCCATCACCTGCCATGTGGGTGTTTTCATCCTGAAGTTGGCGGCCGGCCCGTGGGCCCAGTTCCGGACGGCTACCAGCACCTGGAAGGGGTCGAAGATCTCGACCTCGGCCGGCCAGTAATAGGACAGGAAGAGACGAGGTTGTGGGATCACCGTGAGCATGCCGGCCCCAGTAGTGAAAACGTGGGTTTCTGCGCCCATCCTAAAGGTTCCCCTGGCGTGGATGAAGTAATCCTGGCCGGCGGGGTCGTCTCCGCCCAGGCAGGCCCCCGGGACCAGCATCCACTGCCACATCCGGCTCACACCGGGCGGCACGTAGGTCCACCGCGCCTGGGAGGAGTCCGTGAAGAAACCGGTTTCTGTAAGCCCCTGGGCATCTTTGATGACCAGATCTATGTCCACGCCGGTGATCGGCAGCACGCCCCCGTTGCCGATGGTCAGTTTGGCCCAGAATGCCTGGCGAGTCAACGCGGCCGGCTGCGACATGACGAGCTGGGCGTGCCCCGGAGCGCCGGGCAACTGCTGGGGGGGCTCCCACGGGGGCGGCTGGAAGGGCGGCGGTGCCCACCCGCCGCCACAGCCACCGTCGCCGCAGGGCATGCCCTCGCGGCTGCAGTAGGTACGGAAATACTCTGGGTCCGTAACACAGTGACAGTTCAGACCACGGATGGGATTGACCAGGACGTTCAACGACATGGCATAGGTCAGGGACACGGTGCCACTGACGTAATCCCCCACGATTTGCAGGGCGCCGGCCTCGTAATCTCCCTCCACAATGGGCGAGGAGGCCGTGGCGGTGAAGGGGATGCTGGTAGCGGTCCGCGCATCGATCGTAATGTGCCCATTGTTTTCGAACGACATGGCAAAGCCAGGCACCAGTCTGCTGGTGTCAACAGTCACGCTGGACAGCCCGTAAGCCGTGGGGTTTTCCAGGGTCAGGAGGCCACTGTACGATGTGCCGTTGCCCAGCGGCACCTCCAGCCAGGGGCCACAGTGGACCAGCAGCGGCTCGTTACGCAGGCGGTAGGTAATTGTGAGAATGAGGTCGTAGGTGTCTGAAATCGATCCCTCTCCAACGTACCATTCCCACCAGGCGTACTGGACGCCCATGCTGACGTTGATACCGGAGGTTTGTCCTCCTTGAATGTCAAACTGGCCCCAGGTCGAGATCAGACCAGGCTTCCGGACCTGGTAGTAGTAGGCGCCGGCGGGGATACCCGGGAAGGTCAGTCTCCCAGCGGCATCGGTTTGGCCCTGGAAGATGAGCCAATCCGTTCCGCTGATCTCCTCCCCCACCCATACGGCGGTGAACTGGGCATTGCCTACCGCAGTGCTGCTCACCGCCTCGGTGACGGTGAACTCGGCCGTGCCGCTGATGCCGTCCCCTACGAAAACCGTCAGGGCCACGTAGGCTTTTGTCCCCTCCGCGCTTTCAATCTCGATATAGCCCTGGTGGTAGCCTTTCAGGGAGGTTATTGTTGGCGAGGCGGTCACCGTGAAGACTGTTTGCTGCCCCTGATCAAGTTCGTCGGCCATACCAGCGTAATCGCCGGTCAACCACCCCCCCATGGATGAGGGCAGGGCAACCGTCAGGGTGTGCAGGGGGTCCTCTCCCAGGTTCTGCACAGTTATGGTCAGGGAGTCGGACTTCCATAGCGCGGTCCCCAGCGTCGGCTCATCGGGAGTGGCGACCAGGTAGTTCAGGGCCAGGGTCCGGGCCGTCGCCTCGTTGCCTTCCTGTCCATTGTGCTCCACGTCATCGGTGTGGGCAACCACGGTATTGGTCAGGACCGTTCCGCTGACCTGCACGGTGACGGTCCAGGACACGACCTCGTCCTCGGCCAGGTCGCCCAGTTCCCAAATCACCGTACCTGCGCTTGGGTTATAGGTGGTGGTAAAGGAGCTGCTCTGGGTAATGTATTCTACGTAGGGGGATAGGGTATCCGTAACAACGACATGGTGGGCCGGTGCCCAGCCCACGTTGGTGATCCAGATGGTGTAGGTAATGTTCATTCCTGCTGTAACGGTCACGGGGGCTTGTTTCGCCAGCCGCAAGTCCGGGCCGACGAACTCGACCCGGGCGGCGTTGCTCAGGTCGATCTCCGTTGCCTGCGCAGAAAGATACGCTACCTTGTCCACAGAGCCTTTCACGTAGCCGACGGTTTGCCCGTCGCTATCGGTGGCGCTGACCGGCTGCGTGATGTCCAGCCCCGCTCCCGAGTCGGTGATCGCCACCGTGACGCTGGGGACGGCCGTACCGGTGTAGTTTTGCACCGTGACGGTGACCGCAACCGAGGACTGACCATCGGCTCGGGTAATAACAGGCGAGACGTCGACCTGGGCAAAGAGGCTGGCACTGATGGGGTAGTAGTACTGTCCCAACGAGACAATGTCCGCAGGGACAGGTGCAGTGGTTCCCGGAGTCAGACTGTAGGGGATTGACGCCAGCGTGTCCGTCTCCCAACCGTTCTGGCCTGCGGTGACGTGGAAAACCTTGCGGGCGTCGCCGACCACCCACACTTCATCGGGCAGCCCAAAGTCCAATGCTCGGGGATAGTCGCCAGCATAAGGGAAAGTGACGGTAATCGGTTCCCATGTGGACGTCGACACCGGGGCGTCGCTTTCCCAGATCCGGTCGTTACCCTGCCGCCCCTCGGTCATCCAGACCTGGCCATTGTCCGCAGAGTAGGGGCTGACTCCAAGATCGAGGAAATCGTATTCGGAAGGCGCAATGTTCACCCAACTCTCGCCCTGGTCGGTGCTTTTTGCCGCTCTGTACGCAAATTGGAGTCCACCAACCCCGCCCATGTAGACGACATTGCTGATGGGTTCTACGCTGATGGGTTCTACCGCACAATGCTGCGCTCGGAAAGGGAGCGTCCTCACATTGGTAAACGAATCCGTTCCATCCATACTTCTCCAGAAATATTGGAGTTGGGGGTCGCTCACAGCTGTGTTGAAATTGGGAATATACACCACGTCATCGTTCTCCCCTTGCGGGTCCACCCAAACGCAGATATCTGCGGGGGCGTTTCCGGTAGTAGTGGGATTGGGCAGGTAAACCGGAGTGGACCAGGTCTCCCCCCAGTCCGTTGACTTATAGAAGCGGCTGCAGTCGGTACCCTGTCCTGGGCAGTCATCACCTACCATCGGCGTCATTGGCTTCGTCGTGGCAAAGAATGTCCCGGAAACCACCGGATGGGCCTCGATTGTTGTTATGTTCGGCACATCGAGTACCTGGTCCCAGTAACAACTGCCCAGCACGTCGGTAGTCCTGTAAATGCCGTCATACGTAGAGATCAAGAGCGTGGTAGGATTGCTCCAGTCAACAGCCATCGCAGTAACTTTTTTCGCATCATCCGGCCCCAGTCCGTCCCGCACCCAGGCCCAGTTCGACCCATCGTAGCGCATGACCCCGCGACGATTCGGGACGGTTTCAGCCGGCCCAAAGGCAACGAAGAGGTAATCCTTCCCTGGCTGTGGGACAAGTAAAGGGGACGGGAGGGGATTGTAGGTGGGCGTATCCTCCATGGGACCGCTGATGGATTTGCGTTCATTTGCAGCAGCGGTGAGAAATGTCCAGGGAGTCTCCATAGTTACCCCTGGCCTCTGGCGATTCATGCCCTCCGATGGAGCTGGCCATGGCACGATGGTTTCCCCTCCCACCGCCGCCTGGCCGGACGAGGCCAGGCCGGCCTCCAGCTCTGCCAAGGGAAGGTCCGCAGCCAGGGATGTGACCGGCAGGGCGGACACCACGATCGAAGCGAGCATGAGAATGCTGAGCACACGGAAGGCCGAAGATCGTGCTTTCACAGGGAGCCTCCTTTCAGACTGCACTGATCGCTCCACCCACGAAAGGCCGGCCACAGCGCGCCTCAGCGCGCCGGCCGGCCGATGGTGTGGCTCGTTTCACGGGACTGCCCTTCTGGCCAATCCCTGGATTCAAGCAGGGAACGGCGTCGCTTCACCTGGGTCTTCCCTCCACAGATAGCTGCGCGACGAGCTGCTTCGCCAGCTCGGCCAGGCTATTCCCGGGCAGAGTGGCAGAGGTAAGGCCAAACCTTCCCTCGCCCAGTTCCCACAGAACCCATCCGCCCTGTCCGGGCGGCGGTTGGCTGGCGCTCCCGTCGGCCGGGCCTGGCACCGCATGCCCCGCCACCCCGGCCAGCTCGATCGGTTCGGGCGTCACTCCCAGCGGCAGGGCGAACGGTTCATCCGCTGCCGGCCGCACGAACAGGTCCAACCTATCCCCCGCCGGCCCGATTCCGCGCTGCCGGTAGGAGATTGTGGCGCGGGGACCCGCGGGATGCCCCGTCTCCAGCACGACATCTGCTATCTCGTAGCCCTGCGGCGGCTCCTCGGGAAGATGGACGGGGAAGTCCGGCTGTACCTCCGCTACGGTGCGGTAGTGAGCGACGCGCCGGTCCCCCGCCGACGTCCCCGGCCCGGCCAGCCACCCAGAGTCCGGCAGAAGGGACTCGGCGGCCCCCGCCCCCAGAACCAGGGCGAGCAGCGAGACGAGGAGGATCGCCGCACGCCATTGTCCCCATCGCTCCTGCCGCCAGGCGTCATAGTCCTTGCCGATACTGGTGAAGAATCGTCGCAGCACCCGCTCCTCGAACGCCTTCCGCTCGTGCTGGCTGATTTCCTTTTCGATCCCCTCCGCCAGCAGCACCGTCTCGAAGAAGAGTGGCGGAAGCTCGCCCTTCTCCGGGCTAAAGGCCTCCCGCAACACCGCGCCCACGTCGATTTCTTCCCCGCCGTCGTCCTCAGGATTGAGTTGTCGCTCAGGATCGACCACCGCCGTCCTCCAGCACCCGCCGCGGGCGCCAGGACTCCAGTATCCTGCCCAGGCGCTTCCGCGCCCGCTGCAGCCGACTATCCAGCGTTCCCGGTTTCAGACACAAGCGCTCGGCCACCTGCCGATGATTCCAGTCGAGGTAGTCACAAAGGTAAACGATCTGGCGGTCCAGCGCGCACAGTTCCCCCAGGGCCAGCGCCAGGTCCACCTGCAAGATCACGTGCCAGGAAACCTCGGCGCCTTCGAGCAGGGGAAGCGGCTCCCCTGCCCGTGCCTCCCGGGCCAGCTTCCGCCGCCGGTCCAGGGCCGCGCAGCGGGCCTTGAAGAAGACCCAGTTCTTGAAGCGGGCCCGTCGAGGGTCGTACTCGGCGACGTCGTGCCAGACGGCCAACAGTGCATCGTTGCACACCTCTTCGATGTCCTCCAGCCGGCCAGCTCCCAGGCAGCTGTGGATGAATCGCAGCAGCGACGAACCGTACTTCCGCACGAGCCGTCGGATCGCCCCGGTGTTCCCGGCGCAGAGCGCCCTGTAGATGTGTTCGTCGGGATCGCCGCCAAACACCATTGTCCCCCTGCGCTCCTGGAGCGGGCCTCCGGACCCCTTGGGCCAACAGAAACCCCTGCAGGTCGTTCTGCGGTCCTGTCTGGCGTTTTGACCCTCTACTATATATCCGCTCTGAGCGGGGCAAAAACATGCATGGCAGGCCGGGCAATTTCCGAGACTGTGGCCTGTCGAGCGCGTTCTTGCGCCATGTAGCACGGGTTCGGGCCCCCACCGTCGTGAGGTCGCCGGCTACCGGCAAGGGTGGCCGCTGGCCCGTGCTACAAGGGGCACGGATTGGACCCGATCGCCGGATCGATCAGCTGGTTCGCCGGTGCCTGCCCTTCTCGATTGTACGCCACGGCGAAGGCGATGTCAACCACCCGCGTGCCCCCACTATCGTTGCCCCAGCTGCAGTAGCCGGCCGAGCGGCGCGTGCGGGCTGTCGGAAGGGATGGGCACACGACAAGACATGGTGGGAAGACCAGGGGCAGGAGGGATGCAGAGCAGGAGGGCAGGGGGTCACGGGAAAGAGGGGGGGCGGGAGTGGCAGCAGTGTGGAGAGCGAGCGAGAGTGGGCAGCGGCGGGGAGGGGGAGAGAGGATGGGAGGGAGGGTAGAGCGCCAAGAAGGGGCCATTCCCAGGCGGAAGTTGGGCATCTTTCCGGGCGGGAAGATCATGCGGTTAGAGGCTCTCTTCCAGCCCCGCCAGGGGCAGGGGGCCAGGGGGGAAGGTTCCCCCCTCTGAGCGAGCGCGGCGGGCGTGGGGTCGGTCCCATTCGCGGTGGACTGGGCCGGGGAGCGCGCGTGTTTCGAGGGGAGAGGTCGAGCCGGCGCCATTGCGCGCAACCAGGCCGCGGGGTGGCCGCGGTCGGGTCTGCGCGGCGGGCGGCGCGGGACGCGGCAGCGTCCGCTGGCGTAGCGGAGCGGAGCCGGCCCGGGCGCAGCCCGGCGCGCCGCCCGCCGCGCCCAAGCGCCACGGGGCACCCCAGCCCCTCCGGTTACTGGGCCGCGCCGGCACAAAGAAAGCCCCGACCCACCCGCAGGCGGACCGGGGCCTTGGCTCTCAGGTCGCTTCGGCCGGCCGGGCCTCCGTTGGCAGCGTCGGTGGAGCCGCGGCGAACCCCTGCGCCGGCGGCGCCAGTGCCGACGCAGGCAGTCTCCTTCTCCGCAGCCGGCCGGCCAGGCCCAGGAGAAAGCCGGCCGCCCGGGCCAGGAGCGCGCGGACGGTGGTGCGCAGGATCAGGTCCACCCCGGCCACGCCCAGGCAGCCCATCCAGGCCGCCTCGACGGCCAGGCCGCAGAGCCCCCTGGCCAGGGCCAGGAGGCAGATCGCGCCCAGCACGTCCAGGGCGGCGTCGATCAGGAGCTGCGCCGCCGCACTGTTGGGCCGGCGGTAGCCCCAGCGGCGCGGGGAACCCCGTCGCCGCAGGCCGCTCCGTGGTGCGTTGCCCTGCTCGGGCATGGCCCTCTCCTCTCCGAGGCGTGCCTCCTGGCGCTCCCCCGGGCTACAGCGGCACTTCCGCCAGCTCCTCTTCCTCGACCTCTGCGGCCTCCTCGGCCGGATCGGCGCTGCCGTTCCCGCGGGGCAGGAGGAGCACGTCCTGCGCCACCAATTCCGTGAGGTAGCGCGTCTGGCCGTCCGCCCCCTCGAAGGAGCGCGTCTCCAGCCGGCCCGTCACGTAGACGGGGTAGCCCTTGGCGCAGTACTGGTTCACCAGCTCCGCCGTTCGGCCCCAGGCTGTAACGCGGAACCACTCAACCTTCTGCTGGAGATCCCCTTCCGCGTCGCGCCAGCGGCGGTTGACGGCCACGCGGAAGTTGGCCACCGCCCGCCCCGTCGGCGTGTAGCGCAGCTCCGGGTCGGCGCCCAGGTTGCCCATGATCTGACACACATTCATCCCGCGCATTTTGACCCTCCTTTTCTTCTACTGCACCGAAACGGCTTCGGCGCTCCTCCCTGCCGGCGAGGGTCGGGGTCCCCTCGCGTGTTGTCACCCCGATGCGGGCCCGCCAGGTCACCCGCTGCGGCAGGGAGCAGGGCCGAAGCTTCCGACCCTGCGATTCGGCTACACCTCGACGTCCTCCGCTTCCTCCTCGGCCTCTGCGGCCTCGCTCTCGCCGTTCGCCGGCTTCCTGTCCAGGATGCGCACCGTCTGCGCGACGACCTCGCTGCGGTAGTGCTTGGCGCCCTGGTCGTCGTCCCAGGTGCGCGTCTGCAGCCGGCCGACCACGGCCACCAGCCGGCCTTTGAGGAGGAAGTGGTTGCAGATCTCGGCGAGCTGCCGCCAGGCGACGACGTGGACCCACTCCGTCTCGGTCGTCTTCTCGCCGTCCGCGCTGGTGTAGCTGCGGTTGGTGGCGATGGAGAAGCTGGTGACGGCGTGGCCGTTGGGGGTGTAGCGCATGATCGGGTCCGACCCCAACCGGCCGATGGCGATCATCAGGTTGAGCATGGGAACCTCCTTACCTTTCCCCGCGCGGCGGCGGGGGCTAGGGCCCGAAGAGGGCCGCGTTCAGCGCGATGCCCAGCCGCTGCCCGAGCAGGGCCAGGGTCACCCCCACGACCAAAACTGCCAGCAGGAACACGATGACGTACTTCATGATCGCCTCCTCGTATGCAGCGGATGGTCTTGGATTTGCCCACCGCCCACCGCAGGCCGGGCGGACAGTCAAGGGTGCCTTCTCCCTTGACGGGCCGCCCGGCCTGCGGTACACGGAGAGCCGGGGGCCGGAGGACCTGCCGTTCCCGTGCCCTGTCGTTCCTCCAGCGCAGGCGCGGGGACCCTTCGGCAGGCTCAGGGCAGGCTCGCGCGCTGCCCTCGCCACGGCCGGCGCGGCGGGCTCGCGCCGGAGACCCACGCCGCTCGCACCGCCGCGCCGGGGCAGGCCTGCCCTCAGCGCCTGCGTAAGAGAGCACAAAAAAAGCCCCGGCCGGGCTGGCCCTCAAGGCTCACCCGACCGGGGCTAGCCACGGCTAGTGCCCGATGACGCGCTTCATCTGCGCCTCGTCCACGTGCACGAAGCGGACGCGGGCCAGATCCGCGGGCTTCCGGCGCATCGTCGCCAGGAGCGCGTTCAACTCCTGCGCGGCGCGCTCGTGCAGCGGCTGCAGGGCCGGAGCCCGCACCCGCCAGGCCCCCAGCACCTGGTTGCGGACCAGCTCCGAGTCCATCCGGATCTCCACCAGGTCGTAGCCGCGCTGCTCGACCTCCCTGCGGGCCACGTACAGGGCGTCGATCAGCGCCTTGTACTCGGCCTCGTTGTTGCTGCCCCGGCCGAACTCCTGGCGCCAGACCCGCTGGCCCATCTTCACCGACCCGTAGGCCGTGCCGTTCGGGCGGCGTCCGCCGTCGCAGTACAGCACCAGCGCCTTCTGTTCCGTCATCGGAGCCTCCTTCTGTTTGAACGCCGGGTGGTTCTCCACCTCGGCCTCGGCTTCCTGGAACGTCGCCCAGCGCAGCGCCCGCGGGAAGACCACGCGGTTCTCGCGGGCGAAGTAGAGCGCGTCCCCGTGGGCCTCCACGCTGTCGTCCAGCTCCACCTCCGGGTTGCGCCTCGGCTCCGGCGTGGGCAGGGTCTCGTAGTAGTCCTCGCCCTGCAGCACCAGCGCGAGCGGCGGCGGCCCGGCGACGTCGGTCCCGCCCGTGGCCAGCCGGCAGGCGTCGCAGTTCTGCCAGAGGCACAGGCGGCACACCTCGACCAGCGCGTCCTCGACCGCCAGCCCAAGGGCGG
>CAZTIG010000039.1:0-44422 GCA_964613665.1 uncultured Chloroflexia bacterium
TTCGCTCTTCCTCGGGCGAGTCTCAACCGCCTCTCGGTTTTGGGTAATCACCAAGCAGCCGGTGGCAGCCGTGTGCTTCTTGCCCCGCGGCCCGGGAGATGCTATAATACTGCCCCGACGGGCCGGCTGCATCCGGCGAGTCCACCGCCATGCGCAGCACCAGGCGACCTGCGGGCGCGCATGGCGGACAGCACGAGGTAGACCTTGGCCAATCGCCCCCGCTCGCTGCGGCGCATAGCGCTCCTCTCCTTTCTGGCGTTGGCCGGCCTGGCCGGCTTGCTCAGCGACGCGCTGGTGCTGGGCCCTCTCTTCCCTTCCTCTCTTCCCCCCGAGCGGCCGGCCCACGCCATCCCCAACACCGATCTCAACCCCTACGGTGTCAACGTCTTCCTGGACCAGGAGGTCGACGACTGGAAGAAGCGCACCACGATGGAGATGATCTCCGACGCCGGCATCGGCTTTGTGAAGCAGCAGTTCTCCTGGGAGGAAATCGAGCCGGACCAGCCCGGGCGATTCTGGGACGACCGCTACGGCAAGAGCAGCTGGGCCAAGTTCGACCAGATCGTCGACCTGGCCGAGGAGTACGGGCTGGAGATCATTGCCCGCCTCGACCGCCCGCCGGCCTGGGCCCGTCCCGCCGACACCAGCCCGGGCACCGCGCCCAGCGACCCGCATACCTACGCCGAGTTCGTCCGCCAGTTCGTCCAGCACTACCGCGGGCGCATCCACTACATCCAGATCTGGAACGAGCCCAACCTGGACAACGAGTGGGTCGGCGGCCAGCCGGTCGATCCGCGGGGCTATGTCACCTTGCTGCGCCTGGCCTACGAGGCGGCCAAGGAGGTCGACCCCAACATCCAGATCCTCAGCGCCCCCATGGCTGCCCGCATCACCGACGATCCCAACCGCGTGGCCCTGAGCGACCTGACCTTCCTGGAGGAGATGTACCGGGCCGGGGCCAAGCCCTACTTTGACATCATGTCGGCCACGGCCTACGGGTTCGAGTCGCCCCCCGAGGAGCCCCCCGCTCCCGACCGGATGAACTTTCGGCGGGTCGAGCTCGTCCGGGAGATCATGGAAAGGCACGACGACGGGGACAAGGCCATCTGGTTCAACGAGTACGGCTGGAACGCCTCGCCGGCCGACATGCCGACCGAAAAGCTGCTGTGGGGCCGGGTGAGCGATGCCCAGCAGGCCGCCTGGACGGTGCAGGGCGTGGCCTACGCCGACGAGCACTGGCCGTGGGCGGGGGTCTTTTCCATCTGGTACTTTCGGCAGGTGGGCCACATCGCCCAGACCGACTCCAGCTACTACTTTCGCATGGTCAACGTCGACTTTACCCCGCTGCCCGTCTACGCCGCCGTGCAGGAGGCCGCGGCCACGCACGCTGTCGCCACACCGGGCTGGTACCAGGAGACGGCCGCCCCCGTGGTGCGGCGCGGCGAATGGGAGCTGCTGTACGATGGCGACAGCAGCGGCCGCAGCTATGCGGCCAGCAACGAGCCCGGCAGCCGCATGACCCTGGCCTTCCTGGGTACCGACCTGAACCTGCGGGTGCGGCGCGGGCCCAGCGGCGGCCGGCTGCTGGTCACGGTGGACGGGGCCTCCGGGCGGGGCACGGACCTGCCACGCGACGGCTTTGGCCAGGCCTACCTGGAGCTCTACAGCCCGCAGGAGGAGTGGGTGGAGGTCGCGCTGCTGGCGGGGTTGGAGCGGGAGCTGCCGCCGCGGCAGCACCTCCTGGAGCTGGTCGTCGCCGAGGACAAGGCCCCCGAGTCCGACGGACACCTCTGCGCGGTGGATGCCTTTGCCGTGGGCCACCAGCGCTCCTACCTGGTCTTCTGGGTAGCGGCCGGCCTCCTCCTGGGCGGCACGCTGGCCGCTCTGGCCGGCCTGATCGCCGAGATCCGCAGATCTCCGGCTCCCCGCATCCGGCCGGCCGCACCCATCAACCCCTGGACGCTGCGGTCGGAGATGTTGGCCGCACCTGGGGACGAGCCCTCTCCCGACAACGCCCCGCCGAAGCCGCCCGCCTCACCCTCCGCCGAGGGCCTGTAGCCGCTCGACCACCTCGGCCACGGCCTCCGCCGGGGTGGAGGTCCCGGCGGTCACGCCGACCCGCTGCACTCCTGCGAACCACTCCGGCCGCAGCTCGTCCGCCGACTCGACGGCGTACGTGGGCGTCCCGCAGGCTGCGCACGTCTCGGCCAGGTGGCGGGTGTTGGCGCTGTGCCGCCCCCCCACGACGACGACTGCCTCCACCTGCCGCGCCAGCCGGCGCGCGGCCGGCTCGCGGCGGGCCACCGCCGCGCAGACGGTGTTGCAGACGCGCAGCTCCCCCAACCGGTCCACGGCCGCCTGCGCCAGCTCGCAGACAAAGGCCCGATAGACCTCCCGGCGCTGCGTCGTCTGGAAGAGCACGGCCAGGCGGCGCCGGGCCAGCCAGGGATCGGCCAGGCCCCGGCCGGCGGCCTGCCGGCGCACCTCGTCCAGGGTGCGGCCGGCCACGGCTCCGGCCCCGGCGTGGCCCAGGATGCCTTGCACCTCGGGATGGGCGGGATCCCCGCAGACGACCACGCCGTAGCCGGCCGCGGCCATGTCCCGCGCCAGCCGCTGCACCCGCTGCACCAGCGGGCAGGTGGCATCGAGCAGGCGCACCCCGGCAGCCTGCGCCTGCGCCACGACCTCCGGCGGCGCGCCGTGCGCCGTCACCATGGCCACCTGCCCCGGCCCCACCCCGGCCACGCTGTCCACGACCTCGACGCCGCGCCGGCGCAGCCGCTCCACCACCTGGGGGTTGTGCACGATGTCCCCCAGGGTACGCACGACCTCACCGGCGTCGGCCGCGCGCTCGGCCATCTCCAGCGCCCGGCGTACGCCCTGGCAGAAGCCCATCTCCTTGCCGAGAACGACCTCCATGGACCGCTCTCCTCTCGCTCGCGGCACGCTCAGTCCCTTTCGTCGGGCAGGGGCAGGCGGACGACAAAGGTGCTGCCCCCGCCGGGCGGCGCCTCCACGACGATCTGGCCGCCGTGCTCCTCGGCCACCCAGCGGGCGATGGGCAGGCCCAACCCCATGCCACTGCGCCGGCCGGCCGCCTTGCCCCGGTAGTAGCGCTCAAAGATGTGCGGCAGGTCCTCCGGCGCGATGCCCGGGCCGGTATCGGCCACCGCCAGGCAGGCCCAGGACCCCTCGCGGTAGAGAGAGAGGGTCACCGTTCCTCCGGCCGGAGTGTGCTGGATCGCGTTGTCCACCAGGTTCAGCAGGAGCTGCTTGAGACGATCGGCATCGCCCAGCACCTGGACTTGGTCCTCGCTCCCCAGGCGCACCTCGACCCCGCGTGCCAGGTGGCGGGCCTCCCGGTAGGTCTCCAGCAGGAGGCGGTCCAGCTCGACCGGCCGGCGCTCCAGGTGCGTACCGGCATCGGCCCGCGCCAGCGCCAATAGGTCGGCCACCATCCGCGCCAGGCGGGCCACCTCCTGCTCGATGTCCGCCAGCGACTCCTGCAGCAGCACCGGGTCGGCCTGGGCTCCCCGCTGCAACACCTCCAGGTTTCCGCGGATGGCCGCCAGCGGGGTACGCAGCTCGTGGGAGACGTCGGCGATGAAGCGCTGCTGCCCCTGGAAGAGGAGCTGCAGCCGGTCCAGCATGGCGTTGACCGTCGTGGTCAGCCTCCCGACCTCGTCGAGCACGCGCGGGGCCGGCAGCCGCTCGCTCAGGTCCTCCGTGGCGGCGATGCGCCCGGCCGTGGCCGTGATGCGGGCCACCGGCGCCAGTGCCTGGCGGGCCAGCAGGACGCCGCCCAGCACCGCTGCCAGCAGCCCCAGCCCGCCGACGATGAGGAGCATACGCAGCAGGCTCTGCAGGGCCTCGTCGACGGAGCGCAGCGAAGCAGCCACCTGCAGGATCGCGGCCGGCCCGCTGCCGCCGGCGATCACCTCGCTGCGCAGGCGCACGTTCGCCGTGCCCACTGACACGGTGCGCACATCCACCCCGCCGCTCAGAATGGCCGCCTGGTTCTCCGCCGGAACGTCCGGCAGGACCTGGTCGCGCAGGTTGGCCGACGTTGCCGCCACGGCGCGCGAGGGCAGGGCCCGCACCTGGACAAAGACATCGGGCGCGGCAAATACGTCCAGCGGCGGCACGGTGACTACCTCGCGCCAGTCCAGCGACGGCGTCAGGGTCAGCCGACGGCCGACGCTGGCCTGGACCTCGCGCGCTCTTTCCTCCAGGACGTGGTCCACGTTGGCCTGCAGGCTCCCGCGCAGGATCCCGTAGAGCACTCCGCCGAACAGGAGCATCAGCAGCGCCAGGATGCCGCCATACCACAGCGTCAGCCGCGCGCGGATGGAAAGACCCCGCCCACCCCGCCTGACCTGCTTCCTGCTTCCTGCCTCCTGCATCCTGCTTCCTGCCTCCTGCATCCTGCTTCCTGCCTCCTGCCTCCCGCATCCTGCTTCCCGCCCCTCACTCCTGGCGCAGGACATAGCCCACCCCACGGACGGTCTGGATCAGGCGCTCCCGGCCGGCCGCTGCCAGCTTCTGGCGCAGGTAGCGCACGTAGACATCGACAATGTTGGACTCGGGGATATCGTCGGCATAGCCCCAGATGTTCTCCAGGATGACGTCGCGGGTGAGGACCTGCCGGGGATGGCGCATGAAGAGCTCCAGCAGGTCGAACTCGCGGGCCGTCAGGCGCAGGGGCCGGCCGGCCCGCTCCGCCGCGCGCGCCTGGGGATCCAGGAGCAGGTCGGCGAAGCGCAGCACGCGCGGTTCCTCCTGCCGGCGAACGGCCCGCCGCAGCAGGGCGTGGATGCGGGCCAGCAGCTCGATAAAGGCAAAAGGCTTGACCAGGTAGTCATCGGCGCCGGTCTCCAGGCCGGCCACGCGGTCGGGGACGCTATCGCGGGCCGTCAGCATGAGCACCGGGAGATGGGGATCGCCGGCCCGCAGGCGCTCGCAGACGGCCAGGCCATCCATGCCGGGCAGCATGATGTCCAGGATCACCAGGTCCGGCCGCTCCTCGGCGGCCATCGCCAGCGCGCTCTCGCCGTCGACCGCGGCAGACACGCGAAAGCCTTCGAAGGTGAGCCCGCGCTTCAGGTAGCCCACGATCTCGGGCTCGTCGTCCACGATCAGGATATGCCAGCGTTGCCGACCGGCTTCGCCCATGACGCCCACCTCCTGCGTGGGCCTATTCTACCACAGCCGCCTGCGGCCCACAAGACTGGATACCACAGGAACATGAGAGGAGGGTGAGGGGAGATGTCAGCCGCTTGACTTCTTACTGGCAGATGGTATAATCCTATCGACGCCCTCGCTCGGCCCTTCCTCGCTCGAAGCAATCGCCCGCGGCAACCTACGCCGGGAGCGAGGGCAGAAAGGGGAACCGTTGGCCGGCGAAACGATCCTGATCATCGACGACAATGCCGACGTGCGCACCCTCCTCGGCGAGCGGGTCCTTCCCGGCTACGGATACCGCACCATGACCGCGCCCGATGGACAGGAAGGGCTGTGGCAGATCCGCACGCACAAGCCCGACCTGATCCTGCTGGACCTGCGCCTGCCCGACATGACCGGCCTGGACCTCCTGCACATCCTCTCCTCGGAGGGCTATGACACACCGATCATCCTGATCACGGCCTATGGCTCCGAGCTTATCGCCGCCCAGGCGCTGCGCCTGGGCGTCCAGGACTATATCATCAAGCCGTTCACCCTGGACGAGATCGTCGAGAGCGTCGAGCGTGCGCTGACCGAGCAGCGCCTGCGGAAGGAGCGCAACGCCCTGACCGTCCGCCTGCAGTACTGCAGCACCGCCCTGCGCTTGCTCGCCGACGCGGCCACCACCTGGACGGCGCCGGAGGACCTGCCGGTGCGGCTTCGCCGTGTTTTGGAATTGGCCGTGGCCGCCACCCAGGCCACTGCCGGCCGCATCTGGCTGGCCGAGCCCGCAGGGGAGCTGTGCCTGCAGGCCGTCCAGGAGCGGCCCGACGAGCGGGCCTACTCCACGCACCCACAGGAAAGGGCCCCCGATGCGGTCGCGCAGGCGCTTTCCTCCGTGGAGCTGCAGCAGTGGCCTCTGGAGGGGAGTGGGGAGGAACAGATGGCGCTGGCCGTCCCGATCGTGTTGGCCGGCCGGCCGGCCGGCGTCCTGGAGATACACCTGCCGGCGGCGGATGATTCCCTGAGCGAGTCCAGCTTCCTGGTCGGACGGACCTTTGCCGACCTGATCGGAGCGGTGCTGGAGTCGAGCCAGCTCCGCCGTCAGGTAGCGTTCCTGGAGCGGCAGCGGGAAGCGCTCGGCCGGCACTGCCAGGACCTCATGCTGGTGCTCGACGAGAACGATACGATCGTCGGGGTCAGCCCGGCAATCGCGAAGATGACGGGACAGACTCCCGAGCAGGCCATCGGCCAAGGACTGCGCGACTGGGCCCGGGCGATCGAGTCCCCGCCGGGGGAGTTCCCGGAGTGGTACGCCCGCCAGATAGACCGGGAAGCGGCCACAGAGCGCTATGCCTTCTCCTTCCAGGGACCTCGCGGAGAAGCACGCCAGGCCGAGGTGCAGTGCCTGGTGGAGGACGAGCGCGACGGGCCACCGCGGCGCTACCTGCTGTTTCGCGAGGTGACTGCCCAGAACCGCCTGGAGCAGCAGGTGCGCTCGCTGCGCCAGGCACTCGCCGAGCAGGAGCGCGGCTCTCGCCTGGGGCTGTTCCTGACCGACCTCAAGGGGACGATCCTGGCCGTGAACAACCTGCCAGCGGGATTGCCCGAGCTGCGCCCCGGGACGGTACTGGGCCAACCGCTCTGGGAGGCTCTCGCTGCGGTCGAGGGGGCACAGCTCCTGCCGGAGGAGATCGCGCGAGCCTGCCGCGAAGGCACCAGCTACACCCAGGTCCGGGGGCCCGATCGGACGGCGCATCCGCTGGGGCTCGCCTCGCTGTTGCTGCTGGGCCCGGAGGGTGCGCCCTACGCTGTGGCCGTGCTGCTCGGGCCGGCGCTGGGATCAGCGGCCAGGTTGGGCCCGGGGAGAGCCGAGGATGAAGGTGACTTTCTGGGGAGTGCGGGGCTCGATCCCGGCTCCCGGTCCTGAGACCGTCCGACTGGGTGGAAACACCCCCTGCGTCGAGGTGCGCACGCCGGACGGGGACTTCTTGATCCTGGACGCCGGCACAGGTATCCGCCGGCTCGGCCTGGCAGTCCAGGCGCAGGGCGTCGAGCGCGTCATCGGGCACATCTTTCTCAGCCACACCCATTGGGACCACATCCAGGGCCTGCCGTTCTTTGTGCCGGCGCGTTGGCGGGGAAACCGCTTCACCATCCTGGGCGAGAAGCGCGTCGATGAGCGTCTGGAGCATGTCCTGGCCGGCCAGTACATGGACACCTACCTGCCCTTTGCCCTGCGGGAGATGGAAGCGGACATACTGGTCAAGGAGATCCGCGACGGCGAGACGATCGTCCTGGGCGAACACACCCTGGTGACGGCCAGGCGCATGGAGCATCCCGGTGGATCGTTTGCCTACCGCATCCGTTGGCACGACACCACCCTGGTCTACGCTACCGATCTGCGCCACCCATCCGGCGCGCTGGATCAGCGGCTGGTCGAGCTCTCCCAGGGGGCCGACCTGCTCATCCACGATGCTCACTTCACGCCGGACGAGGCAGTCCGCTATCCCGCCTGGGGCCACAGCAGCTGGCTGCAGGCGGTCGAGGTGGCCGAGGCCGCGCAGGCGAGGCGGCTGGCCCTGTTCCACTATAACCCCGCCGCCAGCGACGACACCATGGAGGCGATTGAGCGCCAGGCCCAGGCCCGGCTGCCGTGCGCCTTCCTGAGCCGCGAGGACCTGACCGTCGACCTGCTGTCGACGGCGGCGACCCCTCCCCGGTGAGCGGCGGCAGCACCAGCCCTGCCAGAGCAGCCGGCACGAGCATGAAGCGAGGAGGCAGATGACGGCCGAGATTGCCCGCCAGCCCGGGCAGCGTGGATGGCTCGAGCACTTCTTTCGGCCCGTGCACCCGGAGCGCCTGAACGCCGAGGAGCGGTTCGAGTACACCCAGTTCCTCTCACGCGCGCACAGCTTCGTCCTCATCAAAGCGATCATCAATGCCCTGATCGTGCTGCTGTACCTCTTCACCATCCTGCCGAAATGGCCGGCCACTTTCGTCACCGCCCTGGTGGACGGCCTGCTGCTGATCCCCTATGTCTTTGCCGTGCGCCGCTGGCCGGTGCTCTCCTCCACCGTGCTGCTGACGCTGACGGCGCTGGCGATCTCCATCGCCGATGCCGTCTCCGGCTACCAGACTTCCACGTCGGGCGTGCTCTACGTCATCCTGATCGTCGCCGCGGCCGTGCTGCTGCTGCACAGCCGCAACATCGCCATCGTCAGCGCCACCATCACCGCCACGTTCCTGATCACCTACCTCTTGGAGATTCCCGGCCTCTGGGGCGGCGGGCGGGGTGTCATCCCGGTGGAGATGTCCTTGGAGAGCACCGAGGCGATGATCCGCGTGCTCGGGCTGCACACACTGGCCTTCCTGGGCGTGGGCGCCATCTCCAGCGTGCTGACGCACATGTACCGCCAGCTCCTGGAGACCAGGAGCCAGCGCGGCCTGCTCACCGCCCTGCTGGAAGGTTTCCAGGAGATCAGCGCCAACCTGGACCTGGAAGCCCTGCTGCAGCGCCTGGCCGAACGCGCCGTCGCCACCATCCCCGATGCGGACCGCGCCGTGCTCCTGGTGCAGGACGGCAACGAGATGGTCGTGCGCGGCGCGGCAGGCTACGGCGCCCTGGACCTGATCGGCCTGCGACTGCCCCTGGCCGACCAGCCGCCGGACTGGCACCGGGCGCCGATGCGCATCGACGACCCCAAGGAGCGGGTGTTGGAGGTCTTTGCGCCGGAAGAAGCCCAACTCATGCAGCAGCTCCCGCCCGGGCGGGTTACGGTGGTCGTGCCCGTGCAGATCGAGGAGTCCTCGCACATCGTGCTGGCCGTGACCAACACCCGCCGGGCGGATGCTTTCGATGCCGAGGCCCAGCAGATCCTGGACATCTTTGTCCACCAGGCGGCCGTGGCCATCGAGAACGCGCGGCTCTATGCCGAGGCCCAGACCCGCCTGCAGGAGGCGCTGGCGCTGCATCGCGTCGGGCAAGAGATCGCCAGCCTCCTGCGCATGCACGACCTGGTGCCGGCCATCTACCAACACATCCAGGAAGCCCTGCCCGCTCCCTCGCTGACCATCGCCGTGCAGGACCCGCAGAAAGAGGGGCTGGCCCTGCTCTCGCCGATCGACCTGGGCGAGCTGTTCCCCGACACCACCGTATCGACCGAAGGGGTTGCCGCTTGGGTCATCCGCAACGGCCGGCCGCTGCGCTCCGGGAACCTGGTGCAGGACCTGGCCGCCTACCCGGAGATCCGCCCGCAGCAGTTCGGCCATACCGAGTTCGTGGCCACCTCGATGCTGGCCGTGCCGCTGAAGGTGGGCGACCAGGTGATCGGGGCGCTCTCGGTGCAGTCCCCGCAGCGCGACGCCTACGACGCCGACGACGAGCGGCTGCTTTCCTCCCTGGCCAACTACGTGGCCGTGGCCGTACAGAACGCGCGCCTGTACGACGAGATCCAGCAGAAGCAGGTGGAGCTACAGGGGCTGGTCTCGGCTGTTTCCCAGCGTCTGCAGCCGCCGGTGGAGTCCCTGGCCGGCTTCGCCCGGCTGCTGCAGGAAGGGGCTGCCGGCCGGCTGAACCCGGAGGAGCAGGACTATCTCGAGCGCATCGAGCGCAACAGCCGCTGGATCGCCCAGCTGGTCCAGGACATGCTCTTCCTCTCGCGCATGGACCAACTGCATGAGGAGCACGAGCCGATCGCCCTGTCCACCCTGGCCCGTGGGGTCAGCACACACCTGGAGCTGGAAGGTCAGGGCGTCCAGGTGGCCATTCAGGACGACATGCCGGTGGTCCTGGCCGATCCTGTGCTCGCGTGGACGCTGCTGCACAACCTGCTGCAGAACGCCCAGAACCTGCTTCGCGGCGCGGCCCATCCGCGCATCGAGATCGGCTGCAGCGAGGCCGAGGGGTACTACCGCCTGCATGTCCGCGGAAACGGCGAGACCCTGCCCGCACAGGACCTGGCGCACCTGTTCGAGCTGTTCTTCCCGGTGGGCAGCACCGAGGGCGCGGGAATCGGTCTGGCCATCGCCCAGCGCATCGGCCAGCGCTATGGCGGCCGGGCCTGGGCAGAGGCCGAGCCCACCGGTGGCACGGCTTTCCATGTCCTCCTTCCGAAGACGTTGCAGAAGGAACACGGGGGTTCAGCGTATGCCGACACCAGCACGCATCCTGGTCGTTGAGGACAACGAGGACAACCGCCGGCTGCTGCACATCTACCTCAGCCGGGAAGGCTACGAGGTCGCCGAGGCCTGCGACGGCGTCGAAGCACTGGAAATCGTCCAGCGCGAGCCCTTCGACCTGATCTGCTCCGACGTGCAGATGCCGCGGATGGACGGCTACGCGCTCTGCCGCAGGCTGAAAGAGGACCCCTCCACCGAGCACATCCCCGTTGTCCTGATCACCGCCATCCACACCTCGGTGGCGGACACGCTGGAGGGCTTGCACCTGGGGGCCAACGACTTTATCAGCCGGCCCTTCCGCCAGAGCGAGCTGCTGGCCCGCGTGCAGACACAGCTGCGGATCAAGGAGCTGCAGGACCGCCTGGTCCAGGCCGAGCGGGTGGCCACGGTGGGGCGCATGGCCGTGACCATGGCCCACGAGATCAACAACCCGCTGGCGGGGATCATCGGCTACGTCGAGCTGCTCCAGAGCCAGCTCGCCACAGGGCCGGTGCCTCCCGAGGAGCTGCGCTCGTCGCTGGAGCGAGTGCGGCAGGATGCCCGGCAGATCCGCGACGTGCTCAGCCGGCTGCGCGACATGTCCCGGCCCGAGGTGTACGAGTACGCCCCGGGACTGGAGGGGATCGCGCTGGAGGAATAGGCCCTACCGCGGGCTAAAGTGGAAGGTGCAGACATCCCCATCCTGGACGACGTACTCCCGACCCTCCATGCGCAGCGTGCCGTGGCGGCGGGCCTCGGCCAGGCTGCCGGCCTGGCGGAGCACATCGTGCCCCACCACCTCGGCGCGGATAAAGCCGCGCGCCATGTCGGTGTGCACGGCGCCGGCCGCCTCCACGGCCGTGCTGCCCCGGCGGATCGGCCAGGCCCGTACCTCGTCCGAGACAAAGGTGAAGAAGGTGATCAGACCCAGCACGTCGTGGGCCAGGCGGATGATGCGCGCCGCGGCAGGCTCGTCCAGCCCCAGCTCACGGCGGAACTCGGCGGCCTCCTCCGGGGAGAGCTGGCCTAGCTCCATCTCCCACTGGGCGCACATGGCGGCCATGACACTGTCCCGGTGGCGGTAGCCGGCCCGGAGGCGATCGGCCAGCTCCTCGGCCTCGGCCAGGCGCTCCTCGCCGACGTTGAGCAGGACCAGCACCGGCCTCTGCGTCAGGAAGTTGTAGCCGCGCAGCGCCTTGACCTCGGCCGGGCTCAGCTCCAGGTCGCGCAGAGGCCGGCCTTCCTCCATGGCACCCCGCAGGCGAACCAGCAAGGCGCGCTCGTGCTCGCGCTCCTCGCGCTCTTGGCGCGGCAGCTTGGGTATCTCTTCCTCCAACCGCTGCAGCCGGCGCTCGGTCACCCCCAGGTCGGAGAGCAGGCACTCGGTGTCAAAGTCGGCCAGGTCCCGCGCCGGATCGACGGAGCCGGCCGGGTGCGGCGCATGCGGGCTGTCAAAAGCCCGCACGACGTGGATGAGCGCATCGGCCTCGCCGATGGCGGCCAGGAGCTGCGCCGGCAGGCCCTGGCGGGCCGCGCCGGCGGCAAAGCCGGCCAGGTCGACGAAGCGGACCTCGGCCGGGGTCAGCTTGCGCGGATGGAAGAGATCGGCCAGGTCGTGCAGGCGCGCGTCGGGCACCTTGACCACGGCGACGCGGGACTCGGGCCGGCCGGCTGCGCCCGTAGCCGCCGCCTGGCCGGTCAGGGCGTTGAACACGGTCGTCTTGCCGCTCAGCGGCAGGCCCACCAGGGTGACGTGCACGGCCCTACTCCTGTTCGCCGAGGCGCAGCAGCAGGTCGCGGGCGCGCTGCCGCCACGGCTCGTCGCCGCCGCCGCTGCGCAGGAAGCCGCGCAGGATCTCGACCGCCCGGAGCCGCTGCCCGTCCATGGCGCAGGCGATGGCCAGGTTGAGGTAGACCGGCGGCCTGGCCTCCTCGGGGTAGTCCGCCAACATCCCCTCCAGCTTCTCGATCGCTTCGCGATACCACCCCAGCTGCAGGCAGGCCAGAGCCAGGCCGTAGCGGGCCCGACCCAGGCCGGGGTCCAGCTCCAGCGCTCGCCGGTAGTGCAGCACGGCCTCCTCCCAGCGCTGCAGGTGGTACAGCAGGTCGCCCGCCAGCAGGTGCAGGCCCGGGTCCTGGGGATTCTGGGCCAGCTCCTGCTCGACGTCACGCAGTGACCGCAGGGCCTCCTCCTTGGGCATCGGCTCGGCGAAGAGGGGAACGAGGTCCTCCAGTCCCAGCGGCCTCGACGGCGGGAGCGGGCCGGGCAGCGCGGCCGCTGTCGTGGGTGCAGGCGGCGGCTCGCCCTGCCCGGGCAGCAGGCGCAGGGCAAAGACGAGCGCGACGGCCACGGCAGCCAGGCCGGCCAGCCCCGCGAACAGCCAGATCCACCGCAGCCGGCCGCGTCGGGCCGGAACGGTCGCTGCGGGCCGGGCCACCTGGGCGGAGGCAGGCGCTGCCGTCGAGACCGCGGGAGCGGCGTCGGCCGCGCGATGGTCCGCAGCGGACGGACCGGCTGCCGCCTCCGCGCCCGCCGGCTCCCCGTCCGCGCCAACCTCGCCTGTGGCGACAGGCGGCGGCACGGGAGCTGTGTCCGGGGACGACGAGAGCGCCGCCAGCGCCTGGAAGAGCTCACCCGCGCCCTGATAGCGGTCGGCCGGCTCTTTCGCCAGTGCCTTCAGGATGACCTGCTCCACATCCGGCGCCACTGCCGGGTTCAGGCGCGAAGGCAGCGGCAGCGGAGAGAAGATGTGGTCGTGGACGATGGCAAAGGGTGTGTCGGCGATGTAGGGCACACGCCCGGTGACCATCTCGAAGAGGACCACGCCCAGGGAGTAGAGGTCGCTGCGCGCGTCCAGTACCCCACCTTTGGCCTGTTCCGGCGAGATGTAATGCGGCGTTCCGATCATGCGGTCCTGCGAGATGGACGTCTCGCCGCCCTCGACCATCTTGGCCAGGCCAAAATCGGTCACGTAGATCTTGCCTTCCTGGCTCAGGAGGATGTTGCTGGGCTTGATGTCGCGGTGCAGCACGCCCAGGCCGTGAGCGTACTCCAGCGCCTCGCAGACGGGGCGCACCAGGGCGACGATGCGCGGCAGCGGCAGAACGCCCTCGTCGGCCAGGACAGCCTTGAGAGTGCGGCCCTCGACAAAGCGCATCACCAGGTAGGGCGTGCCCTCGTGCTCGCTGAAATCATGGACCGGGATGATGTTGGGGTGTTCCATGCGAGCGACGATGCGCGCCTCACGCTGGAAACGCGCCAGAAAGTCCCTGTCCCCCTTGAAGACCGGGTGCAGCACCTTCAGGGCAACATAGCGGTCGAGGGCGGCGTGGTAGGCCTTGTAGACGGTGCTCATGCCACCCTGGCCGAGCTGTTCGACGATGCGGTACGCACCCACCTGCTCGCCGACGACGAATGGCATAGACGACCTCCTCAAGCACGGCTGGAGCGGTTCGGTTGTCCCACAGGGCGGAGCGGCCGCACGGCCGGCGACCGCCCCCCTGCGGCAGGTCAGGCCGCAGGGGGTTCGCCGGCGCCCGGCGGAGCCTCGCTGGCCGGCCTGTCCCCCCGGCCAATCGCCCGGCGCAGGTACGACTGCTCGATGGCGTTCCCGGCCAGTGTAGCGATGGCCATCAGGACGCGCTGGTCCCACGGCGTGAAGGGCGTCCCGTCGGCCTTGTTGATCACCTCGATCACGCCCACCGTCCGGCCGAGCGCCTGGAGCGGCACGCAGAGGATCGTGTGGGTCTCGAAGCCGCTGAGGATGTCGGCCTCGGCGTAGAAGCGCGGCTCCTGGCGTACGTCGGGGACGAGCAGGGGCTGCCCCGTCTGGGCCACCCAGCCGCAGATGCCCTGGCCGATCTTGATCCGCAGCGGCCGCAGCGGAGCGACATGCTCCCCGACCATCACCTCGAAACGCAGCTCGCCGGCCGCGGCGTCCACCATCAGCAGCGAGCCGGCCTGGCTGCCAAAGATGTCCACCACGCGGAACATGGCCTGGGTCAGGGCCTGGGGCAGGTCCTCGGTGGCGGGCAGCCGCCGGCCCAGCTCCGTCAGCAGGGCTAGCTCGCGGGCGCGCTGGTCCATCTGTTCACGCAAAGCGCGGTTCTCCAGGCGCAGGTGCCGCCGCTCCAGGGCCTCGTTCAGCACCAGCAGCAGCTCCTCGCGCTCAAAGGGCCGCAGCAGGTAGTAGGGCGTGGCCATCCACAGCCCGCGCCGGCTGCTGCGAAAGAGCGCATAGTCCACGATCGCCACCGTCACCACGTCGGGGTCCATCTGCCGGGCCATCTGCGGGACCTTGAGCATCTCCGGGCCCACTACCTCCAGCAGCAGCAGCGAGTAGCGGCGCTGCTGCATCTGCTGCAGCGCCGCCTCGGGGTTGGGCGCAGGTTCCAGATAGTAGCCCTCGTCCTGCAGCACCTGCGTCCAGCGCAGCCCCTCGTCGCGGTCGTGGAAGCAGCTCAACAGGAGGTCCCGCCCAGGCTCGGGATGGGGCAGGAACGGGCGGGGGCCCTCCAGGCGCGAGATGACCTCATCGGCCATGCGTCGCTGGACCTCCAGGGCCTCGTGCAGCCCCTCCGTGCTGAGGTAGCCCAGGTCCAGGAGGACGTCCCCCAGCTTGCGCCAGCCGCCCTCGCGCTCCTGCACCTGCAGCCCCAGCGCCAGCTGCTCCTCGCTGACGAGCGCCCTGCTGACGAGGATAGCCCCCAACAGGTTGTCGCGCAGAATTCGCTCCATGCTCACGGTGAACCCTCGCTCCCGCTGACTATGCCGCCGGGGGTGACCACGCAGGTTGCCCCTACGGCCGGCCCTCGATGGAAACCGAGGCCAGGTCCAGTAGCCCCAGTGGCGTCACCTGCAGCCCGCGCACGTACGGCTTGGTCAGGGAGTAGGTGATGCCGTGGGTGATCGGCATGACCGGCGCATCGGCGACGATGATGCGCTCCGCCTGCCGGTACAGCTCCACCCGCTTCGCCGCGTCGCGCTCGAGCGCGGCTTCCTCCAGCAGCCGGTCCACCGCGGGGTTGGCATAGGCACCGTGATTGACCGGGCTGCGGCTGTGGAAGAGAACCTCCAGGAAGTTCTGGGGGTCCGGATAGTCCGCGATCCAGGAAAGGGCAAAGGCCGGATAGCGCCGGGCGTCCAACCCCTGCAAGTAGTCGGCCCACTCGACCTGGCGCAGCTCCACCTCGATGCCCAGCTCTTGCCGCCAGACCTCTTGCAGCAGGGCCGCCTCGCCGCCCCCGCTGGTGTAGAGGGTCATGCGCGGCAGGCCCTGCGGGCCGCCGTAGCGCGACTCGGCCAGCAGCCGGCGGGCCCCCACGGGGTCGTAGGGCAGGCCCACCAGCGTCTCGTCGTAGCCGGGCATCCCCGGAGGCAGAATGCCGTGGGCCTGTACCAGCCGGCCCTCGTAGGTCACCCGGGCGATCTTGGCGCGGTCCACCGCCATGACCAGCGCCTGGCGCACCTTGGCGTCGTCAAAGGGCGGCATCTGCACATTGAAACCGACGTAGGAGAGCGAGAGCTCGGGGGACACGCGCAGCTCACCGCCGAGCGGGCTGCCCTCGTACTCCAGGCGGGCCACGGCCCACGTGCCGACCTCCGTGTGGTCGATCCGGCCCTGTTCGTAGAGGGTCAGGGGGTCGCTGGCATCGCCGCCCAACAGCAGGATGACCTGCTCGAGGCGCGGAAGCTGCCCATGGTAGCGCTCGTTGCGCGCCAGGACCATGCGGCGGTTGTGCTCCCACTGCGCCAGGCGGAAGGGCCCGCTGCCGTTGGGCCGCTCGGTCCAGTCGGCGCCCCGGTCGACATTGTCGCGGTCCACGACGCGGGCGGTATTGTACGTCAGCTTGGCCAGGAAGTAGGCCTTGGGCGCGTCGATGGTGATGACCACGGTGCGCTCGTCGGCCGCCCGCAGGCCGGCGATGGTCCCGGCCTGCCCGGCCAGCCGCGCCGGCACACCGACGATGTCGTTCAAGTAGGTAGCGCACGGCAGGTTCTCGCCCAGGCCGGGGTCACAGGCGCGCTCCAGGGAATAGACGATGTCGGCGCTGGTCAGCGGCCGGCCGTCCTGGAAGCAGACGCCCGGCCGCAGGGTGAAGGTGTAGACGCGCCCGTCGGCAGAGACGCGCCAGTCGGCCAGGTCCGGCACCACCTCCATGTCCCCGTCCAGGGCCACCAGGCCGCTGTAGAGTTGGCCGATGAGGAAGGAAGACTGGGCATCGTTGGCCAGGGCCGGGTCGAGGGTCGGTGGGTCGTAGGTACCGCCAACCAGGATGAGCGTGCCCGGTCCCGCCTCTTCCTGGGTGGGAGAAAGCCCGCAGGAGGCGAGGCCAGAGAGCAGCAGAGCGCAGAGGAGGAGCAGGACCAGGACAGACCGGCGCTTCACGGGCCACCTCGGGATCGCTTCGCTCTCCGGAGCCTGCCCCATTTTACCAGGAAAAGCCGGCGGGGTCAACCGATGCTTGCGCAGGCGCTGCGGGTGTAGTATAATGCGGCAGGCTGGGACCGTGTCAGGGCTGCTGCCGGGAGGCGCAGGCGGCATGGATCCTACCGGCTGGATGTCGTAGCGAGGAGGCGATCATGTCAGGCTTGTTCGGAGGCAAACGCGAGGCTGTCCCGGCTGCTTCTGGAGAAGGCAAACCGGAAACGGTGATCGGCAGCACGACAAGCATCGAGGGAGCCCTGATCAAATCGGACGGGAACATCCGCCTGGACGGTTCGGTAGAAGGGCAGATCGAGGTGGCGGGGACGGTGATCGTGGGCAAGACGGGCCGGGTCATGGCCGGCATCCGCGCCCGGCAGGTCTTTGTCGCCGGGGCCATCAAGGGCGATGTGGAGGCGCCGGGCGGGCTGGAGATTACCAGCACGGGCAAGGTCTTTGGCAACATCACCGTGGGCAGCCTGCAGATCGAGCAGGGCGGTATCTTCCGCGGGCAGTCCTTCATGGGCAACGAGGGGGTGCAGGAACCGCGCCTCCTGGAGTCGCCGGCACAGCCCGTCGAGGGGGGAACGACCTTTGAAGCAGGGTAGGTTGGCACGCTGGTGGCGGCGGTTGCGACAGCGTGTCCGGGGGGGCCTGGGCCGGCCGGCCTTTCTGTGCGACGACTGCAAGTGGGATTGGCGCTCGGCCTGCCGCCGGCGCGAGAGGCCCAATGCGGTAGAGTGCCCCGACTATACACCCAGGGGGCGTTGAGCGGGGCGAGGAGGGTACCATGGGCGACAAGCAGCAGGACCGCTGGCGCCGACCGGGAATGCGCCTGGCCCTCCTGGCGCTGATCATCGTCGCCTTCTACTTCCTGGCCATCTTTGTCCGGCAGTCGTGGAACCTGTACCAGCTCGACAGGGAGCGCCGGGAGCAGGAGCAACAGGTCGCCCGGCTGCGGCTGGAGAACGAGCGGCTGCGCGAGATCCTGCTGCAGTACACCGGCGAGGACGGCAAGGAGATCCTGGCTCGCGAGAACCTCCTCTTCCGCGACCCTGCCGAAAGGGTGGCGATGCCGGTCGAGCAGGCAACAGGGGTCGTGCCGGCGGAGCAGCCCGCCAGCGCCCCGCCGCAGGAAGTGGCCGCGAGGCCGGCCTGGCAGCGCTGGTGGCAGGTCATCTTCACCCCCATGCCTTGACCGGGCCCGGCGCCCCGGTGCAGGCGATCGGCCGAAGTGGCGGAACAGGCAGACGCGACGGTCTCAAAAACCGTTGAGGGTCGCCCCTCATGTGGGTTCGAGTCCCACCTTCGGCACAACAGGCCGCAGAGCCTGGCAAGCGACCATCCCCGGGCACGACAGACCGCCCCTGGTGGTGATCCTCCGCAGCGCCCACTTGACAGCACACCCGCCCTGGTGTATAATTCAACAGACAATCGAAATATGTGGATGATAAGATGAACCGGAGACTGGAGCGATGCCCGTGGAGACGATGATCGAGCGGCTGGAGCCGGAGGTGAGCCTGCTGCACTCCCACGTTTGCGAAGGGTTGGGCGATCCCAAGCGCATCCTGATCCTGTACCTGCTCAACACGGGCCCGCACAGCGTGAGCGAGGTGAGCGAGGCCCTGGGCACTCCGCAGCCCACCACCTCCCACCACCTCAAGGTCCTGCGCGAGCGCGGGCTGATCGTGGCCCAGAAAGAGGGCACGGCCACCTTCTACTCCCTGGCGGACCAGCGCATCATCCAGGCACTGGACCTCTTGCGGCAGATGCTGGCCGATATGCTCACCCGCCGGGCCAGTCTGGTGACCTATTCCATCGAGTAGCGAAGAAAGAGGGCAACAGCCCACGGAGGAACGAGCGATGGCCAAGCTGACGGCTGCGCAACAGGAGTCATTGCACGAGATCTTTCACAACCGTGTCACCAGCGACCCGCTCGAGTGCCGCATCTACGGACACGACGTCGGCACGATGCCGCCCCTGGTCAGGCCGCTCATCGGCAAGGCCCAGGCGGTGGCGGTCGTCCAGCCGAAGGACGAAGAGGAGGTCGTGCGCCTGGTGCGGTGGTCCCGCCAGGAAGGCATCCCCCTGGTGCCGCGGGGCAAGGCCACCTCGGGCTACGGCGGCGTCCTCCCGGTCAAGGGCGGGATCATTGTCGACTTCTGGCGCATGCGCGGCATCGTCGCCGTGGATGCGGAGAAGCAGACGGCCACGGTCCAGCCGGGTATCGTCTGGGAGGACCTGGAGCGAGAGCTGCACAAGCAGGACCTGGACCTGCGCCTGTACCCCTCGAGCGCTCCCTCCTCGACGGTCGGCGGCTGGCTGGCCCAGGGCGGCTACGGCTACGGCAGCCTGGAGTACGGCGCCTTCCGCGACAACGTCGTCTCCGCGCGGGTTGTCCTGCCAGACGGGGAGGTCCGCGAGTTCACCGGAGCCGACCTGGAGCTGGTCTCGGACGCCGAGGGTACCACCGGGATCATCACCGAGGTGACGTTGCGGGTGCGGCCGCTGGAGCCGACGGTGGTCGTGGGCGCCCGCTTCGCCGAGGCCCGCTGGCTGCGCGCCGCCATCGAGCAGGTGGTCCGCGAGAAGGTGCCGGTGTGGTCGATCAGCTTCATCAACCCGACGATGGCCCGGCTCAAGAACGCGCTGCCCCCGAAGCTGGAGCACGGCCACCCCGTGGAGGAGCAGCGGGTGCCGATCCCGGAGGTCTACTGCACGGGCTTTGTCTTCCCGGCCTCGCGGGAGGCGCAGGTCCGGCCGGCCCTGGAGCGCATCTTTACCGAGAACGGCGGCGAGCGCTGCCCGGAGGGCGTAGCCCAGGAGGAATGGGCCGCGCGCTTCCAGATCATGCAGGTCAAGCGGCTGGGCCCCTCGATCATCCCCACCGAGGTCGTCGTGCCGCTGTCGCAGCTCGACCGGGTGCTGAACGACCTGGAGGAAAAGATCCAACTGCCGCTGGCCATGGAGGGCATGGCCGCCGGCGGGGAGAACCCCCAGGTCACCCTGCTCGGATTCCTGCCCCACGACGAGCGCCGGCTGGGCTTCAACCTGGCGTACGGGCTGTCCCTGGCGGCCATCCAGCAGGCCAAGCGCCGCGGCGGCCGGCCTTACACGACCGGCCTCTACTTCCGCCACGAGGCCGAGACGGTATTGGGGAAGGAGCGGGTGCAGCGGCTGCGCGCCTACAAGCGGCAGATCGACCCGCAGGGGCTGATGAACCCCGGCAAGGTGCTGGGCAACGGGCTGCTGGGCACCTTTATGCAGGCGGCCGGGGCCATGGAGCCCCTGGTGCGCGCCGTGGGCAACATGGCCAAGTCTCCCGTCGGCGAGCGCATCGCCGGCTCCGGCAAGCGCGGCATCCCCGACGACGTGGCCTGGTACGCCCACACCTGTGCCCAGTGCGGCTACTGCGTCAACGAGTGCGACCAGTTCTACGGCCGCGGCTGGGAGTCCGAATCGCCGCGCGGCAAGTGGTTCCTGCTGCGCGAGTACATGGCCGGCCGGGCCCAGATGGATCAGGCCTTTGTCAACAAGTTCATTGCCTGCACGACGTGCGAGGTCTGCAACGTCGAATGCCCACTGGAGCTGCCCAACGAGCCCTCCTGGTTGCAAATGCGCGGCCACTTGATCCACGACAAGGACAAACTGACCCTGCCGGCTTTCGAGATCATGCGCGCCTCGCTCAAGAAAGAGCGCAACATCTGGGCCTCGTACAGCCACGACCGGGCCAAGTGGGTGCCGCCCGACCTCTCGCCCAAGATCCGCTGGCGGGCCGAGGTGGGTTACTTCCCCGGCTGCACCGCATCCCTGGTCGAGCAGGACGTGGCCCAGGGCACGGCCCGCCTGCTGGACGCGGCCGGCATCGAGTTCACCTACATGGGCGACGGCGAGGCCTGCTGCGGCATCCCCATGCTGGTAGCCGGGATGTGGGAGACCTTTGAGGAGATCCTCCGCCACAACGTCCGCGGGATGAGCGAGCGCGGCGTCAAGACGGTGGTCACCTCCTGCCCGGCCTGCTGGCTGGTCTGGAAGGTCTATTACCCGGAGTGGGCCAAGAAGTTGGGGATCGACTACCCCTTCGAGACCAAACACTACTCGGAGCTCCTGGCCGAGCGCATCCAGAGCGGAGCGCTGCGCTTCACCCAGCCGGTGAACATGCGCGTCACCTGGCACGACTCCTGCCACATGGGCCGGGCCGGCGGCATCTACGAGCCGCCGCGCCAGGTGCTCACCGCCATCCCCGGCATCGAGTTCGTGGAGATGGAGCACAACCGCGAGCACGCCCACTGCTGCGCCAGCGTGCTGACGCTCCTGGACAATCCCGACACGGCCAAGGTCATCGGCGACCTGCGCATCAAGGAGGCCGAAGCGGTCGCCGCCGAGGCCATCGTCGCCTCCTGCCCCTGCTGCGAGGTGCAACTGCGCGTCACCGCCGAAAAGACCGAGCGCGACCTGCCGATCATCGACCTGGCCAACCTGGCCTCGCAGAGCCTGGGGCTGCCCACCTACGACCCCACCGCCTACGCCCTGCAGCAGTGGAAGACCTTCGAGGCCATGATCTGGCTCCTGAAGCCAGAGGCGATGGCCGGCCTGATGGCCGGCCTGCTCCCGGAGATGATCGAGGCCATGCCGGCCCCCTTCCGCGGGATGATGAAGATGGTGAAGAGGTCCCCCAAGCCGATCAGGGAGGCGATGATCGCCATGATGAAGCCGCTGATGCCGCCCCTCTTCCCCATCCTGATGCCGGGTATGATGCCCAAGGTGATGCCGGCGATGCTGGAGGCCGTGGGCAAGGTCGTGCCGATGCCCCAGCACATGAAGGAGCAGATGCCCGACCTGATGCCGATGGCCATGGAGGGCCTGCTGCCGAAGATGCTGCCGTTGGTCATCCCCCACTTCATGCCGCGCATGGTGGCCTATCTGCGTGGCGAGGAGGAAGCCCGCTAGCGCCTCCCCCAGCCGACCCACACGCCCGGCGTCCCGTGCGGATGCCGGGCGTCTCGCTTTGCCCCCCTGTGCTCCATCTGCCGGCACTGCCGCGGGACCTGGCAACACGTCCTCCGCCCGCAAAGACCCCGCAGCTCCCGACCTCCACGCACAAATTGCCTCTTGACAACCGGGTTGGCGCATGGTACAATCAACGTGAAAGGTGAATCAGATGTCAGATTCCAACCGCAAGACCGTCGTCACCGAGCCCCCTACCCGCCGCGGCAAGGCCACGCGTGAGAAGCTCCTGGCGGCTGCGGAAGACATCATCGGAGAAAAGGGCTACGACCGGACCTCGATCGCCGAAATCACCCAGCGCGCCGGGGTAGCCCAGGGCACCTTCTACATCTACTTTGCCGACAAGAAAGCCATCCTGGTGGAGCTGGTCCGCGAGCTGAGCCACAGCCTGCGGCAGGAGATCGCCCAGGCCACGGCCGGTCTGACGGACCGCATGGCGATCGAGCGCGCCGGCCTGCGGGCCTTTTTCGATTTCACCCACCGCCACCGCAACCTCTACAAGGTCGTCCGCCAGGCCGAGTTCGTGGACGAGAAGGTCTATCGCTGGTACTACCGCCGCATGGCCGAGGGGTACGCGCGCGGACTGGCCCAGGCGATGGAACAGGGACAGATCCGCCGCCTCGATCCGGAATGCCTGGCCTACTGCCTCATGGGCCTGGGTGACTTCCTGGGCATGCGCTGGATCCTCTGGAATCCAGAAGGGATGCCCGACGACATCTTCGAAAGCATCATGGCCTTTATCCGGAACGGCCTGGAGGTCGACGGGCCGCCGCGGTAAGGAGGGTACCATGCGTCTCGCGGGCAAGGTCTGTCTGATCACCGGGGGGGCGATGGGCATCGGCGAGGCCACGGCCAGGCGCTTCGCCGAGGAAGGGGCCACCGTCGTCCTGGGTGACGTCCATGCCGAGGCGGGACAGCGCCTGGTGGCCGGCCTCGGCCCCGAGGCCGCCTTCTACCCCGTCGATGTCGCCGACCGCCAGGCGGTGCAGGCGTGGGTGGACGACGTGGTCGCCCGCCATGGCCGCGTCGACGTGCTGGTCAACAACGCCGGCATCACCCGCGACAGCCAGCTCGTCAAGTTCAAGGAGGGCCAGGTCGTCGGCCAGATGTCGGAGGCCGATTTCGACCTGGTGGTCGCGGTCAACCTGAAGGGCGTCTTTCACTGTGCCCAGGCCGTCGTGCCGGCCATGATCCGCGCCGGCGGTGGTGCCATACTCAATGCCTCCTCGATTGTCGGCCTGTACGGCAACTTTGGCCAGACCAACTACGTGGCCACCAAGGCCGGCGTCATCGGCATGACCCGCGTCTGGGCCCGCGAGCTGGGCCGCTACAACATTCGCGTCAACGCCGTCGCGCCGGGGTTCATCCTCACCGACATGGTCCGCCAGATGCCGGAGAAGGTGCTGGAGACGATGCGCAGCAGGACGCCGTTGGGGCGACTGGGCGACCCCCGCGACGTCGCCGCTGCCTACCTCTTCCTGGCCTCCGACGAAGCCCGCTTCATCACCGGGGCCGTGATCCAGGTGGACGGCGGGCTCGTGCTCGGCACCTAGTGACCTTGGCAGAGTCACAGCACCACGAAAGCTAGGTCCAGGGCGTCTTTCTCCTGGTGGGCAACGCTCCGTAGTCGCCATCGTCGGGTCATAGGAGCACGAAAAGCATCCAGGCCGCTGTTCCACCGACTATGCCAGGCTCCATAGGCCGGCCGACCTGCCGAGATCGTGCATCCTGCATCTTGCTTCTTGCCCTCTCCATGGAGCGACCATGGCCGCAGCAGATGTAGTTGTCGGCATCGTCAGCACCGGCATCTATGTCCCGCAGCCCGTGCTCACGGCAGCCCAGATCGCCGAGCAGAGCGGCCTTCCCGAGTGGGTGGTGCGGGACAAGTTCGGCATCCACCAGAAGCACATGGCCGGCCCGGACGACCACACCAACCAGATGGCCATCTGGGCCGCCCAGGACTGCCTCTCCCGCTGCGACGTTCGCCCGGAGGAGATCGACCTCGTCCTCTGCACCACGGAGGAGTGGAAGGAGTACCTCCTCTGGACGGCGGGCATCAAGCTGGCCCACGCGATCGGGGCGACGAACGCGTGGGCCATCGACATCCAGATGCGCTGTGCCACCACCATCGCCGCCCTCAAGATCGCCCGCGACATGATGGCCGCCGACCCCGAGATCGGCACCGTGCTCATCGCCGGCGGCTATCGCAACGGCGACCTGGTCGACCTGCGCAACCAGCGCACGACCTTCCTCTTCAACCTGGCGGCCGGCGGCGGGGCCATGCTGTTGCGCCGCGATTGGCCGCGCAACCGTGTCCTCGGGGCCCACCTGATGGCCGATGGCTACATGGCCGACCACGTCCTCGTGCCGGCCAGCGGCACCGTGCGGTTCCCGACCGACGCCGCCCGGGCCCAGGGGCTGTTCGCCCTGGACCTGGTCGAGCCCGAGGCGATGAAGGAACGGCTCAACGCCATCTCCATAGACAACTGGATGCACTGCATCGACGAGGCCCTGCGCAAGAGCGGGCGCACGCGGGCGGACATCGGCTACCTCAACGTGCTGCACATGAAGCGCTCCGCCCACGACGAGATGCTGCAGCGGCTGGGCCTGCGCGCGGAGCAGTCGGTGTACCTCTCCGACTATGGCCACATCGGCCAGCAGGACGCGATGTTCTCGATCGTCGAGGGGCTGAAGCGTGGGCGGCTCCGCGACGGCCACCTGATGGTCATCGTCGCCGCCGGCATCGGCTACGCCTGGGGTGCCGCCTGCGTCCAGTGGGGGCCGTGTCCCTGAGCGCTCCAGCGGAGGGCTGGACCATGCGAGTCAACGACCTGTTGGAGCGGCGCACGAAACTGACACCCTGGCGCGTGGCCGTAGTGGAGGATGCCACCGGCCGGCGCTTCACCTATGCCGACCTGAACGAGCGGGCCGACCGCGCCGCCGGCTTCATGCAGCGGCTCGGCGTGCGCGAGGGCGACCGCGTGGCCATCCTGGCCCACAACGGCGTCGCCTACGTGGACCTGCTCTACGGGCTGGGCCGCATCGGAGCGATCCTGACGCCGCTCAACTGGCGCCTGGTGGCCAACGAGCTGGCCTATATCGTCAACGACTGCCAGCCGCGGGTGCTGGTCTGCGCTCCCGAGTTCGCCGCCACGGTGGCGGAGATGCGCCCGTCCGTACAGGTGCCCGCGTACGTCGGCCTGGAGGGAGCGGCGCTGGAGGGAGCCTGCTCTTACGAAGAAGGGCTGGCCGACGCCGCCGCACCCGCCGGGCGGCCGGCCGACGACGACGAGAGCATCTGCTGCATCCTCTACACCTCCGGCACCACCGGCCGGCCCAAGGGAGCCATGATCTCCCATCGTCAGGTGTTCTGGAACTGCGTCAACACCGTCATCAGTTGGGGCCTGACCGAACACGACGTCTCCCCGATCCTGACACCGATGTTCCACTCCGGCGGGCTCTTTGTCTTCCTGGCCCCGCTCCTCTACGTCGGCGGCCGGGTTGTGGTGGCCCGTCCACTGGACGCCGACGCAGCGCTGCGCCTGATCGAGCGCGAGCGCTGCACGGTCATCCTGGGCGTGCCCACCCTGTTCCAGATGTGGCTGCAATCACCTGTCCTTCCGCAGGCAGACCTCCGCCACGTGCGCTGGTTCGTCAGCGGCGGCGCACCCTGCCCCGTCGCGCTCATCGAGGCCTGGCGCGGCGCCAGCGGCACGGTCCTGCGCCAGGGCTACGGGCTTACGGAGGTGGGGGTCAACTGCTTCACGATGACCGATGAGGAGGCCGTGGCCAGAGCCGGATCGGTGGGCAAACCGATCTTTCACAGCCAGGTCCGCATCGTGAACCAGGCCGGCCAGGAGGTGCCGCCCGGAGAGGTCGGCGAGCTCATCATCGCCGGCCCGCACGTCTGCTCCGGCTACTGGCGCAATCCCCAGGCCACGGCCGAGTCGCTGCGCGACGGCTGGTTCCATACAGGGGATATGGCCCGGATGGACGGCGAGGGGTTCTGCTACATCGTGGGGCGCTACAAGGACATGATCATCAGCGGCGGCGAGAACATCTACGCCGCGGAGGTCGAGGCTGTCTTCCGTGAACACCCTGCAGTGGCCGACGCCGCGCTGATCGGCAAGCCGGATGCCCGCTGGGGCGAGGTCGGCCTGATGGTCGTCGTGCTGCGGCCCGGCGCCGCCGCCGCGGCGGAGGAGCTGCTGGCCTTTTGCCAGGACCGGCTGGCGCGCTACAAGATACCCAAGGAGATCGTCTTCACCGACGCCCTGCCCACCTCGCCCTACGGCAAGGTGCTCAAGCCCGAGCTGCGCAAGCGCTACGTCCAGGGCTAGCGCTGTCAAGGAGGTAGCCATGCCCAAGGTCCACGTCAACGGAATCGACATCGACTACGAAGTCACGGGGTCCGGCCGGCCCCTGCTGCTGATCGCCGGCCTGGGGTACGGGCGCTGGCTGTGGCACAAGGTCGTCCCCGGGCTGGCGGAGCGCTTCCAGGTGATCGCCTTTGACAACCGCGGGGCCGGCGGCACGGACAAGCCGGAGGGCCCCTACACCGTCCAGATGCTGGCCGCCGACACGGCCGGCCTCCTGGACGCGCTGGACGTCGCCGGCGCCGCCGTCCTGGGGCACTCCATGGGCGGCTTTGTCGCCCAGGAGCTGGTGCTGAGCCGGCCGGAGCTGGTGAGCCGCCTGGTGCTGGCCTCGACCAACTTTGGTGGGCCGAACCACATCCCGGTGACGCCGGGGGCGCTGGCGGCGATGATGGACCGCTCCGGCAACCCGATCGACGTGGTCCGCCGGGGCATCGCCGTGGCCGCAGCTCCCGGCTTCGCCGAGGCCCACCCCGACCTCGTCCAGGAGCTCATCGACTACCGCCTGGGCAACCCCGTGCCGCCGGCGCAGTACCAGGCGCAGATGGCCGTGGGACTGGGCCTCCTGAGCGCCGCGGCCTGCTTCGAGCACCGCCTGCCGCAGGTGCGCGTGCCCACGCTGATCCTCTTTGGCGAGCACGACCAGGTGGTGCCGCCGGGCAACGCCGAGCTCCTGGCGCGGCAGATCCCCGGCAGCACGATCCGCATCCTGCCGGGAGCCGGCCACATCTGGATGATCGAGCAGCCGGAGGCCGCGGTGGCCGAGATCCGCGCCTTTCTCTCCGCGGAACCGTGAGGCGCTTTACGCTTTGCGCGGATGCGCCGCGCGAGGGGCCGTTCATGAAGAGCCACGCTCAGATTCTCGCCACCGGTCGCTACATCCCGGAACGGGTCCTGACCAACGACGATCTGGATCGCATGCTCGGCGAGCCCGTGGGGGCCTGGTTGGTGGAAAACGTGGGTATCCACGAGCGGCACGTGATGGCCGACGATGAGGTGACCTCGGACCTGCTGGTCAAGGCGGCCCGGCCGGCTCTGGAGCGGGCCGGCATCGGGCCGGCCGACCTGGACCTAGTCCTGGTGGCCACGGACACGCCCGACTATATCAGCCCGGCCACGGCCTCGGCGGTGCAGGCCAAGCTGGAGGCCTGGAACGCCGGCACCTACGACATCAACTGCGCCTGCGCGGCCTGGGTGACCGGCCTGGACATGGCCGGCCGCTACATCGCTACCGACCCGGCGCTGCGCTACATCCTGGTGGTCGGCGGCTATGGCATGACGCGCTACGTCGACTGGACCGACAAGTACACCTGCACCCTCTTTGCCGATGGGGCGGGGGCGGTGGTGGTGGGCCGCGGGGCCGAGCCCGGCTTTCTGGCCGGCAAGCTGGTCGCCGACGGGCGCTACCACGACGCCCTGGGCATCTACACCGGCGGCACCTACCGGCCGGCCACGCCGGAGGTGGTGGCGCGCCTGGGCAAGCCGCGGGTCCAGTTCGTGAAAAAGTTCCCGGCCACCTTCAACAGCGAGAACTGGCCCCCGCTGGTGCGCGCGGTGGTGGAAAAGGCGGCCCAGGCCCTCGGCCGGCCGCTCACGGTGGACGACATCGCCTTTTTCCTCTTTACCCAGCTCAACCTGCGCACGATCGAGTACGTGATGGACAACCTGCGCCAGCCGCTGCGCAAGACCCACTGGATCATGGACAAGTGGGGCTACCTCGGCTCGGCCTGCATCCCGGCCGCGCTCGACGATGCCTTGGAGCAGGGGCGCGGCCCCCGCCCGGGCGACCTGGTCGTCTTTTGCGCTACCGGCGGCGGTATGGCGATGGCGGCGTCCGTTTGGAGGTGGGTAGTATAGTTTTCACTCGCCATTGCCACTCGTCGCGGGTTCACGCTTCACGTCTTTACGCTCTCCCAGTGTCCCTGCCTTTCCGAAGGAGGGTACGCAGATGTACATCGGCGACTATCTTGCCCGCCGCGAGATCTACAGCCCCGACCGCCTGGCCATCATCGACGCCGGCAAGGACCCGGCCTGGCGGCTGACCTACCGGGAGCTGAACGAGCGCGCCAACCGTCTGGCCAACTGGCTGCGCGGCCCGGCCGGCGTCGGTCGGGGCGACCGCGTGGCCATCCTGGCCCGCGACGGGGTGGAGCACCTGGACTGCTTCTTCGCCTGCGGCAAGCTGGGGGCCGTGCACACTGCCCTCAACTGGCGCCTGCATTGGCGCGAGGTCGAGGGCATCGTCGAGAGGACCACCCCCAAGGTCCTGATCTTCTCCGACGACTTCCGCCCGGGAGTGGCCGAGCTGCAAAGAGCGCTGCGTGGCCAGCCCCATGCCATTGCCCACTCCCTGCACATCGAAGGGCCGGGGGTGGAAGGCGGCCGGCCCTTCGAGGCCGTCCTCCAGGGCAGCCCGGCCGACCCGGTTGGCTGCGAGGAGGTGGAGGCGGAGGACACCGCCGCCCTCATCTTTACCGGCGGCACGACCGGCCTGCCCAGGGCAGCCGCCGTCTCGCACCGTATGATCGCCTGGAACACCCTCAACACGGTCATCCACGATCTGACCCACCACGACGTCTACCTGAACGTCTTCCCGATGTTCCACACCGGCGGCCTCTTTGTCTACACCCTGCCGCAGGTCATCCTGGGCGGGACGACCATCCTGCTGCGGCAGTTCGACCCGGCCCAGGTGCTGCAGCTCATCGAGGCGGAGCGGGTGACGGTCTTTGCCGGGGTGCCGACCATGTACCAGATGCTCACCCAGGCCGCCAACTGGGCCCAGGCGGACCTCTCCTCGCTGCGCTTCTGCACCAGCGGCGGCGCCCCGCTGCCCGTGCCGCTGGTGGAGCAGTACACGCGGGAAAAGGGCATCCGCTTCAAGCAGGGCTTTGGCATGACCGAGTTCGGCCCGGGCATCTTTGCCCTGGCACCGGAGGACGCCCTGCGCAAGGCCGGCTCGATCGGCCGGCCGAACTTCTTCGTCGACGCCCGCGTCGTGGACGACGACAACCGCCCCCTGGGCCCAGGCGAGGTCGGCGAGCTGGTGCTCAAGGGGCCGTCCATCTGCTCCGGCTACTATGGCGATCCCGCGGCCACGGCGACGCTGCTGGATGCGGACGGCTGGTTCCACACCGGCGACCTGGCCCGCCACGACGAGGAGTGGTACTTTTACATCGTCGACCGCAAGAAGGACATGTTCATCTCCGGCGGCGAGAACGTCTACCCGGTGGAGATCGAAAAGGCCCTCTACGAGCACCCCGCCGTGCACATGTGCGCCGTCTTCGGCGTGCCCGACCTGAAGTGGGGCGAGGTCGGCGTGGCCGCGGTCGTGCTCAAGCCCGGAGCCGCCGCGACCGGGGAGGAGCTGCTGGCGTTCCTGCAGTCCCGCCTGGCCCGCTACAAGGTGCCCAAGCGGGTGGTGTTCCTGGAGGGCCTGCCGATCTCGGCGGCGGGCAAGGTGCTGAAGCGCGAGCTACGGGAGCAGTATGGGTGAGGTGCGCCATGCCCAGGGTGGCTGTCAACGGCATCCAGCTCTACTACGAGTTCCACGGCCCGGCCGAGGCCGAGGTCCTGGTGCTCTCCAACGGCGTGCTGATGAGCACGAGCAGTTGGGCCATGCAGACGCCGGTGCTGGCGCAGCACTGCCGCCTGCTGCTCTATGACTGCCGCGGCATGTGGCAGTCGGATCACCCGCCCGGTCCCTACACGATGGCCGGCCACGCCGACGACCTGGCCGGCCTCCTGGACGCCCTGGGCATCGCCCGCGCCCACATCGGCGGCATTTCCTACGGTGGCGAGCTGAGCATGCACTTTGCGCTGCAGTACCCCGAGCGGACGCAGAGCCTGATCGTCGCCTCGTCCGTCAGCCAGGTGGACGCGCTGCTGCGGGGCTGGATGGAGAGCTGGATCGCCGCCGCGCGCTCCGGCGATCCCGACCGGCTCTTCGAGGTGACCTACCCGCTCAACTTCAGCGAGGCCTGGATCGCGGCCAACGGCCCCGCGCTGGCGGCGGCGCGCGAGCGCTACCGCCAGATCGACATGGCCGCGATGCTGGAGCTCCTCCTGTGCTTCTCGCGCCTGGACGTCACCGCCGACCTGCCCCGCATCGCCGCGCCCACCCTGGTGATCGTCGGCGAGGAGGACCTGCTCAAGCCGCGCCGCTACGCCGAGCGCATCGCCCGGCAGATCCCCCAGGCCGAGCTGGCCATCGTGCCGCACGCCGGCCACGCCGTTTGCTGGGAGCAGCCGGGCCTGTTCAACACCTTGCTGCTGGGGTTCGTGTCCAAGCACAGGTACCACGGCCGTCCGCCGGCCTAGGCCGGCGGCGAAGGAGGTGCGCAGAGGGGAATCGAACCGTTCGCCCAACGATCGACTCAGCGCGTTCAGATCAGACAGGAGGAGTTCCGATGGCACGCATACGCGTAGCAGCAGTCACGTTGTTCGTAGTCATGTTGGTCCTGGCAGCTTGCGGCCCGGCGGCCTCCCCGACCACCGTACCGCCCACCGCCGTCCCACCCACCGCCGTCCCACCCACCGCCGTCCCACCCACCGCCGTCCCACCGACGGCCATCCCGCCGACCGCGCCGCCGGCCGGCCTGACCTGCGCCCAGCCGATCAAGGTCGGCCTGATCACCGACCTGAGCGGCGCCCTGGCCATCTACGGCGTGATGATCCAGCGCAGCTTCCTGCTGGGCATGGAGTACGCCGCGGGCGCCCCCGGCACCGCCGACAACGTCTTCCAGGTCGACAACTGCCAGATCCAGATCCTCATCCGCGACGACCAGAGCAACCCCGAGACGACGGCCACCGTGGCCCGCGAGCTGATCGAGGTGGAAAAGGTCAACCTGCTGGTGGGCACGGTCAGCTCCGGCGCGACGGCCACGCTGCAGGAGATCGCCCGCGAGAACAAGATGGTCCTGATCGTGGCGCCCGCGGCAGCCAACGACATCACCGGCGTCAACTTCAACGAGTACACCTTCCGCGTCAGCCGCACCAACTACCAGGACGCCGTCAACCAGTGCTCGTACATGACCAACGAGTACCAGACCTTCATCCAGCTCGCGCCGGACTATGCCTTTGGCTGGGGCTCGGCCCAGGCCTTTCGCGACGCCTGCACCTACTACGGCGGCACCTTCGTCGCCGATGACATCTTCGCCCCGGCCGACACGACCGACTTTACCCCCTACATCGAGCAGATCGCCAACTCCGGCGCCGAGGCCTGGATCCTGACCTGGGCCGGCGGCGGCTTTGTCTCCATCATGCAGGCCGCCCGCGACTTTGGCCTGACCGACCAGATGGCGCTGGGCGCGACCTTCATCGACAACGCCCTGCAGCCGGTCTTTTACGCCAACGCCGTGGGCACTACCGCCGGTATCCTCTACCACTACACCGCGCCGCAGAACAACCCGATCAACGAGTGGCTGGTCCGGGAGACCAAGGCGCGCTACGGCGTGCCGCCGGACCTCTTCGACGCCGACGGCATGAACGCCGCCCTGGCGGTCGTCGAAGGGCTCAAGCGCAGCGGCGGCAAGACCGACGGCGCCTCGATGATCGCCGCCCTGGAGGGCATGGAGTTCGACGGGCCCAAGGGCCTGATCTACATGCGGCCGGAAGACCACGTTGCCATCCAGGACATGTACATCCTCACGCTGGTCAACGTGACCGACCCCGAGTTCAAGTACTATGAGTACGTGGACACCACCCGGCCGCAGGTACCGTGTCTGCTGCCGGAGGCGCTGCAGTCGCGCTGCGGCGACCTGCCCATCGGCAGCCTGGGCGGCACGAACCCATAGCCCCCGGCTCCCAGGGGGGCAGGGGCAGCGCCGAGACCTTTGCCCCCCTGGGAGAGACCGCGGATGCCCGCGGGATGCGCCGAACGACCGGCCCGCCGGCGGTGGGCCGGAGAGCACGGGACAGCCGGCAGCCCCCACGCGGTTCGAGCAATTCCGCTGTCGGGGATGGCCCTCGCGGGGTGACCATTGGAGCAATGACATGGACGATGCCGTCATCCTGGAAACGCAGAAGCTGCGCAAGGAGTTCGGGGCGCTGGTGGCGGTCGACGACGTCAGCCTCCAGGTCCGGGCCGGCACGATCCACTCGATCATCGGCCCGAACGGGGCCGGCAAGACGACGTACTTTAACCTGCTGACGCGCCACCTCGAGCCGACGGCCGGGCGGGTGCTCTTCAAGGGGCGCGACATCACGCGCCTGCCCGCGCACCGCATCGCCCACCTGGGCATCGGCCGCTCCTTCCAGATCACCAACATCTTCCCCAACCTGACGGCACTGGAGAACATCCGCCTGGCCTGCCAGGCCCTGGGGCGCGACAACTTCCGCCTGCTCAGCCACTACCGCCGTTTCCGTCGCTACGAGGAGCGCGCCTGGGAGATGGCCGAGCTGGTGGGGCTGGCCGCACAGGCCCAGTTGCCGGCGCGGATGCTGCCCCACGGCGGCCAGCGCAAACTGGAGCTCGGCATGATCCTGGCGCCGGATCCCGAGCTGCTGCTACTGGACGAGCCGACGGCAGGCATGGCCGCGGAGCAGGTCCCGGAACTGATCGACCTGATCCGCCAGGTGCAGCAGGCCGGCCGCAAGACGGTCATCCTGGTCGAGCACAACATGAACGTGGTGATGAGCGTCTCGGACCGCATCACCGTCATGCACCAGGGCCGCGTGCTGGCCGATGGCACCCCGGCCGAGATCGCCGCCAACGCCGGCGTCCAGAGCGCCTACCTGGGCACCCTGTACGGGGAACCGAAGGGGTAGCGATGGACAACCTCCTGGAAATCCGCGACATCCACACCTACATCGGCCAGTTCCACATCCTGCAGGGGGTGACCGTGGAGGTGCCCCGGGGCACCATCGTGGCGCTGCTGGGGCGCAACGGGGCCGGCAAGACGACGACGCTCAAGTCGGTCATCGGGCTGACACCGCCGCGGCAGGGCCAAGTGCTCCTGGACGGCCGGGAGATCCAGGGCCAGCGCCCCTTTGACATCGCCGCCATGGGCATCGGCTACGTCCCCGAGCACCGCGCCATCTTCCGCGACCTCAGCGTGGAGGAGAACCTGCGCATCGCCGAGCGCAAGCGGGGCGACCTGGCCCGCAAGTCCGACCTGATCTTTGGCCTCTTCCCCGACCTCAAGCGGCTGATCAAGCTGCCGGGGTCGCACCTCTCGGGCGGGCAACAGCAGATGCTGGCCGTGGCCCGGGCCCTGGTGCCGGACAACCAGCTGCTGCTCATCGACGAGCCCAGCGAGGGGCTGGCGCCGATCATCATCGAGCAGCTCATGGGGGCCATCCGCAAGCTGTCGGCGGAGACGACGGTACTGCTGGTGGAACAGAACTTTGTCGTGGCCAGCCACCTGGCCGAGCGCTACGTCATCATCGAGGAGGGACGCTCGGTCCGCAGCGGGGCGATGGCCGACCTGGTGCACGACCAAGAGACCCTCCACCGCTATCTCGGCGCGGCCTGAGGGCGAAGGAAGGACGCGATGCAAGGTCTCCTGGCACGACTGCGCAAGAACCGGGCCGTGATCATCACGCTGGCGGCGCTTCTGGTGCTGCTGGCGCTGGCCATCCAGGGCCTGAGCACGCAGGACTGGGTGATCACGCTGCTGCGCGGGCTGTCGTTGAGCGCGATCATCTTTCTCGTCGCCTCCGGTTTCTCGCTCATCTTTGGGCTGATGGACGTCATGAACCTGGCCCACGGCACGCTCTTCATGATCGGCGCCTACGTGGGCTGGTCGGCCTATGTGCGTCCGGACACCGTGCTGGACCTGTTGCCACCGGTGGCGCTGCTGGCGGCCGGCCTGCTCCTGCAGCCGCTCTGGAACGCTCTGCTGGGGCGCATCCGCCTGCCGGCCCTGGTGGCGCGCATATGGCCCTGGATCGGACTCCTGGTGGCCGCAGCGCTGTTCGTGGGCGTGCTGTGGAGCTGGCCCGTGTCCCGATGGGTGCCGGGCAACCCCACCACGGGGCCGGGCGGCGACTCGGTGGTGATGGACCAGGCCCTGGAGACGGGCCAGCCCCGCCCCATCCCGGCGTCGGCCGGCCCGGCCTCGCTGTGGGCGCTGCTCGGAGCCCTGCTCGCGGGTGCGCTGGGCGCGGCCGGCCTGGCCGGCCTGGCCCGACGCCAGCAGGCCGGAGAGCTGCGCGCCCGCGGCCCTTCCTGGCGCACCTGGGCCGCCCTGGGCCTCCTGCTCCTCTGTGCCCTCGGCGCCTACCTGGCCAACGACGCGCTCACCGAGTGGCTCTATCGCATCGACACCACCTGGCTGTTCGCGATCGCCATCGTCTTTGGGTTGGTGGCGGGGGCCGTGCTCGGCGGCGTCATGGAGATCACCCTGATCCGGCCGCTGCACACCCGGCCGATCTACTACCTGATGATCACGCTGGGGCTGGGCGCGGTCGGCATCGAGCTGGTGCAGACGCTGTGGGGCCGCACCGAGTTCACCGCTCCCAAGCCGGCCATCTTCCGCGGCACCGGCCCGGGCTGCCCGGCGACCGACCTGGCCTCGTGGTTCGAGTACCACTGCTCCACGATCTCGGTCCTGGGTGGGCGGGTGCGCGTGTACAACGAGGTCTTTGTCATCCTGGTGGGGCTGATCGTCCTCGTCGCCGTCACGCTGCTGCTGCAGCGCACGCGTCTGGGGATGATCATCCGCGCCGGGGTGCAGGACAGCCAGATGGTCGAGGCGCTGGGCATCAACGTGCGGCGGGTCTTTACGATGGTCTTTGCGCTGGGCGTGGCCCTGGCGGCCCTGGGCGGGGTGATCGCCGGGCCCTCGATGGGCCTGTCGCCGGCCATGGGCGAGAGCCTGCTGCTGCTGTCGCTCATCGCCATGGCTATCGGCGGGCTGAACAGCTTCCCCGGGGCCGCGGCCGGCTCGCTGCTGGTGGGGCTCTTGCAGCAGTTCATCATCAAGTACGGGCAGGTGGGCATCCAGCTGCCCTTTCTGGACCAGCCGTTCAAGCCGACGCCGCCGCTCGTCCCGGCTTCCACCGTGCTGCTGATGGTCATCATCCTGCTGGTGCTGCCCCAGGGACTCCTGGGCCGGAAGGAGTGAGCGATGAGCCTGTCATTGGCGAAAGAGCCCCCCTCCTTCTTCGCCAGGCTGCGCGGACACCTGCCCCTGCTGATCCTGCTGGCCGTGCTCGCCCTGGTGCCCCTGGTCGTGGCCGTGCTGGACGGCCAGTCGCTGGCCGGGCTGCTGGCCAACGAGCCGGGGCAGTCCAAGTTCATTCAGGGGCTGCTGATCGAGGTCTTTATCCTGGCCATCTTCGCCCTTTCCTACGACCTGATCTTTGGCGTCACCGGGCTGCTCTCCTTCGGCCACGCCATGTTCTTCGCCGTCGGCGCCTACGGGACCGGGATCGCCCTGAAGAGCCTGCAGTGGTCGTTCCTGCCCACGCTGGGGCTGGTTCTCGCGGCGGCGATCGTGCAGGCGCTGCTCTTTAGCGTGGTGCTGCCCCGCGTGCGCGGCATTACCTTCGCCCTGGTCACGCTGGGCTTTGCCGAGGTCTTTCACATCATCATCCAGTCGCGGGAGGCTTCGCCGTACACCGGGGCCAACGTCGGCCTGCAAGGGATCATCCCGCCGGCCTTTCTCAACCCCACCGACCAACGCCTGCGCTTCTACTTCATCGCCCTGGCGGCGGCTGTGCTGGCCTACATGGCCTGCCGGCGCTTCCTCAACTCCCCCACCGGCCGGGTCTGCGTGGCCATCCGCGAGAACGAGGGCCGCGCGCGCATGCTGGGCTACAATCCCTTCACATTCAAGCTGGCGGCGCTCGTCCTGTCTTCGGTGCTGGCTTCCCTGGCCGGGATGCTGCATGCGCTGTACAAGCCCATCGTCAGCCCGGGAGTCTCCAGCATCAGCTTCACCGTCAACGCGCTGCTGATGGTGCTGGCGGGCGGAATGGGCACCCTCGACGGCGCGCTGATCGGCGCGGCGGTGCTGCGTCTGCTGGAGTACTTCCTGGACAAGGCGTTCGGCGAGAGCGCCGGCTTTCTCCTGGGCGTCGTCTTCATCGCCCTGGTGCTGGTGCTGCCCTATGGCATCGTCGGCACCTGGCGGCTGCGCGCCCGGGCCTGGCGGGAAGGGTGGAAGGATCTCCGGCGGCGGTTCACGGGGGGAAGGCCCGCCGCGGGCCCGGGAGCATGACGGTACGGCAGCAAGGGGCCCGGCGGCTCGTTCGGCCTGCAGGAACCGCCGGCCTGGTCGTCTGGAGCAACGATCCCGATACGCCCGACATCCACCTGCCGGTCACGACGCCCGTGAGCTGCGTGGCGCGCGCCTATCTGCCGATCATCTTCCGGCGCCAGCCCGGACCTGGGCTCCGGCGTGGGAACCGCGCGGGCCAGCGGCGCGAACCGCCGGCCCTCTTCTGCGCTACGCGATCCGGCCCGCGGGAGGCCGGCCGCTACGAACTCCCCACCGGCACCGGCCGGCCCTGGCGGGCCGACTCGTAGAGCGCCGTCAGCGCGGCCACGTGGGCCAGGCTGGCAGACAGCGGCACGGCCAGGGGCGCCCCGTCCAGCACGGCGGCGGTCAGCGCCTCGACCTCGCAGCGGTACGGCTCGTCGGCCGGCGCCGGGATCTCCTCGACGCTTTCGCCGCGCAGCAGGCGGATGCGGCTCTCCGGCCCCACGGCAAAGGGCTGCTCCACGACCAGGGTTCCGGCGGTGCCGCGGACCTCGGCCTGCGTATGGTAGGGCAGGCGGAAGCTGCAGGCGACGGTGCCCAGGACGCCGTCCGGGCAGCGCAGCAGGCCGGCAAAGGTGTGGTCCACCCCCGTGTCGGCGCGCTCCTGCCAGCCAAAGGCCTCCTGCGGCGGGCCGGCCAGCCAGTGGACGAAGCTGACCGGGTAGCAGCCGATGTCCCAAAGCGCGCCTCCGCCGAGGGCCGGCTGCCAGCGCACGTCGGCCGGCCGGTCCAGGACGAAGGAGAACTCGCCGCGCACGAGCGTCACCTCGCCTACGGCTCCCTCCCGCACCAGCTCGCGGGCGCGGCGCAGCAGCGGATGGTACAGGTACATGAAGGCTTCCATGACCACGACGCCGGCCGCAGCGGCCGCCGCGGCGATGGCTTGGCACTCGGCCACGCTCAGGGCCAGGGGCTTTTCGCACAGGACGTGCTTGCCGGCCCGGGCGGCGCGCACGGCCCACTCGGCGTGCAGGCTGTTGGGCAGCGGGATGTAGACCACATCCACGTCGGGGTCGTCCAGCAGGGCCTGGTAGCTCGCGTGGGCGCGGGGGATCTCCCACTCGGCGGCGTAGGCGCGGGCCTGGTCCGGGTCGCGGCTGGCGACGGCCAGCAGCGCGGCCCGGCCGGCCTGGCGGATGGCCGGGATCAGCTTGCGGTTGATGCGGGCCGTGGAGAGCAGGCCCCAGCGGAGCGGGGCAGTGGCCATGGTACCCTCCTCTCTCACCCCTTGACCGAGCCGGCCAACAGGCCGCGGATAAAGTAGCGGCCCATGACGATATAGACCAGAAGCGTCGGCAGGGCGGCGATGACCGCCCCGGCCATGACTATGTTCCACTCCTTGATCTGGCTGCCCGACAGGTTGCGCAGCGCCACCGTGATCGGCTGCAGCTCCGGCCGCTGCAGGATCGAAACGGCAAAGAGGAACTCGTTCCAGATGTTGGTGAACTGCCAGATGATCACCACCACGAACCCGGGCAGGGAGAGAGGAAAGAGGATGTGCCAGTACACCCCCATGATGCCGGCGCCGTCCACGCGGGCCGCTTCCACCAGGTCGGTGGGCACCTCGGCGTAGTAGTTGCGAAAGATAAGCGTGGTGATGGGCAGGCCGTAGACCACGTGGACCAGGATGAGGCCCCAGATCGTACCGCCCAGCCCGATGGCCGCCAGGGTCTGCGTGAGCGGGATGAGGATGCTCTGGTAGGGAATGAACATGCCAAAGAGCATCAGCGGCAGGATGATGTTGGCGCCGCGGAACTTCCACTTGGAGAGCACATACCCGTTGATGGAACCCAGCATCGACGAGATGAGCGTCGCCGGAACGGTCAGGAGCACGCTGTTGCCCAGGTTCTGCGCCAGGCCGCGCAGGCCCTTTTCCGGAATCCCCGACCAGGCCGAGCGGAAGCTCTCCAGGTAGATTCCCCCCGGAGGGCTCCACAGGCGGGAGAGGTCCTGCACCTCGGCGAACGACTTGAGCGCGCTGCTCACGAGCACATAGACGGGGATCAGGAAGAGGATAGCGAAAAAGACGAGCAGGGCGTAGATGACGATCCTGCCGGGACGGAAACGCCGCCTCATAGCTCCACCTCCTGGCGGAAGCTATAGACCAGGTAGGGGACGATCACCACGGCCACCGAGACGAGCATCACCATGGCGATCGCGGCGCCCTGGGCGTAGTGGTTGCCCTGGAAGGTCGTCTCGAACATGAAGATGCCGGGCACGTCGGTCACAAAGCCGGAGCCGCGGCCGGTCATCGTATAGACCAGGTCAAAGATCTTTAGCGAGATGTGTCCCAGGAAGATCAGGGCGCTCAGGGTGATGGGGCGCAGCAGCGGCAGGATGATGTTCGTGTAGATGCGGAACTCGCTGGCGCCGTCGACGCGGGCGGCCTCGCGCACCTCCTCGGGGATGCTGCGCAGGCCGGCCAGGTACATCGCCGTGGTGTAGCCGATGAGCTGCCAGGCCGCGGCGATGATCACCGGGATCAGGGCCAGGTGGAAGGGGCCGATGCTGCTTGTCTCGGTGTACCACTTCCAGCGCAGCGAATCGAGCCCGAACAGGCTCAGCAGCGCGTTGACCCCGCGCGGGCGGTTGCCCGTCCCGGGGGCAAAGATCCACTGCCAGACCACGCCGGTGACGACAAAGGAGAGGGCCATGGGAAAGAGGTAGATGGTGCGAAAGACGCCCTCGCCCTTGATCTTCTGATCCAGGAGGATCGCCAGCACCAAGCCGACGACGATGCAGAGGGCCAGGAAGAGGACGGTGAAGAAGAGGGTGTTCCACAGGTCGATGACAAAGCGCTGGCCCTCGGCGCTCTGTGCTGGGTCGAAGAGCAGCTCGTACTGGGCAAAGCCGTTCCACGCGTAGTTCGGCTCGATGCCGTCCCACTTGGAGACCGAGACGGCCGCCGTCCACCCGATGAATCCGTAGACGAAGGTGGCCACGAGCAGGATGGACGGGAGGACCAGCAGCACAGCGATCCAGAGCTCGCGGTTCATGCGGTGACGCATCCTGTACCTCCGGCCCGCGCAGTCCATACAGACCGACCCGCGCCGGGCACCGCCACCGATGCCCGGACCCGGCAGTGGCGGCCGCAACTGCCCCCAGCCCTGCCCCTGTCGTGCGCCGGCCTGCGCCGATACGGTGCCGCCGGCCGGCATGGATCACCGGAGCGCCGGTCGGGCAGGGGCACGGCGTACCGTGCCCCTGCCATGTACCGAGAGCCGCGGCCTCGGACGGATCGCCCGGGGTTCGGCTACTTGCAGACGCCGGCGTCGACGCAGGCCTTGGCCATGCCGGACTGGGCCGCGGCGACGTCCAGGTTGGCTACAAAGAGCGTCATGACGTTGCCAAAGGCCGTCACCCAACCCTCGGAAGCGGCCGCGCCGTGCGCCAGGCTCGGCACGATCTGGTTGGAGCCAAAGTCGTCCATCGCCGACTTCAGGTAGTCGTCGTAGAGCGCGCGGTCGCCGTCGGTGCGCGCCGGGATGGAGCCCTTCAGCGGGTTGAAGGCGTCCTGGCCCTCGCGGGAGCCGCACACGGTCAGCCAGGCGATGGCGTTGTCGCGGTTCTTGGCCCCCTTGGGCAGGCCGAACGAGTCGGAGAGCATGATGAAGGTGCCGGCGGTCCCCGGAGACGGCGCCCAGCCGAACTCGACGTTGGGCTTCTGGCCGATCGACTTGAAGTAGCCCTCGGCCCAGTCGCCCATGATGGTCATCGCCGCGTCGCCGTCGGCCACGAGCTGAGCCGCCTGGTCCCACGACAGCGCGGCGTGGTCCTCGTTCACATACTGCATCATGCGGGCGTACGTCTCGAGCGCGCTCTTGACCTCGGGGCCGTTCCAGTCCGTGCTGCCGTCCCACAGGCCGCGGTACTTGGCCGGGCCCATCGAGCCCAGGAGCACCGACTCGAAGAGGTGGATGGCCGCCCAGATGCCGTTGTCGCCCAGGGCCAGCGGGGTCACGCCGGCCGCCTTTAGCTTGTCGGCCGCGGTGAAGAACTCGTCGAGCGTCGCCGGGGGCTGCAGCCCCTGGGCGGCGAAGACGGCCTTGTTGTACCACAGGACGTTGGACCGGTGGATGTTCACCGGCACGCTCCAGATCTCGCCGTTGTAGGAGAGGATGTCGATGACCCCCTGGGGGTACTTGTCGAGCCACCCGTTGTCGCGGAAGATGAAGGTGATGGGCTCCATCTTGCCGGCCACCACCCACGAGTCGATCAGCTCGTGGCCGGCGTGTACCTGGAACGAGTCGGGCGGGTCGCCGCCCTGCATGCGGGTGGCCAGGACGGCCTTGGCGTTCGAGCCGGCGCCGCCGGCGACGGTGGCGTTGATGATCTCGACCTTCGGGTACTTGCCCGAGAAGATCTTGTACATCGCGTTGAGGCCGTCGGCCTCCCCGCCGGCGGTCCACCAGCTAAAGATCTCCAGTTTCCCGGCGGCCTCGGGCGCGGTGGTCGTGGCGGGGCCGCAGGCACCCAGGAGCAGCGCCGCCAGCAGCAGGATGGACACAACACCGTACAGCAGGCTCTGTTTGCGCATCATCTTCCTCCTCAGGATTGCACACCGAATACGTGAACCGCGGCCGGAACTGGTATCGGGGCCGGCCGGCGACAAGTCGGCAAGAGCCCTGGGTTCACCGCAGCTCCTGCGACAGCGGAACGGTTTCACCTCCTTTCAGCGCGGTGCTCACTTCGGCAGCCGATCCACACGGGTGGGATCGGTCAGGATGGCGTCGACCACCAGCGCGACCGCGCCGATCTCGCTGGAGTCGGGGAAAGCGGACTGCAGGATGCGCACCTCCCGGCGGACCTCGGGCAGGACCGTCTTCTCGACGACCGCCTGGATGCCCGGCAGGAGGAACGGGCCGGCCCTGCTGAGCGGCCCGCCCAGGACGACCATCTCGGGGTTAAAGATGCTGATCAGGTTGGCGATGCCGAGGCCCAGCGCCGAACCGGCGTCGGCCAGCGACTCCAGGGCATCGGCGTCCTGGGCCTCGGCGGCCTGGACGACGATCGACAGCGTGAGCGGCGAGCCCTGCTCCTCCATCAGGCGGGGGATCAGGCTGTTGCGGCGCAAGGCCAGGCGGGCCCGGACCCGCTCGATGACCGAGTACTGGTTGGCGTAGGTCTCCCAGCAGCCCCGGTTCCCGCAGCGACAGGGAGGCCGGTAGGACTCGAGCATGAAGTTGGTGTGGCCGATCTCTCCGGCAAAGCCGTTGGCCCCGCGGTAGAGCCCGCCCCTGAGGAAGAGCCCTCCGCCGACACCGACGCCGGCAAAGACCAGGACGAAATCGTGGACCTGGCGGGCGACGCCAAAGAGGTGCTCGCCCACGGCGGCGGCGTTGGCGTCGTTGTCCACAAAGACGGCCAGGCCCGTGTGGTCGCGGAAGATCTGCCGCAGGGGGACGTTGCGCCACTGCAGGTTGGGAGAGAAGATGAGCAGGCCCTCCTCGATATTCACCGTCCCCGGGGTGGCGACTCCCAGTCCCAGCAGCCGCGCACCGCGCTGGCTGGCGGCCGCGCAGGCGTCGTCGACGAGCTGCAGGGAGCGGGCGATGGCACTCTCCTGGCCCATGGCGGGGTCCTGCTCCTGGTGGCAGCGCCAGAGGACGCGCCCGGAAAAGTCGGTCAGGCTGACGGCGATAAAGTCCACCCCGAACTGGACCCCCACGAGCGCGCCGGCGTTGGGGTTGACGTCGAGGATGGTGGCCGGCCGGCCGCCGGCGGAGTTGTCCTGGCCGAGCTCGACGATCAGGCCGCGCTGGAGCAGCTCGTCGACCAGGCTGGAGACGGTGGTCTTGTTGAGGCCGGAGAGGTCGGCCAGGCGGGTGCGGGAGAGAGGGGCGCCCTCGTGCAGGTAGCGCAGGAGCGTGGAGAGGTTGAGCTGGCGGACGTACATCTGGTCGCCGGTGCGATAGCGCCTGTGCATCGGGACCTCCTGGAGTGTCCGGCGGGGCAGCGAGGGTGGCACGGTGCCCGAGACGCCCGCCGGATCGGCCGCTGCCTTTAGTTGGTTGGGCCAACCAACTAAAAGCATTATACCACATCTGCGGCGCTTGTCAAGCCCCCGGGCAGGCCGGCGGCGGCTTTTGAGTTGGGAAGTGCAACAAAGAGGAGCGGTGGAGAGGGCTCCAACCGGCGACGTCCTCCTCGCCGTCCTCCGCAGTTGCAGCGGGGCCGCGTCTTTGTTATAATGGTATCACGCCCCTGTAGCTCAGTGGATAGAGCGAGGGTTTCCTAAACCCTGCGTCGGCGGTTCGAGTCCGTCCAGGGGCACAACAGCGGCACCTGGGGGGGCGGCGGTGCTGACGAATGCGGATCACGGTCAGCGCCGGGCCGTCCTCTTGGCAAGTATCGTTGGAGACTGCCGCGGTGCCATCGATGAAGATCGCTCCGCACAGCACGCTGCTCTTGATCGGCGATTCGATCACCGATTGCGGCCGGCTGCGCCCCATCGGCGAGGCCGATGGCGACGGCCTGGGCAACGGCTACGTCAGCCTGCTCCATGCTTTCTTCCGCTCCACCTGCCCCCAGCCGCACGTCCGCATCCTCAACATGGGCATCTCCGGGAACACCGTGCGCGACCTGGCCGCCCGCTGGCAGGCCGACGTCCTGGATCTGCACCCCGACTGGCTCTCCATCTTCATCGGCATCAACGACGTCTGGCGACAGTTCGACGGCCAGCGGCAGGGCGAGAAGCCCATCGCGCTGGACGAGTACGCTGCCACCTTGGAGCACCTGGTCCGCACGGCGCGGCCGCGGCTCCAGGGGCTGGTGCTCATGACGCCCTACTTCATCGAGCCGAATCGGGGCGAGCCCATGCGGGCGATGATGGATCGCTATGGAGCGGCGGTGCGCCGGCTGGCCGAGTCGTACCGGGCCGTCCTGGTGGATACCCAGGCCGCGTTCGACAGGGTGCTGGCCGAGGTCCATCCGATGACGCTGGCGGCCGACCGGGTGCATCCGAACCTGGCCGGGCACATGATCCTGGCACGGGCCTTTCTGGAGGCAGTGGGGTACGCGTTCTGAGCCCGCCGCACGGGAGACAGGGTGAATTGCTCGCCTCAGGACAGGAGGGAGGTCCTCGGCGATAGCGGTTCGCCGATCGGGCCCATCCGCGGCTACATCTGCTAGAAGGCCGACTGGGACCCGGCCCGGCTTCAGAGGCTGGCCAACCGACATCGCGTGGTCGTCTTTGACAATCGCGGCGTCGGCCAGAAAGACAAGCCCGCCACGCCCTACACATTGGCGACACTTGCAGCCGACGCGATCGGGCTGCTGGACGCGCTGGCGATCGCCAGGGCCCACGTGATGGGCCTCTCGATGGGCGGCATGATCGCCCAACACGTTGCCCTCGGGCACCCCCGACCGCGTCCTGGGCCTGGTCCTGGGCTGCACGCCGGCCGGCAGACAAGCAGGACCGCGCCGGCATCGCCCACGCAGTAGCCCCCGGCAGAGCGAAAGTTCAGCAGCCCACAGCCCGGCGCCGCGTCGCCCCACCGATAGGCGTGCCCGCCGGCCGGCCCGCGCGCCGCCTTTTCCCACTGCGCCTCGCTCGGCAGCCCCTTCCCCACCCAGACGAAGTAAGCCCACGCCGTCGCCCGGTCGACATGCACCACCGGCTAGGCGTCGAGCTGGGCATCGCCGTAGTACGAGGGCCGCGTGGCCGAGGAGACCGGCTGCGGCGCGCTGCACGCCCCCGCCTCCACGCAGACGCGGTAGCGGCCGTTCGTGACCTCGTAGCGCTCGATGAGGTAGGCCGAGAGAAAGACCTCGTGCACCGGCCGGGCGTCGTCGGCGCAGACGGCGCCGGGCACGGCCGGGTCGCAGCCCATGGGGAAGGAGCCGGCCGGCACAAGGTTTTACAGATCTGCAATACCGTTTTACAGATCTGTAAAACGATGTTACGAAACTGTAAAACTTTGCAATACCCTTGTAAAACCCGGCTGGTATACTGGAGACAGGGCATGAGAGGGAGCGGGGGGTTGGGGAAGAAAGCAGCGGGACGGCCGCGGCCGGCCCTTACCAACCCAAGAGGGGATCCACTGCCCCCGGCGGCCCACCCGGCCGGCGCGGTCCGGTACACAGCGGC
>CAZTIG010000040.1:0-43768 GCA_964613665.1 uncultured Chloroflexia bacterium
TACTATACCACGGACCGGCACAAAGGGGAAGTCTCATTTCATCTGGGGCAGCACAATACCTGTCTCCAGAAGCACAGACAGGATCGCAATAGCTAGAGGACCTCTTCCTTCGCGGACAGCGCGGTCAAGTCGGCGCTTCTGCTGAACATTGAGGGCTTTGGGCCTGCGAGCGGGGATGGCAAGTAGCTTGGTTTCTGCCGTCGGGTTTTCGTGGAGCAAGCCGCGTTCGTGAGCCCAACGGAACAGCCCCGACAGAGTAGCGAGCCGGCGGTTGATGGTCCGAGGGGCTGCCTGCCCCTCTTGCATGGCAGCTTTGTAGTCTTCGATGTCGCGGCCGATGACCCGGGCGAGGTCGGGTTCGCTGTCGCCATACCGATCCTGATACCATTGGGGGAAGTGCTGGAGGGCGCTGCGGTAGCCGCGAAGCGTAGCCGGCGAACGGCCCTGTCGGTCTAGGAAGGAAAGCCATTCCTGGATTATAAAGTCAACTCCGGCCCGTGCGCTTTATCTTGCACTCATTGAGGGCCTTGGGCCTGGTTACCGGCTCCAATATACCACAAGGGCAGTCCGAGTGCAAGTCAAATGCCAATTGAATTGCTCTCGGAAGCGTTATGGGCACAATTGCTTGTCACACCAGAGCGGCGTCAAATTGAGAATGGTTCCGCTCAATGCCACGGCTCGTAAAGCCCTGCGCGAGTACCTGGCCACCCGCCCGCCAGACGATGCCATCCCCTACCTCTTTGCCAGCCAAAAGGGCGGCGGCATGACCGGCCGGGCGATCAGCCGCGTTGTTGCGGAGTGCGCCGCCGCGGCCGGCCTCGCCGCTCAGGATGTCACCGCCCATACCCTGCGCCATACTTTCGCCACCCAGTACCTCGAGCAGAACCCCGGCCAGCTGGTCGAGTTGGCCGCGCTCCTGGGCCACGCTGACCTGAACACCACCGCCATCTACACCCAGCCCTCCTTCGAGGCCGTGGCCCGCAAGCTGGAGCAGTCGGCCCTGAACGTGGACGGTTAGCCGCGAGACGACAATGGTGCTTTACTTCCGCTGCATCGACCTGGAACACAACCGCCGGCGGCACTATCTCCTGATGCTCCAGCGCGACCTGCTCGGCCGGCTGGTCCTCGTGCGCCGCTGGGGCCGCATCGGCGCGCCTGGCTGGCAGGGCTCCCAGACCCGCCTGGTGAACGACGACCGCGAGGCCGGCCGCATCATCCGCGACACGCTGAACCGCCGGCGCCGGCACGGGTACCGGGTCGTCGAGAGCGAGCGGCCCGATTTGCCGCAATGATATATTCCGTGCTACAATCGTTACGCAGGAGGTAACGATGGCCACAGGGGATACATCCCACCCCACGATCCGCGAGGTCTTGAGCGAGTTTCTCGCCGCGCAGGCCAGCGCCTTCAGGAAGCCCTCGTGCTCAAACCAGCGCGCCCGAGGATCATCCCTGCCCAGTTGGCAAGGCGATTCCTACTGTTTGGGCCACCACCTTGCTCTCTACTACCCCGCCATGGGTAGCCAGAGCACGATGGCCATCGAAAACGAATTGCAGGCAGGCCGGTGCGGACATCCTCGCTTCGGGAGAAGCCCAGTGCCAGATATCCGCAAGAGGGGCACTCCCCGCGGCTGACCGAGTGCCAATCATCGCCCGACCCTACAATGAGGGCCCTGGCCCACACTTCTCGCCAGGGCCCTCATCCTCCCAGATGTCGAGATCGCCGCCGGGGACCGTCTCGTCCAGCATGCGCAGGGCCCGCTCATAGGCCTGTCGCACCTCGGCGGGCATCTCTTCGATGCTGGCGTACGTCTGCCCGCGAAAGACGATCGGGCCTGGCACGAAGCGGTCCATCGGGCGGCGCCCCCGACGCTAGAGAAGCTGCTCTACGCGCCCCGCACCACAAGCGGCAGATAGATGTGGAAACCTCCGGCCAGCCGCCCACCTTTCCAGAAGCCGCCGCCCAAGGTGTAGCCGCCGCCGGTGAGCTCACCGGCGTCCGGCTGGCCGGCCGTGCCGCCCAGCGAGTAGCCGCCGCCGGTGCTGAAGGTGGCTCCGCCGCCGTCCACCGTCCACCAGTCGGGGGTGTACGTCTGCTGCGGCTGCTGGGCCGCGGCCGGCAGGCCATATCCGACCCCTACGGCCAGGGCCAGGAGCGCTACGCCGATCAGGAGCCAGGTTGTCCGTTGCATGGTTCACCTCCTAGCGCAGCATGGCCAGCATCTGGATGACGCCGCTGCCGCTCTCTAGCGCATCCATCGCCTTGCCGATCACCGTGCCCGGCAGCGGGTTCTCACCTGCGCGCATGGCATATCCGGGAGTATAGGAGGTCACCAGCAGGTCGCCGGGCACGATGGGGCCGTTCTCGGCAGTGACCTTGACCGGGACGATACCGACGATGGCCAGCGGGATCTGCCCCTCCAGGTCCTCGTCGTCGCCCGCGCCGGCCAGGAAACCGGGTCGTTTCGAATAGACACCCACGACGGTGGGCTGGTACGCTTCGCTGCTGCGCGCCAGTTGGCCGTCGAGGCCGATCACCAACACGTCGCCCGGCTCCAGGCCGTCCACAGCCGGCAGCATCTCGGCAAAGTCGGCAGCGGGGCTGCTGTAGGTGCCATCGGCGTAGACGTTGCCGTCGCAATCCACGTAGAACTTCAGATCCGGCGGAAACAGGTACGCCCAGGCCTCGATCAGGTTGCCCAGGCAGACATGACTCTCGGCCTTTATAGGCAACCCGCTATACGAAACGGCGTGCACCCCGATCCCAGTTTCGGCCAACCCATAGACCCCAGAGCCGCTGTAGTTGTACCCCGTCACGCCGTAGCCGTTGGCGGAATCCGATTCCCCATAGACCCCCGATCCATCGCCGGTGGTAGCGGAGGACAGGCCGTGCACTCCAGCGCCGTCGGGCGATTCGGAGCGGCCGTAGACGCCGCGGGCGTCGCCCGTGGTGGCGCTGGCATAGCCGGCCACCCCGCGGCCGTCGGGCGAGTCCGAGCGGCCGTAGACGCCGTAGGTGCTGCCGCTGGTGGCAGCGGCCTGCCCGCGCACGCCCGTGCCGGCGGTCGAGTCAGCCCGGCCGTAGACGCCGTAAGTAGCGCCGGTGGCAGCGCCGGCCCGTCCAAAGACGCCCGTGCCGCCGGTCGAATTCGACCGACCATAGACGCCGTAGCTTTCGCCGCTGGTGGTAGTGTTGTAGCCGGACAAGACCGAATCGCTGTCCAAGTCACCGGCGATCTGGGCCCCGGGCTGCAGCGAGAGAGCGTAGGGAGCCGCCGTGAGGGCCTGGCGCGGGGTGAGGGTGTTGAAGCCGGTGTCACCCGTGCACTGGACGGCGATCTCCAGCCAGCGCGCTTCCCCGCTGAAAGCGCCTGTGCCGAACTCGTTGCCGCTGTTCACTGCTGCAGTGAAGAGGCCGTTGGTCACCGCGACAGCGGGCACCGTGCAGTCGCCGCCTACCTGTGTGCCGCCGCTTAGCGCATCCCACAGGCCGAAGCGCATGTCGCAGGTGTCAGTGACCGGGCTGCCGTCTTTCCGGAGTTCGCCCTGGTAGGTGAAGGCGGTGCCCAGCATGGCCTGAGGGCCGGTCTGACCCTGTGGTGCCGGCCCCTGGGCTGCGCTCAGGCCGGCCGAAAGGACCAGCAGGATAGATAGAACCATGGTTACGGGAATGAACTTGCCTTTCATCGCAGTACCTCCTCTCGATCAACTCCGGTACTCCGCAGTCTCCACGGAATCAAATCGGACTACACCTCCTTTCATCTCGTCGGCGCGGCGGTTCAGGGCGCCGCGACCGGGGTAGCCGCGCTCATGGTTGTTCCTGCGAGATCACAGGACCTGGGGGCTCGTTTGGTGCTCGCGGCGGTAGCTGAGTCGGCTCCAGGCGGACGTCCTCGTAGCCCAGCCGTTTGGCGATGATGCGGTAGTCGAAGGCGATCTGGCAGGAGGAACCCTCCTGGGCGCGCACGGTGAAGGACGCGGTGGTCTTTTCCGCGACGTAGAGCGCGCAGTAGCCGCCCTGCGGGGTGAGAAAGACCTGGTAGGGCTGCTCCAGGTTGACGGTCTGGGCAAAGACGGGGTCGATGGAAACGACCGCCCGGCCGTTCACCAACTGCGCCGTGCCGACGTCCTCGAAGAGGACCTCCGGGCTCTCCAGCGCATAGAGGCGGCGATAGCCATAGCCCGGGGTCTGGACGACGGCCGACTTGGTGCCGCTTGCGCCAAGATCGCCCCAGGCGTAGACGCCAAAGCCGTCGGGTGATTCCGTCTCGCCGACTACGCCGACAGGTACGCCGCTGGTGGCACTGGCGTAGCCGTAGACGCCGCGGCCGACGGTCGAGGCCGACGAGCCATACACGCCCGATCCGGTCCCCGTGGTGGCGAGGTTGCGGCCCACCACCGCGCCATAGTTGGGGGTGGAGGAGTCGCCCACGACGGCGTTCGGGCCTAGGCCATAGACCGCTATCCCGGAGGAGGCAGAGGAGTTGTAGCCGTACACCGCGACGCCGGCGCTCGAGTCGACACGGCCGTAGACGCCATAGGTCGCGCCGCTGGCGGCAATGGCATGGCCGCGCACAGCGGTGCCTTCGGTCGAGTTGGACTGGCCGTACACGCCCCAGGCCAGGCCGCTGGCGGCAATGGCATGGCCGCGCACAGCGGTGCCTTCGGTCGAGTTGGACTGGCCGTACACGCCCCAGGCCAGGCCGCTGGCGGCGTTGGCATAACCGGCGATCCCGTTGCCGCTGATGGAGTCGCTCGTCCCCACGACGCCATTGGTGTAGCCGCTGCCGGCCACGGCATAGCCGTACACCCCGCAGCCGCTGGGCGAGTCGGTTCGGCCGTACACGCCATAGGTGGAGCCGCTGGTAGAGTCGGCGTAGCCGTAGACGGCGATGCCAGAGTCCGAGTTGGTGCGGCCGTAGACGCCGTAGCTTTCGCCGCTGGTGGCCGAGGCATAGCCGTAGACACCGCTGGCGCCGCCGTTCGATGCGGTCTGGCCCAGCACACCGTAGCTAGCACTCCCGGTGGCGGTGTTAAAGGCCCACAAGACCGCGACATCCTCCGCCGCCCCGGCGATCACAGCCCCAGGCCGCAGGCTGTAGGCGTAGGGGGTCGGCGTCAGGGCCTGGCGGGGAGTGAGGGTATGGAAGCCGGGGTCGGGGGAGCAGCGCACGGCAATCTCCAGCCAGAAGGCTATTCCGGTGAACCAGTAGGGGGGATAGTCGAGCAACACGGTGAACAGACCATCGGCGACGGTCACCGTCTTGGTGATGGGGTCACCCCACAGGTAGCCGTCATTGGGATCGTCGTACAGGGAAAAGGCGATCTCGCAGGTGGCGTTGATCGGGCTGCCGTCTTTCTGGAGAAACCCCTGGTAGGTGAAGGCAGAGCCGAGCTGGGCCTGGGGCTGCCCGGCGCCCTGGGGGACGGGCCCTTGGGCGGTGCTCAGGCCGGCCGAGAGGGCCAGCAGGATGGTAAGAACGATCGCCACGGGAACGAACCGCGAGCTTTTCATCGCGATACCTCCTTCCTCGAGCTGCCGGCCATGGGACCGCCAGGCCGGCCCATGGGATGCCATCGTGCAGACCTGTTGGGACCAGCATACCACGCCCGCGTCCAAAAAACGTCCAAAGCGGGAGGCCGGCCTGGGATCCAAGCCGGCGTGGGCCTCGCCGTGCCGGCCAGGCCGGCGCGGGGGATGTAGGAGGCCAGGGCCGCGGTACCGTCCGGCGATGCTGCGCAGTGTATTGTGGCGAAGGAAATACGGCCGTAATCGAGACCGCATACGGCTGCAATGGGGATGGAATAGGGCCGTAATCCCAACGGAATGCGGCCGTATTCGAGACGGAATATCGGCCGATAGGAACGGTAGTGGCGTGCTGGCTTGAGGGAGCGGCAGCGCTCACCGGAGAACGGGGCTGTCCAGCCAAGTCGTGATGCCTGCGCCCGGTTGGCCGCTGCCTGGGGAGAAAAGGGGGGGCAAGGGCGACCGGCCGGTCGTCCCTGCCCCCCATGGGGATCACGAAACAATAGCGGGTCGATGCGGGGTCCGGGGCCGCAGGCCCCGGCAGGGGGAGGCGAGGGGGCCGGCCCGCAAGTACACTCCGGCGCAGCCGGAGATGAGCCCGGCGCAGCCGAAGAAAGGGCCACCGCAGCCGGCCAGCAGGCCGCGGGCGGGCCCGCGAGGCTATCCCAAGGCGTAGGCCACGGCCTGCTCCGGCGTCATCGCCGCGCCCATGGCCCAGGCCGCGGCAAAGTCGGCCTCGCCGAGGAGCTCGCGCAGGGCCGCGACGCGGCGGTCGAATTCCTCGGCCATGACGGGGGGAGGAGCAAACCCGTGCGCGTCGCGCAGCGCCGCGTAGGCGCCGTGCAGGCGCGCGCTGCGCACGTACTGGCCCTGGCCCAGCGCCAATTCCGCCAGGCCGTCCAGCACGGTCGTCGTCCCGCTCTCGTCCTGCAATACTTGCCGGATCTGCAGGCTCTCGCGGAAGGCCGCTGCGGCGCCGGCATAGTCCCGCTGAACCAGGGCCAGGCTGCCCAGGTTGGCCAGGGAGATAGCCACGCCCCGCTGGTCGCCCCGAGCCCGCTTGAAGGCCAGGCTCTCCTGGAGCAGCGCGGCGGCGCGCTCATAGTCCCCCTGACGCTTGGCGACGATGGCCAGGTTGTTGAGCAGGGAAGCCCGGACGGTGACCATCCTTTCGCCGCTGTCTTCCCGGCTGCTGGTGATCGCCTCGGAGAGCAGCTCCTCGGCCCGCTCATAGTCCCCCTGCCGGCCGGCCGCTATACCCATGGAGCCCAGGAGCTCGCAGACCTGCCGGCGGTTGCCGCTCTGCCGCGCCAGCGCCAGCGCTTCCTGGGAGGCCGCTTGTGCGGCCGGGTAATCTCCCTGGAGTTGGCCGAGCCAGCTGACCTGGAGCAGCAGATCGGTGCACAGGTCCACATCCAGCCAGTGCCGATAGCGCAGCGCCTGCGCGCACCAGCTGCGCCCTTCACTCAAGCGGCCGCTGTGTTCCCAAAAGACAGCGCCCAGCGCCAGGGCCAGCCGCACCCCGGTCACGGCGCGGGCGGCATCGGCGGCCGGGTCCAGGCCCCAGGCCAGCGCTGCGCGCAGGTTGTCCAGCTCGGCGTTCATCCACTGTATCCACGAGACCAACTGAGGGCCGGTCCGCTCGGCGCGGGCCTGCTCCGCCAACCCGGTAAAGTAGTCGGCGTGACGCTGGGCCGTGGCCGCGAGCAGACCCTGGCCCTCGAGAAGCTCCAGGGCGTACTCGCGGATGCTCTGCAGCATGCCAAAGCGTGGCTCATCCCCCTCCCCGGAGCACTGCAGCAGGCTGTGGTCGGCCAGGGAGGCCAATCCCTTGCCCATGTCGCCGGCGTAAGCCGGGCCGCAGACGGCCTCGGCGGCCGGCCGGGTGCAGCCGCCGGCAAAGATCCCCAGGGCGGCAAAGAGCCCCTTTTCCTCCTCGCTCAGTAGCCGGTAGCTCCAGGAGAGGGCCGCACGCAGGGTCCGCTGCCGCGCCGGCCGGTCACCCGGACCGCCTTCCAGGAAGGACAGGCGATGGGATAGATGGGCCAGGATATCGGCCGGGGAGTAGGCCTTGACCTGGCGGGCCGCCAGCTCGATGGCCAGCGGCAAGCCGTCCAGGCGCACGCAGATTTCGGCCACGGCGGCGGCGTTCTGCTCGGTCAGGGCGAAATCGGGCCGGCGCTCCTGGGCCCGGGCGATGAAGAGGGATACGGCGGCGTTGCCCCGCAGCTCCTGGGGCGTGGGCCGCCGCTCCAGGTCGGGCAGCGGCAGCGGGGCCAGGGGGTACTCGTGCTCTCCGTAGAGCCGTAGCACGGTGCGGCTGGTAGCCAGCACGCGCAGGTTGGGGGCGGCGGCCAGCAGGTCGGCGAGCAGCGGGCCGGCGGCGACGACCTGCTCCAGGTTGTCCAGCAGGAGCAGGACGTGCCGGGGCCGCAGCCAGTCCTTCAGCCTCTCTGCCGGGGGCTGCCGGCCGCTCTCTTTGACCCCCACCACCGCGGCGATGGCCGGCAGGACCAGGGCAGGGTCGGTGACCGCGGCGAGGTCGACGAAGAAGATGCCGTCCGGAAAGGCCTTGGCCTGGTGGGGAAGCATGTGCGCCGCTGCCTCCAGGGCCAGGCGGGTCTTGCCCACCCCGGCCGGGCCGGTCAGCGTCAACAGCCGCACCGGCGCCGTGTCCGCGGCGAACAGGTCGTGCATCGCCTGGAGATCGGCCTCCCGGCCGAAGAAGGGATTGACAGGGGCGGGGAGATTGTGCGGGCAGGGCCGCGGGCTGGCCGCCGCGGCGGGCGGCGGGGTGGGGCTGGGGAGGGGCCGGTTCCGGTACACGGCCTCGTACAGGGCGGTGGTCTCGGGCATCGGGGCGGTACCCAACTCTTCCTGCAGCCGCGAGGCAAAGCTCTGGTAGTCGTGCATAGCCCCGGCCCGGTCGCCGGCCTGGTAGCGCAGGGCGATCAGCTCGCGGACGACGCCCTCCTGCAGCGGGTCGTGCGCCAGGATCTGCTGGGCATAGGCGATGGCCCGCGGCAGGTTGTCGTGGGCGCGGCTCTCGGCGACCAGTCGGCCCAGGCAGTCCAGGTACAGGCTGCGCAGGCGCTCCCGCTCGAGCAGAATCCAGTCCTCATAGACCTCTGGCAGCAGGTCGCCGGTGTACAGGGCGACCGCGCGGGCCAGGTGCTCGGGGGAAGCGCTCAGCCGCTCGAACTCGGCCACGTCCAGCCAGCAGTCGGCAGCGGGATTCCACTGCACGGTGCCGGATTGCAGGAGCAGCCAGGGTCTCCCCTCGGGAGAGGCCGGCAGCGCCTGTCGCAGGCCATACAGGTGCCGGCGCAGGTTGGCCTGGGCGGTCGCCTCGGGCACGTCCGGCCACAAGAGGTAGGCCAGGGTGCGGCGCGGCACGGGCCGGGCGCGGTGCAGCAGCAGGTAGGCCCACAGGGGCAGGACCCGGGGCTGGGCCCGGAAGTGCCGTGGCAGCTCGTCGTCAAAGAGGCGCAGGTAGCCAAGCAGGTGGATGTACAATGTCACCGCAGCCGCTCCAGAGTCTGAGGACGGATCCGGTGTTGTCTATCGACGATGCCCGCCAGTGCCCAGGTCTTCTCCTCGAGGCTGGCCCCATGTTCTGGGCCACGGATCCAGAGAAACAAGGGAACCGATCCGGCTCGCCGAACGACGCTTGCATTCCTGGCGGGCCCTGCTCATGGCGACCGGCCGGCACCGTCCTCCTTCACAATTCGCCCCACAATCTCCTCGATCCGGCCGGCCCGGCCCCGCGCCTCGGCCGCCGCGGCCAGCCCGGGCGCGAGCTGGGCGGCAAGCTCGCCGCGCAGCTTCTCCGCCCGGTCGCGGGTCTGCTGCTCGGCGGCCGGATGGGCCAGGACAAGGGCATTGAGCTCCAAGGCCTCGCCGGCCTGCCCCTGGGCAGCCAGGATCGCCGCCACGCGGCTCAGGACGTCCAGGGTGACGGGCAGGGCTCCCGCCTCGACGGACAGGAGCAGGGCCCGCCGGAAATGCTGCCCGGCCTGGCCGCTGTCGCCCCGGTCCAGCGCCAGGGCGCCCAGGCTGCTGAGGGTGTTGGCCTGGGCCCGCACGTCGCCCATCTCCTGCTGGGCCGCCAGGGCCCTTTCCAGGTACTGCTGGGCCTCGCCGGGACGGCCCTGCTGCCGGGCAATGTCCCCCAGGCTCTTCAGCGTGTTGGCCACGCCCCAGCGAAAGCCGATCTCCTGGCAGATGGCCAGGGTCTCCTGGCGCAGCTGGCGGGCCTGGGCATAGTCCGCGGCCAGGTAGGCCAGCGAGCCCAGGTTGTTCAGGCAGCCGGCCATCCCCCGCCGCTGGCCCAGCTCGCGGTAGAGAGCCAGGCTGGCCCGGAACTGCTCGCCGGCCTGGCCATAGTCGCCCAGGATGGCCGCGATCCGCCCCAGGTTGCTCAGCGCCGAAGCCAGGCGCAGCGGAGCCCCCGTCGCCTGGCTCAGGGCCAGCCCGCGCGTGCAGTAGGACTGGGCCGCGGCATAGTCGCCCTGCAGGGCGGCGATATCCCCCAGGTTGACCAGCGTCCAGAACTGGCTGTGGGGATCGCCCAATTCCTCGCCCAGGGCCAGTGCCTGGCTCGACAGCGCTAGGGCCTGGGCATAGTCGCCCGACTCCATGTACACCTCGGCCAGCAGGTTCAACGCCAGGGCTTCCTCGCGGCGCTCGCCCGCGCCGCGAAAGAACTCGAGGCTGCGGGTCAGCAGCTCGCGGGCCGGCTCGTTCTGTCCCAGCCGTTGGGCGAAACGGGCCTGGCGGGCGAGAACCTGGTGCAGTACCAGCCCGGCCGGCCCCCGGGCCTGCAGGGCCGCGGCCGCCTGGGAAAAGGCCGCGTGCCCCTCTTGATACCAGCTCTGCAGCTCGTAGAACAGGTCCAGTCCGCCCAGGGCGGCGCCCAGCACGCGCTCCTGCCTTGCCCCCACGGCCCACTGCCAGGCGGCGCGCACGTTCTCGATCTCGGCGGCGACCTCGGCCAGGGCCTCCTTCTGCTCCCGGCCCTGCAGCCGCCCTCCCTGATCGCCCAGAAAGCGGGCATAGTAGGCCCCGTGGCGCTCCTGGGTCGCCCCCTCTTCCCCGGACGCCGCCAGCTGCTCGGCCGCGTACTGGCGCAGCAGCTCGTGGACCTGGTAGCGTCCCGCGGCGTCCCGGGCCAGGAGCGATTTGTGCTGCAATGCGGCCAGCTCGGCCGGCAGAGCGCCGACAACCTGCTCGGCGGCCCGGGCCCCGAATCCGCCGCGGAAGACGGAGAGGCCGGCGAACGCGCGCTGCTGCGGCGCGTCCAGCAGGCTCCAGCAGTGCTCAAAGGTCGCCCGCATGCTGCGGTGCCGTTCGGGGACGTCCGAGTGCGTCGATACCAGGACGTCCAGGTTGCGCGCAATGGCGGCCGCGATCTCGGCGCAGGTGTAGGTGCCCACCCCGGCCGCGGCCAGCTCGATGCCCAGCGGCACGCCGTCGACGAGTTGGCAGATGCGGGCCACGCTCTCGGCTTCGGCCGACAGATCAAAAGCGTGGTGGGCGCGGCGGGCGCGCTGGTCAAAAAGCTCGACGGCGGCATGGCCCCGCCCGGGTACGGCCGCGCTGCCGGGATAGCCCAGCCCGCGAACCTCATAGACCCACTCCTCGCGCAGGCTCAACCGTTCCTGCGAAGTCGCCAGCAGCACCACCCCGGGCGCCTGCCTCAGGATATCGGCCAGCAGCCCGGCCGCCTCGAGATGGCGCTCCATGCCGTCCAGCACCAGGAGGATATCCTTCTCCCGCAGGTAGGCCAGCAGCTGCTCGCGCGGCGGATCGCGGCCAGAGAGCCCGACCCCCAAGGTCCCGGCCAGGGTCAGGACGACCTCTTCGACCGTGCGAGTGGCGGGCAAAGGCACCAGGTAGACGCCGTCCGCCAAGGCCCCCACCTGGTCCGCCGCGACCTGCAATGCCAGCCGCGTCTTGCCGACGCCGCCGGGCCCGACCAGCGTCACCAGCCGGCAGTGGGTCCCCGACAGGAGTTCGGCCAGGTCGCCCGTCTCCTTTTCCCGTCCGACCAGGGGGTCGGGGGCAGGAGGCAGGTTGTGGCGGGGCGGCGCGACCGCCGGCAACCCGCCCCGAATCTGCTCGTACAGCGCGACCGTCTCGGCCATCGGCTCTACGCCCAGTGTCTTGGCCAGCGCCCGGACGCACGATTCGTACTGCGCCAGGGCCGCGCTGCGCTTGCCGGCCTGGGCCAGCAGCCGCATCAGCTGCTGGTGAGCCTCCTCGCACCACGGCTCCAGCTCGACCTGCCGCCGGGCGTACTGCTGGGCCTCGGCGTAGTCGCCGCGCCGCTCGTAGTAGGTCGCCAGGATCGCCAGGGCCTCCATCGCCTGCTGCCGCAGCCAGTCCCGCTTGAAGAGGGTCCACTCCTCGAAAGGGGCGCTGTCGGGCAGGAAGAACTGGTCCAGGAAATCACGCCGGTACAAGGCCACCGCCCGCTCCATCTGCCCCAGGCAGTGCCGGCAGGCAGAGACGTCGCGATGGCGATGCTTCTGGCAGTCGGTCAGAGTGGCCGTGAAGGCGGCCACATCCACCCAGGTGTCGCCGGCGGCGTTGAACTGCACCTGGTCCTGCTGGACCAGGAGAAAAGGCTGCGCGGGGTCGCGATCGTCCAGGGCCTTGCGCACCCGGGTCAGCGCCTGGCGCAGGCTCTGCCGGGCCCGGGCCTGGGGGAGGTCGGGCCACAGCAGGCCGGCCAGCGCGTCCCGCCGGTGGGGGCGGTCCGCCTCCACCGCCAGGTAGGCCAACAGCGCGCGGGCCTTGTCGGTGGCAAAGGTGGTGACCTCTTGGCCGTCCAGCGTCGCCTGGAACGGGCCGAACAGGTACAGCGCGAGATGGGCCATGAGCGGATCCCAGCCAGGGTTAACTGGCATGCGAGGCCGCGCACCAACCGGGCAAGAGCGGGTCACAGGCGACAGGTCCGATTTTCTCCTATCTTACCAGAAACGCGCCCCCAGCGCAACCGCCTGTGACGCTTTTGTCACGCCGGCCTGGTAGAATCGCTGTAGAACCCAAAGGTGGTGCGCATGGCCGCGCGACGAGACTACCAATCCTATCTACTGCGCATGTGGCGGGTGGGCCCCGAGCCCTCTGACTGGCGCGCCATGCTGGAGAACCCCTCCACCGGGGAACGGCACGGTTTCGCCAGCCTGGCCCAACTCTGCGCCTGGGTCCAGGCGCAGGGCGAGCTTGCAGAAGCGCGTTCGACAACGCCCAGTGATGTACACCCAAGGAGAAAACCATGAAGAATCGCTCCCCGATGATTGCCCTGCTGATCCTCTGCACCCTGCTGCTGTCCGGCACCGTGGCCGCGCAGGCCCAGCCGCCGGCCGCGGCACCAGGACCTGACCCCCAGATCGTCCCCGCCAGGATCTCGGCGGCCGGCCTGCTCTCCGCGCCGGCCCAGATCAGCGCCACCACCTACATCACCGTCACCAGCACGGCCGACGACTACAACGACGGCTACAGCAAAAAGTGCTCCGACTTCCCGCCCGCGGAGTGCACCCTGCGGCGGGCCATCAACCAGGCCTACTCCCTCTCCGCCCCGGACCGCCCCGTGGCCATCATCTTCAGCATCCCGGTCACCGATTCGGGCTACCTGCCGGCCGTGGCTGCCTGGAAGATCGAGCTCAGCGGCACCACCGCCAACGACCTGCGCGAGCTGTACGGCCAGACCATCCTCGACGGCAGCACCCAGCCGGGCGGCCGGGCGGATGGACCCAAGATCATCGTCAACGGGCTGGAGAACCACAACAACGGCCTCATCCTGCGCCAGGGCGGGAACATCGTCCGCGCCGTGGCCTGGCAGGGCTTTCTCAACAGCCACCTCACCCTGAGCAGCAACGACAACACCATCGAGGACTGCTGGTTCGGCCTGTCCGATGACGGCATGCTGCTCAGCGCCGGCGACGAGACCACCCCCGAGGGCGGCAGCGGCGTCGCCTTCAGTGCCGGGGTGAGTGGGAACACGGTGCGGGACAACTATTTCGCCGGCTTTTACGAGACCGCCGCGGCCGTGCGGGGGGACAACAACGTCTTCTCCGGCAACTCGATCGGCACCCGCGCCGACGGCACCGTGCCCCTCCCGGGCGGATTCGACCAGCACCCCTGCCAGGTCGGCGCCTGGGCCGGCGGGGTCGGCATCACCGTGGAGGGTAACGACAACCAGATCGGCGGCCCCACCGCGGCCGAGGGCAACCGCTTCGCCGGCCTCTTCCTGGACACCACCGACCAATCGCCGGCCATCAAGGTCAGCCAGACCGGCCAGGGCACCATCATCCAGAACAATGTCATCGGCCTGGACGCCGCCGACGACGTCATCGGCGTCTGCGGCCGGGGGATGGATTTCGGCAGCGGCCCCCAGAACATGCAGGTCATCGACAACGTCATCGTCGAGACCGGCCTCAGCGCCATCCTGATGAACAGCCCCTCGCTCAACGGCAACACCCTGCAGGGCAACATCATCCGCCGGGCCAGCACCTGGCCGCCGGAGCAGGGCATGAACCCCTTCCCCGAGGACGCCATCGCCTACGGCCCCACCGTGCCCGACGAACTGCGCAGCTTCGTCCCCGCTCAGGTCACCGAGGTCGACGGCACCACCGTCACCGGCACCAGCGGGGAGGGCAGCCCCTGCCCCCACTGCACGGTCGAGCTCTTTCTCGACGACGCCGACGCCGTCACCGAGACGCTGCAGTCGTTGGCCCTGGTCACCGCCGACGGCAACGGCGACTGGACGGCCACGCTGCCGGCCGAGCTGGCGCCGGGCCAGGGCCTGCGCACGATGAGCACGGTCCCGGATACCTTCACCATCCCCGGCCTGGACACCGGGACCACGTCCAACCTCTCGGTGCTCTATGCCAGGTACTTTGTCTTCCTGCCGCTGGTGTCCAGGTAGAGGCAGGGCTGTGATTCGCCAGGAGGTGGATCGATGATCACCAGGCGCGTCCTGCTCATGGGTTTGAGCCTGCTCCTGCTGGCCGTCCTGGCCGGTGGCCTGGTCCAGGCCCAGCAGCCAGTGCCTTCCGGCACCGCCCCGGGAGGGCCGCCGGCGGGGTCGGCGCCCAGCGCGGCCCTCGGGACAGGCTTCACCTACCAGGGCCGGCTCAACGATGCCAGCGGCAACCCCATCGACGACACCTGTGCATTCACCTTCAGCTTGTGGGACGACGCGAGCGCCGGCAGCCAGCTCGGGGCCGCCAGCGTCGTCGCCGGCGTCACCGTCGCCGATGGCTACTTTGCCGCCCAGGTCAACAGCGGCGGCGAGTTCGGCTCCTACGCCTTTGTCGGACAGGCGCGCTGGCTGGAGATCGCCGTCCAGTGCAGCGGGGATGCCGGCCCCGTCGCCGTCAGCCCCCGCCAGCCGCTGAGCGCTGCTCCCCAGTCTCACTATGCCCTCTCGACCGGCGCGCTGCAGGGGTATGCCGTGGACGCGACCCCTCCACAGGATGGCCAGACGCTCAAGTGGTTTGACACACCCTATGATTTCTGGGCTCCGGTTGACAGCAACAGCCACGACCACTGGGGGCAGGCCTGGAGCGGCAGCGGCTACGGCCTGTATCTGTCCGGCGGGGAGATCGGCCTCGAGGGCCACGGCAGCAGCAACGGCGTGCGCGGCGAGACGGATGGCACAAACGGGAGCGGCGTCCGCGGCCTGGCCAGCGCCACCAGCGGCGTCAACTACGGCGTGCACGGCCAGACCGCTTCCCCCGACGGCTACGGCGTCTACGGGAGATCCTTTGCCGGTGGGGGCGCGACCGCCGCCGTGTACGGGCTGGCCAATTCACTCGGTGGCTACGGCGTCTATGGCGAGGCCCCCACCTATGGCGTGTACGGCAAGTCCAGCTCGACCGTGGGCCAGGGTGTGCACGGTGAAGGCGTCCGCTACGGCGTGTACGGGCTGTCCGCCGCGGCCAGCGGCACGACCTACGGCATCTACGGCCAGGCCGACTCGACCAGTGGCTCCGGGGTGTACGGCTACGCCAGCGCCGCCAGCGGCTCCACCTACGGCGTGCAGGGCGAGGTCGACTCCCCCGACGGCCGCGGCGTGCGCGGCCACAACAGCGCCGCCAGCGGCAGCGCCGTCGGTGTGTCCGGCACGACGGCCTCGACCGCAGGCTACGGTGTGTATGGCTATGCCGCCGCCACGAGCGGCACCAACTTTGGCGTCTACGGCTACTCTGCCTCGACCGATGGCTATGGCGTCTACGGCTCGGGAGCTTCTGGCACCGGGACCACCTACGGCGTCTATGGCCACTCCTCCGCCGACCAGGGCCACGGCGTCCACGGCTACGCCAGCGATGTCAACGGCTATGCCCACGGCGTGTACGGTGAGGCGGCATCGGCCGTCGGCAGCGGCGTCTACGGCCTGGCCAGCGCCAGCGGGGGCGCGGGCTACGGCGTGTACGGCCGCTCCAACTCGACGGCAGGCTACGGCGTGTACGGAGTCACCCAGGGCACCTCAGGCTACGGCGTGTACGGCTATGCCAACAACAGCACCGGCACCAACTATGGTGTGTACGGCCGGACAATGTCCGCCGCTGGCTACGCCGGCTACTTTAACGGGCGGCTATATGCCCATGCCGTCATCAACTCGACCGCGACCCCCGCGAACCACGCCGCCCGTATCCACAACACCTCCGACGGCACCAGCCCCGACGTGCTGGCCCTCCAGGTCGGCTATACCGGCTGGCCGGGGGAGGAGATCAACTTTATCACCTTCTTCCAGGGCAGCAACCTCGCCGTCGGGGCCGTCGAGGGCGACGGCGCGGGCGGCGTCACTTTCAAATCCGGCAGCGGCGACTATGCCGAGTTCCTCCCCCGCCGCGACCCAGGCGAGGAGATCGCGCCCGGCGACGTCGTCGGCGTCTGGGATGGCGCGGTGAGCAAGGCCACCCAGGGCGCCAGCCAGGTCCTGGTCGTGAGCGACCGGCCCATCGTCCTGGGCAACGACCCCGGCGAGGGCAACGCGGCCGGCTACGAGAAGGTGGCCTTCCTGGGGCAGGTCGAGGTCAAGGTGCGCGGCGCGGTGGCGGCGGGCGACTACCTGGTGCCCTCGGGCCGGGAGGACGGCAGCGCCGTCGCCGTGGCCCCGGAAGCCATCACGGCCGAGCAGTTCGCCCAGGTGGTCGGCCAGGCCTGGGAGTCTTCCGACGATGCCGGCGTCAGGACCGTACGAGCCGTGGTGGGCCGTGTTCAGCACGACCCCACGGCCGCCCGCCTGGCCGGCCGGGTCCAGGAGCTGGAGGGAACCGTCAGCCGGCTGGAAGCGCGCCTGGCGGCGCTGGAGAAGGCCGCCCCGGCGGCAGCCGGGCCGACCTCCCTATCGTCGAGCTGGCTTCTGCCGGGGGCCGGCGTCCTTCTGGCCGGGGTGGCCGGGGGCTGGCTGCTGCGCCGGAAAGGAGGGGGACGATGAAAGTCAAGGCCTGGTTCGTCATCGCGGCGCTCCTGGTCTTGGGCGCGGGCGCGGCGGCGCTGCTCTCCCCCCGGGCCGGCGCGGCCCAGGCGCCGCAACAGGCCTATGACCTGTCCTGGTGGACCGTGGACGGCGGCGGGGGCAGCAGCAGCGCGGCCGGCCGCTACGCCCTGGAGGGCAGCGCCGGCCAGCCCGACCCGGGCCCGCTCCTCAGCGGAGGCAACTACCAGGTGACGGGCGGTTTCTGGGGCGGCGGGCTGAGCGGCGGGTCCTGGTACGAGATCTACCTGCCACTGGTCCTGCAATCAGCTCCATAGCATAGGCAAGGAGCTTACCAGAGAAGGAGGAGGAAACATGAAACGGTCAAGTGTACTGGGGCGTGTCGCGGCCCTGCTGCTGCTCCTCTTGCTGTTGGGCCAGACCACCGCGGCGGCCACCAGCCCGGCGGCAGAGGCCGGCAGCGACCTTGCCCGGGCTGGGGCCCCCGATGACCTGGCGCCGGCCGTACCTGTCCTTGTCGCGCCCAACCAGACCGCGCCCGAAGAGCTCATCGTCGAGACCACCAATATCCAGGACCACTGGACCTATGGCGGCACCATGCTCTATTGGCGGACCGCCTGCTACGTCGATCTCGACCCGCGCATCAACTACCTGCGGCGGAGGGCCGAGAACGGCAGCCTCATCCAGACGATCGAGGTGGGCGCGCCGGGATACTGCGGCACCTTTAGCGCCAACGCCGTGGCCGACGCGGAGGGGGTCTACCACGTCAATGTGGAAGAATCGCAGCTCATCGGCCGGCCCGCGGGCACTCCTGCTGGCGAGATCGTCCTGGCCAGCATCTCTCTGCCCCCGGCTCCCGTGGACCCCACCTTCGCCGCCATCCACCTGGCCATCGACGAGGACCGCGTCTACTACAACCAGCCGACGGGCATCTTTCGGGCGGCCAAGGACGCGTACGGCGGCGTGCGCGCCAGCGACGCGATCAGCGTGGCCGCCCTGGCGGTGGATGACACCTACATCTACTGGATCGACAACACCGGCCTCTGGCGCTCCGACAAGACCTGCACCTCGGCGCCTTGCTGGGACGACAAGGAACAGCTCGTGACCAGATCCTCCTCGGACGAGTGGATGTACCTCACCTGGGGGGAGGAGGGCGAGCTGCTCTTTACCAGAGCCAGCACGAGCTACTGGTACATCATGCATGTCCTATCTAACGGAGGAGGCTCGGCCTACTACTCTTCCCCCAAGACGACGACCGCCCAGATCAGCAAACCCGTCGTCCACGATGGCACCCTCTACTGGCTGGAGAACCTGGTGGCCGGTTCCGAGATCGTCATGCGCCGCAAGGTCCTGCCCAGTGGCCCCGTGGAGACCATCGCCGAGGGGCTGGAGCAGACGACCCTCACCTGGGACGAGGAGCTGCACGCCGGGGCCGGCGGGATCCTCTTCGGCGGCAAGTACGGCATCTTTCGCCTGCCCTTTGACGCGCCCCCCGTCGTCAAGGACCTGGCCCTGTTTGGTTGGGAGGTCACCCAGGCCATCCAGAGCCTGAACAACGACGTGCCCCTGGTGGCCGACAAGCCCACCTACGTCCGGGTATTCAGCGCGCTGCTCGACGGGGGCAACGCCAACTCGGCCCAGGTCGAGCTGCGGGGCTACCGGGGCGGGAGTGAGCTGCCCGGCTCACCGCTGCAGCCCATGCAGGTGCCGCCCAGGCTGGTCGAGGGAGAGGCGTTCGACCGGGAGAAAGCCTGGACCTTCCATCTGCCGGCCAGCTGGATCGACCAGGGCACGCTCCATCTAGAGGCGGAGATCGATCCCCGGGACATCTACAGCGACGGCACGCCCGGCAACAACGCCCTCTCCGGCGATTTCTACTTCGAGGCCAAGGATCCGATCTGCCTGCGCTTCATGGCGGTGCACACGCACGCGCCGCGCGAGTCCATGAGCAATCCCTATTTCTGGCCGATGATCGCGCACTACATGCAGCTCTGGCCGGTGAGCGAGGTGCGCACCTCCTACGAGCCCGGCTACATCGAGGAACTCGAGTTCTGCTGGCTGGGGCCGCTGCCCTGGTACTGCTGGGGCCCCTACGAGATGCCCGACGACAGCCCCTACATCCTGACCTCGCTCGGCTGGCACGACTTCTGGGGCGACGACCCCAACGCCTGCTCCCGCACCCTCTACATCGGCATGGTCCACGCCGACACCGACACGCACGAGGACGAGAACACTGTCGTGCTGGGCACGGCGCGCCTGGGCTGGGATCAGTCCTGGTTCAAGTTCCCCAAGCGGGGCGACTACGGGAGCTGGCTCACCCCAGGCGACACCATGGCCCACGAGCTGAGCCACAACTACAACCGGCTCCACGTGCCCTGCGGCGTCACAGAAGACCTCGACCCCAGCTACCCCTACTCCCCCACGGGCTGGCTGGACGACGGCGCCCTGGACGACCCGGCGACCCACTTTGGGTTCGACGGCTTCTATCCCCACAACCCGACGCTGCTCAGCCCGCAGGACCGGGCCGACATCATGTCCTACTGCCGGCCGCAGTGGGTCAGCGACTATACCTGGAATGCTATGTTCAATCGCCTCCCCGGCCTCTTGGCCTCGGGGACGTCCGCCGCTGAGCCCGCCCCGTCCCCCCTGGATCTGGCCCAGGACGAGTACGTCGTCCTGGCCGGGGGCCTGATCACGGCATCGCAGAACCAGGGCGCGCTGGATTACACCTGGAGGGTACCGACGCCGACCCTGAGCGCCGGCATGCTGGCCGAGTGGCAGGAGCTGGCCGTCCCCAGCGTCTCCCAGGTCACTGCGCCCCCGGTCACCCAGTACAGCCTGCGCCTCCTGGACGCCAACGGCGCCGCCGTGGACCAGCGCGCCTTTGTCCCGGTCGAGGCGATCGACGCCGTCTCGCCCACCCGCGACCTCTTCTTCCTGACCTTTCCGGCCCCGGTCACCGACGTGGCCGCGGTCGAGCTGCTCATCTGGGGCGATGTCGTGGACAGCCTCTACTTCGGCCCGGGCACGCCCAGCGTGCAGCTCTTGCAGCCGGCCGGCGGGGAGGTCATCGGCCAGGAGCTGACGGTGGCCTGGCAGGCCAGCGACGCCGACGCCAACGACAGGCTCCGCTTCACCGTCCAGTACAGCGGCGATGGGGGGCAGACCTGGCAATCCCTGGCCACGAACATCGCCGCCCTGCCCAACACCGCCACGATGACCCTCACCTTCAGCAATCTGGATAGCCTGGCCGAGAGCGCCAACGCCGTCATCCGCGTAACGGCCAGCGACGGCTACCACACCGGCATGGCCACCTCGGCTTCCTTCCAGGTATCCAACCGCGCGCCGCAGGCCTATATCCTCTCGCCGCTGGCGGAGGAGTGGGTAGAGGCCGGCCAGTCGGTGGTGCTCCAGGGAGGGGCCAGCGACGCCGAGGACGGCAACCTGGCCGGCAGCGCCCTGAGCTGGACGCTCGACGGGCAGGCCGTGGGCAGCGGCGCCGAGGTGACCCTGGGCAGCCTGGCCCCGGGCGAGTACGCCGTCGCCCTGACGGCCCAGGACACGGGTGGGCTGACCGCCATGGCCCAATCGACCCTCCACATCACCCCGCTCGACATCCGCTGGGTGGCCGGCGAGCCGGCCGAGCTGGACGGCTACTGCGACGAAGAGTTCTACGGAACACACGGCACGCTGCTGTTCCTCGAGCCCTACGCCGATGGGAGCCAGGCCATGGTCCGCCTGCTGCGCACCAGCGAGCACCTCTGGGCCTGCTTCAGCGGCCTGGACCAGGCCCACACCACCCAGTCCTTCGCCAGCCTCTTCGTCGACGTGGATCACAGCCAGGACACCTCGCCGCAGCCGGACGACTATGTCTTCTCGGTCACCGAGGACGGCACCCCTCAGACCCGGGCCGGCGACGGCAGTGCCGGCCCGGGTGGGCTGGTCGGCGTGGTCTCCACGCACGCGGACACCTGGAACGCCGAGCTGCGCATCGATGCCGCCGTGCTGGGAGGATGGGATCACGTGGTCGGGCTCATGGCCAGACATGCGGCGACGGGCATGCCCGATTACGTTCACTGGCCTTACGGCGCCCTCTGGAACTATCCCAGCAGTTGGGCGACCACGGCCCTGGGGCTGTGGCCCGCGCTGACCACGCTGGTCCCGGAGGAGGCCCCGGCGGGCAGCCCGGGGTACTATGTCCTGGCCGAGGGCAGTGGCTTTGACAGCGGCGCCGTGGTGCTCTGGAACGGCCAGCCGCTGACGACCGCCTACATCGGCAGCACCGCCCTGCTGTTCCAGCTTGAGGCGCAGCACCTGGCCACGGCCGGCACGGCCGAGGTCACCGTGCGCAACCCCGGCCTGGAGGAGATCCCCTCCAACGCGCTGACCTTCCGGATCACCAATCCCTATCCCCAGGCCACCGCCCTGGACCCCATCTCGACGACGGCCGGGGGGCCGGGCCTGACCCTATCCATCCACGGCAGCGGTTTCGTCCCGGGCGCGACCGTGCTCTGGAACGGTGAGGAGCGCGCGGCCAGCGTGGTGAGCAGCACCCTGCTGACCGTGGCCGTCACCGCCTCCGACATTGCCATGGCCCGCACGGTGGGCGTGGTCGTGGTCAACCCCGAGCCCGTCGCCGAGGGCTTTTCCGAGCCCCTGTTCTTCGACATCGTCCCCGTCGAGATCCCCTTTCACATCTACCTGCCGCTGCTGCTCAAGCGCGGCGGGACGTAGCGCGATCCCCCCGGCCGGGCCCGCGCGGCCCGGCCGGGGGGGCTCCCCTGTCTATGGCGCTGCCAATTGACAAAGAAAGCCCATGGTGCTATAAAATGGGTGCTGTGGCCGCAGTGCGGCACCGCTTCTCGAGGCCGCGCTGCGCCATGCTGTGCCCGAGCCAGCAACCCGGGGTCGATCCTCGTCGCTGTTGTGACCTCGGACCACGGGGTTCGGCCGGCCTGGGCGGCGCCGGCACGACCCAGACGACAGGACGATGACGCCGGCAGAGGCGCGACAGAGCGGAGTGCCCGCGCGGGAGCAAAGGAGGAGAAGAAATGCAGCGCGTACAGCAGGTCCACGACGCTGCCAGGCGGCAGCACGCCCGTCCCCGGGCGGCGGCCAGGTGGCGAGCCGTGCGCCCCGGGCGCCTGAACCTCCTGGCGGCGGTCCTGATCCTGGCGCTGGCCTTTCCCAACGCCGGCCTGGCCGAGCCAGCGCCGGCAGACCAGGCGTCCGCCGCCATGCCGCCGGGGCTCGATCCTCTCTCTGCCACCGTGCAGCCGGCCGTCCTTGCCGGCGAGGCGCCTCCCTACGCGCCCGAGCAGGAGACCACGCTGGAGCTGCGGATCATCAGCTCGCCGTGGGCCGTCCTCGACCACAACGACCCTGGCGGCGGCTCGGGCCCGGCCCCCAATGTCTTTGTCGTGGAAGCCGTGGTCACCAATACCGGCCCGACCACCGCAACAGAGGTAGTCGTCACACTCGACTACAACGAGGACCCGGTCAACGGCTGGGTGCTCGTGCCCGGGGAGAACTCCGTCCGCACCCAGGACGAGCTGGCTCCTGGCGCCGCCTACCACGCCTACTGGTTCGCCCGCTACTCCACCGTGATCGGGGCCAGCCATCTCTACACCATCAGCGCGGCAGCGGCCAACGCCAGCCCCGTGGCCACCTCCGACAATTCCTACGGCAATCCCGAGCCGGGCAAGACGGTCAAGACCGGGGCCTATGTCAGCGCCGCCAACTCGGGCATCGTCCAGACCAGCGCCAACGTGGTCGTCGGCGTCGCCTTCACCGTGACCGTGGACTATCAGCTGGGGAGCAACCCGCTGAGCGGTATATTCAGCCCTGTCGGCAACCCCGACTTTGATCCCGGCGCCTACCGGCTGCTCTCCTCGCAGCTCCGCTTCTACAACGCAGGCCAGACCTGGCAGCTGATCGTCCCCGAGCGGCTGTACCATCCCAGCCTGCCTGCCCAGGCCGATTTCGCCGAGGCCACCTACACCTTTATCGCCGTGCAGCCGACCGCGAGCCGGCTCTGCCCCTACGCCGGGGTGGACTATGGCAGCCAGCAGAAGTACGACAATGACTTTTGCACGGGCGACACCATCATCCCCATCACCGGCACGGTCACCTTTGCCATGGACAAAGCGGTGAGCGCCCTGCAGGTCCAGCAGGGCCAGGTGCTGACCTACACCATCCGACTCACCAACAGCGGCACCCTGCCCCTCTCCTATGTCTGGGTCTGGGACGAGGTCAACTCCGCCCAGGTCTCGATCATCACCCCCTCCATCCAGCCGCCGAGCGACCCGGACGAGACGACGGCCGAGCGGGTGGCCTGGTACGTGGGCACGGTGCCCCCGGCGACGGTGGCGAACTTCTCCTTTGCCGTCCTGGTGGACGGCCAGGGCCAGGACCTGGCCGCTGGGACCGCCCTGGTCAACCACGCCTTTGTCGGCGTCAACCCTGGGAGCCTGGCGCCCTATCCGGCGCTGACCGATACCGTCACCACGACGCTGCTCGCTCCGACGGTCGCCGTGAGCAAGAGCGACGGCCGAACCGCGGCCCAGCCCGGCGAGACGCTCACCTATACCCTGCGCATCACCAACAGCGGCTCCCTGACGGCCACCGGCCTGGTCATCAGCGACGTCCTGCCGGCCGAGGTAGTCTACGTCACCGCCACCGCCATCCCACCCGAGACCAGCCGCGCCGGCCAGACGCTGGTGTGGAACAACCTCGGCCCCATCGCGGCGAACGGCGGGACCGTCCTCATCACCCTGCCCGTGGCCGTGGGCGACTATGTGCCCGAGGGGACCGTGCTGACCGACACGCTGAAGGTGCGCTACACCAACCCGGCCGGCCATCCCTACACCCCGCAGATCGCCGTGGACACGACCACCGTACAGGCGCCCGTCCTGGCCATCGCCAAGAGCGATTACCCCGACCCGGTCCTCTCCGGGAACCTCATCACCTATACCCTGCGCTACACCAACAGCGGGTCGGCCGCGGCGGACGGCCTGGTGATCAGCGACGTCGTCCCGCTCAGCACGACCTTTGCCAGCTGCAGCGGCGGCCTGGCCTGCGCCATGCAGGGCGGCGTGGTCAGCTGGACGGTCGGCACCCTGCCGGCCGGCGGCCAGGGCACGGTCTGCTTCTCCGTCCAGGTCAGCGCTACGCTGCCGACGGGCACGCTCATCCGCAACACGGACTATGGCCTGCGCGCGAACCATCACCCCTTTGTCGCCGGCCCGCTCGTGACCACCCTCGTCAACCGCAACGCCGGCTTCATCGAGGGCTATGCCTTTGTGGACAGCGACGGCGACGGCATCTACGAGGGCGAGCCCGGCCTCCCCGGGGTCACCGTCACCCTCTACGCGGCCACCGTGCCGGTCACGACAACCGACGGCAACGGCTACTATCGCTTCCGCGTCGAGGCCCAGGAAGCAGTGAGCGTCGCCGCCGCCCTGCCGGCCGGCTACTTCCGCACCACCCCGGGAGTCGTCCTCCTGTACAACCACCTCGGGCAGACGCAGACCATCCCTTTCGGCTACGCCCCGCTGACCTCGACCTTTGGCGTCCTCTACGGCACCGTCTACGACGACCTGGACCACGACGCCCAGCAGCAGCTGGGCGAGCCGGGCCTGGCGGGGGTCGCGGTGGCCTCGGCCCAGGCCTGGCCCATCACGGCGACGACCGACACCTACGGTCACTACACGCTGCGCTTTACCAGCAGCGGTGCGGTCACCCTCAGCGAGACCAACCCGCCTTTCTACGTCTCCACCACCCCGGACACGGTTCACACGACCGCCACGGTCGGCTCCAGCGGCCCCTCGCCGATCGACTTTGGCGACTTTCTCGGCATCCACGTCACGGGCCTGGTCTTTGAGGACCTCAACGTCAACGGGGCCCGCGATGGAGGCGAGGGCGGGCTGGCCGGCGTGACCGTCGCCGTCGACGGCCAGAGCGGCACCACGGCCGGCGACGGCACATACGGCCTGTTCCTGGCGCTCGGCGACGACGACCCGGTCTGGATCCACGAGACCGACCTGCCGGGGTACCTCTCCACCAACGCCGTCCCCGGCCCGGGGATGACGCGGCTGGACGCCAACACCCTGCGTATCGACAGCCCTGTCTCCGGCACCGTCTACGCCGGCGGCGACTTTGGCGACATCCTGGCCAGCGCGGCGATCACCATCAGCGGCATGGTCTGGGACGACAACGGCGCCGGCGGGGGCGGGCTGGCCAACGGGCTGCCCGACGGCAGCGAGCCCGGGCTGGCCGGGGCGGAGGTGCGGCTCAGCAGCGGCCTGAGCCAGACGACCGCCGCCGGCGGCGCCTTCCTGCTCCACGCTCCCGCGGGACAGGCCATCACCGTGACCGAGGTCAACCCGCCCGGCTATGCCTCCACCAACGCCATCCCGGGCAATGCGGCCAGCAAATGGGACAATGACACCCTGGTGGTTGCGGCCCTGGCTGGCGGCAGCACGTCGGCCGGCAACCTCTTTGGCGATGTCCTGGCCGGCAGCGTCGCCGTGATCACCGGCACCGTCTACGACGACAGCAACGAGAACGCCCTGCTCGACGGGGGCGAGCTCGGCCTGGCCGGCCTGGTGGTGACCCTGGAGATCAGCGGCGGCAGTGCCATCGCCGTGCGCACCGACGCCGCCGGGCATTACCAGCTGGCCATGGCCCCCGGGCAGATGGCCCGCCTGATGTCGAGCGGTCCGGGGGGCAGCTACTACCCCACGACGCCCGAGAGCCTGGTGATCCAGCCTCCTGCAGCGGGCCTCTACCCGGGCAACGACTTTGGCTATAGCGACGACAGCGATGCCGCCGTGATCTATGGTACGGTCTATGACGACATCGACGGCGACGGCCAGCAGAGCCCCCCGGAGCTCGGGCTGCCGGGCGTGCTGCTCGCCCTGTCCAACGGCATGACCACGACGACGGATGCCAACGGTTGCTACACCTTCGCGCTGTCCGAGACCGGCCCCTTCCAGGTGGAGGAGAGCGATCCGCCTGACTACCACTCGACCACGCCCAACGTGGTGCAGGTGGACGTGCAGATAGGCCACAGCTACGAGGTCAACTTTGGCGACCGCGCCGACGACCGCCCCGAGTCGTCCTTCTTCGGCACGGTCTTTGACGACCAGAACGTCAACGGCGCCTGGGACTCGGCCGAGCCGGCCCTGGCCGGCGTCACCGTCACGATCAGCACGATCGGCGGCACACCGGTGCCGGCGGTCGTATCCACCAACGGCTGGGGCCAGTACACCTTCCTGATCGAGGTGGCCGGGACCTACACCGTCAGCGAGAGCGACCCGCCCGGGTACCTCTCCACGAACGCCATCCCCGGCGACCCGGCCGTCGTCAAGCTGGACAACAACACCCTGCGGGCGACGGTGGCCGTGTCCCCGGGCATGGACCTGGGCAACAACCTCTTTGGCGACGTGCAGTCGAGCCAGGCCATCACGGTCAGTGGCTACGTCTGGGATGACAACGGCGCCGGTGGGGGCCAGGCCGGCGACGGCCAGGAGAACGGCCTCGAGCCGCGGCTGGCCGGCGCGACCATCCAGCTCAGCAGCGGCCTGAGCCAGACAACCGCCGCGGACGGGGGCTTTTCGCTCCACGCCCCGCCGGGCCAGGCCGTCACCCTCAGCGAGACCAACCCGCCGGGCTATGTCTCGACCAACGCCATCCCCGGCCCCCAGGCCACCAAGGTGGACAACGACACCCTCCTCGTGAACGCGCTGCCCGGGGGCGGGGTCGCCGCGGACAACCGCTTCGGCGACGTCCAGCCGGCCGACGTGGGCATCGCCAAGTGGGCCTGGCCGGGCACGGTCCTGGCCGGCGAGACGCTGACCTACACCCTGGTGTTCAGCAACAGCGCTCCCTTCTATGCCCAGGACGCCTATATCACCGACACCCTGCCGGGCGGGGTGGTCTTGGGCGGCGTGGTCAGCCAGCCGGCCGGCCTCAGCGGCCCCGGCCAGGCCGGCCCCTTCCTCACCTGGTACACGCCGACCCTGGCCGCCGGCGCCGCGGGCACCATCGTCTTTACCGCGACGGTCGATCCCGCTGTCCCCAACGGGACCATCCTGACCAACAGCGTGCAGATCCACAGCAACATGCCGGACACCAACCCGGCCAACGACCAGGACGAGGTGGCGACGTACGTGGGCGCCGCGGCCGACCTGGCCGTGGCCAAGGCCGATCAGCCGGACCCGGTCGCGGCCGGCGCGGTGCTGACCTACACGCTGACCTGGGCCAACCACGGCGTGTCGGCGGCCCTGGACGTCTACATCAGCGACACGCTGCCCCTCAGCGTCACCTTCGGCGGCGTGGCGCAAGAGGAACCCGCGCTGCCGAGCTTCTCCCGCGATGGCCTTTACCTCACCTGGTACACGCCGACCCTGGCCGCTGGGGCCGCGGGCACCATCGTCTTCACCGTGACGGTGGATCCCGCCGCCAGCGGAACGATCACCAACAGCGTGGCCATCACCGGCAGCGTTTTCGACCCGCTGCCCGGCAACAACGCCGATGAGGAGCCCACCGCCATCGCTGCGCCGGACCAGGCCACGCTCCACGGCTACGTCTATCACGACGCCGACGGCGACGGCGCCCGCGACCCGGGCGAGGCCGGCCTGCCGGACATCCTCGTCGCCATGGACGGGACCTTCACGAGCACCACCGACGCCAGCGGGTACTACTACTTCCTGACCACGATCGCGGGCTGGCACCGCCTGGTCGAGACCGACCCGCCCGGCTACACCTCCACGACGCCCAACGAGGTCGACGTGAACGTGGAGCTGGGCAACAGCTACCAGGTGGACTTTGGCGACGCGCCGATCACCTCGACCTTTGCCACTATCCAAGGCACCGTCTTCGCCGACCTCGACGGCGACGGGCTGTGGGATCCCACGGAGGGCGGCCTGGCCAACGTCACCGTCACCCTGGACGCCGCGGTGGCGACGACCACCGACCTCTCCGGCAGCTACAGCTTCTCCACGTCCGTGCCGGGGACGCACACCGTCGTCGAGACCGACCCGCCCGGCTACACCTCCACCACGCCGAACGAGGTGACCGTGGACGTGGCCCTGGGCCAGAGCTACGAGGTCAACTTTGGCGACATGCCGCCCTGCACCTGCCCGCCGGACGGCTACGAGGAGGACGACCTGCCCTCGCTGGCGGCTGCCCTGCTGGTCGGGGAGGCCCAGACGCACGACTTTTGCGACGACGCCGGCGACTGGGTCACCTTCACCGCCGAGGTCGGCGACCTCTACACCCTGACGACCTCGGCCTGGGGGCAGCGGGCCGACACCATCCTGGAGCTCTACGGTCGGGATGGCACGACGCTGCTGGCGGCCAACGACGACTGCGCCGGCAGCACCGACTACTCCTCGTGCCTCTCCTGGCGGGCCCCGGCCAGCGGCGTGTACTATGTGCGGCTGGCCAACCGGGCCGGCCTGGAGGGCTGCCAGACCGGGTACGACCTGGCCGTCGCGCGACTGGACTGGAGCTACGTGTACCTCCCCAGCATCCACAGGGACGCTGGCTCCGGTCTCGGCGGCCTGCCCGAGGCCGAGGTGTCGCCCACCGGGGTGATCAGCCACACCTGTCCCGACGCCTACGAGCCGGACGACACGTGGGAGTTGGCCCGGCCGGGCGTCTCCGGCGTCGTGCGGACGCACTCCCTGGACAGCGACCCCGTCCACTATGCCGCCGACAAGGACTGGATCCAGTTCGACCTGAGGTCCCAGAGGACCGTCACCTTCACCGTCCTGCAAGTCACCGGGACCCAGACGCTGCTGGAGCTGTATGACGGGAATGGCCAGGCGCTCGACGTGACCGGCACGACGCAGCTGGCCTGGACAGCGCTGCAGCCCGGCCGGTACTACCTGGCCGTGAGCCCGATCGCCCCAGGCGGCTACGGCTGTGCGGACGAGTTCGGGTACCGCCTGCTCATGGAGGCCGAGCCGACCTTCAGGGTCTACCTTCCGGTGGTGAGCAGGGGCCTGTAGGGGGATACCTCCGGCAGGGGCGACCGGCTCGCAAGAGCGGGGGTAACCCCGCCCCCACAAGCCGGTCGCCCCTGCCGGCTTCCCTGGCATCCTACCTGCCGGTCCTCCAGCACCAGCGGCAGGTACACTCCCCCTCATGAGGGCTCCCCACAGGACGACTATGCCGGATCCGCCCGTGGTTGGCAACACGTTTCTCCAGCGTGGCGGCATATTCCCACGCAGGATCCGTGCGGCCCAGGCGGGCCGCTCTGCCGGCGGGCAAGTGGCCGCGACTGCCGCGGAAAGCTCGCGCGCGCCGGCGGCCCGGGCGCCGTTGTGGTATAATGGCAGCCAGGCAAGCGCCGCCTTCTTGGACGTCTCGTGGCGCAGCCGCATATCAGCCCGGCATCTTGGCTCGCCGGGCTATCGCCGGCAGCGGCCCGCGCCGCCCGTGCCATGTCGAGATCGGCCCTTCACAGCTTCCTGATCACCATGACCCGGAGAGCCTGCCGTGCAGTACTTGCTCTTTGTCGTCCTGGCGCCGATCGCCGCCGCAATCACCGTCGGTATCGCCATCTACGCTTGGCGCCACCGCCACGTGGCCGCCGCGACGTTGCTGTGCTGGTGTGCGCTCGTCATCACCGGCTGGCTGATCTGCAACACGATCGAGCTGCTGTACCCCAGCGAAGCGGGCACCATCTTCTGGGCCCGCCTCACCTATCTCTTCATCGCCCTTGCCCCGGTGGCCTGGCTGGCCTTTGCCCTCGACTACACCGGCCGGCACCGCTGGTTGGATCTCCGGCGGCTCTGGCTCCTCGGCGTTCTGCCGGCGGCGTTCTTCGTCCTGACGCTGACGAACGACCTGCATCACCTGGTCTGGGTAGAACACAGCTTTCATCCCGAGTGGGGCCTCTTCCCCCTGCGGGTCGATAGCTACGGCCCCTGGTTCTGGGTCCAGGTCATCTACAACTACTCCCTCGTAGTGCTCGGCGCGATCCTGATCGGGCAGGCCTACCTGCGGTCGCACCGCCCGTACCGTCAACAGACCCTCTGGGCCATTGCCGGAGCCGCCGTGCCCCTGCTCTTCAACCTGGCCTACATCCTCCGCCTCGTCCCGGGGCTCCGCAAGGACTTTTCCCCGCTGGTCTGGGCCCTGGGGGGCCTGGCCTTTGCCGTGGCCATCTTTCGCCATCGCCTGCTCGACCTGGCGCCCATCGCCCGCCAGGTCCTGGTGGACCGCATGGCCGACGGCTTGGTGGTGCTGGACGCGCACGACCGCATCATCGACCTCAACCCGGCGGCCCAGGCCATCGTCGGGGCGTCGCCCGACCAAGTCCTCGGCAGCCCCATCGCCGCGGCCTGGGGCGCATGGGGTAGCCTGCCCGACACGGCGCTCGAGACCTCGGATGTGCCGCTGGAGCTCGGTTGGGCGCGAGAGGGCCGCATGTGCCACTATGACGTGCGCATCTCGCCCCTGGCCGACCGGCGCGGTCGCCGCACCGGTCGGCTGATCATCCTGCGCGATATCACCCGCCACAAGGAGGCAGATGAGGCCCTACAGCGTTCCAACCTCGAGCTCCAGGCCCGCAACGCCGACCTGGACGCCTTTGCCCAGACCGTGGCCCACGACGTCAAGGGGCCGCTCTCGATCGTGGCCGGCCACGCCGAGATGCTGTTGGAATACGACAAGGAGCTGCCGGAGGACCTGCGCGCCCAGTTCCTGCGCACCATGGAGGAGGGCGCCAGGAAGGCGGCCAGCATCGTGACGGAACTGCTCCTGCTGGCCAGCGTGCGGCGGGGCGTGGAGGTCCATCTCGAGGTGCTGGACATGGCCGCCGTCGTGGCCGAGGCCCTCAAGCGGCTGGCCGGCCAGGTCGAGGAGCGCAAGGCCGAGGTCATCGCCCCGGAGGAGTGGCCCAATGCCCAGGGCTATGCGCCATGGGTGGAGGAGGTCTGGGTCAACTATGTGAGCAACGCCATCCAGTACGGTGGCATACCGCCGCGGGTGGAGCTGGGGGCCAGGGAGCAGGAGGATGGGACCGTCCGCTTCTGGGTGCGCGACAACGGGGCCGGCCTCACGGCGGAGGAGCAGCCCCTGTTGTTCCGGCCGTTCACGCAGTTGGGCCAGCTGCGCGTCACGGGCCATGGCCTGGGCCTCTGGATCGTCCGGCGGATCGTGGAAAAGATGGGCGGGCAGGCGGGCGTGGAGAGCACGGGAGTGCCCGGCGAAGGCTGCACCTTCAGCTTCGTGCTGCCGGGCGTTGGGCCGTAGGCGCTCCTGCCCTATGGCGTGGGCGCGACGTTGTCCACGCTCAGGGTGAAGGTGGCGTGCACCCCGTTGACGTCCGCCGTGTCGGTGCCGGCCGGCAGGCCGTAGGCGTCCAGGACGACGGTCTGCTCAAAGAGCACCAGCACCTGGGTGCAGATGGCGTCGGCCAGCCGCGCCGTGGTGATCTTTACCGAGAAGGTCCTGTTGTACAGGTCCTTCCCCTGGGGTGAACAACATGGACGAACCGATGACCAAAGCGCGCCTGCTGGAGCAGATCGACCGGGAGTGGCAGGCACTCCAGGCCATCCTGGCGCAGGTCCCGCCCGAGTGGATGGTCGAGCCGGGGGTGCACGGCTCCTGGTCGGTCAAGGACATCATGGCGCACATCGCCGTGTGGCAGCAGCGCATGGTCGGGTGGATGGAGGTAACGCTGCGCGGCGAGGAGCCCCAGATACTGCCGCCGGGCCTGACGTGGGACAACCTGGACGAGTGGAACGAGCGCACCTACCAGGAGAACCGTGGCCGGCCGCTGGAGGATGTCCGGGCCCACCTGCAGCGCTCCTACGAGCAGGCCCGCCGGATCGCTGCGGCCGCCCCCGAGGCAGACCTGCTGGCCCCGCGGCGTTTCCCCTGGCGGAAAGAGAACCCACTGTGGTACCTGGTCGCCGCCAACACCTGCTGGCACTATGCCGAGCACGCCCAGGCCATCCGGGAGTGGCTGAAGCGGCTAAGCGTGTGAGCCCGCTCTTCCCCCCAGGCCCGCTGGGCGCCCTGCTCAACCGCCTGGCACCCTCAGCGAGGCCGGCAGTTCGAGCAGCATCGTGATGCGCGGCGCGTCGAGCGCGGTTGCCGTCCCGGCGCGGTCCAGCAGCAGCGCGGCCATGCCCACGGCCAGCGGGCCGGCGACGTCTCAGCGCGGGGGCGTCGCCGAAAGAGGCAGTCCCCGCCGCTGACGTGCAGCTTCTCCAGGGCAAGGGTCGGCGCGGCCGGCTTGCGCCAAGAGAGAGGAGGGGCGCAGCGCACTGCGCCCCTCCCCCAGGATATGCGCTAGTACCCCAGCCAGCTGATCACCTTCTGCATCACCGTGTTGCGCGAGGTAGCGCTGTTGATGGCCTCGAAGCCGAAGGAGAAGTAGACCAGCTTGTAGGTGCCGGCGTAGCGAACCCCGCCGTAGGTGTAGGTCGTGCCGGTATAGTCCAGGACGCCGACGCCGCCGTTCGCCGGGGTGATCTCGCTGGGGTACGACTGGTTGTTGGCCCCGTCGCCGCCGCTGACGTTGATGCTCACCCCGGCCAGGAAGTCGGCGCCGTCCAGGCCGTAGGTGTTGGTGTCGTCACGCTTGTAGGTGGCGTGCAGGTACGTCCCGTAGAACGAGTCGCTGCGGATGTCGTAGCCGATGTCCTGCCCGGAGATGAAGAGCTTGCCGCCACCGTTCAGGTACGAGGCCAGGTTGGACTGGTCGGTGCTGGTGAGGGTGGTGGAGTAGTCGCTGCCGGTCAGCCAGACGACGATGCTGTACTGCTGCAGCTTGGCCAGCGTGGGGCTGCCCTGGCTGTAGACGGTCCAGGTGTCGTAGCTGTAGCCGTTGGCCGCCAGGGCGTTGGCGTAGTAGGTCTGGTAGCTCTTGTTGGCGTCGTCGTCCACCAGCAGGACCTTTTTGGCGGACGGCGTGGCTGTCGGCGGCACGGGCGTGGCCGTGGGCGGGACAGGGGTAGCCGTGGGCGGGACAGGGGTAGCCGTCGGCGGCACGGGGGTGGCCGTCGGCGAGACGCCGCCCTTTAGCCAGTTCAGCACGCTGCCCATCACGGTGTTGCGCGACGCGGCGCTGTTGATGGCCTCGAAGCCAAAGGAGAAATAGACCACCTTGTACGTCCCGGCGTAGCGAACCCCGCCGTAGGTGTAGGTCGTGCCGGTATAGTCCAGGACGCCGACGCCGCCGTTCGCCGGGGTGATCTCGCTGGGGTACGACTGGTTGTTGGCCCCGTCGCCGCCGCTGACGTTGATGCTCACCCCGGCCAGGAAGTCGGCGCCGTCCAGGCCGTAGGTGTTGGTGTCGTCACGCTTGTAGGTGGCGTGCAGGTACGTCCCGTAGAACGAGTCGCTGCGGATGTCGTAGCCGATGTCCTGCCCGGAGATGAAGAGCTTGCCGCCACCGTTCAGGTACGAGGCCAGGTTGGACTGGTCGGTGCTGGTGAGGGTGGTGGAGTAGTCGCTGCCGGTCAGCCAGACGACGATGCTGTACTGCTGCAGCTTGGCCAGCGTGGGGCTGCCCTGGCTGTAGACGGTCCAGGTGTCGTAGCTGTAGCCGTTGGCCGCCAGGGCGTTGGCGTAGTAGGTCTGGTAGCTCTTGTTGGCGTCGTCGTCCACCAGCAGGACCTGGCCCGGGACGGGCGTGGCCGTGGGCGGCGCGGGCGTGGGGGTGGGGCCGGCGGCGTTGTAGACGACGTAGGTAGCGGCATAGCCCACCGCCGAGGTCCCGTACTTGATGCGCATGTAGCCGCTCTCGCCCCAGGAGGAGCCCCAGGAGTTGCGCAGGATCCAGTAGCCCTGGCTATCGTCCCAGCCCACCAGGACGATGGCGTGGTTGACCGAGGTGCACTCGCTCGTCTGGAAGACGCCGCCGCTATAGGCCTGGAAGGCCGACCCGACGCAGACCGCCGCGGCCACCGGGCCGTAGGTGTAGATGGCGTTCTTGATGGCGTCGGTGGACGGCACGCTGTAGTCGTTGCCGACATAGGCCCACGAGGCGATCTTCTCGTGGTGGGTGTGGGGCGGGTTGCAGGGGGAATCGGAGGCCGTATAGGGGAAGTCGGCCTCGTAGACGGCCCCGGCGTCGGGCTCGCCGGAGGGGATCTTCCACTGGTGATAGTCGTGCGCCCACCAGCCGCCGTCGCAGCCCCAGCCGTCGGTGTTGCAGGAGACCAGGTACTGCTCGGCCAGGTCCTTGGTCAGGCCGTCCTTGATCAGAATGCCCATCTCCAGGGGCCCCACCGTGCCAAAGGCCCAGCAGGAGCCGCAGTTGCCCTGGTTGCGGACGGCGGTGCACTTGCCCAGGCTGCACCAGTTGTACGACGTGGGCAGCGCATCGGCAGACCTCCCGGAGTTCTCGACGGGAAGCTGGGCCACGGCCGGGACGACCGGGGCGAGGTCGGTAGTGTCGTTGACCGGGGCGATGACGCGCACTTGAAGCGAAAAGGTCTGCAAGGGCTCGACCTGCTCCCAGGGGCGCTGGTAGACCAGGTCGAGCACCGTCTCGCCCTCGGCGACGCCCCGGAAGCGCAGCACCTGCGTGCCCGGCGCGCCGAGCAGCCCGGAGGAGGGGACCCACTCGATCTGGCCGACCTGGCGCAGGAAGCGCTGGTCCATGTTCTGGACCTGCCAGCCGTAGCCGGTGGAGGGGTTGCTGTCCAGGCCAATGGCCAGGACCTGGTCGCCGACCAGGTCGACGGTGCCGCCGCTGTCAAGCTGGTTGACGCGGACTTCGCTGGGCTGTGGAGGATCTGCCGGGGGCGAAGCAGAGGCGGGAATCCCGCTGAGCAGCAGCACGATCGCGATCACGGCAGAAAGCGCAAGAGCCACGTTCCTTTTCATGCTTCATCCTCCTTGCGTGATGGAGCCAGGCCGGATAGCTTCGCCGCCAGTGTGTCGAGCACACCGGCCTCAAGGGCATGCTTCACCTCCTTCTGTTGTTCGGCGATGGTGGCCGGGGAGCCAGGATGCGAGCGGGATTCCGACAAGTTGTAGTATAGCGAAAGAAGGGGCTGTTGTCAATACTCCCGGGCAAACTGCACGGCCGTATCAAGATCGCCGGCCTTGACGGGCAAGTGCCCGGCTCAGGCAACGGCACGAGGCCGCACATCCAGGGACACAGCAATGGCGCGGCCATGCCGCGCTGTACGCCGGCCGGGCACTTGCCATCCGCTGTGTATCGGCGCGACCTTGATATCGCCGTGGGCAAACTGCTGTGGTATAATAGCGGCCAGCAGGAGGCCAAGATGTGCCAACCCTTCCAGTGGTACGACCACGGCTGTGGCACCTTCCGGCTCTTTGGCCCGGCGCACCTGGCCACGCTGGCGATCCTGTTGGCCGCCGCCGTGCTCATCGTCGTGCTGCGGCGCCGCTTCAGCCCGCGGGCGCGCCAGGCCCTTCGCTTCGGCCTGGCCGGCCTGCTCTTTGTCAACGAGGTATCGACCCACATCTGGCACGCCCTGCCGCACGTCGCCAAGTGGACCATCCAGGAGATGCTGCCGCTGCACCTGTGCAGCGTCTTTATCTGGCTGACGATGGTCATGCTGGTGACGCGGAGCTACCGCATCTACGAGTTCGCCTACTTCCTGGGGATCGGCGGGGCCTTGCAGGCCCTGGTCACGCCCAATCACGGCTTCGGTTTCCCGCACTATCGCTTCTTCCAGTCTTTCTTCGCCCACGCCCCGATCGTCCTGGGCGCCATCTACATGACGGTGGTCGAGGGCTACCGCCCCACCGGCCGGTCGCTGCTGCGGGTGGCGGTGGGCACCAACCTCTACCTGGTGCTCGTGTACGGGGTGAACGTGCTCATCGGCAGCAACTACATGTTCGTCAATCGAAAGACCGGTGCCGCCAGCCTGCTGGACTTCCTGGGGCCCTGGCCCTGGTACATCCTGGGGATGGAGGCGGTGGGACTGGTGACATGCCTGGTCCTGTACCTCCCCTTTTTCATCGCCGACCGGCGGGCGCGGCGGAGGGCAGGGCGACAGGAGACACGGGGACAAGGAGACAAGGGGACGCGGTGCAGAAGCAGACCATAGACCCCACGGAGGCGACGGACATGTCGATACTGGACATCCCGGCGGTGGCCTGGAGCCGCCGGCTGGACGAGGAGCTCCCCACCGCCGGCCGGCCCAGCCGGCCGTTCGGCCCGCTCCTCGTCCTGCGGATGCTCCCCGTGGCCGGCCGCATGCTGGCCTACGAGAGGCGCCGGCAGATGACGGGGTTCGACCCGCTGAACGCCTTTGGCACCGGGCACCACGGCGCGTACCAGGGCGTCCCGCTGGGCGGCATCGGCGCCGGCAGCATCGGCCGCGGCTGGCGCGGCGACTTCCGCCGCTGGCAGGTGCGCCCGGGCATCTACCAGCAGCGCGTCGTCTGGGCCGACCAGTTCGCCCTCTTCGTCCAGCGCCCGGGCGGGCCGGCCCGCGCCCAGGTGCTCTTCCCCGGGCACCCCGACGACGGGACCCTCTCGGCCTGGCAGTGGGACATGCCGGCGGACTGCGCTGCCTACCACGCCCTCTTCCCGCGGGCCTGGACGGTGTACCGGGAGCCGCTGCCGGGCATCCGCCTGGCCTGCCGGCAGCTCTCCCCGGTCATCGCCCACAACTACCGCGAGAGCAGCCTGCCCACGGCCGAGTTCCGCTGGCGGATCGAGAACAGCGGGAGCGACGCGGCCACCGTCGGGCTGATGTTCACCTTCCAGAACGGCGACGGTTCGGATAACGACCGCGCCGGGGGGCACGCCAACCGCCCCTTCCGCCTGGACGGACCGGTGGTGGGCGTGGAGCTGTGTCACATCCACCGCCAGCGCCAGGCCTTCGGCGCCGGCAAGCAGCCGGCCGCGCCGGTCGTCTTCGAGGACCCGGCCAACCTGGCCATCGCCGCCCGCGCCGGCGACGGGGTGGAGGTGAGCTACCGCGCGCGCTTCGACCCCGCCGGGGATGGGGCCGAGGTCTGGAGCGACTTTGCCCAGGACGGCCGGCTGGACGACGTCGCCGACGACAGCCCGGCGCTGCCGGGCCAGGCCATCGCCGCGGCGCTGGCGGTGACGGTGCCGGTGCCGGCCGGCGAGTCGCGCGAGGTGTCCATAGCCCTCTCCTGGGACATGCCGCGGGTGCGCTCCGGCCTGGGGACGCGCTACCTCCGCCGCTACACCCTCTTCTACGGACGGGAGGGCAACGCCGCGCCGGCCATCGCCGCCGATACCCTGGCCCAGGCCGATTCCTGGGAGGCGCAGGTCGCGGCCTGGCAGCGGCCCATTGCCGGGGACGCGACGCTGCCCCCCTGGTATCGCATGGCCCTCTTCAACGAGCTGTACTACCTGGTCGAGGGCGGCACGCTGTGGGTCTATCCGGAGGAAAGCGCCCCCACCGAGGAGGACATGGGTCACTTTGCCTACCTGGAGGGGCACGACTACCGCATGTACAATACCTACGACGTGCACTTTTACGCCTCGTTCGCCCTGGCCATGAACTGGCCGCGCCTGGAGCTGGCCTTGCAGCGCGACGTGGCGGCGGCCACGCTGGTCGAGTACCCCGACGAGTTCCTGACCGTCTACAGCGGCCGGCGCGGCCGGCGCAAGGTGCGCGGCGCCGTGCCGCACGACCTGGGCTGGCCCGACGAGGACCCCTGGAAGCGCGTCAACGGCTACTTTTTCCACGACACGAGCCGCTGGAAGGACCTCAACTGCAAGCTCGTGCTGCAGGTCTACCGGGACTACATCGTGACGGGGGAGCGCGCCTTCCTGCAGGAGGTCTGGCCGGCCGTGGAGGAGGCCATCGCCCACGTGGGCCGGTTCGACCGGGACGGCGACGGGCTGATCGAGAACGACGGCTTCCCCGACCAGACCTACGACACCTGGACGGTACGCGGGCCCAGCGCCTACTGCGGCGGCCTGTGGCTGGCCGCCCTGCAGGCCGCGGCGGAGATGGCCGCGGTCCTGGGCCGGCCCGAGCTGGCCGGCCGCTACCGCGCCCTCTGTGCGCGCGGCCAGGCCGCCTACGAGGACAAGCTCTGGAACGGCCGTTACTATGACTATGACGCCAGCCGCAGCCGGCAGCACGACAGCATCATGGCCGACCAACTGGCCGGGCAGTGGTACGCGCGCGCCTGCGGCCTGCCGGGCATCGTCCCGCCGGAGCACGCCCGCCGCGCCCTGCAGACGGTCTACGAGTACAACGTCGGCCGGCTGCGCGGGGGCACCATGGGGGCGATCAACGGCATGCGGCCGGACGGGCGGGTGGACCGGTCCAACCTGCAGTCCCAGGAGGTCTGGATCGGCACGACCTACGCCCTGGCCGCGGCCATGCTGGAGGAGGGCCTGGGAGAAGAGTCCTGGCGGACGGCGGAGGGGGTGGTCCGCAGCACCTACGAGACGCTGGGCTACTGGTTCCAGACCCCCGAGGCCTGGGACGAGCGCGGCGACTTCCGCGCCGCCTCCTACATGCGGCCGCTGGCCATCTGGGCGCTGCAGTGGGCGCTCGAGCGCGGCCGGCCGGAAGGAGGCCCACCTCGATGAGCCGCTACCGCTCCCGCTGCCTGGTCCTGCTGGCGGTGCTCGCGTTGGGGGCCTGTGCCCGCGGCCTCCCGGCCGCGCCGCCGGCCGGCGCCTCTGCCGGCCCGCTCGCGCAGGGCACTTACTACGTCGCCACCGACGGCGAGGACGTCGTCCCCGGCGGCACCTTCGACCATCCCTGGCGGACGCTGCAGTTTGCCGTGGACCACGTGGCTGCGGGCGACACGATCCTGGTGCGCAGCGGCGACTACCTGGGCTGCCGCATCGAGGTCTCGGGCGCCGAGGGCGACTGGATCACACTGCAGGCCGAGGCCGGGGCCACGGTGCGGGTGACGGCACCCGGTCCGGGCAACCGCCACGGCAGCAACATCGAGGTCGAGACGTGGGAGGGGGATGGCACCGTCTCCTACTGGGTCATCGCCGGCCTGGAGGTGAGCGGCGCGCCGAGCTGGGGCATCGACCTGCGCGGGAGCGAGGCCGCCCCCTCGCACCACCTCATCGTGCGCGACAACGTCGTGCACGACAACGGCCTGGCCACCGGCCGCACCGGCATCTTCCTGGCCTTTGTCGACGACGCGCTCATCGAGGGGAACGAGAGCTACGGCAACGGCGAGCACGGCATCTACTGCAGCAACAGCGGCGACCGGCCGGTCGTCCGCCGCAACGTCCTGCACCACAACGCCGGCTGCGGCCTGCACATGAACGGCGATGCCAGCATGGGCGGCGACGGGATCATCGCGGGCGCCCTGGTCGAGGGGAATATCATCTACGAGAACGGCACGGCCGGCGGCGCGGCGATCAACATGGACGGCGTCGCCGACTCCATTGTGCGCAACAACCTGCTCTACGACAACCACGCCGGGGGCATCGCCATCTTCCAGGGGGACGGCGGCGTCTGCTCCCAGGGCAACCGCGTGCTGAACAACACGATCGTCATGCCGGCCGACGGGCGCTGGGCGGTCAACATCGCCGACGAGGCCTGTGTCGACAACGGCCTTTTCAACAACATCCTCTACTCCTACCACGCCTGGCGCGGCAGCATCGTCGTCCCCACGGCCGGCCTGATCGGATTCCAGAGCGACTATAACGTCGTGGTGGACCGCTTCAGCGCCGACGGCGGCGACAACGTCATCGGCCTGGCCGAGTGGCAGGCGCTGGGCTACGACGCGCACTCCTTCCTGGCCATACCGGACGAGCTCTTCGTCGACGCAGCCGGGGGCGACTACCACCTGCGCGCCGGCAGCCCGGCCATCGACGCTGGGACGGGGCTGGGCAGCGCGGTGCCGGACGACCTGGAGGGCAACCCCCGGCCGCTCGGGGCGGCCTTTGACATCGGGGCCTATGAGCACGTCGAGCCCGGCTTCACGCTGAGCGCGGAGCCGCCCGTACGCGCCATCGCCCCCGGTGGGGTCGCCACCTACACGCTGGATCTTCAGCCCAGCGGCGGCTTTGGCGCGGCGATCACCCTCTCCACCGCCAGCCCTTCCCCCAGCCTGACGGTGCAGGTCGAGCCGCCAGGCCTGATCCCCCCGGCCCAGGCCGTGCTCACCGCCAGCGACGGGCATGGCGGGCCGCTTCTCCCCGGGCTGTGGTACACGATTCCCCTGACCGCCGCGGGCGGCGGCCTGGAGCGCTGCGTCAGCGTCCGCCTGCTGGTGGGCGGTGTGAGCGTCCACCTCCCGGCCGTGCCGCGGGGGGCGAGCCGCTAGGGCGGGCTGCGTTCAGCGGCCGGCGGCGGCGCGCTCCTGGCGCGGCCCGGCCCAGTCGCCGTGGTCGTTCAGGCTCCAGTAGGCCTCAAGACGCGGCGATGGCCGCGCTCCTTCTCGGTCAGCCGCCGCAACAGGGTGTTGCCGTGCGGGTCGGCCGTGCGGCCGGCCAGGGCGGCGTACTTTTCCGCCGCGGCCTCCTCGGCGTCGGGGGCCGTGGTGATGATGCGCAGCAGGCTCATGGTGTTGACCGGCCGGGCGGTCCCTGGTAGAATGGCTCCGGGCAGCGCGGAGGGCAGTAGATGGCGCGAAACTCACGGCCGGCCGCGGCCAGCTCCTTCTTCCGGCAGGTGCACGAGCTCGTGCGGCAGATCCCGCTGGGCCGGGTGGCCACCTACGGGCAGATCGCCACGATGCTGGGCGACCCGCGCGCGGCCCGCACGGTGGGCTGGGCCATGCGCGCCGTGCCGGAGGGGTCGGACGTGCCCTGGCACCGCGTGCTGAACGCCCGCGGGCGGGTCAGCCTCTACGCCTTCGAGGGCGGGGACCTGCAGCGCTACCTGCTGGAACAGGAAGGGGTCGTGTTCGACGAGGCGGGGAAGGTGAACCTGGACCGGTATGGCTGGCGAGGCGACTAGCCCCGTGCAGCGGCCTGCCCGGCAGCCCAGCCCGTGGAAAAGGCCGCCTGCAGGTTGTAGCCGCCCGAGCCGGCATCGACGTCCAGCACCTCGCCGGCAAAGTAGAGGCCGGCCACCAGGCGCGAGGCCATGGTTCGCGGGTCGACCTCGGCCGTGTCCACGCCGCCGGCCGTCACCTGGGCCTCGCTCCAGGGGCGGCAGCCGGTGATCTCCAGGCGAAAATCCTTGAGCCAGCGCAGCAGCCGCCGGCGCTCGGCGGCCGCCAGCTCATGCGCCCGGCGGTCGGCGGGGATGCCGGCCTGCTCCAGCGCCAGGGCCGCCAGGCGCCGCGGCAGCCAGCCGTGCAGGACCGTGCGCACGAGCTGGCGGCCGTGGCCCTCCAGCGCCCGCCGCAGAAGGGGATCGAGCGCGCCCTCGTCCAGGTCCGGCCGCAGGTCGAGCGAGAGGGCCACCTGCCGGCCCTGCCGCACGGCGTCGACGACCTGGCGGCTGAGGGAAAGGACGAGGGGCCCGGAGAGGCCAAAGTGGGTAAAGAGGAGGTCGCCGCTGGCGCTGGCGCGCTTCCTGCCGTCCAGCCACAGGTGTGCCGTCTCCCCCTGCAGGGCCAGGCCCTGCAGGCGCGGGGCGATGTCGCCGGCCGTCTCCAGGGGGACGAGGGCCGGCCGGATCGGCACGATGGTGTGGCCCAGGGCCGCGGCCAGGCGGTAGCCGTCGCCGCTGGAGCCGGTGGCGGGGTAGGAAGCCCCGCCGGTGGCCAGGACCACGGCCCGCGCGTGGTGGACCTCCCCGGAGGCCAGCGCCACACCCTCCACCCGCCCGCCCTCGACCAGGAGGCGCTCCACCGGCGCGCGGGCCTGCAGGACGACGCCGCAGGCGGCTGTCCAGCGCCACAGGGCGTCGACGACATCCTGGGCGCGGCCGCTGGCGGGATAGACCCGGCCGTCGGGTTCGACCACGGTGGGCAGGCCCAGCTCGAGCAGAAAGGCGCGCAGCCCGGCGCAGCCGAAGCGCGCCAGGGCCGGCCGCAGGAAGTGGCCCTGGGGACCGAACTGGGCCAGCAGGTCCTCCAGGGGAGCGGTGTTGCTCAGGTTGCCGCGGCCGTTGCCGGTGAGGCCCAGCTTGTGCCCCGGGCGGTCCATCTTTTCCAGGAGGAGCACCGGCGCGCCGGCCGTAGCGGCCTGGCCGGCGGCCATGAGGCCGGCCGGGCCGGCGCCGACGACGATGACGCGGTACTCGGCAGCTTCCCCGCCTGCCGGTGCAGTTTCCCACTTCGCGGGGCGCCGGCGGAGCCCGGTCGGACGCAGCCGGGTGTTGGGCGTGCCTCGCGTCTCTATTTCACTCGCCACTTCCGGACCCGCTCCTCTCTTTCTGCGAGGGTGATCGCCAAACGTCTCCGCTACCTTCCATGAACCACATCCATCTTTCCCTCCATATTTCTCCCAGTGCAACACTTGCTCCAAGGGCTTCTGCGGTGTTGAGGTCTCCGCCACAACACCGATGGGTATCAGGGCCATCACGCGCTTGGCAGTGGGAACGCCCAAGAGCCTTGTGAATTGCTCTTCGTGTGGCAAGGCATCCCCATTCCCATGCGGCCACCTCCTATGCGATTTACCGATGGCAGAGATGAACAAGCCTCCTGTAACGGTCGCGGCTCACCTGCGCGGCGGGCCGGGCGACGGGCCTCGACAGACCTCGGCGGCAGGCCCAGCCAACTCCGCAACCCGCCATGATAGCCGCGTCAGGTGCAGCCGCAGGTTGGGCGGCGTTTATCCTTTAGCTCAAACCCTTCTCCCGTAATAGTTCGGCGATGCTCTCGGAGCGTTTTCCAGTCGCGAAGTCTAGCAAGCCGCGTTCGGGTAGGGGTTTACCGTCCCAAGTTCTGCCGGCTGGCACGCGGTAATGGATATCGGCGCCGCGTTGGATGAGCATTTGAGTCATACGCAACAAGCCACCGTTGACAGAAAACACCAATGGTGTCCAACCCTTTAGGCCGATATAAATGCCAAACCCACCATGGACTGCATTCACGTCAGCCCCTTTCGAAACGAGCCAGTCTGCCATGTCGTAGTCATTATTCTGGACGGCCACCATCAACGGGGTATGGCCAAAGCCGTCGGGTTCATTGGGATCGCTACCGGTTTCCAGTAGAAATCCGGCCACTGGTAAATGCCCTTGGTCAACCGCGAGATGGAAAGCGGTCCGTCCATCACTCACACCCCCCGTAACCGTGCTGAGCATGGCGTGAATATCAGCACCCTGGCTGACCAAGTAGCGCACCATTTCGAGATGCCCCGAACCGGCGGCCGTGATAAGCGGTGTGCTGCCAAAATGGTCAGGGGCGTTGATGTTTGCACCCCGCTGGACTAGTTCTTTCGCCAAGGGCAGATAGCCGTGGGTGGCTGCCCACCACAAGGCGGTTTGGCCGCGCTGAGGGGAGTAATTCCCTTTCAGGTCGCAGCGAGCAAAGTGGATATCTGCGCCTCGCTCGATTAGGAGTTTGGCGATGTCAAAATGCCCCAACAGGGTTGCCAGGAGTAGGGCCGAACAACCATAGTACTCACCACCTTCTATGACTGCATGGATATCTGCCCGCTCGTTGAATGCCTTTTCGACAGCGGATGTGTTGTTTAGGGCGACTCCAAGCATCAAGCGTTGGTCAGGGGACGCCGAGTCCGATATCTCGAAAACGGGGCGGGCTTGTGGTTGGGGCGGCGGGGATGGCTCAGCTTGCAAGCCATGAGCTCTAAGGACCGCCTTTACATCTCCTGCTAACAGGTCTGGGTTGTTCAAATACTCCGTAAAACGGTCATAACGCTCGTCCACAAACCCCAAGGCGATCGCTTGTCCCCGCCGAGTTTGCTCGTCGCTCGGATCAAATGGCGCCCGCAGAAAGTCTAGCATTAACTTGGGCAGGTTGGGGTG
>CAZTIG010000041.1:0-41369 GCA_964613665.1 uncultured Chloroflexia bacterium
TGAGTCGTGGCGACAGTATAGGCAGGAGGCGTTAGAGGAGTGCTAGAGGAGCGTTAGGGGGGGATAGGATGAGGGACGAAAGACGGCGGACGATGGACCACAGACGACGGCCGAGACGCCCCGGCCGGTCACAGCCCCACCCCGTCGATCGGCGCGCGGCAGTGCCGGCACTGCCCGCCCTCGACCGCGTACTCCAGCACCTCAAAGCCCCAGCGCCGGATGACCGTCTGGCCGCACTGTGGGCAGAGCGTGTCCTCGCCGCCGGCCCCGGGCACGTTGCCCTCGTAGACGTAGCGCAGGCCGGCCGTCCGCCCGATGTCCCGCGCCCGGTGCAGCGTCGCCACCGGCGTCGGGGGCCGGTCGAGCATCTGGTAGGTGGGATGGAAGCGGCTGATGTGCCAGGGGTACTGCGGGCCCAGCTCCTGGACGATGAAATCGGCGATCTGGCGCAGCTCGTCGTCCGAGTCGTTCAGACCGGGGATGATCAGTGTGGTTACCTCCACCCAGACGCCCTGCTGGGCCATCTTCTTCAGGCTGTCCAGCACCGGCTGCAGCCGCGCCCCGCATTGCTCCTTGTAGAACTCGTCGCGGAACGACTTCAAGTCGACGTTGGCCGCGTCCAGGTGGGGATAGAAGGCGTCGAGCATCTCCGCCGTCATGTAGCCGTTGGTCACATAGTTGTTGGCCAGCCCGGCCGCGCGGGCCAGGATGGCGATGTCGCAGGCGTACTCGGTAAAGACGGTGGGCTCGGTGTAGGTGTAGGAGATGCTGCGGCAGTGGTAGCGCTGGGCCTGCTGCACGACCCGCTCCGGCGGCACGTCGTCGCCGGCGATGGTCCCCCGCTCGCGCGGCCACTGGGAGATGTCGGCGTTCTGGCAGAAGCGGCAGCGGAAGTTGCAGCCCAGGGTGGCGACTGAAAAGGCGCTGCTGCCGGGGTAAAAGTGGAAGAGTGGCTTTTTCTCGATCGGGTCGACGGCCATGGAGATGGGCCGGCCGTAGACCAGGCTGTAGAGGGTGCCCCCCTGGTTCTCGCGCACCGCGCAGACGCCGCGGTGTCCCTCTTTGATCAGGCAGCGGTGGGCACAGAGGTTGCAGCGGACGCGGTCCTCATCGAGCTTCTCGTAGAGCATCGCCTCTTTCATCGCCGGCCTCCTACCTCGGTCTGGCCAATGCGAGCCCCCTCACCTCCAGCGCACCAGCCTGGCGTAGGGCCATGGCACACGCCTCCATGGTCGCCCCGGTGGTGTAGACGTCGTCCACGAGCAGGACGTGCGCCGGCGGCGGCTGCTTCTCCTCCCAGCGAAAGGCGTCGCGGACGTTCTCGCGGCGCGCCGCGCCGTCGAGCCCCACCTGGGGGAGCGTGTTGCGCCAGCGCACCAGGCCGTCCTCCAGGAGGGGCCGGCCAACGCGCCCGGCCAGGGCTCGCGCCAGCAGGGCGCTCTGGTTGTAGCCGCGGGCGCGCTGGCGCTCGCGGTGCAGCGGCACGGCGACGATGGCCGCGGCGGGCCAGGAGAGGGAGTTGAGGTAGTCCGCCAGCAGCTCCCCCAACGGCTCGGCCAGCACCCGCCGGCCGCGGTACTTGAACTCGTGCACCGCCTGCTGCACCACGCCCTCGAAGAAGAAGGGCGCCCGCGCCTGGTACAGGGCCCAAGTGCCGGCTCGACAGGCGGAGCAAAGCTCGGCCCAGCGAGAGGGCCGGCCGCAGCGAGGGCAGGCTGGCCCACCCACCCGCTCGACCTGCTCCAGGCAAGAGGAGCACAGCCAGCTTCCCGGCCGGCGGCAGCCGGCGCAGCGCGGCGGGAAGAGCAGGTCCAGCAGCGCCTGCCCGATCCGCGCCCCCAGCGAAGCCGCAGCCGCATCCATCGCTCCACTCCCGCGACACCCGTCGATACTGGCCTCTATTATAGCACGGAACGGGCCGGTTTGCCATTTGCCACCAGATGGGGTACAATGGGCCCCGGCGCGATCCGGCGCCAGGAGAGGGCGATGAGACTTTCGGAAGCCAAGGTGGACTCCCTGACCGCGCAGATCGTGGAGCTGCTCCGCGCCGAACCGGACGTCGACCTGCACGGCGACGACAGCCACCTGCGCGTGCTCGTGCGCCAGGCCCTGCTGGACGAGCTCATGGTAGAGGACCGCCTCGAGGACGAGGTGCGTCAGGTGCTCAAGCAGTACGATCGCGAGATCCGCCTGGGGCGCATGAGCTACAATACTCTGTTCACGCGGATCAAGGCCAAGCTGGTGCGCGAGCGCAACCTGGTGCTGTGAGCGCAGTGCCGGGCTTTTGGAGCAGGTAGCTGCCGGGCCGGAGGAGGACGATGCGGCTCTCGACCGACAAGGTGGGGAAGTTGGCTGAGGTCGTAGTGGACGCGCTGCTGGCCAAGGAGGCGCTGGCTCTGCACCGGCCGGGCAAGGCCGGCCGCGCCGCGCTGGTGGCCGCTATCCGCGACCTCATCGCCGCCGACCTGCGCGTCGAGGAGGAGATCGACGCCGAGGCCGAGCGCGTCCTGGCCACCTACAAGCGCCAAATCGTGGGAACGGAGCGTGACATCCTCTTTCGCAAGACCAAGGAAGAGATCGCCGCGCGGCGGGGGTATGTTCTGTAGCCCATCGGCGATACGCGGTCAACGATCAGCCAGGATCGCTGCGCCCTGCCGCCGATCGCCGAGAGCCGAAGCCTTCACTTCTTTGCCCAGCGCACTAACCCAACCACCTGTAGCACCGGCAGGACGAAGAGGATGCCGGTGTTGGGCTCGTCCAGCTTCCCCAGGGCACTCTCCGTCGCTGCGACCAGGGCATCGACCTCTTCCTCTCCGACGATGGCGAAGCAGGTGCGGTTCGACTCCTCGTTGCCGCGCAGGAGCGAGTCCAGCGAGGGGATCAGCGGCAGGTCGTCGCGGTAGCGGGACGTGCGCAGGCAGTGCAGGCCGGCGCTCTCCAGCACCGTCGCCCCGGGGATACCGGCCTCTGCCCAGGCCTCCAGTAGATCGGGGAGCCGCTCCAGGTTGTTCAGCACCAGGAACACTGCGACAGGAGCCATTCTTCCTCCTCAGCACTCGCGGGCCCGGCGCCGGGCGAATCGCCGCACAGCAGCCGCTTCCTGACCTGCCGAACGCGCTGCCGCATTACCCTCCACCGCTCCGGTTCCTTCCTGCGGCGGCGCGCCGTCGCCGCGGAAGCACAGTTTCAGGAGCAGCGGCGTCAGGATGGTCGTCGTCAGGACCATTAGCATCACCACGGCGAACAACTGCTCGCCCACCCAGTGCTCGCGGATCTCCACCGCGGCCACGATCAGGCCGACCTCGCCGCGCGAGATCATCCCCACCCCCACCCGCAGCGCTCCCTGCGGCTTGAATCCGCCCAGCCAGGCCCCCAATCCGCTGCCCAGCACCTTGGTCAACACTGCCACGACGATGAACAGGACGGCAAACAGGAGCACGCTCGTGTTCAGCGCACGCACGTTGGCGTGCAGGCCGACGCCGATGAAAAAGAGAGGCACGAAGAGGGCGTAGCCCACCGTGTGCATGGCCTCCACGATGCGGTGGTGCTGCATGCTGCGGCGCAGCCCCAGGCCGACCAGGAAGGCGCCGGTGATCGCCGCCACCCCGCCGCCGTACTCGGCCAGCCAGGCGGTGAAAAAGGTCACCGCCAACACCGTCGAGGGAACTGCCGCGCTGACCGGCCAGCGCTCGACCAGGCGCATCAAGCGGGGCAGGCCCCACAGGCAGAGGAACCCTCCCAGGCCCAGGAAAAGCACCATGCGGCCGACGATCAGGAGGATGCCGAGGGGGTCGGTGTCGCCGCGGCGCACGGCCATCTCCAGGGAGAGGATCAGGATGACCAGAACGTCGTCGACGACGGCGGCCCCCAGCAGGGCGATGCCCTCCGCGGTGCGCAGCTTGCCCAACTCCATCAGCGTCTGGGCGGAGATGCTCACGCTGGTCGCCGTCAGGAGGACACCCACGGCGAAGGAGGTGGCCAGGTCATAGCCGAACAGGAGCGCCAGGCTCAGCCCGCCGGTCAGGGGCAGCACGACGCCTATGCTCCCGGCGAAGAGGGCGCTGCGGCCGGCCCGCCGCAGCTCGCTCAGGTCGATCTCCAGGCCGGCGATCAGCATCAGCAGGATGACGCCGATCTCGGCCAGCAAGTTGACCGTCTCGCCGACGCTGCTCCCCTCGAAGAGCGGCCATTGCAGCACGTTGACCAGGCTGGGTCCCAGGACCAGCCCAACCAGCAGTTCGCCCAGGACGGCTGGCTGCCCCAGGCGGGCCGACAGCCAGCCGGCCAGCTTGGCCAGGAGCACGAGGACAGAGAGGAGCAGCAGGATCTGAAGCAGGGAGGACATGGTCGGTCCTTTCGAGCGGTCAGCGGTCCGTTGAGCGGGATTGTAGCATACCGGGGCCGGCAATGCAACCACCTCCGCGTGGGGGCCACGGCCGTACCAAAGTCGCCGGCCCTGACCGGCAAGTGCCCGGCTCCGGCAACGGCACGACGCCGCACATCCAGAGACACGGCAATGGTGCGGCCATGCCCCACTGACCGCCGGCCGGGCACTTGCCATCCGCTGTGCATCGGCGCGACCTGATATCGCCGTGCGTGGGGGCCGAGGCTGGCCGGCGCTGGCTAAACGGCGGCTCTTGCGGTATAATGCGCTCAGCAGGAGAGCCTGCACCCGGGGCACAACTACTGGAGAAGCGATGGGTCAGGCAGCGCGCGGGTCTCCGGAGCGATTGTTCTCCCTGGACGCCCACCTGCCCGGGGACCGCCGTCAGGCCCTGGCGCAGGGGCTGGACTTGCCCGATCGCGCCGTCGGCACCGTTCTCCTGGCCGACGTCAGCGGCTTTACCCCGCTGATGGAACACCTGGCCAACACCCTGGGCCCGCAGCAGGGCGCCGAGCGGCTGACGCACCTACTGAACGCCCTCTTCACCCCCTTGGTGTCGCAGGTCCATCGGACTGGAGGCAGTATCGTCGCCTTCGGCGGGGACGCCCTGGCCTGCTGGTTCCCGGGCGACAGTGCGCTGCGCGCCGCGGCTTGCGCACTGGCCCTGCAGCAGCAGGTGACCGCATCTGCCGCCGACGAGGTTGCTCTGGCCATGCACGTGGGCATCGCCTCGGGCGAGGTGCGCCGGTTCGTCGTCGGCCGGCCGCCCCGCGGGCTGCTCGATGTTCTGGCCGGTGCGGCCGTCGAGCGCATGGCCGCGGCCCAGGCCCGCGCTCAGGCTGGCCACGTGGTCGTGGATGCGGCCACGGCGGCAGCTCTGCCCCCGGAGTCCCGGCTGCCACTGGAGGAGGGCTGGGCCCGGCTCACCGGGCTGCCCATCCCCCTGCCCGCGCCGCCCGGGGAACCCCCCGCCCCGGCCCTGCCTACCGCCCAGGTGCGCCGTTGGCTGGCTCAGCCGCTCTACCGCCGGCTGAGGGCCGGCCGCGGCGGCTTCGCCGCCGAGCTGCGCCTGGTCACCAGTGTGTTCATCCACTTTACTGGGCTGGACTATGAGCAGGACGCCGAGGCCGGCAGCAAGCTGCAGCTATACGTTCTCCTGGCCCAGGACTGGCTGGCGCTTTACGAGGGCCATCTCGCCCTGGTGGCCAACGATGAGAAGGGTAGTTTCCTGCACGTCCTCTTTGGCGCGCCGCTGGCCCACGAGGACGACCCCCTGCGTGCCGTCGGCTTTGCCCTGGAGATGCAGGAGGCAGCGCGGGCGCTCCCCTTCATCCACGAGCAGCGCTGCGGCATCAGCGTGGGGCGGGCCTATGCCGGCATCCTGGGCTCGCCGGAGCGCTGCACCTACACCGTGCTGGGGGACGAGGTCAACGTCAGTGCCCGGCTGATGCAGGCCGCGAGGGCCGGGCAGGTCCTGGTGACCCGGCCGGTGCAGCGCGCCGTGGCCGGGCACTATGCATGCCGGGACCTGGGCACCATCATCGTCAAGGGCCGCGAGGAGCCGGTAGTGCTCTTCGAGGCACAGGCCTCCGCGCGGCAGCGCCCCGTGGAGGGGGACCTGGAGCGGCTGGTGGGCCGGCAGGAGGAGGAGCGGCACATCGGCCAAGTCCTGAGCGCGCTACCCGCCGGCCGGGGCCAGGTCTTGCTGCTCCTGGGCGAGGCCGGCATCGGCAAGTCAGCACTGGTGCGCCACCTCACGCGCCTGGCCGGTGAGCGGGGCTGGCCGGTGTACGCCGGCACCTGCCTGAGCTACGGACAGCACGTCCCCTATCTGCCCTGGCGGCTGGTCCTGGAGCAGGCCGGGGCGCTTCCCGTCGGCCTGGGACCGGCCGAGCGGGCGGCCCGGCTGGAGCAGGCGGTAGCGGCCCTGGCCGATCCGGCCGGCCGCCCCGGCTACTGGCGGGCGCGCTTCCCACTGCTGGCCGAGGCCATGGGCCTGGAGGTGCCCGACACCCCCCTGACGCGCTCCCTGGAAGGGGAGCTGCGCCGTGACAACACCTTCCAGTTGATCGAGGCGCTCGTGCGCTCGCTGGCGCCGGGGCGGCCGGCCGTCGTCGTGATCGAGGATGCCTACTGGGCCGACGAGCTGTCGCTGGCCCTGGCGGTCCACATCGGCCGGGGTCTGCCCGAGGTGCCACTCCTGCTGGTCCTTGTGCAGCGGCACCTGGCGCAGATGTCTCCTGCCGTGGTGGACGCCCTGCAGACGCTGCCCTGGCAGAGCACGATCCAACTTCAGCCGCTGGCCCGGCCTTTTGCCCTGGACCTGGCCCGCCAGCGGCTGCGCAGCAGCTCGGTGCCGGCAGCGCTCGATGTGCTGCTGCAGGAAAAGGCCCAGGGCAACCCCTTCTTCATCGAGGAGTTGTTGCGGGCGCTCGAGGAGGCTGGCTGTCTGCGCCTCCAGGACGGCGCCGTCGCGCTGACGGGGGCCTGGGACACGCTCGACCTGCCCGACACCATCGAGGGCGTTGTCCAGGCTCGCCTGGACCGCCTGCCGGAGGAGGAGCGGCTGACGCTGAAGGTCGCCGCCGTAATCGGGCGCACCTTTCAGCGGGCACTGCTGCAGGAGGTGCACCCGGCCGGCAGCGCCGAGGCTGTCCTATCCCGCCAGCTCGCACGGCTGGGAGCAGCGGCCTTTGTGCAGTTGGAGGAGGCTGGTCCGGCGTGGCGCTACGCCTTCCAGCATCCCATTCTCCACGAGGTGGCCTATGGCACCCTGCTCTTTGCCCAGCGGCGGCAACTGCACGGGGCCATCGGGGCAGTGCTGGAGCGATGGCATGCCGGTGACCTGCCGCGCGTGCTCGACCTGCTGGCCTATCACTATGCCCGCAGCGAGGAGCGGGAAAAGGCGGTCCACTACCTGCACCGGGCGGCGGACAAGGCCCGCCGGGAGTACGCCAACGAGGTCGCCCTGCGCTACTACAGCCAGGCGCTGGAGCGGCTCTTGCCGCAGGAGGTGGCGTTGCGCTACGAGCTGCTGGCCGGCCGCGAGCGTATCCACAACCTTATGGGGGAGCGCGACGCCCAGGAACGGGACCTGCAGGAGATGGGCCGGCTGGCGCGGGAAGCGGGCGACGAGCGACGTCAGGGCGAGACGCTCAACCGCAAGGCCCGCCAGGCGGTGGACATGGGCGAGTTCGAGCGCGCCCGCCGCTTCGCCCGCCTGGCCTGGAGGCGGGGCGGGCGCTGTGCGGACCGGGCCGGACTCGCCGAGGCCGGCAAGATCCTGGGCATTGTCCACGGCGCCCGTGGCGAGTACGAGGACGCGGAGCGCTCTTTTCTCCAGGCCTGGGAGATCTATCGCGATCTGGGCGACCACCTTGGTGAAGCCTCTTGCCTGGGCAACCTGGGGCTGGTCCACTTTTACCGCGGCGACGCCGAGCAGGCTCGCGGCTACCACTCCCGCGCCATGGAGTTGGCGCGGGCCGCGGCGAGCCGCTGGCACGAGGCGCAGGCGCTGATCAACCTGGGCTCGGCCGAGTTCTACATGGGGGCCTATGAGCGTGCCCTGGCGTGCTACCAGCAGGCGCTGGAGACGGCGCGAGAAATCGGCAGCGCCGCCAATGAGGAGGTTGCCCTGGACAACATCGGTGCGCTGGAGATAGTTCTAGGAGACCTGGCCCAGGCCGCAGAGCACCACCAGCAGGCCCTGCGTCTGGCCCGGCGTCTGCAGGACCCCGAGGGGGAAGCATCCATCCTGGCCAATCTGGGCCTCCTGGCCGCCTATCAGGGGGACCTGGCATTGGCCGGCACCTGGCTGCGGCAGGCACTGGCGCAGTACCAGGAGATGGGCCACCGCCGCGGCGAGGCCGCCGCCGGCCATTGCCTGGGTGTGGCAGCGTATTGGGGGGGGGATGTGTCGACGGCCAACGCAGCGCTACAGCAGGTGCTGGCCATCCGTCAGGAGATCGGAGAGAGTGGGAACGCCCTGGTCACGCAGGCCTGGCTGGCCATGGCCCAGGCTGCGGCCGGGCAGGCGCAGGCGGCCCGGACCCACATCGAGGCGGTGCTGGCCCAACTCCAGGCGGAGGGGTACAGCGGTGACTACCCTGAGCAAGAGGTCTGGTGGGCAGCCTGCTGCGTGTGGCGGGCCTGCGGCGAAATGGCCCGTGCCCGCGCCTGCCTCGAACAGGCCCACCAGCTCGTGGAAGAGCGCGCCGGCCGCATCGAGAACCCCGACCTACGACGCTCGTTCCTGGAGCAGGTGCCGGTCAACCGCGAGGTCGAGCAGGAATGGCGCGGGCTCAGTACCCGCGATACACCAGCGGCAGGTGGATGACCCAGTGTGCCGGCGCGGTCACGTTGAGGGTCTGAGTGGCCGTGACCACGCCAAAGCCGAGGCAGTTCGAGGCCGTCAGCACGACCTCGTAGGTGCCCGTCTGGGCGTAGGTGTGGGCCACGATCTCGCCCTCGCCCCCGCTGGCGTCGCCAAAGGCCCACGTGAACGAGATGGGCGGAGTCGGCTCGGGCATGAGCCAGGCGTGGCGCAGGTCCTGGCTGGCCTGGGCGTAGTAGCTGACCTGGATGCCCCCGGCGCTGTCCATGGCCAGGTCCACCCCGCCGACGAGCCCCAGGTCACCGACGGCATCGATCGTCGCGAATTGCCAGCTCGAGCCGTTGTGCCAGGCATACTTCAGGGTTGCGTGGGTCTCGTCGTAATAGGCCACATGGGGCCGGCCGGCGCCGTCAAGCGCCAGGGAGGACCACTTCCCCACCCGGTCCGGCCCGTCCACCGTCTCGCTGACCCAGCCACTGCCGTCGTGCCAGGCGTACCGCAGGTCCCGGTCGGCGGCGTCGTAGTAGGTGATGTGCGGCCGGCCCAGCCCGTCGAGCGCCAGGGAGGCATAGCACTGCGGGCCGGCGTCGACGGCGACCGTCTCGCTGATCCACTGCGTCCCGTCATGGTGGGCGTGCTTCAGCGCCGCATGGTCCACATCGCAGTAGGCGATGTGGGGGTGGCCGCTTGCGTCCAGGCACAGGGAGTTGCCCGCGCCCACGTTGCCGGCACCTTCCACCGTCTCCCAGTCCCACAGAACGTTGCGGGAGCCGTAGGCCAGGTCGGTATTGAGGAACAGGCCGACGTGCGGCCGGCCGAGGTTGTCCAGCCCCAGGGAGTTGTCCCCGGTCCCGTCCCCGGGCAGCGGCGCGATCTCGGTGGACCATGTCAGACCGTCGAAGTAGGCATAGTTGAGGTTGCCGCTGTCGCCGTAGATGATGCGCGGGTACCCGGAGCTGTCCAGGGCCAGCGAGGTGTGGCTGCTGGACACCCCACCACTGTCCACGACGGTAGTGGGCCAGGTGTTGCCCACGTGGGTGGCGTACTTGAGCGCGTGATTGCCCTCGTCGACATAGCTGATGTGCGGCCGGCCGCCGCCATCCAGGGCCAGGGAGGCGTAGCGGCCCACGTCGCCCGGGCCATCGACCGTCGTGGTCAGCCAGCGCGGGCCGTTGACCCACCCGGTGAAGGTGATTTGCTCGCCCGCCACGGGCGCCGGTGGCTCCCAGGAGAAGTCCGCGGCGGCAACCGTCTCACAGGAGAAGTCGAAGTTGACGCCGCGGTAGGAGATGTGGCGGTCGCGGATATCGCCCGGGTGGTAGGCTCCCGCCAGGGCGATGATCGGCTGGTCGGCCAGGACGATGGCCGCGGCGCGTTGGCCCGGTAGCGGCGGCATGGAGAATTGCTGGACAAAGCTGGGCTCCACCACCGCCCGGTCCCAGGCCACCGTGCCGGTGGGCACGGTGACGTAGCGAATGACCATCTCGGTTGGCTCCGGCCCCAGGTTCTTCACCCAGATGCGGTCGCCGGTGTTCCAGCCCTGGTACTCGGCAAAGAGGACTGGCAGCGCTACCGCGGGGGTCGCTTCGTCTAGGGCAAAGGCCGGGTAGCTGAAGTCGCCCTGGTCGCTGTTCAGAGCAGTGATCGTCCGGACCACTGCGGCCACCGGGCTGCTGGCCCGGATGACGGCGGAGCCGGGGGTGTTCAAGAAGGGCGAGGACAGGATGGCGCCGCCGGCCGGCAGTAGAAGCCCCGTCGCAGTCACACCGGAGGAGTAGGTGACGGTGAAGAGCGAAACACCGATCAACGAGGCATTTACCAGGGCCAGCGTCGTGGTGATCAGCGGTGGCTGGTGCGGGAGAAGGTGCGGGACGTAGAGCAAGGTGCTGCCGCTGGTGGGCGCGGCAAAGGACGACCAGCCCCCGCAGTCGTTGCGCACCGTCACCTGGACCGGCCCGGTGGCGACGATGACAGCCTGGCCGACGAACTCGAGCCCCAGTCCCAGGTCGTACAGCGGGTGGATGCCGGCCAGCGCCTGCGGGGACAGTCCGCGGAGGAGCGAGCCGACCAACACGCCCGACAGGTCAAAGCCTTGTAGCCCCACAGTCAGCGTGACCTGGCCGGGGTTGTAGATGAGCAGCCGCGTGCAGCGGTCGATGGGCACAAAGTTGGTCGGCTGCATGAGCTCGTCGGACACGCCGGGGAAGACAGTGTTCCCGGTGCCATCGATCAGTGTGTGCAGATGCACCACGCCCATGGCCGCGCCGACCGGCGTCTCCAGCACCAGCGTCCCGGAGAAACTCTCCGGCAGGCCGGCCGGCTGGTAGATCCCGGCGGCCCCGCCAGCGAGCACGTCGGTCAAGGAGTAGATCTCCTGGCCGGCAGGGCTGATGAAGTGGGCGGTGATCGGCTGCGTGGAGGGGGCCAGGTTGAGCACCTGGACGTCGGTGGTCATCCAGACGCCGCGGACGGGATCGAGGTCACCCGGCGGGCCGGCCCCCACCACCGCGGGTAGACCCGGCTCCCGGCCCTGAACTGCTGCTGGCTGGCCCGCTCCGCCGGCCGAGGGGAGCAGAGAAAGGGCGACGAGCACCAGGACGATCAGGCCATCGCGCAGCACCCGTACGAACGGACCCATGGCGCACCTCCTGTCCTGGCAGCCGGCCGGCACCGGCCGGCTTGACGCAAAGGCCCTACGGCAGCACCGTCACCCCGTAGGGCACTTGCGGCACCAGCTCCAGCGTGCCCTGGTACTCCTGCACGATCCCCTCGGCCCGCACCCGCGTGCCCGGGGTCAACAGGCGGGCGTTGTCGGGCACCAGGTCAAAGACGTTCTGCCACAGCCACACCTGGATCGAGCCGCTGCCGTCGTTCAGGTAGACCCGCTGACCGCTGCTTGTGCCCTCGGACCGCTCCACGGCGCCCTCGATGGCCAGCAGCAGGCCGACGTTGCCGCCGTGGATGGCGCCGATGGCCGTCACCGGCAGGGCCGGCGCAGTGGTCAGCACCTTGACGTCGCCGCCGTAGCCGGGCTCGATCTGCCATTCGCCCTGGTACTGGCCCACCGTACCGCGGGCCTGCACCGTCGCCCCGATCTTGAGCTCGGGCGCGGCCCAGCAGTCCACGTAGACGTTCGACCACATCAGCAGCGTAACCCGCCCCGTGCCATCCTCCAGCGTGAAGCGAAAGCCCTTGGAGAAGCTGGCCGCTGCGGCGATGGTGGCCCGGACGGTGACCTCCTGGCTGGCCATGCCGGGCAGCTGTGCCAAGGGTGTCAGGACGAGCTCGGGGGTGGCCGTGGCGGCAGGCGCTGCTGTCGGTGCCGCCGTCGGCCGGGGCGTGGCGCTGGGCTCCGGTGACGGGGAAGGTGAGACCGCCGCTGTGGGTACCGCCGTGGCCGTGGGCTGCCGGGTCGGCGTGGGGCGCGCCGTCGCCGTCGGCGGTGGCAACGGAGTGGGCGGAGGGGTCAGCGTGGCGCGCGCGGGCGGGAGCGTGGGGCTGGCTGCCGGTCCACAGGAGACCAGCCCCAGCACAGTGAGGAGCAGCGCGACCAATCGCAAGCGGCTGGACATGGCATCTTCTCCACGGCGTCGCCCGCTGCTGCCGGCAGGGTCACGGGCCGATGACCGTGACGTCGCTGCCGCGGCGGGCGACGATTTCCAGGGTACCCCTGTACTCCTCGATGGTCCCGGTGACCTGCACGCGGACGCCGGGAGCCAGGCCGGCCGGCGCGTCGGCCAGGACATTGTTCCACAGGACCAGGGCGATCGTGCCGCTGCCGTCGTCCAGCGGGTAGCGTACTCCCTGGTCGCCGATCGGCTCGACCGTGCCCAGCACCCCGCGAACGATCACGACCCGGCCGGCGTCGGCCGCGCTCAGGGCGGCGATGGCGACCTCCTGCGGCGCGGGCGCCCCGATCACGATCACGACGTCGGCCGGTACCTCCGGCTCGAGTTCCAGCTCGCCCTGGTACTCGGTCACCTGCCCCTGTGCCTGCACCCGCGCCCCCACGTCTAGCGTGGCCGAGGCCGGCAGCTGGGCGTAGAGGGATGCGTACAGGAAGAGGGCCAACGGACCGCTGCCGTCGTCCACGGTGAGCTTCACGTGACCGGAGAGGTCCTGGCGGGCCACGACGGCGCCTTCGACCCGGACCCAGCGGCCCACGTCGGCCGCGCTCAGCGCGCCCGTGGCGCGCCGCTCGGCCGTGACTTCCGGGCTGGGCACGACCAGCAGGCCGGCCGGCAAGGCGGCCAGTTGCGGCGTCCCCCGGTAGATCGAGACCACCGCCTCGACCTCAAGCCCCTGTCCGGGAGCCAGGCCCGGGAGCAAGTCGGCCAGCTCGGCCGGCGTCCGGTCCACTGCCACGGGGATGGCCCCGGTGGAGTCGCGCAGCGTGATCAGGGTCAGGCCATCGTAAGGCGAGTAGACCTGGCGCACCTGGCCACGCACGTGGACCCATTGACCCACATCTTGGGCGGTGATCCGCCCGATCATCACATCCTCTGGCGGCCGGCGGGTCACCAGCACGGCGACATCGCCCGGAATCTCCGGCACGACCTCGAGCTCCCCGCGGTAGTAGCTCACGGCTCCCTGGGCACGCACCCGGGCCCCCACCTCCAGCGTGGCCGAGTACGGCACCAGGGCATGGACAGAGTCCCACAGCAGCAGGGTGGCACGGCCGCTGGTGTCCTCCACGGTGAGGCGGAGGCCGCCGGAGAACGGGCGGCGCTCGACGATGGCGCCCTCGACCTGTACCCAGCGGCCCTCGTCGCCCGCTTCCAGCGAGCCGATCGGGCGCGGCTCTCCCAGTACGACCGGGGTCGGGAGGGCCACCACGTCGGAGGCCAGCGCCGGGACGAGCTGGGGAGTGGTCCCGTAGATCGAGACGGCGCCGGCCACCTCCAGCGACGTGCCGACGGCCAGCGGCGGCAGCTCGCCGGTAAGGGTGAGGGCCTCGCCCAGTGAGACGACAACCTCGCCGCTGCTATCGCGTAGGGTGAGCAGGGTCAGGCCGGCGTAGGGCACGCGCACCTGGCGCACCTGCCCGCGCACGCGGAAGCGCTGGCCGACCTGCAGGGTGCCGATGTCGGCGATGGCCGCGTCGGTCGGCGCGGTGCGGGTGATGACGAGCTGATCGGGGGCGTTCAGGCTGAGGGCGGAAAAGTCGTCGCGGATGCGCAGCGTGCCGGCGACGCTGACGCGGTCCTCCACGGCGGGGATGTGCCTGGACTGGACCATGCGCTCGACGCTGCTGCGAAAGGCGCTGACCATGAGTTCGCTGCCGCTGGCGTCGACGACCCAGAAGGAGAGGGTGCGGCTCTGCGGGTTGTAGCTGGGACCGCGGGAGACGCGGCCTTCGATGCGCACATAGGCCATGTTCATCATCTCGCCGACGCGGTCGATGCGCACCAGCGGGATTTGCACCCGCGTCGCCGCGAACCACAGGCCGGCCAGGCCGACCACGGACAGGATCACGGCGGCGATCTTGAGCCAGCGCAGCGGCGTCCGCCCTTGCAGGCGGGCTCCACAGTAGGGACAGGCCGGGTAGGGGCCGGTGAAGCGACCACAGCTCGGGCACTCGCTCATGGGGCTCTGCTCCTCGCTGCCGATTCGAGCTCGGAGTTATTCTATCATCGGGGGGAGGATTTGTCCAGGGTAGCTCTCGGCTCTCGGATCTCAGCTGTCAGCCGTCAGCCTCTGGTCCATGGGTTTGCCGATCGCTGATGGCCAATTGCCACCTCACCACCACAACCCGAACAGCGGCCCCAGCCCCATCGCCGCCATGCGCTGCTCCAGCTCGGCGAGCTGCAGGGGCGCTTCGGGCAGGGGCAGGTAGAGGACCTTGGGGGTGGGCAGCGGCGCGGGCTGTTCCGAGACAACCTCGACGCGTATGTCCGGAGGAAGGGCCACGTGCAGCGACAGGAGGGTGGCGTGGGGGTTCTCGCGCAGGCGGCGGCGGAGGTCGGCGTCTGCGGCAGCGCTCTGCAGGATGGCGGCTAGCCGGCCCAGCAGCCGTGGGGAGAGGCCGGGCAGGGAGGCCATGACTTGGGCGCCGAGGCCGGCCGGCGGCACCTGGGCAGGAAGCGCGCGCAACGCCTCCCCAGCCAGCCTCTCGCGGCGGCAGCGCGCCCGGCAGTGCGGGCATGCCGCCAGGTGGCGCTGCAGGTCGCGCTCGTCCCGCCGGGCCAGCGTTCCCTCAACCCACTGCTCGATCCACTCTTCCACCTGTCGACAGGTGAGCGCCATCGATCTGCTCCAGCACGGTCCGGTGTCTACTCAGCATACCAGGGAGGCCGGCCGAAAGTTCCCGGCCTCACTTCTCCGTGTCGGCTTCGTCCTGGCCCTGTCCGGCCAGGTCGTAGATACTGGCCCGCCGGGGCCGCTGTGCCTGCCCGTCCCGGCCGTCCGCATCGCCCTGCGCCAGTCGGGCCAAAGTGAGCTGCTTGAGCGAGCTGGGGTCGTCGAGCGACATGCCCTTTTCCTCGGCCTGCTGCACCAGAGGGCCCAGCATGGCGTTCAGATCGATGGCGTCCTCCGGGAAGATGGTCCGCACGAACGACATGCAATAGACCCCCACCTGGCGGCGGATGCTGTCCATCTTCTCGTGCAGCGCGGCGATCTCCTGGCCCAGCCTCTGCCGCTCGGCCGGGCTCTGGGTCAGCGCCTGCGCCTTGCGCTGGATGCCCAGCTTGGCCTGCATGAGCAGGAACCGCTCGATATCCTCCAGCGGCCCTTCACCAAAGCGTTCCACGACCGGCTTCAGCAGGTCGTCGATCTGCTCGAACTTGCGCACCACGCGGATTTCGCCGCCGCTGACGCGGCTCACCGCCGTCCCGATGCCCAGCGTCTCCTGGATCCAGCGCTTCTCCTCGGCCAGCCCCCAGCGGACAAAGGCGATGATCAGCACGGCCCCGCCGACGCCGATGCCCACCGCCCCCAGCAGGGAGCCGATGCCGGGCGCGGCGGCCCCGGCCTTGACCAGGCGGTTAAAGCCCATGTGCAGGCCGATCGCCAGGGCCCAGCCCAGCACGGCCGAGGCCACGCGGCTCAGCCCGTGGCCGTAGCGCAGCCGGCCGACGGCCGTGCCCACCAGGGCCGAGGCGGCGCCGTGCAGCAGGCAGGTGGAAAAGACGCGCAGCAGGGCCAGGAGCACGGCCGTGCCGGCGCTTCCGCGGGCCAGGTAGAGCACATTCTCCAGGATGGAGAAGGCGATCCCGGCCGCAAAACCGTAGATGGCCCCGTCGACAAAGTAGGTGATGCGCCGGCCCAGGAAGAACAGGACCAGCGACTTGAACACCTCCTCGACGATCGGGGCGATCAGTACCGCCAGCCACAGGTTCATCCAGTTCTGGGCCTCGATGATCGAGCCGAAGCGCTGCGCCAGCGCGTTCTGCAGCAGGGTGGCCAGGCCATAGGCCCCGCCAAAGGCTGCCAAGCCCCAGCCGAAGGAGAGCAGGACGTACCGGAACTTGCCCTGGCCGTAAAGGTCCTGGGCATAGATCAGGTACAGGAACCCGAGCGGCAGCAGGATGGCGATGGCGTAGGCCACGACGATCACGTCACTCCTCCTTGGGCAGACGGTCCTCCAGACACTCGCCGAGCCGCTCCCGGCCCCGGTGCAGCCGGCTGCGCACGGTGTTGACGGGCAGCCCGGTGCTGTCGGCGATCTCCTCGTACGACAGGTCGGCGATGTGACGCAGCACCACCACGCAGCGGTAGGCCGGCGGCAGCTCCCCCAGGCACTCCTGCACGAGCCGGGCCAGCTCGGCCTGCTCGGCCTGCTGCTCGGGCCGGCATTCATGGCGGCTGTCGGCGATCTCCAGGGGCATCCCCTGGGCGCCGTCGCGCAACGCCTCCAGGCTGACGACGCGCCGCTCGGCCTTGAGCCGGTTCAGGGCCAGATTGGTGGCGATGCGAAAGAGCCAGGTGGAGAAGCGGTACTGGGAGTTGTAGGAGGCCAGGGAGAGGTAGGCCCGCAGGAACGCTTCCTGGGCCAGGTCCTCGGCCTCGCTGGACCGCCCGAGCATGCGCAGCAGGTAGCGGAAGAGTGGGCCCTCGTAGCGCTCCACGAGCAGCGCGAACGACTCACGGTCGCCGTCGAGGACGCGCCCGATGACCAGGGTCTCTTCGCACATGCGCTCTTCCGCGTCGGACAGCGGCACGGGCTACACCTTAGGGACTACTCCGACCACCATGTCGCAAGGCATCCGAACGGCAAAGACACCAAGAAGCGATCACAGAACCACGAGAACCACGATCAGCGCCACGACGCCCACATTATACAACAGGAAAGCTACGCTGTACCAGCCCAGGACGGCCCGCTCGCGGGCGGGGACCGCGGGCGGCCGGCCGCGCAGCCGCGTCCAGCCGTAGCGCAGCGCCCGCCGGTGCAGGTCCGGGACCTGCAGCCACTCTGCCAGCACCTCCGAGCCGTCGTACCCTGCCACCGGATTCAGGCTGACGAGCGTCGTGAGCAGGCCGGCCAGCAGCAGGGCCCCCGCCCACAGGTGCACGAGCGACCCATAGGGGGTCACCACCCACACCCCCATGGCCAGGGCGGCCCACACCGCCGTCGAGGCCGGCCCGGCCAGGAAGACGGCCACGCGCGCGCGCCGGGGCAGGGACCAGACGTCGGAGACGTCGGCAAAGGCCGCCGGCAGCAGATGCCGGACCATCAGCCCCAGCCGCAAGACGCGGCCGCCAAAGTGGGCGCAGGCCAGAGCGTGGGTCAGCTCGTGGGTCACGATGACCGGCACCATGCTGACATAGAGCAGGACCAGGAGCAGAGGGATCCAGCCCCAGGCGCCGGCCAGGTAGCTCCAGTCGGCCTGTACGACGTACCAGCGCAGGCCCAGGTTGACCAGGGTGCCCAAGAAGAGCGCCAGGACCACGCCCCCGACCAGCGGATGGGCCAGCGGGCGCAGGCGCGCGGCCAGGTCGGCCAGCCGCTCCTCCGCCGCCGGCAGCGTCCACACGACGAGCGGTCCGTGTCGCTCGGGGGCGCGCAGCCGCTGCCACAGGCTGGCCGGCTCGTCCAGCAGGCCGGCCTGGCGCAGGTCCTGGAGGAACTGCTCCACGGCTGCCGGCGATAGGGGCCCGCAGCGCCCCGCGCACGCCTCCGCAATCTGGGCCGCCGGACGCTGCCCGTCGAGCAGCGCGAGGATGGCCGCCTCGCGCTCGCCCAGGTGGAAGTAGCGCCCGTTGGCCGGGTCGCTGAGCAGGTAGGTTGCCCCGGCAGCGTCCGGCAGCGGTTTCAGCACCAGGCCGGGGCGCAGGCGGGGCCGGCCGGGCAGCGCCGCCAGGCGCTGCGCCAACCGCGGCCAGAGGGGAGCGGCCTCCGGCGACGCCGCCAGGCGCAGCTCCAGACGCTGCCAGAGGTTGGACCGGTCGGCAGATTCGTGCTGTCGCGTCGCTGGCTCCCCCTGGAGTTGCCTTGGGTCGGGCATTGGGTTTTCCATTCTACGGACCGTCCTGCGGGCCCCATTGTACTTGAAAGCAGCGCTGCTGTAAAGCAGGCACCGGGGTTGTCCGCCGGCCCGAAGCGTGCTATAATGTCCCTGGCAGCTGCAAGCACTGTTCTTTCCTGTCCGGTTCGATCCACAAGGAGGTCACTGTGGCCAAGATCGTGTCCATCCACTCGTTCCGCGGCGGTACGGGCAAGTCCAACCTCACGGCGAACCTGGTGGCCAGCATCGCCCAGCAGGGCCAGCGGGTCGGCGTCATCGATACCGACATCAACTCCCCAGGCATCCACGTCATCTTCGAGCTGGACGAGGAGCACATGGACAAGGCGCTGAACGACTACCTCTGGGGCAAGTGCGCCATCGAGGAGACCGCCTACAACGTCAGCCCGGTGCTGACGGTCGGGGGAGGGCAGGTGGCGGTGATGGGCGGCGGCATCTACCTGATTCCTTCCAGCATCAAGGCCGGCGAGATCGCCCGCGTCCTGCGTGAAGGGTACGACGTCAACCTGCTCAACAACGGCTTCAAGGCCCTCATCCAGCGGCTGAAGCTGGACTACCTGCTCATCGACACGCACCCCGGCCTGAACGAGGAGACGCTCCTCTCCATCGCCATCTCCGACATCCTCCTGCTCCTCATGCGGCCCGACCAGCAGGACTTTCAGGGCACCGCCGTCACCGTGGACGTGGCCCGCCGGCTGGAGGTGCCCAAGATGTGGCTGGTGATCAACAAAGTGCTGCCCTCCATGGGTCTGGACGCCGTCCGCCAGGAAGCGGAGCGAACCTACGACGTGCCCGTCGCCGGGGTGCTGCCGCTCTCCGAGGACATGATCCGCCTGGGCAGCAGCGGGGTGTTCTGCCTGCGCTATCCCGACCACGATTTCTCGAAGCGCATCCGGGCGATCGCCGATCTCATCATGGCGTCGTAAGGAGGAACGGCCGTGGGCAAAGGTCTTTTTGGCAGGGTAGAACAGGAGCTGGAGGCCCGCCAGCACTCCCCCGGTCTGACCATGTCCGACGTGCTGACCTTTCCCGACGACATGCGCCGGCTGGTTACCTGGATGGTGCGGCAGGGTGACGTGGGCATGGCCCAGGTGATGGCCCGCACCCACCAGGACGAGTCCGCCTGCCGGGCGATATTGGACGGCCTGATCGAGAAGGGCTATGCCCTGCAGTTCGAGCTGCACGGTGAGACCCGCTACCGCATCCGCCTGGCCCCGCGCCGCCAGCGCGACGTGCCCTTGGACATCTGGCAGTGCCTGGACGACAAGTGCGAAGGGGAGGAGGTCGGGTAATGGAGTGCATCCACTGCGGGCAACCGGCCCAGGGCTGTTGCAAGTTCTGCGGGCGAGCGCTGTGCAAGGAGCACATGAAGAAGATGCCGTTCATCATCACCGTCTACGTAGGTGAGGGCAACGTGCCCAAGGCGGTGGTGGTTTCCGATGCGCTCTTCTGCGGCCTCTGCCGGCCGCAGCCGGAGCCGATCGAGATGCCGGAGATCTACTAGCAGATGCGTGCGTGGTTGAGCCGGCTCTTTCGCCTGCACCCAGGCGAGGCCGGCCTGGTTCTGGTAATGAGCTTTGTCTCCCTGGGCAACTCGCTGGCCCGCCAGGTGACCGGCATTGTCGCCGTCAGCGGCTTTCTCTTCGAGGGCGGCGGGGTCAACGAGATCCTCCTGGTCATGCTGGTCGACTATTTCGTCGTCCTGCTCCTGGGCGGGGTGCAGTCCCTGGTCGTCGACCGCATCAACCGCATCCGCTTGATCATTGCCATCAGCCTGGGCTTTGCCGCGGTCTTTGCCTTGGTGCGCGTGCTCTTCTACCTGCACGTCCCCGGCTGGCTCAACTACACCTTCCTCTACCTGTTGGCCGAGCAGCAGTTGGTCCTCTTTCCGCTGGTCTTCTGGGTTCTGGCCAACGACCTCTTCGAGATGTCCCAGGCCAAGCGCCTCTTCCCGCTGATCGCCGCCTGGGGCTTTATCGGCAAGATCGCCGGCAGCGGCGTGGCCGCCGTCTCGCGCGGCATGCTGCCGCAGTGGGGCGGCCGGCCGGAGGACGTGCTCTACCTGAACGTGCTTCTCTACCTGGCCGCCTTCGCCGCCCTGGCCCTGGGGCTGCGCCGGGCCCACGTCCGCCAGACGACGCACCAGCACCAGACGGTGCGGGAGACGCTGACCGAGGGCTGGGGCTTTCTCAAGGAAGTGCCCTCCTTCCGTTTCCTGATGCTGGCGATCATGATGCTGGCCGTCTGCGACACGATCATCGAGTTCCGCTTTCTGGTAGTCACCGATGCGGCCTTCACCGACGTCGCCTCCTACCAGCTCTTCTACAGCCTCTACCGCCTGGGGGTGACGGTCGTCTCCTTCCTGCTGCAGACGTTCCTGACCAGTCGGCTGGTCGATCGCATGGGCCTGAAGAACACCTTCTTCCTCTTCCCGGCGGTGGCACTGCTGGGGGCCGTGGGAACGCTGGCCATCCCGGGGGTCGTGGCGGCGGTCGCGGCCATGGCCTCGGTGAAGCTGATCCGCGAGACGGTGGACGAGTCGTCGCGCAAGGTCTTCCAGGGGCTCGTGCCGGAGGAGCGCCGCGGCCGGGTGAGCACCTTCATGGACAGCTACCTGCCGGCGCTGGGCACGATGCTGGCCTGTGCCTTGACCTACGCCATCGTCTCGCTGGTCGCCGACGACAGTCTCAACTTTGCCATCTACCTGGCCGTGGCCCTGGCCGCCGGCCTGGCGGCGCTTTTGGCCACGTTCCGCATGCGCCAGGTGTACGATACCAGCCTCTTCAACTGGCGGCTGAAGCGCCGCTCGCGCGGGGCCAGTGTGCTGGACAAGCTCGATTTCTGAAGCCTGGCCCGGCTGTGCAACGACGTAGGAGGATTATGTGGCAGAGCAGCGTCCACCTCGAAAGACCTGGTACATCAGCCTGCGCTGGCGGCTGCTGGTCGGCTTTACCCTGCTCTTCATGCTCGTCTTTGCCGGGGCCTACTACTGGTTCTACACCTTTGCCACCGGCCAGGCCCTGCAGCGCATCCAGGAAGACCTGATCGACACAGTGCGCGGCGCGGCGGCCGGTGTGAACGGCGACGCGCTGCTGTCCCTTTCCCAGGACGGGCAGCCCAATGCTGCCGGCCGGGCCTGGCTCGCCCAGGAGGACGCCGCCGACGAGGAGGCCGCCAACGCCGCCGAACTGGAGGCATACGCCCTGGCGAACTTTCCCACCGGCGACTTTTCCGACGACCCGCGCTACCTGGAGCTGATGGAGTGGCTGGAGACGGTGCACTCGATCGAGCCGCGGGCCTGGCCCTACCTCTACGTCGCCGGAAGCGGGGAAAGGGAGATCGTCTGGGTGGCGGACATCTGGGCGCGCTACGACCCACAGCGTGCGGGCAAGTTCCTGAAGCCGTTCACCAGCAGCAAGGGCTTTCTCTACGCCGGCCTCAGCGGCCAGACTCTACGCACCGATGCCGGCGGCAACTTCACCACCTACACGGACGCCTACGGCAGCTGGGTGACCGCCTACATGCCCGTGCAGAACGCCCAGGGCCAGCGCGTGGGGGCCATCGGCGTCGACTTTCGCGCCGAGTACGTCGACCAGGTCCGAGCCGGCATCGTCAACAACGTGATCCTGGCCTTTGCCATTACCTACATTGTCCTCTTCGGCCTGGTCTTTGCCGTCTCCCAGGCCCTGACGCGGCCGATTATCCGCCTGACGCGGATCGCCGAGCGCATCGGCGAGGGTGACTACGAGCAGGACCTGTCGGGCCTGACCAGGAGCCGCGTCGCCGACGAGATCGGTACCCTGGCGCGCGTGTTCGACATCATGATGGACAAGGTCCGCCAGCGCGAGCAGACCCTGCGCCGCCAGGTGGAGGAGCTGCGCTTTGTGATCGACGAGGCCAAGCGCCAGAAGCAGGTCGGCGAGATCGTCGAGAGCAACTTTTTCCAGGAGCTGCAGGCTCGCGCCCGGGCCATGCGCCGGCGTAGCCTCGCGGCGGACGAGGAGAACCCGCCCGAGCCAGAAGCACGGCCGGAGCAGGAGTGAGGCGTCGGGTGCCAGGTCCCCGGGCCCCAAGCCCCAATCGCTGGGCCCTGCCCCTGGTCCCTGGAGTTTGTGCACCGTGCCCTGTCACATCGACAAGACCATCCCCCTCGTGGTCGTCTACAACAACATCGAGACCTTTGTCGACTTCCTGCGCCGCTCCGAGGACGTCGCCGTGCTGCGGCAGCGCTACTTTTTCGGAGACCGCGCCCTCCTCTGGCTGGAAGACCCCAAGCTGGTCTTTGTCACCTCCCCCGTCCCCCACGCTGACTACCTGGGCCGCCACCTGGGCTACGCCGGGACGCGCTACCTCTGCCCCAGCGTGCCCTCCCCTTCGCTGAGCCACGACATCCTGAACGAGGAACGCCTCCTGGCGCAGCTGGTGGCGTATGCCGGCCCTCGGCGCACGGTGCAGCTCGTCCCCTACGCCACGACGCGGCCGTTCATGCGGCTGGCCCAGGCACTGCGGCGGGACCACGGCCTGACGGTGCTCCTGCCGGAGAGCCCGACCCCCGAGCACCTCTGGGTGCGGGACTATGTGGACACCAAGGCGGGGTTCCGCACGCTGGCGGCGGGCTGCCTGCCGCAGGCGGCCGGCCTGCTGCCCCAGGCTTTTGTCTGCCGCGACGTCCCCCAGGCCGCCGAGGTGGCCCACTGGTTCGCCCGGCGCGGGTCGGCCTGCGTGGTCAAGGCAGATGGCGGCGAGGGTGGCCTGGGCCACACGATCCTGGTGCCGGAGCAGGGAACCCCCGCGGACGGTATCCTTTCCCTGCTGCAGGCCAACCCCTTCCTGCGGGATGACCTGGTCCTGGTCGAGCAACTCATCTCCTCCCCGGCGCTGCTGTCGCCGTCGCTCGAGTTCCTGGTGCCGCGGCAGGGCCGGCCGCAGGTCACCTACCTCTCCAACCAGCTCTTCCTGGCCTTTGGCGACTTCCGCGGGGTGCTGCTCAGCAAGGAGCTGCTGGAGGCTCCCTGGTATCCTCTGCTGGCCGAGAACGGCCTGCGCCTGGCCGACCGGCTGCAGGAGATGGGCTATGTCGGCCATTTCGACCTGGACGCCGTGGTCGACGACCGCGGCCGGCTCTTCCTGCTGGAGGTCAACTCGCGGCGCACCGGCGGCACGCACGTGCACGAGTTTGCCCGCTTTGCCCTTGGGCCGGACTACCTGGACCGGGCGGTCCTGCTGAGCCACAACCGCATGTCCAGCGGGCCGCTGACCCGGTGGGAGGAGCTGTACCGGGCCATCGGCGACCTGCTCTACCCGGCCCAGGGCCGCCAGCGCGGCGTGGTGGTCACCGTCACCTCGGCGCTGGTCCAGCACGAGTTCGGCTGCATCATCGTGGCCGACAGCACCGCCGAGGCCCTGGTGCTGCAAGAGGAGCTGCAGGCGCGCGTGAGCGGGCGGTAGAACGGGTGTCGCTCACGCCGCCGGCCGGCGCACGCGCCGGTAGATCGCCCAGCCGCTCAGCGCGGCGAGAAAGGCGATGTCGGCATAGGCGAACCAGTCGCCCAGCAGGCCATAGACCGTCTTGACCCCCTGCGTCGGCACGTCGGCCAGCATGGTCCGATCCGCGGTGCGGAAATAGTCCTGGTAGGCCAGGACGTTGCCCTGGTAGTCCACGGCCATGGAGGTGCCGGTGTTGACCTGGCGGACGATGGAGAAGCCGCCCTCGACGGCCCGGAAGAGGCCCACGTAGGTGTGGTAGGGCTTGATGCCCTCGGAGTCAAAGCCGGGCACGAGCACGATGTCGACGTCCTGCTGCGCCGCCTGGCGGATGAACCCCGGAAAGTCCATGTCGAAGCAGATGGCGGCGGAGATGCGCCCGTAGGGGCTGTCGACGTAGCGCATGACCCCGTCCGAGTCGGTCGCGTACCAGGAGATCGTCTTGACGTACGTAAAGGCCACTTCCCCGGCAGGGGTGATCATCACCAGCTTGTTGTCGCTGCTGGTTTGGCCATAGTGCAGGACGAGCACGGCCGGGGCGAAATAGACCTGGTGCTCGCGGGCGAAGGCGCCGGCGCGCTGCAGAAAGGCCGCCTCGTCCTCCTCGTAGACGACGCCGTTGCCCTCGGACCAGAAGACGATCCTGGCCCCGCCCTGCACCGCCTTCTCGCTCTGGGCAAAGAGGTCGGCCTCGAGCTGGGCGATTTCCGCCTCGTAGCGGTGGGCCACGTCGCGCGGCGTGGCCAGGTCGATGATCTCGCTCCAGTAGTCCCGCTCGTGCGGCACGGTGACCCCGGCGACGCGGACCGTCTCGGCGGCCGGCCGGGCCAGCGCCAGCCGGCCGGCGCCCAGGGTGAGGACCAGGCCCAGGACCACTGCCCAGGTGACCATGGGCCGCAGGGCCTGACGCACGTCAAAGCCCTTTTCCCACAGCGCGTTCACTGTGGCCGCCGTCCAGCAGATGAGGAAGGTCAGGCCCCACACGCCGGTGACGGAGACGACCTGGATCAGCGCGGTCAGCTCGAACTGGCTGGCGGCGGGGGAGGTGATGGTGCCCAGGAGCGGCCACAGCCCAAAGGCAAAGTCGGCCAGTAGGTAGATCGCCGGAAAGACCAGGGTGGCGAGCACGCCCCTGAGCCGCGGGGCGGCGTAGCGGTCCACGTAGAGGGCCAGCAGCCAGGGGATGGGCAGGAGCAGGCTGAGGGCGATCTCCACGCCCAGGTCCAGGTCCCAGGCCCCCGTCTTGTTGACGAACCCGGCCACGGCGATCAGGGGGATGGCGATCAGCGCCTTGTACCAGCGGTCCTGGCGGCGGAAGAAGCGGATGAGAAAGATGGGGGCCAGCCAGGTGGCAATGGGCATGTTCCAGCGCCAACCGACAAAGACGAGGCCGGCACAGCCCAGCCCCAGCCAGAGCAGGTCCAGGGGATCGTACACGCGTCGTTTCTCGCTCACATGGTCCTCCTTGTGTCCTTGGCGAGCCTTGCCAGTCGGCCGGCTGGGTGGGCGCCGCAGGGGCGGGCAGCCGTGCCCGGCAGCTCGGTCTCAGGCGTAGGATACAACAGCGATGGGTGTAGCTGCATCCACCCAAAGGTACATGCGGGGATGCATTGCCGGGCAGGCGCTCTTCTCCCCTGCTTGCGTTCTGCCCGCACCTGTGCGATACTGGGGCGCGGACGAAACTGGACACGGCTGCTCGCGGCGCATCATCGCCGGGCTGCCACGCCTGGAGGAACTCCCCTGCCCAGGATGGCGCGGCCGCGGTCCCGACAGGCCCAGGAGGTCTACCTATGCCGGTCCCAACCCTGACCACCGCCCGCCTGACGCTGCGGTCCTTCACCGAGGCCGATGCGGCACCGCTGCACCGCCTGCTCGGCGAGGGCGACGTCCTGCGCTACTTTCCCCAGACAGAACCGCCCGCGCTGGACCGGGTGCAGCGGATGGTCGGCAACATCTTGTACCACTGGGAAGAGCGCGGCTACGGCTGGTGGGCGGTCGAGCTGCGCCAGACGCGCGGGCTGATCGGCTGGAACGGCCTGACCTACCTCCCCGAGACCGACGAGGTCGAGGTCGCCTACCTGCTGGGGCGGCCTTTCTGGGGACAGGGCTATGCCACGGAGGGCGCCCAGGCCAGTCTGCGCTACGGGTTCGAGCAGGTCGGGGCCGAGACCATCGTGGGTATCGTGCACCCGGACAACATCGCCTCGCAGCGGGTACTGGAAAAGATCGGCCTGTCCGATCCCCGGCGAACCAGCTACTTTGGCATGGACTGCTACCGCTACGCGATCAGCCGCGCCGAGTGGATGGAACGGGACCGCGGCCCGCTACAGTAGGTGGGCCTTGGCGCTGTTCTGCCAGCCGGCGTCGGATTGGACGTCCGTCCGGTAGATCGTCAGGTCCGCGTCCCACTGCAGGTCGGCAAAGTACACGACCTTGTCCGCCTCGCTGCGGATGTCGGTGTAGTACCAGATGGGCGCCTCCGTAGAGGCCCACGCGTCTGCTGTCTCGTAGACGACCAGGTCGGCCTCAGAGCGGATGGCGGTGACAAAGACCTTCAGATCGGCGTCCGAGGCGACGTCGGTCTTGAAGAGTTTGGGCATGCAAACCTCCTTGTCTGAACAGGACCTCTACGGGTAGCCTGACTGTTTCGCGGTCATCTCGGTGATGGCGATGCGGACCACGGCCACCTTGCGCAGCGCCTGGGCCGTATAGTCCCCCGGCGGACCGCCGTAGTGGGCCACGATCGCGTCCAGCGCCCGGCGCTTCTCTTCTTCGTCGTGCAGCAGGACGGCCCGGCCCCAGCCGATCACGCTGCGGTAGCGAATGCTCCAGGCACAGGGCCGCTCCCGGCGCACCAGCTCCTCGTCCACGTCCACCTCGAAGCAGACGCGGTCGTTGCGCTTCAGCATGGCGATCTTCTTGCCTTCCGGCGCCGAGTGGATGTACAGGCAGTTGTCACGATAGCCGAAGGAGACCGGAACCACGTAGGCCTCGTCGCCCGCGGCCAGGCCCAGGCGGCACACGGTGGCGCGCTGGAGGATCGAATCGATCGCGGCACGGTCGGTGATCTCTTGCTCTCGGCGGCGCATGGGATCCTCCTTCCACCTGGCACCTGCTACCCTTGCTTTCCCGCAGCGAGGTTGCCCAGATTCGTGCTCTCGTCGCGCAGCCTGGCAGCCTCCTCATGGCCCAGGCGAGCCCGCACCAGCGCCGGTGCCAGCTTGCGCTCCTCGTCACTGGGGTTGGCCACCAGCACGCCGTTCAGCCGGCCCTGGTAAAAGTAAAACAGGTAAAAGTGGCCGCTCTCGAGCTCGCCCCGCTGCACGGTCTGCTCCCAGCCCGACAGGTCGCCCCAGGCCTCCAGCGCTACGTGGAACAGGTCGGAGTAGAAGTAGGGCACGGCCGCGTACGGCTTGCCCTCGCCGGCCATGTTGCGCCCGGCGCGCAGCCCCTGTTGGCGGGCCACGTCCCAGTGCTCCAGCCGCAGCCGCCGGCCGAAGGTGGGGTCGGGCCAACTGGCGATGTCCCCGGCGGCATAGATGTGGGGGTCGCTCGTGCGCAGCGTCTCGTCGACCAGGACGGCGCCCCGTTCGTCCAGCGCCAGGCCGGCCGCGCGGGCCAGGTCGGTGGACAGCTCGATGCCCACGCCCACAACCACCAGGTCGGCCGGGAGCACCGTCCCGTCGTCCAGCAGCACCCGCTCGACCCGACCGGCCCCTTCGACCTGGGCCGGCTTCCTGCCGCTGTAGAAGCGCACGCCGTGGGCAGCATAGCGGCCGTGCAGCCAGGCGCTGACTTCCTCCGGCAAGACGCGGTCGAGCAGGCGCGGGCCGGGAAAGACCATGCTCACCTCCAGGCCGAGCGTGGCCAGGGCCGCGGCCGCCTCCGAGCCGATGAACGACCCGCCCACGACCACGGCGCGCCGGCCGGCCTGGGCCGCGGCGCGGAGGGCCTCGCTGTCGGCCAGGGTGCGCAGGAGAAAGACGCCGGGCAGGTCGCTCCCGGGAATGGGCAGGCTGCGGGCCACCCCGCCGGTGGCCAGGCAGAGCTTGTCGTAGCCCAGCACGCGCCCGTCGGCCAGCGCGACCTGGCGCGCCGACGGGTCCACCCGCGTCGCACGCGCGCCGCGCAGGACCTCGATGCGGTTCTCGCCGTAGAAGGCATCCGGGCGCAGGTAGACCTTCTCCAGGCCCTCCTGGCCGGTGAGGTAGCCCTTGGAGAGAGGGGGGCGGTCGTAGGGCATAAAGGGCTCGGCGGTCAGCAGGGCAATCGTGCCGGCACTGTCCACCTTGCGGATGCCCTCGGCGGTGCGCTCGCCGGCCATGCCGCCGCCGACGATCAGATAGTGGTAGGCATTGTCCATGCGGTGATCCTCCTGGCGTGGGGAGCTGCGGGACCGGTTCTCTGCCGGCCATTATACCACGGGAGCGCCGAAATTGGTAGCCGTGGCGCGTATGCTGTTGACTTTGCCCGGCGTTTGTTGTACACTGTGCAGCAGCGCTGCCGGCTCACTCTCGGCAACGCTGAGGGTTCTCTGAGGAGGCGAACGGTGAAACACGGAGTCCTGTTCCGCGGGTGGGTGCTCTGCCTGCTCCTGGTTCTGCTGGGCGCGGTGACCCAGGCGGGGGCCGGGCAGCCGGCTGCCACCTGGGCCATTGAGGTGGTGGACGAGCCCGGCTATGGCGGGCCGGGCATCTCCCTGGCCCTGGACAGCGCCGGCCGGCCGCACATCAGCTACGGCGGGGAGATCAGCGGCTCCCTCTATGGCCTGAAGTACGCCTATCACGACGGCACGGCCTGGCACACCGAGATGGTCGACCAGCAGATGAGCCCCGGCTGGAACACCGCACTGGCCCTGGACTCGCAGGGCGATCCGCACATCGCCTACCACGTGGCCAACAACAACGCCCTCGTGTACACCCATTTCTACAGTGCCACCTGGTACTCCACCACCGTGGACAGCGGCCCCGACGTCGGCGCAAGCGCCTCCATGGCCCTCAATGCCGCCGACCTGCCGCGCATCACCTACGCCGACGAGACCAGCCATACCATCCGGTTCGCCCGCTACGACGGCACAACCTGGCAGATCGAGGTGGTCACGCCGGTCACCTACACCGGCCAGCTCGTCTCGGTGGCCATGGCCCTGGACGCGGCCGACCACCCGCACCTGTGCTACTATACGCCGGTCGGGGCCTACCAGAACCACCTGCGCTACGCCTACCACGACGGCACGGCCTGGAGCTTCCAGACCGTGGATAGCGACGTTTTCTTCAACGGCCAGGACTGCGCCATCGCCCTGGACTCCCAGGGCCGCCCGCGCATCGCCTACGCCAGTGGCTTCAGCCTGCTCTATGCTACCTGCGACGGCTCACACTGGAACACGACCCAGGTGGGGAGCGATCATCCCGGGTCGCGCCTGTCCCTGGCTTGCGGCCCGGGCGACCGGCCTCACCTGGCCTACCCGGCCTGGGGGGAGGGCACCAACCTGCTGCGCTACGCCTACTTCGACGGCGCGGCCTGGCAGTTCGAGACCGTGGACTCGACAGGAACGTCGGCGGACCGCTACGAGGACACCTCGCTGGTCCTGGACGGCGCCGGCCAGCCGCGCATCGCCTACCTGGACTTGGTCCCCCACGACCTGAAGTACGCCTCGACCAGCGGGATACCGTTCCTCCACTGGGTGTTTCTGCCGGCGGTCTTCCGGGACGACTAGCGCCTCGGGAAGCCTGGTGCGACGACCATACGGCCAGCCGAAAAAGAGCAGCCGGCCGAGGGCAACGGCGGGATGGGCGCCCGCCATATCCGTAGGTCAACCCTGGCCCGCTCCGCCCGCAATCAGAAGCTCGGCGAGTTGGAGCAGCACGACGCACCCGGCGCAGCCTGGGCTCCAACCGGGCAAGGCGGAGCGCTTTCGTGGGGCACCGACAAAAGTGGCAGGCACCCCGGCGGGACGGCGCAGTTGACATTTCCGCTGCGGCGCGGTATAATCTTCCCAACGGCATCGACGGAGACGAGTAGGCCGGCCGCGGCCGCCCAGAGAGCCCGGGACAGGTGGAAGCCGGGCGCGGACAGGCCCGCCGAAGATCCCTCCCAAGCCGGCAACCGAAACCGCTGCGGCGGCGGTAGACTTGCCCGGGCTCGCCCCCCGTTACCAGGGGCGCGGGGATGGTGGTCCCCGAGAAGAGCGGGCGGCGACGCCAAACAGGGTGGTACCGCGGGCGACTGGACCCGTCCCTGGGTGGGACGGGCTCTTTTTGTTTCCCGCCGGCGTCGCGCCAAGCAGGGTGGTACCGCGGGGCCTGGCTCCGTCCCTGAGGGACGGAGCCTTACCTTTGTAGAGGAGGTGCAGCATGGACAGCGATGATATTGCCGGTATTGCGGACATTCCCTAGCCCACCCCCGGCCGGCCGGCGGCCTGCCAGGGGCGGGCCCCGACCGTGAAGGAGGTCAGCGATGTTTCAGCCAGTACATCCCCACCCCGACTTTCCGGCCATGGAGCGCGCGACGCTGCGCTTCTGGGAAGAGACGCGCGCCTTTGAGCGGCTGCGGGAACAGAACCGCGGCCGGCCGCGCTTTTCCTTCCTCGATGGGCCGGTGACGGCCAACAACCCCCTGGGTATCCATCACGCCTGGGGGCGCACCCTCAAGGACCTCTTCCAGCGCTACCAGGCCATGCTGGGCCGCGACCAGCGCTGGCAGAACGGCTTTGACTGCCAGGGCCTGTGGGTCGAGGTCGAGGTGGAGAAGGAGTTGGGCTTTCGCTCCAAGCGCGACATCGAGGCCTATGGCGTGGCCGAGTTCGTCCAACGCTGCATCGAGCGGGTGCAGCGCTTTGCCGCCGAGATCACCCGCCAGTCGATCCGCCTGGGGCAGTGGATGGACTGGGGCCACGACTACTACACCTTCTCCGAGGAGAACAACTATGGCATCTGGGCCTTTATCAAGCACTGCCACGAGCGCGGCTGGGTCTACCAGGGTGCCGACGTCATGCCGTGGTGCCCGCGCTGCGGTACCGGCATCTCCCAGCAGGAGATCGTCACCGAGGGCTACCGCGAGCTGACCCACCCCGGGGTGACGGTGCGCTTCCCGCTGCGCGAGCGGCCCGGCGAGGCGCTGTTGGTCTGGACCACGACCCCCTGGACCCTGCCGGCCAACGTGGCCGCCGCCGTCGGGCCCGACCTGGCCTACCTGCGCGTGCGCCAGGGCGGCGAGGTGCTCTACGTGGCCGAGGCCGCCCAGGAGCTGCTGCAGGGCCCGTTCGAGGTGCTGGATCGGCTGCGGGGAGTGGAGCTGGCCGGCCGGCCCTATGACGGCCCCTTTGACGATCTGCCCGCCGCTCGGCAGCCCGGCGGCGACGCCGCGGCCGTGGCCGAGAGCCCCGCCCAGGCCCACCGCGTCCTGCTGTGGGCGGAGGTCTCGGCGGAAGAAGGCAGCGGCGTCGTGCACATCGCTCCCGGCTGCGGTGAGGAGGACTATCACCTGGGCCAGGACGAGGCCCTGCCGGTGCTGGCCCCCCTGGACGAGTCCGGCGTCTTTCGCGCCGGCTACGGGCCCTTCAGCGGCCGGCCGGCGACGGAGGTCTCCCGGGCCGTCATCGCCGCGCTGCGCGAGCGCGGCCTGCTCTACCGCCTGGAGCCCCATACCCACCGCTACCCGGTCTGCTGGCGCTGCGGCGAGGAGCTGGTCTTTCGCCTGGTGGAGGAGTGGTTCATCGCCATGGATGAGCTGCGCGAACCGCTGATGGCGGCGACGCGGCAGGCGCGCTGGACCCCCTCCTTCTGTGAGGAGCGCGAGCTGGACTGGCTGCGCAACATGCGCGACTGGATGATCTCCAAGAAGCGCTATTGGGGCCTGGCCCTGCCGATCTGGAAGTGCGCCCGGTGCGGGCACTTCGAGGTCATCGGCGGGCGCGAGGAGCTCCGGGCGCGCGCAGTGGAGGGCTGGGAGCTCTTCGAGGGGCACACGCCGCACCGCCCCTGGGTAGATGCGGTCAAGGTGCGCTGCCCGCAGTGCGGCGGCCTGGCGGCGCGCGTGCCCGACGTGGGCAACCCCTGGCTGGACGCCGGCATCGTCTCGCTGGTCACGATGGGCTACTGGCGCGACCGGGACGAGTGGGCCCGGTGGTTCCCGGCCGACATGATCTGCGAGTGCTTCCCGGGCCAGTTCCGCAACTGGTTCTACGCCCTGCTCGCCATGAGCACGGCCATGGTGGGGCAGGGCCCCTTCCGCGCCTGTCTGGGGCACGCCCTGGTCAAGGACCGCCACGGCGAGGAGATGCACGCCAGCCGGGGCAATGCCGTCAACTTCGACGATGCCATGGAGCGGCTGGGGGCCGACTGCGTGCGCTGGCTCTACGCCGCCCAGAACCCGGCTAGCGACGTGCACTTTTCCGACGACCTGGCAGGCGAGGTCCGGCGCAAGTTCCTGACGCTGTGGAACGTGTACTCCTTCTTCGTGACCTACGCCAACGTCGATCGGTGGGTGCCGGGGCGAGACGGGGGCAGCGCCGGCCGGCCGCCCGCCGCGCCGCTGGACCGCTGGGCCCTCTCCCGCATGCACGGCACCACGGCCGAGGTGCGCGCCGCCCTGGACGACTATGACACCCCGCGAGCGACGCGGGCGCTGGAGGGCTTGATCGACGACCTCTCCACCTGGTACGTCCGCCGCAGCCGGCGGCGCTTCTGGCGCGGCGGCGACGACGCCGACAAGGAGGCCGCCTACGCCACACTACACGCCTGCCTGGTCACGCTGGCCCGCCTGATGGCGCCCTTTGTCCCCTTCCTGGCCGAGGCGCTCTACCAGAACCTGGTGCGCGCCCACGACGATGCCGCCCCGGTCAGCGTGCACCTGTGCCCGTACCCCGAGGCCGGACCGGTGGACGAGGCCCTGCTGGCGGAGGTGGCTCTGGTGCAGGAGGTGGTCTCGCTGGGGCGGTCGGCGCGGCGGGCGGCCGGCCGCAAGGTGCGCCAGCCGCTGGCGACGGCCTGGGTGCGCGTCGCTGCCGGGGCTGCCGCCACCCTGGAGTACCAGCGCGAGCACGTGTTGGAGGAGCTGAACGTCAAAGCGCTGCGGCTGGCGGCGGCCGGGGAGGCACCCCCGGCCGGCTGGGCCGTGGCCGGCGAGGGCGACTTGCAGGTGGCCCTGGACGTGCAGGTGAGCGAAGCCCTGCGCCGGGAGGGGCTGGCCCGCGAGCTGGTCCGGCATCTGCAAGAGGCCCGCAAGAGCGCCGGCCTGGCCGTGACCGACCGCGTCGCCCTCACCCTGCAGATGGCCGACGGCCCACTGGCCGGGGCGCTGGAAGAGCACGTGGCCACCATCGCCGCGGAGGTGCTGGCGGTGCGGCTGGAGCGAGCCGGGCCGCCCGAGGGCGCCTGGCGCAGCGAGGTCAGGGTGGAGGGGGAGCGGGTGGTGGTGGGGATTATGCCGGCCACTCCTCCCGCAGGATAGCGTACACGGCCACGTCGCGCCAGCGCCCGTCGCGGAACATTGCCCGGCGCAGCACTCCCTCGCGCTGAAAGCCCAGCCCCTCCAGGAGCTTGCGCGAGGGGGTGTTCTCCAGGTCGGTGAGCGCGGCGATGCGCTCGCAGGGGTAGCCGGCGAAGAGGTAGCCCACGAGCAGCCCAACAGCCTCTCGGGCGTAGCCCTTGCCCCGGTCGCCGAGCGCAGCGATGCCGTAGCCGATCTCTGGATAGGGCAGGTCGGCGTCGGGGACCGCCATGAGCGAGTAGCGCACGAAGCCGGCGACGTGGGGGTGGGCGATCGTCTCGATCAGCAGGAAGCCGCCCTCGCGCCGTAGCAGCCCCGTCTGCTGGTAGGCCTGGCGCAGCTGCGGCAGGTGGTCGAGCTGGAAGCGCTGGTACGGCCCCCAGAGCGCCTCGCGGCAGCGGGCCCACTCCTCCAGGAGCGGCCAATCGTCGTCGCGCACCGGCCGCAGCAGGACGCGTTCTCCGCGGATCATGGGGCCTCCTCTCTCGCGTCTCACTTGGGCAGCTTGCCCAATACCTTCCAGATCCAGCGGTGCAGGCGGTGGCCAAAGCCTGTCGGCTCGGCAAACATGAGCAGGCACTCGCCGTGGACGACGCTCAGGCCGTTCTGCTCGCAGAACTGCACCACCGTGGGCGACTCGGCGCCCTGCTGCAGCCAGACCCGGCGGATGCCGGCCGCGGCGGCGTCGCGCACTACCTGCTCCGCCTGGCCCGGCGGCACGACCACCACCAGCCCGCCCACCGGCTCGGGTAGGGCCTGCAGGGAGGGATAGCAGCGGTCACCCTCCAGACTCTCGGCACGGGGATGCACCGGGAAGAGACGGTAGCCCTTGCCCTTGAGCTCGCGGTAGAGGACGTTGCCGAACTTGTCCCCGCGGCGCGAGACGCCGACCATGGCCAGCGTCCGCTGGGCCAGAAAGTCGTCCACGGCGGCTTTGGTGGTCATCGCTTCGGCTCTCTTCTGGCCACAGAGGCTGTAGCCGCTGGTCTGGTCCGCGGGCCGGCCCGAACCGCTCCGCCCGACGGGTGGCATTATAGCACAGGCCGGCCTGTTGCGCACCTGCACCGGGTGTAGTACAATGCGGGCGGTCCGGTGCTGCTTCGTTCCCGGGCTGGTCGAGAGGATGAATTGCCACAGGAACGCTCGCTCCTGCGCTGCCGCTGGCAGCAGTTCTATGGTCGCCTGGGAGCGGCCCTCCGGCGTGAGGGCCTGGCCCTGGGGGCCGGCCTGCGCGACCCGCTCGCGTGGGGGCTCCTGCTGCTCGCGCTGCTCCTGTCCAGCCTGGCTTTCCAGATGCGCGGCCCTTTTGCCCTCGACGCCGGCCGGCGGCCGGCAGAGGCCTACCTGATCGGCTTTCACGAGGCCGAATCGAGCGGGCAACGCAGCTATCGCTGGACCCGGGATGTGGCCCACATCGATGTCCCCGGCCTGGGGCAGGTCCCCTACCGGCTGGACCTGACGCTGGCCGCCCCACGGCCCAACTCCGTGGCCGCGCCGAACATCCGCCTGCTGGCCGGCGGCCGGCCGCTCCTGGAGACGGTGGTCGAGCCCTCCGTGCAGGTCTACTCCGTCCTGGTGCCCACAGCGAACCTGCCCGCCGGCAACCTGGAGTTGACGCTGCAGAGCGAGGTCTTTACCCCCAGCGAGGTCTACACCGCGGCGCCCACGCCCGACCGTCGTCCCCTGGGGGTGATGCTGGAGCGGCTGGTGCTGGCGCCGGTCGGCCGGCCGGTGCTCCCCGCCCCTGCGGTGCTGCTCTGGACCGGCCTGACCGTGCTGCTGGCGGTGCTCCTGGCCCGCCGGCTGGGCTGGTCGCGCTGGACCGCGCTGGGCGCCGGGGCGGCGCTGGCCCTCCTGCTGGCGGCGCTGCTGGCCGTGGGCCGGCCGCTGCTCGCGCCCGCCCTGCCCTTCCTGCCGCTGGGCCTGGCCTGCTCTTGGGTCCTCCTGGCGTTCTTCCAGGGCGGACTGCGCAGCCTCTTTGCCCGGGGCGGTGGTGCCCTGGCCCCCACCGCAGAGCGCCTCCTCTGGACCGCCGTGCTCCTGTTCTTCGTCGTGCGCCTGGCCGGCGTGCTGCACCCGGCCCACGAGACCTGGGACCTCTGCTTCCACTACCACCGCCTGGAATCGGTGGCCCGCGGCGAGCTCCTCTTTACCATCGAGTCGGGCGAGTGGCGCGGGCTGACCACCCTCTACCTGCCCACGCCCTACCTGCTGCTGGCCCCATTCTGGGCACTCTTCGGTGGCCGGCTGGTCCCTTTGGAGGTCATGAGCATTCTGCTGGACACCTCGGCGGCCCTGCTGGTGGTCTACATCGCCCGGCGGCTGCTGGGCTGCGGCCCGGCGGCCCCGCTGGCCGCCTTCCTCTACCCGACCATGCCGCAGTCGTACATCATCTTTTCCTGGGGCGTCGTGGCCAACATTCTGGGGCAGTGGCTCTTCCTGTTGCTGGTGGCCCTGGTCGTCTCCCCGGCCGGCCGGCTGGAGCGCTGGCCGCGGTGGCTGCTGGCGGCGGGGGCGCTCCTGCTGGCAGTGCTGGCCCACCCGGGGACGGTCCTGTTGACGGCGGGGCTGCTGGGCGCGCTGGTGGTGACGGCAGGGCTGGATCCACCCCGGGCCTGGCCGCGGCCGGCGGCCGGCCGCTGGGCCCTGGCCGGCCTGGCCGCCGTGATCCTGTCCCTGGGGCTCTACTACAGCCACTTTGTGCCGACGATGCTGGACTCGTTGCGGCAGATGGGCCAGGGGGCCAACGTGGAGCAGCCGACCCACGGCGGCTTCCTGGTGCGCGGCCCGGTGCTTGATGCCGGGCTGGGGCTGGTGGCCGTGGAGGTCGGCAGCCGCGCCGAGGCCGTCTTCGCCGCGGCGCGCGAGCTGGCCGCCGAGGCCCGCGCCTACTACCACACCGCCCCGCTGGTGTTGGCCCTGGCGGCGCTGCCGGGGCTGGTCTGGGAGCGGCGCGCGCTGGCGGCGCGGCTGCTCGGCTTGGCCTTTGTCGTCGCCTTGCTCTTTGCCGCCGTGGGGCTGGCGCTGAACCTGTACGTGCGCTACATGTACTTCTTGCTGCCCTTTGTGGCCCTCGGCGCGGGCTGGTGGCTGGCCCGCCTGGGCCGGCGCGGCTGGGCCGGCCGGGCCGTCGGTGTCCTGGCCGGGGTTTTCCTGCTCTGGACGGGGCTGGCCTTCTGGGTCCAGCACGTGCTCTACTACTCGGCCGGGTGCCGGTAGGATCCGTTCACAGTTCACAGTGATCGGTTTCGAGATACCCCTGCAGCTCGTCTGCGAACTGCAAACTGTGAACTGTAAACTGGGAACTGCGAACTGACATCCTGGAGGAACGCGTGACCGAGCAACACCTTCGCCGCCTCAGCGTGGTGATCCCCGTCTACAACGAGCAGGACCGCGTCGGCCCGCTCATCGAAAAGGTGCGCCGGGCCGACGCGCTGGGCCTGGAGAAGGAGATCATCGTCGTCGACGACGGCTCGGGCGATGGGACACGGCAGGTCCTGGGCGGCTACGAGGGCCAAGATGGCCTCCAGGTGCTGTACCAGGAGCGCAACCAGGGCAAGGCGGCCGCCTTGCGGCGCGGCTTTGCCGCGGCCAGTGGGGAGATCGTCATCGTCCAGGACGCAGACCTGGAGTACGACCCCAGCGACTACCCGGCGCTGTTGCGCCCCATCCTGGAGGGACAGGCCGACGTCGTCTACGGCTCGCGTTTCCTGGGCGGGCCGCACCGCGTGCTCTTCTTCTGGCACTATGTGGGCAACAGGATCATCACCACCCTCTCCAACATCTTCACCAACCTCAACCTGACCGACATGGAGACCGGCTACAAGGTCTTTCGCGCCGAGGTCCTGCGGCGCATTCGCCTGCGTTCGCAGCGCTTCGGCTTCGAGCCCGAGGTCACGGCCAAGGTGGCCCGGCTGGGCTGCCGTATCTACGAGACGCCCATCTCCTACTATGGCCGGACCTACGCCGAGGGCAAGAAGATCAGTTGGAAGGACGCGCTGCAGGCGATCTACTGTATCTTTCGGTACGCGTGGTGGGACTAGCGCGCGGTCAGCGATCGGCTTTCGGCCATCCGCGAGCAGGCGCGCGGTGTTGTGTGCTGGTGACTGACCACGACATGGAGGGCATCGCGTGGATCGCAGCTTGAGTATCTCGGCCTTTTTTCCCTGCTACAACGACGGCGGCACGATCGCCAGCATGGTGCTGAGCGCGCTGGTGGCTCTGCGCGAGGTGACCGACGACTACGAGGTCATCGTCGTCGACGACGCCGGCCAGGACTATGCCCCGCTGATCCTGGACGAGCTGGCCCGCAAGTACCCGCAGGAGGTGCGCATCATCCGTCATCCCCGCAACCGGGGCTACGGCGGGGCCCTGCGCAGCGGCTTTGCCGCGGCTACCAAGGAGTGGATTTTCTACACCGACGGCGACGCCCAGTACAACCCGCTGGAGCTGAAGGACCTAGTCGCCGCCCTGCGCGACGGCGTCGACGTGGTCAACGGCTACAAGGTCGACCGGTCCGATCCGTGGATCCGCAAGGTCATCGGGCGGGTCTATCACCACGGCGTGCGCCTGCTCTTTGGCTTTCACCTGCGCGACGTGGACTGCGACTTTCGCCTGCTCCGCCGCGACATCTTCGACCACATCGCCCTGGAATCGAGCCACGGCACGATCTGCCTGGAGATGGTCAAGAAGATGCAGGACGCCGGCTACCGCTTCGCCGAGGTGCCGGTGCACCACTATCACCGCGCCTACGGCCGCTCGCAGTTCTTTAACTTTCCGCGCCTGTGGCGGACGGCGCGCGACCTGGCCCGGCTGTGGTGGAAGCTGGTGGTCAGGAGAGAGCATCTGAAAGACGACGAAGGACGAAGGACCAACGACCAAGGCCCCCGGGCCGCGGACGTGTGAGAGGAGGACCCTGCATGCGCGTCTACATGTTCTCCTGGGAGTATCCCCCTCACGTCGTCGGCGGGCTGGGCAAGCACGTGATGGAGCTGGCCCCGGCCCTGGCGGCGGAGGGAGTCGAGGTGCACGTCGTCACCCCGCGGCTCTACGGCGGTTCGGCCGAGGAGGGCTGGCGGGGCCTCTACGTGCACCGCGTGGATGTGCCGCGCATGCACGAGTACGACTTTATCAGCTTCGTCGCCGAGAGCAACGGGGCACTGTGGGCCCGGGCCGAGCGGCTGTTGGACGAGGTGGGTTCTCCCGACATCCTACACGCCCACGACTGGCTGGTGGCCCGCGCCGCGGTCGAGTGCAAGCACCGCCACCGCCTGCCGCTCGTGGCCACCATCCACGCCACCGAAAAGGGCCGCGGGCGCGGCACCCTCAGCGGGGAGAACGCCGCGGCGATCCACGGCACCGAGTGGTGGCTGGTCTACGAGGCCTGGCGGGTCATCTGCTGCAGCCACTACATGGCCCGGCAGATGCAGGAGTACTTTTCCGCCCCGGCCGACAAGCTCGACGTGATCCCCAACGGCATCGACCCCAGCCGCTTCCAGTCCCTGGAAGGACTGGACTTGGCCGACTTCCGAGAGACCTATGCCGCCCCGGATGAGAAGATTGTCTTTAACGTCGGCCGCGTGGTCGAGGAAAAGGGCGTGCCGGTGCTGGTGGAGGCGGTGCCGCAGGTGCTGGCCGCGTACGGCCCGGCCAAGTTCGTCGTCGCCGGCACCGGCGGGCTGCTGGACGCCCTGCGCCACCGCGCCTGGGAGCTGGGGGTCTACGAGCGCATCTACTTCGCCGGCTTTGTCTCCGACGACACCCGCGACCGCCTCTTCAAGGTGGCCGATGTGGCCGTCTTTCCCAGCCTCTACGAACCTTTCGGCATCGTCGCTCTGGAGGCCATGGCCGCGCGCACCCCGGTCGTTGTCGCCGAGACCGGCGGACTGGCCGAGGTCGTGCGCCACGGCGAGACCGGCGTCACCATCTACCCGGGCAACCCCGAGTCGCTGGCCTGGGGCGTGCTGCATACACTGCAGCACCCCGACTGGGCCCGCCAGCGGGCCGAGAACGCCTACCGCGAGGTGCTGGAGCGCTACAACTGGCCGGCCATCGCCCGGCAGACCGCCGCCGTGTACGGGCGCGTCCACGAGGAACACGTGCACAGCGACTGGGGCCGGGGGCTGTAGACCGAGCGCTGACCGCTTCAAAGGAGCAGACCATGCAACTAGCCGAGATGACCTGGAGGCAGGTGGCCGTGTACCTGGAGAGGGACGACCGCGTCATCGTCCCGGTGGGCAGCACGGAGCAGCACGGGCCGCGGGCCGTGATCGGCACGGACCACCTGGTGCCGGCCGGGATCGCCCGCGAGGCCGGCCGGCGCTGTGGCGTCCTGGTGGCGCCGACACTCACCTACGGCATGTCGCTGCACCACATGGCCTTTCCGGGGACGGTCTCCCTGCGCCCGAGCACCCTGCTGCAGGTGACCTACGACGTGCTGGCCTCCCTGTCCCAGCACGGCTTCCGCCGCGTGCTGCTCCTGAACGGGCACGGGGGCAACACGGCCGCGCTCATGGCCGGCATCGCCGAGGTCAACGACGTCCACCGCGCGCTGCGCATCAAGCTCTGCGCGTGGTGGGAGCTACCCGGCGTGCGGGCAGTCCTGGAAGAGGCCTTTGGCGACAAGGAGGACGGCCACGGCACACCGGGGGAGACCTCTCTGACCATGGCTCTGCACCCGGGGATCGTCTCCGACGAGCCGGTGGAGGTCCTGCCGGTGGTCCAGCCGGCCGTCTGGCCCAACGCCCTGGTCTGGGCCGAGCACTACCCCGACGGCTCCGGCGGCGCCGACGCCAACCTGGCCACGGCGCAGTGGGGGCAGGTGCTGCTGGAGGCTGCCGTCGCGGCGGTGCTGGAAGAGCTGGAGCGGTGGTGAAGGCAGTAGCTTCGGCCTGCCTGCCCTGTGTGGTGCCCCTTGAGAACGAGCGGCAGGCAGATTTGGTATTCCTCCACTGGCGGATCCCTGACGACCACCATGCGTACGGCCTGGTCCTGGCTACAGAGGTTCTCCACCGCTAGCGTGACAGGGTAGCTGCCGGCCGGCCAAAGAACAGCCGGGCCCGCAAGGGCCCGGCGCCATTCCATCCCATCCTGGGGAGGCGGGCCAGGCCCGCCCCCCCAGGCATAGCCTGCCACTAGGGAGCAGCGTTGTAGATGAGCGGCAGGTAGACGTACAAGTAGACGGGGCACTCGACCGTGACGGAAAAGTCCATCGCGTCGTAGCCCGCGGTGCAGTTCCACACCTCCAGCGTCCCGGTGTAGGTACCGGTGGCGTAGACGTGCGTCGGCATCGCCTCCGTCGAGGTTATCCCGTCGCCGAACCACCACAGGTAGGTGAACGGCGCGTCTCCGCTCAGGGCCGCGGCGAAGGAGACCGAGCAGCCCTCGATGGTGGGCGTGATGACCAGGATCTCCACCTCGGCGCAGGCCGGAACGACGGTGACGGTGTAGGCGATGGTGTCATGACCGCAGGGGTTGTCCACCACCATCGTCACCAGGTAGTCCCCGGCCGCGGTGTAGGCGTGGGTAACGGTCATCCCGCTGCCCGTGCCGCCGTCGCCCAAGTCCCAGGTGAAGGTGAAGGGCGCGGTGCCCGAGGCCACGCCGGTGAAGGTCACGTCCTCACCCACCTCCGGCATGGGCGGATCCCAGGTGAAGTCGGCGTCGTGCACCGGATCGCAGAGGCAGATCTGCTCGCTCCAGGTGTCCATGCCGCAGGCGTTCTCGACATCTAGGACCACGTCGTAGCAGCCGCCCTGGTCGTAGGTGTGGAGCGGGTCCTCCAGCGTGCTGGTGATCCCGTCGCCAAAGTGCCACAGGTAGGAGATGGGCTCGCTGCCCGTGACCGTGGCGTCGAAGGACACCTGCAGGCCGGCGATGGTGTAGGTCACGCCGACCAGGTCGACCGGCGCCAGCACCGTCATGGTGACCGGCACGACCACCTCGGGCTCGTCGGGGTCGTTGCTGTCGATCAGCAGGTCGGCGAAGTAGTCGCCGGGCGCCATGCCGGTGGCGTCGAAGTAGACGCTGACATTCTGGCACTCACCCGGGGGCACGGTGCCGGTGATGGGGTCCTCGCTCAGCCAGGGCACGTCGACCGGCGGCGCGCCGCCTGTCTCGCCGTAGCCGCGGACCATCCAGTTCCCCGGGAAGTAGGCGTCGATCAGCGTCCAGTCATCGTCGGGGGGCAGGAGTGGCGGGTCGGGCGGCGGCGAGGTCA
>CAZTIG010000042.1:0-40936 GCA_964613665.1 uncultured Chloroflexia bacterium
TACGCCGACAAGGGCGACTGGGACCGGGCCATCGAGTTCTACCAGCGCAGCCTGGCCATCACCGAGAAGATGGGCGACTGGCCCACGTCGGCCAATCAGTATACCAACCTGGGCCTACTGCACCTGCAAACGGGCCGCCCGGAAATGGCCCGCCCGCTCCTCGCCCGGGCCTACTTGATCTTCTCGCGGCTTGGCTCCCACCACGCCGATGCGGCAGCCCGGGGCCTGGTCCAGGCTTGCGGTTCGGTCGAGGCGGCTAATGCTTACCTGGAGCGGTTTGCCGCAGAGAACAACCCGGAGAAGTAGCAGGTTCGCCGGAGGAAGACGGTGCCCCCCTGGCGCGATGCGATCCTGAAGCGCCTGCAATGCCCCGGCCACCGGCTGATCCTGGCCGCTGACCCCGACGGCCTGCTCCAGGAAGAGCAGGTACTCACCGCCACCCATGCGCGAGGGGGTGATATTCTCTCTTTCGACGACCCGGTCGCCTTCCGCCACGCCTACGAATCGCGGTACCGCCGCCACTGGGACGCTGGCGAAGAGGCGCCCCGGGCGCTGGTCGTTCGGACCAGTCGGCCGGATCTTCAGCACTTGCCACATGATCTACTCCAACAGGGGCGCCAGGTGACCTTCTCTCTGCACGATTTGGTGCCACACCTGAGCTATCCGGTGTTGCGTGACTTTTTCCGCGCCGCGCCGGACCTGTTTGACCGCTTGTTTGACGCTTGCCAGGGCTACGCCGGCCCCCGCCTGGGCGAGGAGCGCACCCTGGCCTATATCGCCCGCCACGTCTACAATCTGGCTCCCGAAGCCATCGCCACGCTCGAGGACTTGGTCGAGCGCCTGTTACTCGTCCACTATCACGGCCAGCCCATCCCGGCGCGGCTGGCCGGGTGGTTGAGCGAGCGGCTGCGGCCGCGATTTCCCAACCTACCGGTGGAGCGCTGGCTGGGCGAGCGGGAGGCCTTTTTCGGCTTTCTCGAGGAAGAGTGGCAGGGCTACGTGGCCGCCCGCGGCCTGAGCCTGGCCGGTTCACGTCCAGACTATGCGGCCGGCGCCCCCCGGGTGGACTTTTCCCGGGCCGGCATCCGCGCTCTGGTGGACACCCTGTTTCTGGACGGCCGGATGAGACCGGCCCGGGCCGTCGCCGAGCGCCCGCCCGAGGACTGGACCGCCGTCGGCGTGGCCGTGGACGGCGAAGAGTACCGGCGAGAGCGGCTGCGACAGGTCCTCGAACACGTCGAGGGGCATCTTCCCGGACCGGAGGCCGGCTACCGCGCCTGGACCGAGATTGCCGTCACCTGGGCCGAGGCCCTGGTGCTGGCTGGCCAGTGCGATTTGCCGACCGGCGTCACCGAGCAGCTCGCAGCCGTCTGCCTGAGGCTGGATACCATCTTTGGTGACTGGGTGCAGGCCCGCTATGACGCCCTGCATACCCTGCCCTACCTGCCGGCTCCCGTCCTGGGGCACCACGTGCCCCACTTTCTGGCCCACCGGCTACGCCAGGGGGCTGGGAGAATAGCCCTGTTGGTGCTCGACGGACTGGCACTGGACCAGTGGCAGGTGCTGCGGGAAGCGTGGCGTAGGCAGTCCCGACACTGGAACATTGAGGAAGGGGCGCTGCTGGCAGTTCTCCCCACAGTGACTCCTATCGCCCGGCAGGCGCTCTTTGCCGGGGTTCTGCCGTTGTACTTTGCTGACACCTGGCAGCGCACCGACGCCGACGGCCGGCGCTGGCAGTGTTTCTGGGAAGAACAGGGGCTTTTGCCCGGCGCCGTGGCTTGGAACCTCGGTCTTGATGATCTCGGCGAAATCGCTGCTGACCGGCGAGTGCAAGTACTTGGCCTCGTGGTTAGCGCGGTGGACGAGATGCTGCACGGCACAGTCCACGGACTTGGAGAGCTCCACGATCGCGTGCGTCGTTGGGCCGAGCACGGGCCGTTGGCCAAGGCCATCGAAAGCCTGCTGGCAGCCGGGTTTGACCTCTGGTTGACCAGCGACCACGGCAACGTAGAGGCGGAAGGTATGGGGCAGCCGCGGGAAGGGGAGTTGGTCGAGAAACGCGGCACCCGGGTGCGTTTCTATAACGACCCGGCCTTTATCGAGCGGGCCCGCGCGCAGGTGCCGGAGGCAGTCGCCTGGACGCCGGCCGGCCTGCCTGCGGGACTGCTGACGCTGTTTGCTCCCGGCCGGCGGGCCTTTGCCGACCGGGACGAGGCGCTGTTAGCACACGGGGGAATAGCGCTAGAAGAGGTAGTTGTTCCCTGGGTTCACATTACAGCCGAAGCGCCGGGCGCTTCGAACAGGTGAGCGATGGCTCCAGGGCGAATCGGTTTTGACCGCACGCTTTTCACGCGGAGGCGTGTGATGGAACGAACGGGACGATTCAGAAGACGGACCTGGCCCGACGCGCCATTGGGCACGAGGGTGACCACGGCGGCCGGCCCGGCGGAGGAGAGAGAACCTGGCACCTGCATGTTCATCCGGATGCCGTGCTTCACCATGGCGGCCACGGGCCCCGGCATCACGGTGAAGCGCCTCGGCACGGGCATCTGCACCTTTCTGCCCTATGTGCTCATCTGCTTCTACCCCCTGCACTATTCTCACTGGCTCCAGCGGCCGGCCGCTGCGGGGGGGCAACTCGCACGCGACGGTCGTCTTCCAGACCTTTGCCCTCTGCCCCTGGCTGACGGTCATGGAGAACGTGGAGGTAGCGCTCAAGGCCCAGGGCATACCGCTGCCGGCCCGCCAGGAGCAGGCGCTGGGCCTGCTGGACAGGGTCGGCCTCGACGGGTTCGAGAACGCCTGCCCCCGGGAGCTGTCCGGGGGGATGCGGCAAGCTGGTCCGCTGGATCCTCAAGGGGCTGCGCTCGGTCCCGGGCCGCGGGTGGGACGGCAGTTCTTCCAGGACGTCCTGGAATGGGAGTTCCGTCAGGAGGAAGCTGAGGAGCAGATGGGCCAGGCCATCGACTGGGGCCGCTATGGGGAGCGGTTTGGCTACGCCGCCGCCGCCGATCAGCTCTTCCTGGAGCCGCAGGAGCAGGGGGCGTAGAGATCAGGCAAGCCGCCGTCCTCTGCGGTCTGGAGCCAGCCGGCGGTCTTCTTGGATTGGCGCCGCGAAGGACCTGCTTGTGCGGCCAACCGGGGCGATCCTTCGCCGCGCGGAGACATGGCTGCGCATTGGAGCCCAGGCAGTACCCACACCGGGGCCCGCACAAGCCGTGTGCCGCACTTGACAATTCGGCTGCTGCATGTATAATATCAACACGAGTCTATAGAAGCTCCTGTTGAAGTGGCCGTTCGGAGGAGGTGGGTGGTGCTGATCGAGAGGGTGACCATGCCGGCAATCGGCTAGAACGAGGAGGTTCTGATGCGCCGGGTCCCTCCCTTCACCGTGTTCTTCGCGCTCCTGGTACTGGGCAGCCTGGTAGTCGGAGCGTGCCGCGTCGGCGACAGCCTGCCCACCCCGATCGTCGCGCCGACACGGCCTCCTGCAGTTACGGCCATGGCCCCCGTCGGACCGCTCTCCCCGACAAAAGCGCCTCCACCGGAGGATGCTACCGCGGCCCCCGCCCCCACGCAGCCGGCATCCCCCACCTTTCCGGTCGGCCCGGTCGACTGGACGCTGATCATCCTGCACACCGGCGAGGTCTATGGTGACGTGCTGCCCTGCGGCTGAGGGGTGCCCAAGGGAGGGCTGGCCCGGCGGGCCACCGCAATCACCCAGCTTCGCCAGCAGGCCACGACGCCGGTCCTGCTGCTCGACAGCGGCAACAGCATCATCGCCGCCGCCGCCACCAATACGAGCGACCGCAGCCAGGGGGCCCTGCCGGTGGCAGCGATGAACGCCATGGGCTATGACGCCATGGCCCTGGGCTCCCGGGACCTGGGGCTCTCCTGGGAGGTCGTGAGCCAGCGCTTCTCCGAGGTGGCCTTCCCCATCCTGGCTGCCAACATCGAGCCGGCCGACGCCGTGCCCTGGGTGCAGCCCTACCTGCTGCGCGACCTGGACGGGCACGCCGTGGCCATCATCGGCCTGACCTCGGCGGCGACGGGGCCGCGCGCCGCGGCGCTGGGAGTGACGCTGACGGTGGCCGATGCGGCAGAGTCGCTTCAGCGCACGATCGCGGGGTTGGCGGAGCCGCCCGAGGTCGTCATCGTCCTCTCCAACCTGGACCAGCAGTCCAACGAGGCGCTGGCCCGGGCGGTGCCGGGCCTGGACGCCATCATCGGAGCGGCCGGCGGCCGGCCGATGGACGCGACGGCGATCGACGGGCCGGCCGGCCGGGTCGTCCTGCACGCTGCCTACGTCCAGGGCGAGTACCTGGGCTACCTGACGCTGGACCTGGATGCGCAGGGGCGGGTGGCAAAGTTCGGCGGGCGCGCGTTGCCCCTCGACCCGGGCTACGCCGACGACCCGGAGGTGGCCGCCCTGATGCAGTCATACGGGATCAAGCCCTGACGGAGACCTGCATGGGCGGGTCGTCGTATCGCCGGCTATGCGTCGGGCCGCACCTGGTCGGGCTGGTCGGCCTGGAGGACCTCTTTGCCCGGCTGTGCGACGCCGGCCGGGTGGCGGAGGCAGGCCCCGTGCCGGACCTGCTCGCAGGCGCCCGCCATGGCAACTACATCCCGGAGGCCGCCGCGCTCTACGGGGAGGCGCTCCTGCAGGCCTACCGCCGCTACCCGGCCGAGCGATCTGCCGGGAAACCCGCGCCGGGGACGGCGCGCACCTGGCGGGGCCTTCCCCGCGAACAGGTCCCCTGGTTCCCCACCCGCTGCGCCGACCGCGGCGATGGCTGCGGCCGCTGCCACTCCTTCTGCCCGAACGGGGTCTTTGCCCTCGCTCCGGATGGGGCCCTGCTCGAGGTGGCGGAGCCTTTGGCCTGCCAGGTCGGGTGCAGCGCCTGCGCGGCGGCCTGCCCGCGCGAGGCGATCGCCTTCCCGCACCCCGCGGTGCTCGAAGCGCTAGGGCAGCACCGCCGAGAACCTTGTCAGGAGGGATGCTGATGGAGACAGGACGTTCCTATCTGCGGAAGAAGGTGCTGCAAGAGCTGGACCATCTGGCCGACCTGTTCCGCGTCCTGGCCGAGCCCAACCGCCTGCGCATCATGGTCCTCTTGATGCAACGGGAGACGTGCGTCTGCGAGCTCCTGCCCGAGCTGGGCATCTCCCAGCCGCTGCTCTCGCACCATCTGGGCGTGCTGGCCGAGTCCGGCCTGGTCCAGACGCGCCGGCAGGCCCAGCGCATCTTCTACTCCATCGTCCCGGAAGCGCTGGGCCGCCTCAAGGGCCTGTTCCTGGGCCACCTGGACCCGGACAAGCTGTCCTCCGCGGCTGCACAAGGGCAGGGTGTGGGGCAGTGCCCCGCGCCGGAGATGGCTTCAGAGGCGGTGGGGTAGGCAGGGGCAGCTCTGGCGTTGCCCTGGTCATGGCAGCATATTCCCGTACCGGATGATGTGACCGCGGAGGTTCAAATGGAACCCACTGCTTCGGTACCACCGACTGGCCGCGGAGTCGTCGGGAGGCTCTCCGTCCTCGACCGCTTCCTGCCCCTCTGGATCTTCCTGGCCATGGGCCTGGGCCTTCTTCTGGGCCGGCTGATACCGGGGATCAAGGAGGCGTTTGATGCAGTCTCCATCGGCACCGTCTCCCTGCCCATCGCCATCGGCCTGCTCTGGATGATGTACCCGGTGCTGGCCAAGGTCAGGTACGAGGAGCTGGGCAAGGTAGCCCGGGCTTGGAGGCTCTTCGGCGTCTCGGTGGCGCTGAACTGGATCATCGGGCCGGCCATCATGTTCGGCCTGGCTTGGCTGTTCCTGCCCGACCTGCCGCACTATCGCACCGGGCTTATCATCGTCGGCCTGGCCCGCTGCATCGCCATGGTGCTGATCTGGAACATGCTGGCCGGCGGCGACAGCGAGTACTGCGCCGTGCTGGTGGCCTTGAACTCGATCTTTCAGATTGTCATGTACAGCCCGCTGGCCTACTTCTACCTGACGATCGTCCCCGGCTGGTTCGGGGCCGACACGGCGGCTGTTGGCGTGACCATGTGGGACATTGCCAAGAGCGTCCTCATCTTCTTGGGCATCCCCCTGGCGGCCGGGATCATCACCCGCTTCACCCTGATCGGGCGCAAGGGCCGCGGGTGGTACGAGACACGTTTCATGCCCCGGCTGGGGCCGACGGCGATCATCGGGCTGCTCTTTACCATTGTGGTGATGTTCTCTATGCAGGGGGACAGGATCATCGGCCAGCCGCTGGACGTGCTGCGCATCGCCATCCCGCTGGTGGTCTACTTCGTCTTGATGTTCGCCGTCTCCTTCCTGCTCTCCTGGGCACTCAAGTTTCCCTACCCCCAGACGGTGACGCAATCATTCACTGCGGCCAGCAATAACTTCGAGCTGGCCATCGCCGTGGCAGTGGCGGCCTTTACCATCTCCTCGGGCGAGGCGTTGGCCACCGTGGTGGGTCCGCTGATGGAGGTGCCGGTCTTGATCGGGCTGGTGTACGTGGCTCTCTGGGCGCGCAAGTTCTTTGCTGCGGACGGTGCGGCCAAGGCGTTCGGAAAGTAGGAAGGTACTGGAGACTGTCTGCCGGATCAATCGCGAGGGCCGGTTGCAGCGCTGGCTTGAGGAGGAATCGTATGACAACCCAACAGAGACGTGCATGCTGCGCCGGGGCGCCCCCTCGCCTGGTCTACATCACTGGGCACTCGCGCGCCGGGAGTAGCTACGCGTCGGTATCCGCAGTCTCTCGGGGGCCTCGGGCCGGCGGTGTCTCCAACTGCGCCACCATCTGGGCTTCCCGGGCGATGTCGCGGGCTGCGTCCACGAGTCTGGGCCCGATCTCGACCATCCTCTCCACAGTCAGCCGATACGCAGGGCCGGCGATCGATACCGTGGCGATCGGGCAGTTGTCGCGGTCGAGGATCGGCGCCGCGATAGCGTTGATCCCCTCCTCCAACTCCTCTTTGTCGAGAGCGTAGCCGCGCTGCCGCACCGCCTGCAGGTCCGCGAGAAAAGCCTCGGGGGATTGCGGTGTATTCCGGGTGTACTGGGGCATGCCGCGCTCGAGAACCTGCCGCGCCCGTTCCTCCGGCATGAAGGCGAGGATCGCCTTCCCGGCAGCGGTGGCGAAGCCGGGGAGCCGCTGCCCGACCGCTGCCGCCAACTTGACGCGCTGGGGGCTCTCGATCACGTCCAGAAAGAGCACGTCGGCATCGTCCAGCACGGCAAGGTGGACCGTCTCACGGTACAGCTCGTTGAGCTGGCGCAGGAACGGGGCCGCGATCGGGCGCAGGTCGTTGTGCTCCAGCGTGAGGTAGGCCATCTGCAGGATGCGGATGCCCAGGGAGTACATCCCCGTTGCCGGGTCCCTCTGCACGAAGCGCTTCCCCTCCAACGTGGCGAGCAGTCGGTGCACCGTGCTCTTGTTCATCCCGATCTGCTCGGCGATCTGGGTCATGGTCAGCTCGGGGGTGTTTCTGGAGAAGCACAGCAGGACGTCCAGGGCTCGCTCCACAGCGCGGATCGAATGCGTCACCGCAGTACCTCCTCTTGGCAGCATCGCCGGAGCCGAGGAAATGGAATGGCGTTTCGCGGACCGAGAATAGCACAGAAGCCGGCACGTGTCAAGGGGCTTTGCCGGGGAAGCAGGGCTGGGACGCTCCACACTCGCCGGGCCGAGGCCGGCCGGACCGGTCCATCGTACCTGGGCGCGAGTACCGTACAGCAGAACACGGAATCTCTGGACGAAACTGGATATTGACAAAGGGCCCGACCTGTGGTATAGTGTCGGTGTATTACTCTATGAGAATGAGTTTCATCAAGCGATACGATGTTCGGATCACGGGAGGTGCTCCTGGCCCCGAGTGCTTCCGCAGGTGCGCCGGATATCGTATGTCTCGCGGTGCAGCTGCGGCCTGGCCGCTAGGTTGCAGAGATCGCCAGTGGTATGGCTCGACAGACCAGAGAGGAGGCTGCCGGATGTCGGAAATGTACAGCCTGGTTGACGCCGTGGTCAAGGTCATCCAGGACCGCCGCAGCGTTCGGGAATACACTGCCGAGCCCGTGTCGGACCGGGCTCTCGACATCATCTTGGAGGCGGCGCGCCAGGCGCCTTCGGGCGAGAACGCGCAGCCGTGGCGATTCATCATCGTGAGGGACGCCGAGACGCGCCGGCGGCTGGGCGCGCTGGCCGGCGGCGGCAGCGGTCGTCGCTTCACGGCCGAGTTCGTCACCAAGAAGATGCAGGAACGCTTCTCCGGCCTGCAGGACGAGGCCAAGAGGCGGGCGGCCTTTGAGAAGCTGACCTCCGGCCAGGTATCCGCTTTCCTGGCAGATGCCCCGGTCAGCATCGTCGTGTGCGGCAAGAAGGATGTCTGGGACATGCCGTACGATACCTCCGCGGCGATCGAGAACATGCTGCTGATGGTAACGGCACTGGGGCTTGGCGCCTGCTGGGTGATCGCGCCGTGCATCGACATCCGCGATGAAGAGAGCGTCAAGGCCCTGCTGCACATCCCCGAAGGCTTCAAGGCGGTGAGCATCGTCTCGATCGGGCACCCCGCGCGGCCGCATCGGCCGCGTCCGCGCCTCCCCATACGCGACCTGGTCTTCCGGGAGAGATGGGGCGAACCCTACTACGAGGAGCAGCCATGAACACCCGAACGATCCCCCTCGACTATGCCAACGGCCTCCTGTACGACCTGCAGAAGGCCTTCTGGGATGAACGGGGCCGCGGCGCGCGCTTCCGCACGACGACCGTCGGGCGCGACTACTTTGTCAACAGCTGCCTCCCGCTTCTTCAGTCCGCCGAACAGGACCAGATCCTGGGCGCGCTCGGCGAGTTCCTCCAGAACAGGGGAATCGTCGACCGCGTGCACTATGAGCTGGAGGACCGGCTGCTCCGGGTCCGGGTGGAGGGCTGCATACACCGCTCGGTCGAGGCCGGGATGCTGGAGCGGGGCGTCGAGCCCTTTACGTGCGTTCCCGCGAACCTGGTCGTGCTGGCGATCGAGGAGAAACTCGATCGTCCCGTCGAGCTGGCCGAGATCAAGGTCGAAGAAGGATGCTGCCGGCTTCTGCTGGTCCTGTTCGACAAGCGGCCGACGCTGGACCGGGGGCCCTCCCGATGACCAAGCTGACGACGTTGGCCGAAGCGGTGGCTTCCATTCCCTCTGGTTCGCACGTTGCCCTGTCCGGGTTTGCCATCACGCGCTGCACCATGGCCTTTGCCCGCGAGGTCATTCGGCAGGGCATCAGTGGGTTGACGGTCTCGCAATGCGTTGGTGCGATGGATGCGGACCTGCTCGTGGGCGCCGGCGCCGTCAGCCGCATCATCTACGGCGGCGGCTCCCTGGATCGTTTCGGGCGGCTTGCCTGTGTGAACCGCGGCATCGAGGAAGGCACGCTCATCGCCGAGGAGTACAGCAGCCTGTCCATCACCTTTCGTTACCTGGCGGGCTCGCTGGGCCTGCCCTTCATCCCGATCCGCTCCCTCAAGGGCTCCGACCTGATCCGTCGGCTCCAGGAGCAGTCGCCCTCCGACATCTCCACGATCCAGGACCCCTTTACGCAAGACCCCTGGCTGGTTCTCAAGCCGCTGCTGCCCGACGTGGCGGTGATCCAGGTCCAAGTGGCCGACGAGGAGGGAAACGGGTGCATCCTGGGCCCGCGCTGGGACAGCGTCGAGCAGACCAGGGCGAGCCGTCGCACGATTCTCATCACGGAACGGGTTGTTCCAGCCGAGGTGATCCGCCGCCAGCCCGAGCAGACGGCCATCCCGGGCTTCCTGGTTTCCCACGTTGTGGAGCTGCCGTTCGCCGCCCACCCTACCTCGGCCTATCGCGTCTATGACTATGATGCCGCGGAGATCGAGCGCTATGTCGAAGCGACAAAGACGCCCGAGGCCTTGCGGGCCTATCTCGACCGCTATGTGTACGGTCCCCAGGACCACTGGGACTACCTCGACCGCGTGGGCGGAATGCGGCGTCTGAACGGGCTTCTGGCCGATCCGATCCTGGGCTACTGAGGAGAGGGAAGAACGATGGATGTCAACTATACGCCCTCGGAACTGATGGCGGTGGCCGGGGCCCGGGAACTGCAGGATGGCCAGATCGTGGCCGTGGGCCTGGGCCTGCCCGTCGTCGCCTCCTTCCTGGCCAAGCTGACCCACGCCCCCCACATGACCATCCTGTTCGAGTTGGGCATCATCGATCCGGAGCCAATTGACAGCGGCGTGGGCCTGGCCGATCCAAGGGTCTGGTATCGAGCCAAGGTGCAGAGCAGTTTCGTGGACATCCTCGGCACGATTCTGCACAAGGGCCTCGTGGATGTGGGCTTCCTGGGTGGTCTGGAGACCGACCCGTACGGGAATCTCAACACCACGCTGATCGGGGATCCGCGGGCCAGGTTCCGCCACATGGTGGGCAGCGGCGGCGCCAACGACATTGCTTCGTGCGCCCGCCGCACCGTCATCATCATGCGCCAGGAACCCCGCAAGCTCAGACAAGCCGTATCGTTCATCACCAGCCCCGGCTACCTCACGGGCGGCAGTAGCCGGGCCGATGCCGGGCTGCAGGGCGGTCCCAGCCGCGTCATCACCGACAAGGCGATCTTTGGCTTTGACCCGGACACGAAGCGGATGATGCTGCAGTCCATCCACCCCGGCATTGCCCTGGACGATGTGCTGAATACGATGGGATTCACCCCGCTGATGCCGGCGCACGTGCCGTCGACGGAGCCGCCGACGGCGGAACAGGTCCGGTTGATCCGTGAGCGCATCGATCCTCAGGGTGCTTATCTGGGATGAGGGGTGGGTGGCCGGCCCCGGTCGTGGAGGAAAAGCCAGGATGCCGTACGTCGTGACGAGTGAGTGCATTCTGTGCGGAGCCTGTGTCGCGGGCTGCGAGGCCGGCGCGATCGAGGAAGGCGAGACCCAGTCCCACATCGATCCGGACCTCTGTATCGAGTGCGGGACATGCGAGCGCAACTGCCCCGTGGAGGCCATCATCTTCGTGGACGATGCTGCTGCAGCGGCAGCAGGAGGAGAATGCATGGACAGCTGAGCATCCGCTTGCCGGGGTTCCGTGGCCGGGAATGACTTCAGATGAACCGAGAGGAGGGCTCTCATGGCCAAGTCCGTACGTGTGCTGTTCGTCGTAGCGACTGTATCGATGCTGTTGGTTGCAGCTTGTGGCCCTACGCCAACGCCGGTGCCGGCCACACAGGGACAGGCGACGCCGGTGCCGGCGACCAAGGCGTCGGCTACCGCGGTGCCTCCGACGACAGAAGAGAAGGGGATCATCGCCGTCTGCCTGCCGGCTCTGGACAATCCCCTGATGCTGGAGCTGAGCGAAGCCTTCGTCAACGAGTTCGGCGATGAATACGACGTGCAGGTGGCCAGCGCCGACGGCAACCCCAACACCCAGGCGACCCAGGTGGAGAACTACACGGCCATGAAGGTCAAGTTCCTGTTCGTGATGGCCGTCGAGGCGAGCAGCCTGCTGCCCAGGCTGGAGGCGGCGCGCGCCGCCGGTATCCTCGTGATGGTCGTGGGTGGTGAGCCGGGCGAGACGGGCCGCGACGCCGTCATGAAGATGGACCAGTTCCTGGCCGGGGAATACGCGGCCATGATGGGCAAGGAGTGGGTGGAAAAGACCTTCCCGGATGCGGCCGAAGGCTCGATCGAGACAGCCGTGTTTCTCTCCTCGCTCACGACCGAATCGGTCCAGCGGTCCAACGGGCTCCTCATGATCAGCGAGCCCTACCTGAAGAACTGGGAGGGCGCCTACATCGACGCTGCCGGGAACCCCATCTCGGACAACCAGGGAAACTACCTGGCCGGCAAGTCCGAGGCGGACCGGGTCGCGAACCCCGTCTACTGCCCGGCCGTCAAGATCGTCCAGACCCCGACCGCCGAGATGTTCCAGGCCGGGCAGACGGCCATGCAGAACGTCCTGACGACGAACCCTCAGGTGAAGCTGGTGCTGGCCTATGCCTCCGACGGCGGCTCCGGTGCCTCGCAGGCGGTCATGGATGAGTACGCCAAGGGGTCTACCAGCGTCATCACGGACCTGAACGAAATCGCCATCTTCGGCGTGGGCATGTTCGGGCCGGAGGCCGACTCGATCATCGCGTCCTCTCGGGGTAACGGCGTGTTCCGCGGCGCGGTGGCCTTTGGCGGAGGCGACTTGCCCCGAGAGACCGTCAGCATCGCTGCCAAGATGCTCAGCGGACAGGACTACCCCGAGGTCACGTGGGACGCACTCGCACTGGCCACGGCCGAGAACGGCCAGCTTGTCATAAAGCCGATGCCCAACTTCGGGGTCATCAGCGGGACCAAGTAGCGGCCGGCCGCAGCCGTTCTGGCCAGGCCGTCGTTGGCACGAGCGCAGGGCTGGGTTCTTGAACCCATCCGTTCTCCCCAGCCCTGCTGCGCTCTCCCTCGACGCAGGACATTTCGATGCAGGACGCGACGGAATACATCGTCCAGATGAAGGGCATCTGCAAGCGCTTTGGCGGTGTCCACGCGCTCAAAGGGGTGGACCTTGAGGTGCGGCGCGGCGAGATCATGGGCATCGTCGGCGACAACGGCGCCGGCAAGTCCACGCTGATGAAGGTCCTCTCGGGGGCCTACCTGGCGGACGAGGGCGAGATCTATATCGACGGGCAGCACGTGCGCATCCGCAGTCCCCAGGATGCTGCCAGGCTGGGGATCGGGATGATCTACCAGGACCTGGCCCTTTTCAACAACCTGGATGTGGCCAGGAACATCTTTCTCGGCCGGGAATGCGCCCGTGGCCCTTTCCGTCTGCTGCTGGACAAGAAGACGATGTACCGCAGGGCCGCGGAGTTGATCCAGGAGCTCCGGGTCGATATCAAGTCCCCCACGATGAATGTGGCCATGATGTCCGGGGGACAGCGGCAGATGGTCGCCTGCGCCCGGGCGATTGCCTTCGAATCGCGCATCCTCATCATGGATGAGCCTACCGCGGCGCTGGGGGTGACCGAGGCGGGCAAGCTGCTCGGTCTGATCAAGAGCCTGCGCGATCGCGGGCTGGCGATCCTGCTCATTACCCAGCGCATTCCCGACGTCTTGACCATTGCCGACCGGGTCTTTGTGCTGAAGGGCGGGCAGCGACAGGCCGTGATGGACGTCAGCCAGGTCACCCTCGACGACGTGGTGACGATGATCGTCAAGGGCAAGGACGGCGACGGGAACAGGATGCCCGGTGTCGCGTATCGATCCTTCGGGTAGGACTATGGCAAGAGTCGATCTGAGCGCCCTCAAGAAGTACACCATCATCCTGGTCCTCCTGGCCTTGATGGCCCTCTTCTCCTTTGCCAGCCCCCACTTCCTGACGCTGCGCAACCTCACCAACATCATCACCCAGAACACCTACTTCATCATCGTCGCGGTGGGACTGTCCTTTGTGATGATCGGAGGCGGGATCGACCTGTCGGTCGGTTACCAGATGTCTCTCGTCGGCATCATCACGGCGATGTTGATGGTCGTCTATCACTGGCCCGTGTGGCTGGCTCTCCCGGCCGGCCTGCTGCTCGGCACCGTGCTGGGTCTGCTCAACGGGCTGATCGTGACCCGGATCCGCATCTTTCCCCTCATCGCCACGTTGGCAACCAGCGTGATCTTCCAAGGGATCTCCTACCTGATCTCGCAGGCAAGAACCTTCCGGGACTATCCTGCAGAGTTCCTCGTCCTCACCAGGGGCAGCCTGCTGGGGATTCCCTTGGACGTCCTGCTGACCCTGGTGATCATCGTCCTGGCGAGCCTCGTCTACTCGGAAACGGTCTATGGGCTGCGCCTGATGGCGCTGGGCGGCAACCAGGAGGCTTCCCGGTTGGCGGGCATCGACATCCGCGGGCTGCGCGTCTCCACCTACGCGGTCTGCGGTTTCCTGACGGCCCTGGCGACGATGGTGATGATCTCCAAGTCCAACACCACCAACTCCTCCTTCGGGCCCGGGACGGAGTTCATCGCCCTGACCGCGGCCATTGTCGGCGGCATCAGCTTCATGGGCGGGGAGGGCAACATCCTCGCCCTGGTCGCGGGTGTCTTTGTCCTCGCGGTATTGGGGAACGGCATGCAGCTTGCCGGATGGGGCACCTACGCGCAGTATATCGTCCGGGGGGTGATCCTCCTGGGCGCGGTGGCATTCGACGAGTACCAGCGCAGCGCCAAGCGCAGGAAAAAGTGCTGAGAGAGGACCAGGAGATGTCTGACCACGAACCGTTCGATCCGCAGGGGCATCCCGCGATTCGCGCTGTCCCGCCGCTGGCCAATACCGACTACGTCGTGCGCAAGTTCCTGGACATTCCCTACGCCCATGTGTCGCCGGCCCAGCGGCTCGATATCTACCTGCCGGACGAAGGAGCAGGCCCCTTCCCGGTGATCCTGTCGATCCACGGCGGGGCCTTCATGATCGGCGACAAGGCCGACGCGCAGCTCCTGCCCTTTCTCGAGGGGCTGAAGCGGGGGTATGCCGTCGTAGCCGTGAACTACCGCCTGAGTTGGGAGGCCAGGTTCCCGGCTCTGGTCCACGACGCCAAGGCAGCGGTGCGCTGGGTTCGCGCCAATGCCGGCCGCTACCACCTGGATCCGGCCCGCGTCGCCGCGTGGGGCGCCTCGGCAGGGGCGTACCTGGCTTCCATGCTGGGGGTGTCGGCCGGCATTGGCGAGCTGGAGGATGTCAGCCTGGGCAACCGGGAGCAGCCGTGCGACGTGCAGGCGGTCGTCGCCTGGTTTGGTCCGACCGATTTCGCCAAGATGGACGAGCAGCTGGCCGCGTGGGGATTGGCGCAGCCCGAGCTTCAGCCCCACAGCGCGCCGGACTCTCCGGAATCCCTGCTCCTGGGGGCTCCGATCCTGGAGGTCCCCGAGCTCGTCCAGAAGGCCAACCCGGAGACGTACATCCGCCCCGGCGCTCCGCCGTTTCTGCTGCAGCACGGGACGCGGGACGTCCTGGTGCCGCCGCTGCAGTCGATCCACCTGGCCGAGAAGCTGGCCGAGGTGCTGGGGCGCGACCGCGTGACGCTGGAGCTGCTCCCCGGTGCCGGGCACGCCGACCCGCAGTTCGAAAGCCCGCAGAACGTGGCCAGGGTGCTGGACTTTGTCGACCGCTGGCTCACGTAGCGCTGCCGCTAGAGGCCCAGCTCGTCGAGGCCCAGTTCCTTCTGCAACGCCCGCAAAGCCCTCCGCACCCCCGGCGTGATCTCCACTCCCTCGCGCCGGACGCGCTGCGCGTTCAGGTACTCCTTCTCGCCCGCGGTATAGATACGGTCCTGGCCGGGCATCCGCGACGAGCCGCGCAGCTCGCGCATCATGTTGCCCGTCGTCCGCTGGAAGTCGGCCAGCGGCAGGAAGTGCTCGACGTCGATGGCCTGGAAAAAGTGGCCGATGCGCAGGAACTGGGGGTTCCCCTGGGCATCCTTGTCGTGCAGCGCCGACAGGTAGGCGCCTTCCTGGAACGCCGCCGAGAAGATCTCGACCATGGTGGCCAGACCGTAGCCCTTGTGCCCCCCCATGAGCTCGCCCATCCCCCCCAGCGGCAGCAGGGCAGCGGCTCCCCTGTTCATCTCCCGGATCAGCGTGCTGCTGTCCGTCGCCGCGGTCCCGTCCTCCAGGATGGCCCATCCTTCTGGGATGGGCCTGTTCGCCCGGGCCGCCACCTCGATGCGGCCCCGTGGGACGATCGAGGTCGCGGCGTCGTACAGGTAGGGAAACGGCTCGTCGGTGGGCACGCCCACAGCGATCGGGTTGGTGCCCAGCATCGGCGTCACCCCGTGGGTCGGCGCGATCGAAGGGTGCGCGTTGGTGAAGCTCAGCCCTACCATGCCCTCCTTGACCGCCATGAGCGGATAGTAGCCGGCGATCCCATAGTGACTGGAGTTGCGGACGGCGACGGCCCCTATCCCGTACTGCCGGGCCTTCTCGATCGCCAGGCGCATCGCGTGATAGCCCACGACCATGCCCATGCCGTTGCCGCCGTCGACGACGGCCGTCGCCCGGTTGTCCTTGACGACCGTCCAGTTCGTGACCGGAAGCTGTAGCCCCGCCTGGATGCGCTCGTGATACATCTTCAGATGGGCCACCCCGTGCGATCGAACCCCCCACAGGTCGGAGGTGATCAGGACGTCGGCGATGATCCCAGCGTCCTCCTGTGGCACGCCCATCTTGACCAGGGCGGCCACCATGAAGGCGACGAGTCTGTCGACGGGGACGAAGCTGCTCTGCTCTGCCACGGTTCTCTTGCTCCTCGACGTATCGATCTCGCGGCGCTCGGCCTACCAACTCGTTGCGTCCAGCAGTACCTTGATGACGCCGTCTCCGTGGTGCTCGTAGAGGGTAAACGCCCTCTCCGCGTCCAGCACGGGAAGGCGGTGCGTGACGAGGCCGGCCAGCTCCTCGCGGTGCTGCAGGAAGAGATCGCGGGCCCTGGCCAGGTACTCGTCCCACCTGGGCGTGACGACGGCCAGCAGCCGCGCGTTCTTGCGGAAGAAGGTCTCGTACTCGATGGTGTAGACAGGCTGGTCGGGCACGCCGAAGGCGACGACCGTCCCCTCCCGGCGCACGAGCTCCAGGCAGTCGTTGATCGTATCCATCTGATGGCCGACCGCCTCGATGCAGATGTCCGGCGGCTCCCACTGGCCGGCCTGCTGGCGGGCGGTATGCAGGACCTCGATGCTGCGCGCAGGAAAGGTGCGGGCTGCCCCCAGATCCTCCGCCACCTGGCACCGCTGCGGGCACGGATCGATGCCCACCACCCGCCGCGCCCCGCGTTTCCTCAGAAGCGAACAGAAGAGCAGCCCCATGAAGCCCAACCCGACGACGGCGACGGACTTGCCTGCGACATCGCCCACGCGGTCCAGCGCGTTCAGCACCGTCGAGAGCGGCTGGATCAGACAACTGGCATCATGCCCTGCCAGGTCCGGAGGCAGGCGGACCGCCCTGGCTTCCTGGGCCACAAAGAACTCGGCCAGGCCCTGGTCGCCCTCGGGCATCGCCACCACGTGATCGCCCGGCTGGAAGGGGCCCGCTGTGCTCTCGACGACCTCGCCCATGCATTCGTGCACCGGAGCGCCGGGGGCCAGCGGATAGGTTCGGAAACGCTTGCTGCCGGTGAAGAAGGGAATGTCGCTGCCACACATCGACACGCAGGTCGTGCGGACCAGGATGCGGCCCGCACTGCCGGCCCCCAGGTGCGGAACAGGCAGGTCCACCAACCCGAACGCCCGCGGGCTCGTCAGACACAGTGCTCTCATAGGTCACCTGCTCTCTCGCAGAGGGAGCATCTCCCGCGCTGCCATCTGCCCCAGCGTGCCGGGATATGCAGCGGTACCCTGCTGCAGCGCCTGTACCGTGCCCATGCCGGTGTCAGCGCAGCCACTTCACCGCCGTGATTGCTGTTCCACCACCGTCCACAGCGCGCCTCTCGAATTCATCCGCCAACCGCTCGGCTCCGCGTAGCCCTGCCCCTGATCCGGGGAGGAGGCTGCTGCCAGCTTGTCCGGAGTCCCCAGGCCGCAGTCCCTGAATGTGGGCAAGGATCTCGAGGCGAGTCTCCTTCCCCGCATGGGGTGTCAGGGAGATCGTGCCCGCTTGCCCGTTCTCTAGAATCTCGCGGGCCAGCTCCGAGATGACCACCGCGATCTTGGTCGCCTCGGGAAGCGAGAAGCCGAGCGTCAGGGCCAGCTCGCGTCCGTGGCGCCGCGCCTTCACAATATCTATCAGCTCACGGATCGGCCAATGGGTCGGCTGCATCTTCCTCTCCACGAGGGCACCTGGACTCTCTCGCGACGAAGGGAACGCCGCAAGCGGCCCACGCGCTGCTGGGCAACTTCGTAGGCGCTCCGTCATCGCGTCCGCAGCCACTTGGTCGCCGTGACCTGCGTCCCCTGGCCAACCGCCGAGCGAACCTCGAAGCTGTCCACCAGCCGCTTCGATCCGGACAGTCCCAACCCGAGCCCTCCGGATGTGCTGTATCCGCCCCTCAGGGCGCGATCGATATCGTCGATCCCTGGTCCCTGATCTCGTGCGACGATCGTCAAGTACCTTGGCGCGGCCAAGTGGGCGGTGATCGTAATCGTACCTCTGCCGGCATAGAGGATGATGTTGCGCCCCAGTTCCGAGATGACCAGGGCGATCCTCGTCGCGTCGGTCAGAGCAAAGCCCAACGTCGAGGCCATCTGCAGTCCTTGGCGCCGTGCCGCGATGACGTCTTGCGGGCCGTGGATCGGTACTTCCGCAGTGTCCTCTTGCTCGGGCTGCATGGTAGGCCTCGTCCAGGCCACACATCGCCAGCCTGCCATCAGGCAGCGCCTCTGACAGCGGTATTCCGGTCCCGTGCGGTCAGCTCCGACTACTCCGGTCCGACGCCAGCCTGGCCGCAGTCCTCCTCTGCCGAGTCCTCGAAAAGCGCGCCGGAGAACGAGTCCTCCTGCCGCTCCCGTCTGCTCAGCGCCAGAGCGTCGTCCAGGTCCAGCACGGCGTGGATGTTCGGCAGGAACAGCCCCAGATCGACCAATGTCTCGACGACGGCGTCCTGCAGTCCGGACACGATCACCCGCGCGCCCACCAGCCTGGCCATTTCCACCATGCTCTGGATGAACCGCCCAAAGAAGCTGTCGCAGATGTCGACCTGCGAAAAGTTCAGCAGGACCCAGCGGGAGCGATGCTGGCGAATTCTGCGCAATACCTGCCGACGAAGCTCCAGTACCTCGTCGTCCAGCAGATCGCGCGGCACGGCCACCAGGAGCAGGTCCTCCAACTTCTGAATGGTGGAATCGTCCATGCCCAGAAGCTCCTTGTCCCGAAGCGCCGGCTCGACTTCAGGACCTGCTCAGCTTGATGCCCATGCTGCTCAGTGCGACGGCCAGCCCCGTCCGCAGATCCGGCAGGGTCTCGATCCAACTCCAGTCGATCCCCAGATCCACGATGGTCTCGGCTATCTCGTCGGAAATGCCCGTGACGATCGTACGCGCTCCCTTCAGGCGCGCCGCATGGACCGTCTTGTTCAGGTGGCTGGCCACTGCGGTGTCCACGATCGGCACACCGGTGATATCGAGGATCACGACCTTGGCCCGATGCTCGCGGATGCCGGCCAACAGGGCTCGGGTGATGTAACCGGCGCGAAAGGTATCGACGCTGCCGATCAGCGGCATGACGATGATGTTGTCCATCACCGGGATAATGGGCGTGGAGAGCTCCTGGATCGCCCGCTGTTGGGCGACGATCACTTCCTGCTGCAGGCGAGCGCTCTCTTCCTGAGCTCGCTCGCGCTCGGCCACCTCCTGTTTCAGCTGCGCGGTTCGCTCTTCGACCTGCTCTTCGATATCGGCGTATGCTCTCTCCAAAGACTCCTGAGCTCGTTCGCGCTCTCGGATGAGGAGCACGGTCTTGAGCGCGCTGCTGAGCGTCCCGCGCAGCGCCTCGCACATCCAGGAGTGTTGCGGGCCCGCTTCGAGCAGGACGAATCCCAGCTGGCTCTCTCGAAAGTAGAGCGGTTGGAGGACCATGCCGCGCAGACGATCGGGGGGCGATACCCCCTCTGGCACGAGCTGGCGCGTGGGGAACTGCTGCCCTGCAGCATTCAGCTCGGTACGCCCCGTGTCGTCAAAGGCCAGAATCAGCCGGGATTGGCCCGTGGGCGACGCGGGATCTTCGTAGAGCGCGAGATAGCAGCCAGGAATGCCCAGCCGGCGCAGCCCCCGGGCCACCGCGTCGAGCAGCGCTGCCATCTCCACTGCGGTGGTCAACTCCCCCTCAACCTGGTGCAGTGCCTCGACACGGCGCTGTGCGGCCAGTGCCCGGTGGACGCGAGCTCGCTCGGCCGATCTGCCAATCATCACCTGGGACTGGTGCAGGAGGTCCTCGGCACGGCGCAATCGCTCACCGTCGCCGAGTAACCAGGGCAGGGTGTGGCGGCGCAGGGCGGAGATGGCGCTGGACCACGTCACGATGTCGCCTTCGCGAGCGATGACTCCCCGCAGAACCTCGTCGAGATCCGCCAGGAAGAGCCCGGGGGCGTCTCCCCAGATCTCGGCGACAAAGGCATTCAGGATCTGCTCTACCCCCGCAACGGGGCACTGCAACTCCTGCGCCATCGCCGCGAGAATCGTCTCCCGCTGGGCGGGAAAGCCGGTCTCGAGGGTCTCGCCGGCCGGGGCCACCGGCCCGGCGGCCGCCTGCACTACGGTCGGGTCCAGACAGCCGCAGGACTGGCGGACGACCACCTTGCTGGGAACGATCACCTGCTGGGGTACCTCTTCGCCCGCAAGCAATGCCAGCACCATCTCCGCCGCCCGCCATCCCATCTCGCGAAACTGCACCGGCACCGTTGTCAGGGGAGGGTTCAGGTACCTGACCTCCTCCAGGTCGTCGAAGCCGACCAAAGCCATATCACGGGGCACCTGGCGACCCCCGGCCTGCAATGCATCGAGGGCACCAAGCGCCGTGACGTCATTGGCGGCAACGATCGCCTCGATGTCCGTCTTGCCCCTATCCAATAGCTGGCGAACAGCTGCCGCCCCTGACAGCTTCGTAAAGTCCCCGGGCACCACCAGGGTGGGATCGACGGGCAGGCCGTGTTCGGACAGCACATCCGTGTAGGCGCGATAGCGCTCCTCCGCAGTGGGGTTCGTGGTCGGCCCGCGGATGAAGGCAATGTGGCGATAGCCATGCACCTCGATCAGATGCAGGACCAGTTCCCGCATGCTGTGGTAGTTGTCCAGGAGCACGCAGGGGACCCCCTCGAAGGGCCGGCCCACGCTGACGATCGGCAGCGGGCGAAACCGCTCGCAAAATGCGGCCGCTTCTGCCGGCCCGCAATACTGTGCCAGCATGCTGCCCCACAGCACCAGCCCGTCCACGTTCTCCGGACCGACCAGATCGTAGAGCACGTTGGCCTGGGCTTCGAATCCGATAGGCGAATGCAGCGGTTGGGATGGAAGGCAGAGGAGGTTGGCCCCTCGTTCCAGCGCGCTGTCGGCCGCCCCGGCCCAGAGCGCGCTGCTGTTCGGATCCGCCTCGTAGGTCAGCAGACCGATGGTGGGGCGCGGAGAGCGACGGCCGGGCTTGGGCATCATCTCGTCCTCCTTGCATGCACACTCGGGATGGTCCGCAGCCGCGTCGACGGCATGACCAAACGCTTGGGCTGTCCGGTTCCGCAAAATGAAATCCTGTTTCACTCCATAGAATACCACACTTAGCCCCGAAAGTCAAGGTCCCCCGGGCCACGTCGGCAGAAGCTCCGTAGTTCCACACAATAGAACTCCTTGACATTCAGTGGAACATGTGCTATACTGTATTACGAAACCTGGTTCTACTGTACGAAACAGCTAATCTCCCCTGTAGTGCGTGGAGATCAGATGTGTCGGAGCGAGTGCGCGCCGTCGACAGGGCCCTGGATATCCTCCTCTGCTTCAGCCAGGAGGAGCCGGTGCTGTCCCTGACCAGGATCGCTGCAGCGGTGGGCATACCCAAAAGCACCGCCCACCGCCTCATGACGACCCTGGAGGGCAGCCGCTTCGTGGGTCGAGACAGGGCCACGGGGATGTACTCCCTGGGCTTCCGCTTTGTCGAGATGGCCTCCGTCGTGCTCCAGCACATGGACCTGCAGCGCTGCGTGCAGCCCTATTTGCAGCGCCTGTCCAGTGAGTGTGGCGAGACGGTCGATCTGGCAGTGCTGGATGGCCCAGACGTTGTCTACCTCCAGGTGATCGAAAGCCCCCAGCGCGTCAAGCTCGCCACTGCGGTGGGGCAACGGCTGCCGGCCTTCTGCACGGCGTCCGGCAAAGCCTTCCTGGCATATCTGCCTGCCGAACACGTGCGCCAGATCCTCGACCAGGGGCTGCCCCGCTACACCGCCCATACTCCGACCTTGCTGCCGGAGCTGTACCAGGATCTGCGTACGACTCATGAGCGCGGGTTTGCGCTGTCGGAGCAGGAGTACGAGCCCGAAGTCCACGCCGTCGCCGCACCGATCCTGGCCGCAAACGGCAGTCCGTTGGCCGTCGTCGCCGTCGTCGGCCCTTCGTTCCGCCTCCCGCGCGAACGCATGCTGGCGCTGGGGCGGTCCATCCAGGCCGCAATCGAGGCCATCACCCGCGAGATTGGGCCCGTTGCCCTGTCCAGGGTCTTTGCCGGAACTGCGCCCACCTCTGTGGCGGGCCGACCGAGCTGAGAGGTGCACAGATGGACAAGGTACCCTTTGTCAAAGCCGCCGACGTCGCGGGCGAATACCGCACGCCGCCCCGCGTATCCAAGCTCCTCCTGGCCCCCAAGTACGGCGGCGTCCACGCGGTCTCCATGGGCATGAACATCACGGAGGTCGGCAGTATGATCCCCGACCACGTCCACGAGGAGTCCGAGGAGGTCCTCTTCCTTATCAGCGGGCGGGCCCGGATCGTGATCGAGGGCGAAGGAGCATGGGAAATCGGCCCGGAGACCGCCTTCTATTCCCCCCTGGGCAAGAAACACCGGGTTGAGAACATCGGCGATGAACCACTGAAGCTGGTCTGGGTATACTGCCCGCCACTGCCGGCGCATCGCAGTTGATAGAGGACACCACCTCAACAAGGAGAGAGCGATGTTCGAAGAGACTCGCGAGTACCTCAAGAAGCTCGGCATGCCGACCGGGGACCTGTTCGACATGCCTACCTCGACGGCGCGCTTCCCCGACGGCGGGGCGTACCGCATCGAGGTGCCCACCGTCAACTCGGCCGAGGCCGCGGCCGCGCTCCTGGACACGGCCGCCAAGAGCGGCATCACCATCAACCGTGTGACCGAGACCTATGGCATGTTCCGCCACACCCGGGAGGAACTGAAGGAGTACTGCCGCCTCTGCCGCGAGTATGGCGCCGAGCTGCTGCTGTCGATCGGTCCGCGCGCCACCTACGACACCGGCGCCACGGTCCTTTCGCCCCAGGGGGTGCGCATCAGCTACCGCCTGCGCGGCATGGAGCAGGTGCTGCGCGGCATCGAGGACATCAAGCGCGGCTACGAGCTGGGATGCCGCGGGTTCCTCCTCTACGACGAGGGCATGCTGTGGCTGGCCAACCAGATGCGCAAGGACGGCGCACTGCCCCGCGACATCATCTTCAAGACCTCGGCCCATCTGGGACACTGCAATCCGTGCTCCTTCCGGCTGCTGGAGAGCCTGGGCGCCGACAGCATCAACCCGGTGCGCGACCTGCAGATCCCGATGATCGCGGCCCTGCGCGCGGCGGTGCAGGTGCCCCTCGACGTGCACACCGACAACCCACCCGGCTCGGGTGGTTTCATCCGCGTCTACGAGGCCCCCGAGATCGTCCGCGTGGCGGCCCCGGTGCACCTGAAGACCGGGAACTCGGTGGTCAGCGCGCACGGCCAGATCACCTCGGCCGGCGACGGGAAGAAGATGGCCGACCAGGCCGCCATCGTCGTGGAGATGGTCAGTCGATATTACCCCGAGGCCAGGCAGTCGCCGCGGGGATCGGAGGACCTGCACATTCCCGTGGCGTGATGGCTGCCTGCGGCCGGAGCCGAAGCACGCGGTGCCCGGGGCACAGCGTGCGCGCGGCAGGCAGGTCTGCCCAGGCAGCCGGCCGGCCTGTGCGAAGGAGATTCCCATGGGCGGATGGCAATTGCCGCCGGATAGCGGCCACATGGAACGCCCCGACGGCGTGTACTACCAGACCATGAACATGACCGACATCAGCGCCCGGCTCAGGCAGAACGACCTGATCATCATCCCGGTGGGCAGCACCGAGTGCCACGGCGCCGGGCAGCCGCTCGGTGAGGACACCTTTCTCGTCACCCGCATGGCCGAGCAGGTCGCGCTCAGGACTGGCTGCACCGTGGCCGAGCCGGTGTGGTACGGGTCGCACCCGTACAACCACCTGGGGATGCCCGGCACCATCGTCATCCCGGAAGACGCCTTCCTGGCAAATCTGCGCGGCATCATCGCCGGCTTCTGGAACGCCGGCTTCCGCAAGCAGATCCTGCTCAACGGCCACGGCCAGGAAGAGGTCATCCCGCTGGCGCTGCACCAGTTCGCCAAAAAGTACCAGGTGCCCTGCATCCTGATCTCGCTGCACTGGCCCACCGTGATCCATGACTACTTGAAGGACAAGGCCCACGGAGGCCCGTTCGAGACACCCTTCCAACACGCCTGTGAGGTCGAGGCCTCTTACTCGTTGGCGCTCTTCCCCGAGTTCATGCGCATGGAGCACGTCGTGGACACCAGGCCGGAGGGATTCCTGCCTCCCGGCCATGTCGACAAGGGCGGCGAGGTGTACCACGCGCCGATCAAGGGGCACGAGCACGTCGGGCTGGGCGGGATCGAGGTGCTGGCCTATCCCGAAGGCGTGATCGGGTGCCCCACGCTCGCCGACGCCGAGAAGGCCCGGGCCGGCCTGGAAGCACTGCTCGACTATATGTGCCGGCTCATCGGCGACATCATGGCGCGCTTCCCGCCCGGCCAGCTCCCACCCGTCGATCGGACGACCATGCGCGACCCGGAGGAGATTGCGGCGCTCCTCAAGGGGCCGCTCAACGGCGGCAAGCACCTCTACACCGTGGCCTATCCGCCGTAGGATCGCAGCGCGCGCCGCGCCCGGCACCTTCCATCGTGCGCGCCCGCGTCATCGACACCGTACGGATGAGCGCAGGACAGGAGCGACCATGAAGCTGCTTCGTGTGGACATGGGCACGACCCAGGCGCGCTGGGAGCCGGTCCCCGCCGCCTACGAGCGGCTGGGCGGCCGGGCGCTCATCGCCAGGCTGCTGCTCGAGGAGGTCCCCCCGCTCTGCGACGCGCTGGGCCGGCACAACAGGCTCGTCCTGGCCCCCGGACTGCTCGGGGGCAGCGGGGTCACCACCGCCGGCCGCCTGTCCATCGGCGCCAAGAGCCCCCTCACCGGCGGCGCCAAGGAGGCCAACGCTGGCGGCACTGCCGGGGACGCCCTGGGCCGGCTGGGCATCAAGGCCATCGTCGTCGAGGGGCAGCCGGCCGCCGGGGCGCTGTACGTGCTGCACGTCTCCGCCGACTCGGCCGAACTCATGCCGGCCGCCGAGCTGCACAACCTGGGGACCTATGCGACCGCCGAGCGCCTCCTGGAGCGCTTCGGAGCAGAGTGCACCGTGCTCTCGATCGGCCAGGCCGGCGAGCAGCTCCTCAGCGGCGCGGCCATCCTCTGCACCGGCGACGGCGAGCAGCGCAGCAACGTCGCCGCCCGCGGCGGCCTGGGCGCGGTGATGGCGAGCAAAGGGCTCAAGGCCGTCGTGATCGCCGGCGCCGCCGGCCGGCCGGCCGCGCTCGCCGACCCCCCGCTCTTCCGCGCCGCCGCCCGGCGTTTCGCCCAGGCGCTGCTCGACGATCCCAAGCTGGGACCCCAGGGGGGAACGCATCTCTATGGCACGGCGTCCATCACGGCCGCGGTCAACGAGATGGGCGCGCTGCCCACCCGCAACTTTTCCATCGGTAGTTTCGAGGGCGCGGCCAACCTGCGCGGCGAGCGCATGCGCGAGGTCATCCTGGCCCGCGGCGGCCGCATCGGCACGCGCTGCATGCCCGGCTGCGTGATCGCCTGCCGCAACCTCTACGTCGACGAGGCCGGCCGGCCCATCGTCGGCACGCTGCAGTACGAGACCATCGCCCTGCTCGGCGCGAACCTCGGCCTGGACAACCTCGACGACGTCGCCCGCCTCAACTACCTGTGCAACGACTTTGGCCTGGACACGATCGAGACGGGGGCGGCGCTGGGCGTGGCCGTCGAGGCCGGCCTGGCCGGGTTCGGCGATTTCGAGGCCATCGCCGCCCTCCTCCGCCAGGTGGGCGAAGGGACGGTGCTCGGCCGGCTGATCGGCTCCGGCGTCGTGGCGACGGGTCGCGTGCTGGGCGTGCGCCGTATCCCCGCGGCCCTCGGCCAGGCCATGCCCGGCTATGATCCACGCGCCCTGAAGGGCAACGGGGTGACATATGCCACGTCGCCGCAGGGGGCCGACCACACCGCCGGCAACGCCTTCGGTGCCCGCAAGGAGGTGAACCCCCTGCACGTCGCCGGCCAGCGCGAGCTTTCGCTCAAGCTCCAGATCATCGCCGCCATGCTCGACAGCACGGGACTGTGCCTGTTCGCCCGCCCCCCGGTGATCGCGGATCCGCAGCTCGTGGTCGACATGGTCAACGGCATTTACGGCTGGAGGTGCACCCAGGCGGACCTGGACCGCCTCTATCGCGACGTGCTGCGGAACGAGCTCGAGTTCAACCGCCGCGCCGGCATCACCAGGGCCGACTGCCGCATCCCCGAGTACATGCGGGAAGAGCCGCTGGCCCCGCACAACACGACCTTCGATGTGCCGGACGCCGACCTGGACTCTGTCTTCGATGCGCTGTAGGGGATCGGGTGGCCGTGGACGTCGAGCTCTTCGGGCAACTCGCGCCGGGCGTGCCGCGGCGACAGACCATGCTCCTGGACGGCCCGACCACTGTCGCGGACATCGTTGGGCGGTTGGGTCTGGTCCCGGAGGAGGTCGGGCTGATCTTTGTGGACGGCGTCCAGTGCGAGATGGAGGATCCCGTGCCGCCAGACTGCCGGCTGTGCTTCTTCCCCCTTGTGTCCGGCGGCTAGGTCTGGGCCGGTGCCGCCCCGGTTGGCGCCGAGCACCTGCCTGCAGCGGAGGAGAACGATGCACTGTCTGGAGGTCCAGGGGCTGTGCAGGTCCTTCGGTGGCCTGACGGCCGTCCGCAACCTCGCCTTCACGGTCGATGAGGGGCAGATTCTCGGCCTCATCGGCCCCAATGGCTCGGGCAAGACCACCATCTTGAACCTGGTCACCGGATTCCTCCGCCCCGATTCCGGCCGTATCCTCTTCAGAGGCCGGAACATGGCCGGCGCTGCGCGCTACCGGATCTGCCGCCAGGGTATCGCGCGGACCTTTCAGTTGGTCAAGCCGTTTCTCGACTTCACGGCCCGGCAGAACGTGATGGCCGGCCGAGCATACGGCCGCGAACCGGCCCGAAGCCTCCGGGCGGCCGCCGAGGAAGCGGAGGAGATCCTCGAGGGGGTGGGCCTGCGGGACAAGGCCGAGGCCCTGGCCAAGGACCTTACCCTGATGCAGCGCAAGCGGCTGGAGCTGGCCCGGGCGCTGGCTACGCGGCCCCGATTGCTCCTCCTGGACGAGTTGATGGCCGGCCTGAACCCCGGCGAGGCCGAGGACGCCATGGGGCTCGTCCGGCGCATCAGGGATTCTGGAATCACCATCGTCATCGTGGAACACATCGTCAAGGCGATTCTGGGGCTTTCGGATCGCATCGTCGTGCTCAACATGGGGGAGAAGATCGCCGAAGGCCCCCCCGGCGCGATCATCCACGACCCCAAAGTCATAGAGGTCTATCTGGGGCAGGCCCATGCTTGAGATTCGCGAACTAGACGCTCGCTACGGCGACCTCCAGGCTCTGTGGGGTGTCTCGTTGCACATCCACGAGGGTGAGCTCGTGGCCCTCGTCGGCCCCAACGGCGCGGGCAAGACGACCACGTTGCGGGTGATCAGCGGCCTGCTCAAGGCTACCTCGGGCAGCATCCGCTTTCAGGGCCGCGACCTGACCCGGGAACCGCCCCACAAGATCGTAGAGCTCGGCATATCCCAGGTGCTCGAAGGAGGGCGGGTCTTTACCGGGATGAGCGTCCTGGAGAACCTGGAGCTCGGGGCGTTCAATGCCAAGGCCAGGCAGGTGAGGGCGCAGAGCCTGAGATGGGTGTACGAGATGTTTCCCCGGCTGGAAGAAAGGAAGCACCAGCGGGCGGGGACCCTGAGCGGCGGTGAGCGGCAGATGCTGGCGATTGGCCGGGCCCTGATGTCCAAACCCACGCTCCTGATGCTCGACGAACCGTCCTTTGGGCTGGCTCCCCTGATGGTGCAGCAGATCCTGGACATGATCGTCGAGATCAGCCGCCAAGGGGTCACGGTGTTGCTCGTGGAGCAGAACGTGCGGGCCGCGTTGGAACTGGCGCAGCGGGGATACGTGATCGAGAACGGCCGGACCGCAGGAGAGGGCACCTGCGACAACCTCATGGACTTTGAGTGCGTGCGAAGCGCCTACCTGGCATGATGGGACGGAAAGCGAGGTCCGTATGCTTGCGCCGATCGCCCAGAACCTGACCTTTGGCATCCTGGTGGGGGCCCTGTACGGCCTGGCAGCGGTGGGCCTCTCGCTGGTCTTTGGGGTTATGAAGTTCCTCAACGTGGCCCACGGCGAACTCCTGATGCTGGGGGGATATGCCAGCTTCTGGGCTTTTACCCTGCTCGGCGTGGACCCCTTCCTGTCATTCCCCTCGACCATCCTCTTTCTGCTCGTGATTGGGATGATCCTGTACAAGGTCCTGTTCTCTCGCATGGTCAAGCTCAGCGAGGAGCTCAAGATCAGGAACACTCTGCTGATCGGTTTCGGGCTCTCCCTCATTCTGCAGAACCTGGCTCTCCGTCTCTGGACTGCCGACGACCGCGGCATCACCACCGCGTACGCCGGATGGGCACTCACGCTCCAGGGGGTGCGCTTCCCCGTCGTGCGGCTTGCCAGCCTGGGGATCGCGCTCGTGTCCCTCCTCGCGCTGCACCTGTTCCTCCGCCGGACCTTCACGGGCAAGGCCATCCGGGCTACCGTGCAGGACTGGGAGGCCGCTTCCCTCATGGGGATCGATATCCACAGGGTCTATCTGCTCTCTTTCATCCTGGGAGCTGCCCTGGCCGGGGTGGCCGGCGCCCTGGTCAGCGTCGGCTACTCGATCGAGCCCTCGATGGGGCTGGACTGGACCCTCAAAGCGCTGATCGTTATGGTCCTCGGGGGGCTGGGGAGCATCATGGGCACGTTTGTGGGAGGCATCGTGCTGGGCGTCACCGAGTCCGCCGCATCCTACCTCATTCCCGGCGGTGGGAACTACCGCGAGGTCGTCGGGCTGGTCCTCTTTGTTCTCGTGCTGGTTCTTCGCCCGCAGGGGTTGTTCGGCAGCAAGGAGAGGTGAACCGGTGAGCTGGAAACTCGTCGTGTGCATCGCCCTGCTGGTCATGCTCCTCGCCTTTCTCCTGTTGCTGCCTGTCGTGCTCAGGAGCGACAGCATCATCAACCTGGCGATCCTGGTCCTTCTCTACATCATACTCGCTTCCAGCTGGAACCTCCTGGGAGGGTACACGGGACAGACGAACCTGGGCCATGCCGCCTTCTTCGGTCTGGGGAGCCTGGCCACGCGCCTGCTCTGGATATCCGGAGTGCCGCTTATCCTGAGCCTCCTGGCCGGCGGCGGCGTGGCGGTGGCCTTTGCCCTCGTGATCGGCCTGCCCGCCTTTCGGCTCCGGGGCGTCTACTTTGCCATCGGCACGCTGGCGCTGGGCCAGATCCTCCATGTTACCGTGGGGAACGTGCTGCCCCAGATCTCTGCGCTTCCGGCCCAGTACCTGGCCACCTATCAGCTGCTGCCGCGCTACTACCTGTTCCTGGGGCTCGCCGTCCTGGTCGTCGGCGCGGCCTATGCGCTGGTCCATTCCCGGCTGGGACTGGGGATGATGGCCGTCAGAGAGGAGGAGGACGCGGCCGAATCCCTGGGGATCAGCGCCCTGCGGCACAAGCTGGTGGCCCTGTGTGCCAGCGCCTTCTTTGCCGGTCTGACCGGGGGCGCCTTTGCCTTCTACCACGTGGGCTACTACCTCCAGTTCCCGTTCGCGCCGCTGTGGACCTTTGATGCCATGATGATGGCCTACATCGGCGGCACCGGCACGATCATCGGCCCCATCATCGGGGCGCTGTTCTACGTTGTCGTCAAGGAGCTTCTGGCCCTCAAGCTGGTCGAGCTGCACCTGATCATCTTTGGCCTCTTGTTCATCCTCGTGGTGCTCTTCCTGCCCGGCGGGTTCGTCGAGGCCTGGAAGAGAGTGCGCAAGGCGCTTGCTCGTCGCATCAGATGGCTTCAGCCCCAACCCTCTCCCCGGAGTCAGGGAGAGCCTGCTGCGGAATCACTGGCCGTGGTCGATCAACAGAGGAGGCTGCCTATGGTTGTCGACTTGCCAAGCGGAAGCGATGTTGGCAGAGGAACGCCACAGAAGAACGAGGAGAACTGACCATGAAGAACCGAGCCCTTTTCAGCAGCGTGCTCGTGCTCCTGATCAGCGCCTTGGTGGCCGGCTGTGGTCCTACGGAGACCGCGAAGCCCACCGCGCCGGCAGCCATCGAGATTGGCGCATCGATCCCGCTGACCGGCAAATACGGCTCTCTCGGCAGCCAGGTCAAGGCGGGATACGAATATGCAGTGGCGGATATCAATGCCGCCGGCGGGGTGTATGTGAAGGAGTACGATGCCAAGATCCCCCTACACCTCACCGTCTACGACGACGAATCGGACCCCACCAAGGCCGTGAGCAAGATGGAGGCGCTCTTCTCCGAGCAGAAGGTGGTGGCCTACCTGGGCGGCGCCGCGAGCGATATGCACGCCGCAACCGCGGCCATCGCGGAGAAGAACAAGGTCCCCTACCTGGGCGTGTCGTTTGCCCTCTGGGCGATCCACCAGCAGGGCTACAAGTACCTCTTCTCGCCCTTTGTCAAGTCTCCTGACCAGGGGAAAGACGTGTTCGTGTTTCTCAACGACACGATCCCCGAGGGGCAGCGGCCGACCAAGGTGGCCATCTTCCAGGAGACGACCGACTGGGGCATCGAGCTGGGCGCGCTGTGGCGGGAGAATGCCGCCACGTACGGATACGAGGTCGTGGCCTACGAGACGTACGCGCCCAGGACCGAGGACCTCTCCGGGATGATCCTCAAGGCCAGGGATGCCGGGGCCGAGACCCTGCTGGCCATGCCCGGCCCGCCGGACGGCATCGCGCTGATCAAGCAGATGAGCGAGCTGGGGTGGAGCCCCAAGTTCATCATGCTGGTCCGCGCGCCCGACGGAAACACCTGGGGAGAGACGCTGGGCGCAGTGGGCGACTATGTGACGTTCTTCCCGGGCTGGCACTATGGTGAGAACTATCCGGGTGTGGACGAACTCAACGCCAAGCACCAGGCCGAGTTTGGCCGGCCGTCCGACGTGCTGGTCGGGCCGGCCTACTCCTGCGTGCAGATCCTGGCCAACTCCATCGAGCGCGCCGGCAACCTGAACCGGGACGCCATCCGCGACGCCATCGCGGCCACGGACATGATGACCGTGATCGGCCCGGTGACCTTCCGCGCGGACGGCACCGGGGTTGTGCTCAACCCCGTCGTGCAGTGGCTCAACGGCAAGCAGGAGCTGGTGTGGCCGACCGAACATGCCACGGCTGCGTTCGTCTACCCGGCTCCGGCGTTCGACAAGCGCTAGACGGCACGCACCCTGGGCGATCCTCGGGCAGCGGCACGGCCGGCCCCTCGCGGGCCGGCCGTCTCATGCGGTTCGGCCGGCCCGCGAGGATCCACAATCGAATCGGACGGCGGCGGTCCCAGGGCAAGAACCCCTGGGACCGCACTTCCAGGGCGATATGTGGCCCGGACAGCCGAAACGATCCCCCTCGTCAGAGACCGTCTCGATACAGCTCGGAAGGGATATCGCCCCATGACCAGGCGGTCAGGAGAACGCCACAAGGGTTCGTATCACGGCGATAGCAAGGTCGCGCCGATGCACAGCGGATGGCAAGTGCCCGGCCAGCGTACAGCGCGGCATGGCCGTACCATTGCCGTGTCCCTGGATGTGCGGCGTCGTGCCGTTGCCTGAGCCGGGCACTTGCCGGTCGAGGCCGGCGACTTTGCTACGGCCGTTGGTTCGTATCGTTCCGTATTGACAGAACGATAAGAACATGGTAAAATAAAGACTTGCCAAACCCCCGCCCTCTGGGGCGTGTGCTGTGCGCGAGGAGTATCCATGTCTGCTGAAGCAACAAGCCCCATTGTCAGCTCGCCGGCGACCACACGCGGGCTGACCGCCGCCGAGGTCCTGCAGAGGCGCGCGCAGTACGGCGAGAACGTCCTGCCTTCCGGCAAGAGGGCGTCGGTCCTGGCTCTTTTCTTCAGCCAGTTCAAGAACCCGCTCGTCTACATCATCCTGGCCGCTGCCGTCATCTCGCTCATCGTCGGCGAGTACGGCGACCTGGCCATCATCGTGGCCGTCGTCCTCATCGACGCGATCCTGGGGTTCGTCCAGGAGTACCAGGCCCAGCGCACCTATTCCGCCCTGCGCGGCCTGCTCAAGCCGACCACCACCGTGATCCGCGACGGCGCCCGCCAGGAGATCGAGGTGCGGGAGCTCGTCCCGGGCGACGTCGTCCTCCTGAACGCCGGGGAACGCATCCCCGGGGACGGTCGGGTGCTGGAGGCGACCAGGCTCGCCGTCGAAGAGGCCATCCTCACCGGCGAAAGCGAGCCGGTGGCCAAGGACGCCGGGGACGGGGCGAACGGCCTGGCCATGGGCACCACGGTGCTCACCGGGCGCGGCCTGATGCAGGTGACCGCGACCGGTGCGCAGACCGAGCTGGGCAAGATCGCCACCAGCCTGCGCGAGGACGTGGAGGAGGAGACGCCGCTGCAAGTGCGGCTCAAGGCCTTTGGCCGCACCCTGACCCTGCTCGTGCTGGGCATCACGGTCGCCATCCTGGTCGCCGGCCTGATCTCCGGGCGGCACTTCCTGGAGATGGTGCGCGTCTCGATCATCTTGGCCATCGCCGCCGTGCCCGAAGGGCTGCTCATCGCCGTGACCGTCATCCTGGTCATCGGGATGCGCAAGATCCTCAAGCGCCAAGGCTTGGTCAAGCGCATGCAGGCCGTGGAAACATTGGGCTCTGTCACGACGATCTGTACCGACAAGACCGGCACCCTCACCGAGGGGCGCATGCGGGTCACCCGCTGCGATCTGCGCGACGCGCCGCATGCCCTGGAGGTAGCCGTCCGCTGCAATGACCTGGAGGGCCCGGTCGACGCTGCCCTGTGGGAGTGGGCCCGTGGGCAGCGCCAGGCCGACCCCGAGATGCTGGCTGCGCGGTCCGAGCGGCTCGGAGAGGAGCTCTTCAGCAGCGAGACCAAGTACATGGTGACGGCCAACCGCGTGGATGGGCAGGTGCTGCACTATCTCAAGGGGGCGCCCGAGATCGTCCTGGGGATGTGTGCCATGGCGGAACCCGAGCGCCAGCGTATCCTCGAACAGGTGGAGCAGTGGGCCGGCGAGGGGCTGCGCCTGCTCGGGCTGGCCTATCGCCCGGACGGGCTGCTCGGGGATCACAGCGGCTACCACTGGCTGGGCCTGGTCGCCATGGAAGACCCCATCCGCGACGGGGTGCACGAGGCCATTGCCGTGGCCCGCCGGGCCGGCATCCGGGTCAAGATGATCACCGGCGACTACCGCCGGACCGCCGAGCGCATCGCCGCATTGGTGGGGCTGTCCGACCGGCCGGACCAGATCCTGGACGGCGACGAGTTGGGGCAGTTGGACGACGACACGCTGACCGCGCGGGTGCCTGACGTGGCCGTCTTTGCCCGCATCCGGCCGCGGGACAAGCTGCGCATCGTGCGCGCCCTGCAGGCGCGCGGCGAGGTCGTGGCCATGGTCGGCGATGGGGTGAACGACGCGCCGGCCCTCAAGAGCGCCAACATCGGCGTGGTCGTGGGCGACTCGACCGACGTGGCCAAGGAGACGGCCGACCTGATCCTGCTCGACAACAGCTTTGCCACCATCGTGGCTGCGGTCGAGGAGGGTCGGGTCATCTTTGAGAATATCCGCAAGGTTGTGGCCTATACGCTCTCCAACTCCTTTGCCGAGGTCCTGCTGATCTTTGCCGCCATGCTGCTCGGCTGGCCGGCGCCCCTGGCGGTGGCGCAGATCCTGTGGATCCACCTGATCTGCGACGGTCCATCCGACATCGTCCTGGGCTTTGAGCCCAAGGAGCCGGGCATCATGGAGGAAAGGCCCAAGTCGCTGCGCGAGCCTATCCTGACCTCATTGGGCCTCTCTTTGATTGGAACCATCAGCATTGCCAGCGCGGCGGTAGGCCTGACGCTCTTTGGTCACTACTTCCAGGCCAACGGCGATGTGCTGGAAGGACGCAGCATTGCCTTTGCCAGCTTTGCCCTCAACTCGATGATCTATATCTTTGCCTACCGCAGCATGCGTCGACCCATCTTCCGGATGACGCCCCTCAGTGCCAACAAGCCGCTGATCGTGGCGGTCGCAGGCGGAGTGCTGCTGGCGATCCTGCCCTTCCTGATCCCCGGATTGCGCCAGGCGCTCTCGATTGCCCCCCTGCACCTGGACGACTGGCTGCTCGTCGTGGGCGTCGCCCTGGGGCTGCTGGCGGTGGTCGAGATCGGCAAGGCAGTCAGCAACCGGGTGCACCGCAACGCGCTGGACGTGCGGCAGCGTGTCGGTCAGCACAGTGGCTAGGAGGCGCCGATGCCGGAACGGTACTATGCGCTGAAGCACTTTGTCGAGGACGTCAGCCTCCATCTGGAACAGATGGGACTGCCGCGGATGGCCGGGCGCATCTTGGGGGTGCTCCTGATCGCCAACCCGCCCGAGCAATCGATCACCGACCTGGTCGAGGTCCTGAGGGCCAGCAAGAGCGCCGTGAGCACCAGCACCCGGCTGCTCAGCGAGATGGGGTTGATCGAGCGGGCGCCGGCGCCGCTGCCCCGGCAGATTGCCTTCCGCTTCAAGCCGGGCGGCTGGCTCGCCTTTGTGCGCATGCAGCTCAAGCTGATGGCCTCGCTGCACCAGGTGGCCGAGCAGGGGCTGGGGGTGCTCCAGTCGGAGTCTCCGGAGCTGCGTGAGAGGCTGCAAGAGGCGCACGACCTCTTCTCCCGGATCGAGGAAGAGATGCCGGCCCTGTTGGAGCACATCGAGAAGGAACGCGGGATTCGGTAGGTTCCCCATGGCCGGGTGCCGGGTGGGCCGGGTACGGGGTCCATGGGACCGATCCCCCATGCCTACCGGATGTTCCTGTGCCCGGGCGCATCCTGGGGACAAGGAAGAGCAGGTCGATGGTACGACACCGAGGCCTGACCATCATCTTGGTTCTGCTCGGAAGCATGGCCGCAATCGCCTTTGTCTGGCTGGTCCTGCTCAAACTGCTCGCCAAGTGGATGGGCGGGCGTGGAGAGCCCTATTCCGCAGATGCCCTATTCCGGCGGCCGGCAGCCGTTCACCCAGTTCGTCGTCGCCTCGGCCTGGTTTCTGGCGCTCTATCGTGTGCAGCAGCGCCGGGACTGCCCGGTCGAAGAGGTTGGGCGGCTCATCCACGAGGTGGGTGTTTGGCGGCCTCGGACTGCCCGACTTTCTCCTCCAGCGTCATGCGGCCGGGCAGATCGGCCACGCGCTCCTCAACACGCACACCAGGGTCCCGGTACACAGGGGCCTGTTTTGACATAAGGGGTCTACTCCGGGCGGTGCAGGCGTCGCCCTAGCGGAGTCCTCACCGCCAGGACGTAGCAACCGAGCAGTCCGACATACACGGCCAGCAGGCAGACAGGGATAGCCTCCAGCGATATCTGCCGCGCCAGTACGCCCATCAAGCCGGGGATGACGGCCGTCCCCAAACCCGTTGCCGCCATCTGCATCCCGATGGTGTTGGCGGCATAGTGATCGCCGACCCGCGTCCTGGTGCCCGACATCATTGCCGGAAAGATGGGCGCGATCGACAGCCCGATGACGGCTACCGCCAGGACATTGGCCGTCTCGGAGGGATTCCAGATGAGCAGCGCCGCGCCCAGCAGCGCTCCCGCCAGCCCGCCTAGCACCAGGCGGTTGACCCCCGCCCGCCTGGCGACCAGTCCCGCCGCGATCCGGCCGATGGTGAAGGTAAACCAGTAGCTGCTCGCAAAGAACCCGGCCAGCGTCCTATCGACCCCGCGCGACTCGGTCAGCAGCGTGTAGGTCCAGGTTCCCAGCGAGCCCTCGGCGCCGACGTACAGGAAGAACAGCACCATGCTCAGCCACACTTGCGGCTGCCGCAGCGTCTCTCCGATCGGCGTCCTGTAATCCGTCAGTCGCTTCTCCGCCCCGCTGCCCGCTGGCGCACCGCTCCGGTTCCACATGGCCAGCGTCAGCACAAAACAAGCCGCCAGGGCGATCTGAAAACCACCGACAACCCGGTAGCCAAACCGCCACGTATGCAGGGCCGTCAGCCCGAGCGTCATGATGATCGGGCCGGCCGTAATGCCGACGCCCCAGCAGGCATGCAGCCACTGCATCAGCCCTTCGCCAAAGTGCGCCGCGACATAGGTATTGAGTCCGGCGTCGATCGCGCCGGCCCCCAGCCCGGCGAACACGCCCAGCAAGACCATGATCCACCACTGCGGGACAAGGGTATATCCGATCAGCGCCAACCCGGTGAGGAAGCAACTGGCTGCAAGAACGCGGCCCACGCCCACCCGTGAGAGCAGGAAACCGCTGGCGAAGCTCGAGGTCATGTAGCCGGCCACAGATGCGGTCAGCAACATGCCGATGGCGTCCAGTGGAATGGAGAAGCCGGCCCGGATCGACGGCCAGCCGACGCCGAGGAGGCCGTCAGGCAGCCCCAGCGCGACAAAGGCGACAAATGCCAGCAGGACGAGGCCAAGGCCTGGGTATCGCTGCACTTTTGTCCAGAGACTCACTGCGATTCCTTCTCGCTTCATCATATCATCCTCTGCCGTGCAATGGAGTTGGAAACCAGTCAGGTAGCGGTGCATCGGACTGTCGGTTCTCATCGGTTGCCCTCCTTTGGCAAGTGCACTTTTCTGTAGTCCGCTGCACTGGCCGGGGAGGGCATAGTCCGCGAGTCCGCTGCCTTTTGGGGTGTCTGAGCGTGTAAGTGAAAGGACGTATTGGGTATGCGAGGAGAGGTTATCCCAAGAGCCGCAGTACCTTTACTATATCTTGGCTTTGTGCCGAAGGTGGGATTCGAACCCACACCCGGAGTGAATCCGGAGCGGATTTTAAGACTTTTCGGGAGATTTTCGTCTCCGGCACTAGATGTAGTGGTTCCGACCCCTCACAACCACTAGATGTAGTGGTTGCTCGAAACCTCCTCGACCTGAAGTCCGTTGCACTCGCAGGGCTCCTTTGGGGAGCGGAAGTCCGTTGCAGATGCGTCCGCAGCCTCCGAGGTCTGGCAGGAGAAATCATAGCCGTTTTTCGCCGGCTTGTCAAGCAGTCCGTTTCCCGCTGCCTCTCTCTCCGATTTCCCCATAGTTGTCATCGCTTCATGCGAAGAGTCCTCTGGTTGTTTACCTACGCAGCATCGACCTGGAACGCAACGCTGGCGGCACTATCCCTGACGCTGTAGCGCGATCTGCTGAGACAGCTGGTCGTCGTGCGCCGTTGGGGACGCATCGGTGCGCCCGGCTGTCAGGGTTACCCAACTTGGTTGGTGAACCACGACGGAGAGGCCGACCACATCCACATTATCCGCGAGCCGCTGAACCGCTGGGGCCGGCATGAATACGTGTCATCGAGGGTGAACTGCCCGATTTGCCGGAATGAAATGATGGACACAAGTGCCAAGTGGGGCGCGCAGGAGATAGAGCAGCAAGCCACTAGTCTCGTCTACTGCCAAGCTGCCGAAATCCAGATTCACTATCTCTTTGTTGTTGTCCAGAAGATACATGATTGCCTGGGCATCGCCTTCCCGACAGTCCACTTTTCCCCGCGCGTATATGATCGTCTGTCCTATGGCAACAGGTTCCCCCACTTTCTCCCAATTCGGCACATCATCCCGAAGCCCCGTGATGAATACGAATAGATAGCGGCCATCAGACGAGAGTATCATGACACCCGAAACAGGCCAGTCGGTCGCGTAGCATTTTGCAGCGATGAAGTGACTGTAGGTTCCAGCAATCGGCGAAAGAAGTGGCGTGCCCGCGGGTATATCCCAGAAGGTGAACATCGGTGCGTAGCCACCACTGCGAGGGGAGAAGACAATCCGGCCATCCGGTGCAAGGCTTGGATCAATGGGAAGTACCAACTTGCCCGTTTCCTGGTATATCCGTCCTGCCTCCATTGGCGTGGTCGGTGTGAAAATGCCCCAACTGAAGCGGAGTTTCTCTATCTCCGGATTGAACACGAACCTGCCTTCCCACCACCCAACCACGTACGTGCCGGCTGTATAGGCGACACGTTCGTCATCCCACTGCTTCGTCAGTCCAGCCAAATCGGGCGCCGCGTCCGCTGCGTTGATGAATTCTCCGGCCACCTTGTCGAAAAACCATGTTGGCGATGGTCGAGAAGCCTGATTGGGAGGAGCATCAACCAACAGCCAGTTTCCTTCCATATCCTGGGCCAGGTAGGTCTGCTCGTCAGCCAATGCTGCTGACGGGACTTCAGGATATGCCCCCACCGTCTGTACAGCGTCGCTGCGTGCCTCCTCAGGCGTATCTCGCAGCAATCCGTCCAATCGCTCTAGCCGTTCAACAACGAACCGCTGCTCATCGGCCCGTCCCCAGGCCAAATGCCATCCTGCTCCGCGCGCCGCCCTGGAGGGGTCCAGGTACAGCAGAATGATAGGATCTCGGGATGGTAGTGCCAAGTACTTGACCGTATTGGAAAGCGGTACCCGCGCAACAAAGGCAGGCCCGGCATCCTCAATCAAGCTCGCTTCCGGTGGCAGCTCGGCGAGCAGGTGAACCCAGGTCAGGTCCCCCTGGTACAGCGCCGCGCCGCTGACCCCGATACGAACTTGAGGAATAATCCAGGCACCGAAAGAATGGGGTTGTGATTGCAGTACCTGCCCATTGGAGTCGACAATCTCTGTCAAGGGTGCGGAGAGTTGGCATCGTGGCCCTGCCCTGTCTGTTTCGGGAACCAGGAACAGGGGAATCGTGGCGGGAATGGGTAAGGGAGTGGCTGTGGGTAATGGCAGCTCCTGTGTTGGGATTGCCATGGCTCGCGTTTCTGTTGGAATAGATGTAGATGGGGAAACGGGCGCTGCACAGCCGGCAATTGTAAATACGCCCCCAAGCATGGTCAGGATGATGACCGTGCAGGTATTTCGACTGTTCCTCATAGACTTCTCCTCCAGATTATCCGTGTTCTCCCAGTCAAGCCGCCGCCTTTTCACCCAACGTCCAGCTTGCCGCCACGCGCTCCTCTGCCTGTCTAGCTACTCGCCTCATCCCGCCCGCTGCAGATTCAACTCCAGCAACCGCTCCAGAATCTCTTCATCACTCAGCTCGTGCGGCCACCCATACGCGTCCAATACCGCCTCGTCCAGCTTCTCAGGCGCCAGCTGCAGCCAGGTGGGACGCCGGTTGTAGAGGTTGGTGAGGGTGCGCTCTCCTTTAGCCCAACCTTGCGCCACTTGGCGACGAAATCCTGAGACGGGAAGGTGGAGGGCATGGGTCGATCCTCTCGACGCGAACTGCTCTACCTGAGATTGTACCATGCCTGGGCGGGGGGTGCAACAAGAGCGGGCGCGGCTCCAATAGGAAGGGTGGGGTGTGGGTGGAGGAGCAGGGCGGCGGGGTGAGGCTACGCAGAGGACTCTCGCAGAGTCGTTTCCCGCATCCTGCCTCCTGCATCTTGCCTCTTGGGGATAGCGCAGTAAGTCCCCGAGGGAAAGTAGCCATGACCATGAGGATAGGTGCTGCTGCGGGACGTTGTTTTTGATCCTTTCGCCGCTTGCGCTTCCAACCGGGGGCTTTCGCGCAACAAGTCCGGCGGGATGGCCTGTTGGCTGCGCAACAAGTCCGTCTGGCTCCTTTCACGCGGCGAGGTGCAGGTTGAAAAGCGGCTGAAACGAAGGGGAAGCCGACCGGCTGGCATCATTGGGCAGGGGGACGGGCTGTTCGAGGGTATGGGCCGCCGTGCCGTCGGCTACCGGCCGACAGCGGTGGGGGATGCTGCAATTGGCTTCCCGAATCTACGGGCGGTCGCAGAGGAGGCCACCTGGACCGCCCTGTTCAGATGCCGGGCGTCATCCCGGCCGCGGCGGCGGTGGCTTCGCGGATGAAGCGGACGACGTTGCTGGCCAGGGAGAGGATGTCGCCCAGGGTATGGGCGGTGGCGCTGTTGGCGCGGCCGAACCAGGGCGAGCGGGTCAGGTCGCGGCGGTACTGGCTGGCGTTGCGGCTCTCGGCGTAGCTCTGGCGGCCGAGGCGCAGCCGCCAGGTAGGCGAACCGACGGGGAAGTCGCGGGCCAGGCGGACGGTGCCATCGGGGAGTTCCTCGCGGACATGGCGGACATAGCCCGTGGGATGGGCCGCGTCCTGGTAAGGACAGTCCGGTGGGGCCAGGGGCGCGGCGTCCTGGGGCGTGGCGGGCTGCGGCTGGATGTCGGGTTGCGGGTGACGGAGGCAGCGCTGGCGGCAGACCCAGCAGCTATCGTGGTCGCGGTAGTCGTGGCCGTTGAAGGTCAGGCGGTAGCCGTGCGGGCAAAGGGGCCGCCCGCGCGCGTCAAAGCCGCGGCGCAGGCAGACCAGGGGGTCCTGGTCTTCCGGGGCATGGCGCGGCTTGATGGTGCGCATGGCGTGGAGGTCGTGATGGACGAAGCGCAGCACCTCGTCAAACCCCTCGCCGGCGTCGCCCAACACTTTCCCAATCTGCAGCTGGGGGAAACGCCGGCGCAGGTCACGCAGGCCCGGGAGCGTCTGCAGGTGATCGTTGCGGTTGGCCGGGACAAAGGGGCCGGAGAGGGGCCAGAAGGTAAAGAGGCGGTCGTTGACGACGTTGAAGGTCTTGGCCTTGTAGCCGAAGCAGCTCTTTTTCGGCTTGGCAGCATGCTGGTTGCTTTTGGCCCGGCCCTTTTTCTGCGGCTCACCCGGGAGGGCCTGGGCCGGGGCCGCCGGGGGCCGCGGGTGGTCCGCTTCATACTGGACAAAGGCCGCCGCCGGATCCCGGGGGGTAGCCAGGCGGCAGTGCCCGGTGCAGGCGCGGGTCGTGCAAGCGCAGCCTTCATGGCCAGCCTTGTCATCTTTCGGGCTATACTGGTCCATGAGCTTTCACCCAAACTGGTCCAGTCG
>CAZTIG010000043.1:0-40302 GCA_964613665.1 uncultured Chloroflexia bacterium
GCCTACACGGCCGGCCCGGGCTATGCCCCGGCGCCCCTCGCCAGCGGCAGCGCCTACTACCTGCGCCTGAGCGCGCGCGACCAGGCCGGGCGCGAGCCGGCGCCGGCCACCCTCTTCGTCCTGCGCTACGACGCCACCGCGCCGGCCGTGCCCTCCTTTGCCATCAACGGCGGCGCTCCCACGGCCTACGGCGTGGCCGTGCGCCTGGAGCTCTCCGCCAGCGATGGCGCCAGCGGCCTGGGGGAGATGCGCTTCTCCAACAACGGGCTGGAGTGGTCGCCCTGGCAGCCGTACCGCGCCCAGGCGGAGTGGAGCCTGCCGCCGCTGGATGGCCGCACCGTGACCGTCCAGGCCCAGGTGCGCGACCGCGCCGGCAACGTGGCCGCGGCCGGCGACGACATCGAGCTGGAGCTCTCGCCGCCGCCGCCGCACGGGAGCTCCTTTCGCCTCTGCGCCACCGCCGTGGACGCGGCCGGCACGGCCGGCCTGAGCTCGACAAGCTTCCTGTTGACCTCGGCGGTGGGCCAGCCGGCGGCGGGGAGCGGCGCCGGCTTCGGCGGCGGGAGCGGCTTTCTGGCGCAGATCAGCGGCTGCCTGGCGATCAGCGACACGGCGGCAGGCCCCTACGCGCTGGCCCCGGCGGCGGTGGCCGCGGGGGGCGGGCTCCGCGGGGGCGGTACGTTCCGCCTGGGCGACACGGCCGGCCAGTCGGCGGCTTCCGGGGCGGACCCCGCCGGCAGCGCCAGCTACCTCCTCGGGAGTGGCTTCTGGGCCGGCCTCACGAGCACCGTGCCGGCCGCGCCGCCTCCGCCCCTGCCGCTGCCCACGCCGCTGCCGGGCCCCAGCCCGACGCCGCTGCCCACGGTGCCGCCCGTGCCGGTGGGCTTTGGCCTGCTCATCGACGCCGGCTACAGCTATACCAACCGGGCCGCCGTCACCCTGACGTTGTCGGCGCCGCACGTCAGCGCGATGCTGCTCTCCAACGACGCCGGCTTCGGCGGGGCAGCCTGGGAGCAGTACCACCTTACCCACCCCTGGACGCTCAGCACCACCCTGCCCTACACCGTGCCCACCGCCGTCTATGCCCGCTACCGCGACGCCGCCGGGGTGGTCTACGGCGACTACCTGGACAGCATCGTCTACGACCCGGTCTCGCCGACCGGCTCGGCGTGGATCGTAGCCGCGGGGCCGGCCACGGTGACGCTGCGGCTCAGCGCGGCGGATGACAACAGTGGGGTGGGCTGGATGCGCCTGGCCGGCGACACGGCCGGCCTGCCGCTGGCCCCCTGGGTGGGCTATACCCACACGGCGGTCTTTACCCCGACGGAGGGGCAGGTCTATGCCCAGTTCCGCGACCGGGCCGGGAACGTCTCGCGGCCGGCCCGGGCCGGGGAAGGTTACAGCGTGTACCTGCCCCTGGTCCTGCGGGGGGCGGGGCGGTGAAAGGGGAGTAGGGCGGCGAATCTGGGGCTGGGCGGTCGTTCCCACCACGGCGATATCGAGGTCGCGGTGGTGACCACCTGCCGCCGCACTTTCACGCCTGGTATGGCGAGTACAGCGTGCCCCCATTGGAGTAGCCGGTTCCCCGACACGAGCGGCTTCCTACCCGTGGCGTCCTGGGGGCGCGTTCGCTCAGGCGGACGCGGGCCCCGTGCTGCCTGCCCCTTTGCCCCCATGTTTGCGCCCCGGCGCGCCCTGTAGTACAATGCCCCCGTGCACGGGCCGGACCGGTGGCCCGAGGAGTGGCGTTGAGCGAGCAGGAGCCGACCTGGCCCGCCTACCGCGCTCTGCTGGCCAGCGGCGAGCTGGGCCGGCGGGCGGAGGCGGCCTGGCGTATGCTGGAGAGGTGCCGGCTGTGCCCGCGCGTCTGCGGCGTCAACCGCCTGGCCGACGAGCGCGGCGAGTGCCGCACCGGCCGGCGCGCCGTCGTCAGCAGCGCCCACCTGCACTTTGGCGAGGAGCCGCCGCTGGTGGGCTGGGGCGGCTCGGGGACGATCTTTTTCACCCATTGCAGCCTGCACTGCCAGTACTGCCAGAACTATGAGATCAGTCAGCTCGGCGAGGGGGTCGAGGTCGAGGTGGAGGAGCTGGCGGCGATGATGCTGCGGCTCGAGCGGGCCGGCGCCCACAACATCAACCTGGTCACCCCCAGCCACGTCGTGCCGCAGGTGCTGGCCGCGCTGGCCGTCGCCGCCCGGGCCGGCCTGTCCATCCCGCTGGTCTATAACAGCGGCGGCTACGACGCCATGCCGGCCCTGCGCCTGCTGGACGGCGTCGTGGACATCTACATGCCCGACGCCAAGTACGCCGATGAGGAGATCGCCCGGCGCTACTCGCTGGTGGAGCACTACCCCCAGGTCAACCGGCGGGCCCTGCGGGAGATGCACCGGCAGGTGGGCGACCTGCAGGTGGATGCGCATGGTGTGGCCCGGCGCGGGCTCATCGTCCGCCACCTGGTGCTGCCCGGGGGGCTGGCGGGCACCGCCGTGGTCATGCGCTTCCTGGCGGAGGAACTATCGCCCGCCACCTACGTCAATGTGATGGCCCAGTACCGGCCGTGCTACCGGGCCGGGAGCGATCCGGTCCTGCAGCGCCCGCTGCACCAGGCCGAGTACCGGGAGGCCGTGGCCACGGCCCGCTCCTGTGGACTGTACCGGCTGGCCCGCTGAAGGAACAGCGCGCGATGGCATCCCAGACGGCCTCGTCCAATCTGACGCCCACCCGCAGCCCGGCGGCCACGGCGCGCCTGGCCTGGTGGATCCTGGGCGGCGCCATGGTCGGTTTTGTCGCCGTGTGCGCCCTGGCCGGCTACGGCCTGTGGAGCCTGCGGGCCACCATCGTGGGGTCGCCGGAGGGCACGATCCTGGTGGCCAACGCCAGCCCGGTCTCGCTGATCCACGCGCAGGAGGTCCAGGCCATCGCCGTGCCGCCGGGGCAGAAGGTGGCGCTGCGGGAGGGGGAGACGATCCAGGTGGAGCACGGAGCCCCGCCGGGGGCGGTGGCCCTGGTGATGCTGTGGGACAAGAGCACCGTGCAGCTCTATGCCGGCACGCGGGTCACCCTGAGCCGGCTGCAGGCGACCCTCTACTCGTCGCAGTCGCAGGAGGTCGTGCTGGACCTGGCCTCCGGGCAGGTTCTGCTGGGCGTCGCCCAGGTCGGCCAGTACCGGCAGAGCCGCTTCTCCGTGCGCCTGCCCGGCGGGGTCGCCGTGGCACTGGAGCCGGGGGGGAGCTACCTGCTGAGGGCGGAGCCCACCGAGATCGCCGTGCGCCAGGGCCGGGCCCAGGTCACGACCGGCCCGGGCGGTGCGGTCACCCTGGTCGGGGCCGACGAGAAGGCCGTGGTCGGGGCCGGCGGGACGCCGGTCGTGGAGCCGGCCCGCTGGGCGCTCCTGCAGAACGGCAGCTTCGACGGCGACCTGCCGCCCTGGTCCTTCCGGTCGGACCAGGCCCAGGACGGCGGTGTGGTCGACGCCACCTACCGCCTCGAGCCGCAGGAGGTCGACGGCCGGTTGGCCTGGGCCGTCGGGCTGGAGCGCCGCGGCGGGCTGACCGACCGCTGCCAGGGGATCCTCTCGCAGTCCCTCAGGGAGGATGTCTCCCCCTACCGCTCGGTGCGGCTGTCGTTCGACCTGCGCATCAACCTGCAGAGCACGGGAGGCGGCGGCACCCTGGGCGTGGACTATCCTTTCAATGTGCGTATCAGCTACCAGGACGCCGAGGGCAACGACCGGCAGTACTGGTACGGCTTCTACTACTATGCCAGCGCCGATACCAAGACCGCCTTTCCCAGCCAGTTCCAGGGGGAGACCCATTCGTCCCCGCACTATCGCTGGCAGCACTGGGAGCTAGAGCTGCTCAATATCCAGCCGCGGCCGGTCCTGTTGACCGGCGTGGAGCTGCTGGCCTCGGGCCACGATTACCTGAGCTGGGTGGCCAACGTCTCGCTCATCGCGGAGTAGGATGCCATGGCAGAATTGATCCTGGACGTGCTCGTGGTGGGGCTATTTCAGACCAACTGCTACCTGGTCGGGTGCCCGGAGACCCGCCAGGCGATGGTGGTGGATCCGGGGGGGGAGGTGCCCCCCATCCTGGAGCGCGCCGCGGAGCTGGGGCTCCAGATCGCCCTGGTGTTGAACACCCACGGCCACTACGACCACATCGTCGGCAACGCCGAGCTGGTCCGGGCGACCGGGGCCCCGCTGGCAGTGCACGAGCTGGATGGGCCCATGCTCTACACGTCGCAGCACGACTTTTCCGCCCTGCTGGGGCTGCGCCGCGAGCCCTGCCGGCCGACGCGCCTGCTGCGCGGCGGCGATACGGTCGCGGTGGGAAACCTCTCCTTCACCGTGCTGCACACGCCCGGTCACACGCCCGGCGGCATCTGCCTGCTCGGGCACGGCGTCCTCTTCAGCGGCGATACCCTTTTCCACCTGGGGGTCGGCCGGACCGACCTGCCGGGGGGGGACATGGAGACGCTCGTCCGCAGCCTGGAGGAGGTGGTGCTGCCGCTGGACGAAGGGCTGGTGGTCCACCCGGGGCATGGCCCGCAGACGACCATCGGGTACGAGCGCAGGTACAATCCATTCCTGTAGGAGGTAGATCATGGCCAAGCTCAGCGTGATCGGTGTGGGCTACGTCGGCCTGGTGACCGGGGTGTGCTTCGCCGACCTGGGGAACGAGGTGTGGTGTGTGGAGATCGACGAGCGCAAGGTCGAGCTGCTGCGGCAGAACAAGCCGCCCTTTTACGAGCCGGGGCTGGAGGAGTTGATCGTCCGCAACGCCGCCGCCGGCCGGCTGCACTTTACGACCAGCTACGAGGAGGCCGTGCCCGGCGCGGACTTTATCTTCATCTGCGTCGGCACCCCCATGGCCGAGAACGGGTCCGCCGAGCTCAAGTACGTGCGCATGGCCGCCGAGTCCATCGGCCCCCACCTGCGCGGCTATACGGTGATCATCAACAAGAGCACCGTGCCCATCGGCACCGGCGACCTGGTGACCGAGATCCTGAGCCAGTACGCCGACCCGGCCAGCTTTGCCGTCGTCTCCAACCCCGAGTTCCTGCGCGAGGGCTCGGCGGTCAGCGACTCCTTCAACCCCGACCGCATCGTCCTGGGGGCGGTGGACCGCGCCGCGGCCGAGAGGGTGGCCGAGCTGCACGCCCCGCTGAACGCCCCGGTCATCATCACCGACCTGCGCACGGCCGAGATGATCAAGTACGCCTCGAACGCTTTCCTGGCAACGCGCGTCTCCTTCATCAACGAGATGGCCCACGTCTGCGAACGGCTGGGGGCCGATATCCGGGAGGTCGCCCGCGGCATGGGCATGGACAAGCGCATCGGGGCCCACTTCCTCAATGCCGGGATCGGTTATGGTGGGAGTTGTTTCCCCAAGGACGTGCGCGCCCTGGCCTACATGGCGGAGGAGCAGGACTGCCATCCGCAACTCCTCCAGGCGGTGATGGAGATCAACGCCGACGCCCGCCGGCGCTTCGTGGACAAGTTGGTGGAGATGCTCGGCGATCTGGACGGCCGGACGATCGGCGTGCTGGGCCTGTCGTTCAAGCCCAACACCGACGACATGCGCGATGCCCCTTCCATCGACATCCTCTCCCGCGTACACGAACTGGGCGGCCAGGTCAAGGCCTATGACCCGGCGGCCATGGCCGCCGCCGAGGCGCTGATGCCCTGGGTGACCTACTGCGCCACCCCCTACGACGCCGTCAAGGGGGCCGACGCCCTGCTCGTCGTCACCGAGTGGAACGAGTTCAAACAGCTCAACATGGAGCGGGTGCGCGACCTGATGCACCAGCCGGCGGTGCTGCTGGACGGGCGCAGTGTCTACGAGCCGGCCGAGATGCGCCGGCTGGGCTTTCGCTACTACGGCGTGGGCCGGCCCTGAGCAGCGAACGCCCTTACGTTTTACGCCCTTGCGCCTTTGCGTCCAACAGCGGTCCTGCCGGCCGGAGGTTGAACATGGAGATCGTCCCGGTCACGTCCAGGTCCGACCTGCGTCGCTTCATCGAGGTGCCTTACAGGCTCTACCGCGACGACCCCAACTGGGTGCCGCCGCTGCGCCGCGAGCAGTGGGCCTACTTCGATCCGGACCGCAACGCCACGCTGGCGCACTGCGATCACGCCCTCTTCCTGCTGGTGGAGTGCGGGCAGGCTGTGGGGCGGATCGCTCCCTTCGTGGACCGGTTGGGCGTGGCCGCCTGGGGGCAGCCCATCGGCCTCTTCGGCTGCTACGAGTGCGTGGACGACGACGAGGCGGCCCGCCTGCTCTTGGAGACGGCCCGCTCCTGGCTGCGGGAGCGCGGCATGGAGGTGATGCGCGGCCCCTGGAGCTTTATCTCGCAGGAGTGGGGGCTGGTGGTGGAGGGGTTCACGCCGCCACCGGTCATCATGGCCCCCTACAACCCGCCCTACTACAACCGCCAGCTGATGGCCTTTGGCCTGGAGAAGGCCAAGGACCTGCTGGTGTACTATGCCGACGCCGACGAGGGTTACCAGATCCCCGAGCGGTATCTAACCATGACCGACTATGTGCAGGAGCACCTCGGCGTCACCGTCCGGGCGCTGGACATGCGGCGGCTGGAGGAGGACGTGGCCACGATCGTCCGCCTGAGCAACCAGGCCGTCGGCAGCAACTGGGGCTACTACGAGGTGACGGAGGCCGAGGGGCGGGCGCTGGCCCGCGACCTGAAGCAGATCGTCGACCCGCAGGCGGTGCTCATCGCCGCGGGGCCGGACGGCCGGCCCATCGGCTTTGCCATCTCCCTGCCCGACGTGAACACGCTGCTGCGGGGGATGAACGGCCGGCTGCTGCCCTTCGGCTGGCTGAAGCTGCTGTGGGGGCTGCCGCGGGTCCGGCAGTACCGCATGTGGGCGCTGGGGGTGGTGCCGGCCTACCAGCGCAAGGCGGTGGACGCCCTGCTCTACCGGCGCACCTACGAGGCGCTGTCGCCGCGCTGCACCCGCCTGGAGATCAACTATGTGCTGGAGGACAACGTCGCCATGAACAACGCCCTGCGGCGGCTGGGGGTGAAGCCGCTGCGGCGATACCGGGTGTACGAGATGGAGATCTGATGAACCTGCAAGTCGGCGTCGACCTGGTCGAGATCGCTCGCCTGGAGGCCGTCCTGCGCCGCCACGGCCGGCGCTTCCTCGACCGTATCTACACGCCGGCCGAGCAGCTCCTCTGCCGCGGCCGGCCGCCCGAGCTGGCCGCGCGCTTCGCGGCGAAAGAGGCCACCATGAAGGCGCTCGGCACGGGTCGCCGCGGGGTGGGCTGGCGCGAGGTCGAGGTGCTCTCCGACCGGCGCGGCCGGCCGCTCCTCTGCCTGCGCGGCCGGGCCGCTGCCCGCGCCGCGGAGCTGGGCCTGGGCAGCTTTGCCGTCAGCCTCTCCCACGAGCGCACGGTGGCCATCGCCATGGTGGTGGCCTGGTAGGAGGGGCCGGCGTGATCATCGATGCCCACACGCACATCTTTCCCCCGGCGGTGTGCTCCGAGCGCGAACGCTACCGCGCCCGCGACGCCTGGTTCTGCCAGCTCTACGAGGATCCGCGGGCGCGCACGGCCACGGCCGAGGACCTCGTCGCCGTGATGGACCTGGACGGCGTGGACCGCGCCGTGGCCTGCGGCTTTGCCTGGGCCGACCAGGGCCTCTGCCGCGAGCACAACGACTACCTCATCGACTGCGTGCGGCGCTACCCGGAGCGGCTGATCGGCATGGCCGCGGTGCAGCCGCGGGCCGGCCCCGCCGCCGCCCAGGAGCTGGAGCGCTGCCTGCAGGCCGGCCTGCGCGGCCTGGGCGAGCTCTTCCCCGACGGGCAGGGTTTTTCGCTGGCCGACCGCGACCTGCTGGCCCCGCTGGCCGAGGTCCTGCAGCAGTGGGGTTGGCCGCTCCTGACCCACACCAGCGAGCCGCTTGGCCACGAGTACCACGGCAAGGGGCAGACCATCCCCCGCCACGTCGTCGCCCTGGCGCAGAGCTTTCCCGATCTGCGCATCGTCTGCGCCCACTGGGGCGGTGGGCTGCCCTTTTACGAGCTGATGCCCGAGGTGGCCCAGGCGCTGCAGAACGTCTGCTACGACATGGCTGCCTCGCCCTACCTGTACCGGTGGCGCATCGTGGCGGTGGCCGTGCAACTCGTCGGGGCGCAGCGCATCCTGCTGGCCAGCGACTACCCGCTGATCCGCCCGCGCACCTACCTGCGGCACCTGGAGCAGCTCCCGCTGGAGGAGGCCGACCGCCAGGCGATCCTGGGGGGGAACGCGGCGCGGCTGTGGCTGCGGGCGGCGGCGTAAGCTGGCGGGTTGTTCCTACGCATTCCGGGTTCTTCTCCCGACGGCTGCCGATTCGGCCGTGACGGGGTGGCGGGCTTCTTGCGCATCACGCTCCACGCCGGGCCCTGGCGGTGGTGTGCGGCCGGCCCTGGCACTGGACATGAGGAGGTGTTGTCCCATGTACCGCATCCACGTCCGCGACCATTTCGACGCCGCCCACTACCTGCGGGGCTACCAGGGCAAGTGTGAGGCCCTCCACGGACACCGCTGGGAGGTAGTGGCGGCGCTGGAGGCGGGCCGGCTGAACGAGATCGAGCTGGCCTATGACTTCACCGACCTCAAGCGCATCCTCAGGGAGGACGTGCTGGGCCGGCTGGACCACCGCTGCATCAACGATGTGGCGCCGTTCGACCGGATGAACGCCTCCACGGAGAACCTGGCGCGGGTCATCCACGGGTGGCTGGAGGAGGCCCTGGCCGGCGCTCCGGTGCGGCTGGCCTACGTGGAGGTCTATGAGTCGCCGGACTCGTGGGTGCGCTACACGGCGGAGGAGGGGCGATGAGCGCGTGGCACTATGGCGGGCAGGCGTTGTTGGAGGGGGTGATGATCCGCGGCCGGCAGGGCATGGCCATCGCGGTGCGGGCACCGGCGGGGGAGATCGTCATGCACGAGGAGCGGGTGGCGCTGCCCGGCGGGGCCTGGCGCTGGCCCTTTCTGCGGGGCCTGTCCAGCCTGTGGGAGACGCTGAAGCTGGGCGTGCGCGCGCTGAACTTTTCCGCCAACGTGGCGCTGCAAGAGCCGGCCGCGTCCTCCGCCCCGGCGGGGGAGGAGAAAGGCGCCGACAAGCCGGCGCAGGTGGGCACCGGCACGATGGTGGTGGTCGTCGTGCTGGCGCTGGCCCTGGGCATCGGGCTCTTCTTCGTCGTGCCGCTGCTCCTCTCGCGCATGGCGCAGGAGGTCTGGGTGCAGGCACTGCTGGAGAGCGTCATCCGGCTGGTGCTCGTGCTCCTGTACTTTGTGCTGATCGCCCAGCTCCCCGACCTGAAGCGTGTCTTTGCCTACCACGGGGCCGAGCACAAGGCCGTCAACGCCCTGGAGGCGGGGGCGGCGCTCGACGTGGAGGGGGTGCGGCCGTTCGGCACGGCCCACACCCGCTGCGGCACGGCCTTCCTGCTGCTGGTGGTGGTGCTCTCCATCCCCCTGCTGGTCCCTTTCAACGGGCTGCCCTTTGGCTGGCGGCTGGCCTCGCGCATCCTGCTGGTGCCGGTGATCGCCGCGGTGGCCTACGAGCTGATGCGCCTGGGAGCGGCGCATTTCGAGCGGCCGGTGGTGCGGGCGCTGCTCGCGCCGGCCCTGCTCCTGCAGCGCCTGACCACGCGCCCGCCCGACGACGGGATGCTCGAGGTGGCCATCGCCGCCCTGAAGCGGGCGCGGGAGCTCGACGGGGCGACGGCGCCCTGACGCCGACGGCTGCCGGCCGGAGACTGCCTGTGCCGCAGGGATGCCCACCGGAGAGACCGTTCGTGGTGCGCCGACATTTCCGTCCGGATCCCAGGCCCTGCTTTTGACGCTGTGCTGCCGCTGTGCTATAATCGCCGCAGCCCGCCCGTCTGTGGATTTGTTCACGAAGGACCGTCTTTGCCAGGAGGTCGGCGCATGAGCACAGCCAGCGATGCCCCGGTTGACCTTGCCCTGTTGGACCCTATCTTCGAGCAGTACGCCGGCCAGTTGGGGGCGTTGATCCCGGCCCTGCAAAAGGCCCAGGAGGTCTACGGCTACCTGCCGGTGGAAGTGCTGCAGCGCATCTCCAGCCGCCTGGGCGTCCCCCTGAGCAAGGTCTACGGCGTGGCCACCTTCTACGCCCAGTTCTACCTGGAGAAGCGCGGCCGGCACGTGCTCAAGCTGTGCGACGGCACGGCCTGCCACGTCAAGGGGGCGCCGGGCCTGTTGAGCGCGGTTCGGCAGGAGTTTGGCGTGGCCCCGGGCGAGACCACGGCCGATGGGGAGCTCACGGTGGAGATCGTCTACTGCATGGGCTCCTGCGCCCTGGCCCCGGTGGTGGTCATGGACGGGCAGGTCACGGGGCGCATGCTGCCCGACTCGCTGCTGCGCAAAGTCAAGAAGCAGGTGGTTCCGCCCGAAGAGGGCGCGTAGAGGTGATCGATGGCGGTTACAGTGATCGAAGGGCTCGCCGCAACCAGGGCAGAGGCCCGCGCCCGCTGGCAGCAGAAGCTCGACGCCGACCTGTACATCACCGTCGGCATGGGCACCTGCGGGCTGGCCGCCGGCGCTGCCGAGGCGCTGGCGGCGATCGAGGACCAGGTGCGCCGGCGCGGGATGGAGGCGGTGATCAGCCAGGTCGGCTGCGTCGGCATGTGCTCGTATGAGCCGATGGTCGAGCTGCAGGCGCGCGGCCGGCCGCGGGTGAACTACGGTCGGGCCACCGACGCGAACATCGCCGAGATCGTGGCCTCCTACCTGGACGGCGCGCCCCTGCAGAGGGGTATCGTCGTCGGCGAGGTCGTCCCGGTGGTCGTGGAGCAGAACGGCTACTCGTTGCAATCGCTCTCCTTCGTCGACCCCGAGAGCAAGGAGAAGATCTCCTTCCACCAGAAGCAGCTGCGCATCGTCCTGAGCAACTGCGGGCTGATCGACCCGGAGTCGCTTGAAGACTACCTGGCGCTGGATGGCTACTGCGCCCTGGAGAAGGCGCTGGCCATGGCCCCGGAGGCGGTGATCGACGAGATGGTGCGTTCGGGGCTGCGCGGCCGCGGCGGCGGCGGCTTCTCCACCGGCACCAAGTGGGGCCTGGCGCGCAAGACGCCGCGCTGGCCCAAGTACGTCATCTGCAACGCCGACGAGGGCGACCCGGGGGCCTTCATGGACCGCTCCATCCTGGAGGGCGACCCGCACTCCCTACTCGAGGGCATGATCATCGCCGGCTATGCCATCGGGGCGCAGGCCGGCTACATCTATTGCCGCGCCGAGTACCCCCTGGCCATCAAGCGCCTGCGCATTGCCATGGCGCAGGCCCACGAGGCCGGCCTCCTCGGCCAGAACATCCTTGGCTCCGGGTTCGATTTCGAGATCCACATCAAGGAGGGGGCGGGGGCCTTTGTCTGCGGCGAGGAGACGGCGCTGATGGCCTCCATCCAGGGCGAGCGCGGGCAGCCCTGGCCCCGGCCGCCCTACCCGGCGGTGGCCGGGCTGTGGGGCCAGCCCAGCAACGTCAACAACGTCAAGAGCTATGCCTACACCCCGCGCATCATCCGCCTGGGGGCCGACTGGTTCAAGGGCTTGGGCACCGAGGGCAGCCCGGGCACGGCCGTCTTTGCCCTGACGGGCATGGTCAACCGCACCGGCCTGGTCGAGGTGCCCATGGGCATCACCCTGGGCCAGATCATCTACGACGTCGGCGGCGGCATCCAAGGTGGCAAGAAGTTCAAGGCCGTGCAGACCGGCGGGCCGCTGGGCGGCTGCCTGCCCGAGTCCTATCTGGACACGCCGGTGGACTTTGACTCCCTGCGCGCCGCCGGGGCCACCATGGGCTCGGGCGGCATGATCGTGGCCGACGAGACCACCTGCATGGTGGAGTTTTCCAAGTACTTTATGAAGTTCGTCTGCGACGAGTCGTGCGGCAAGTGCCCGCCCTGCCGCATCGGCAGCACGCGCCTGCTGGAGATCCTGGAGCGCATCACCGCCGGCAAGGGCGTTCCCGAGGACATCGAGCGCATCCGCGAGCTGGCAGAGGGCATGCAGAAGGGCTCGCTCTGCGCGCTGGGGCAGCTTGCACCCTCGCCGGTCCTGTCGGCGCTGCGCCACTTTGAGGAAGAGTTCTGGATCCACATCCGCGAGGCCCGCTGCCCGGCGGCCTCCTGCCAGATGCTGGTGCGGGCCAACTGCACCAGCGCCTGCCCGGCCGGCGTCGATGCCCCGGCCTACCTGGCCCTGGTCGCCCAGGGTCGCTACGCCGAGGCCCTGGCCGTGCACCGCGACGCCAACCCCTTTGCCATGATCTGCGGCCGGGTCTGCCCGGCCTTTTGCGAGGCCCGCTGCCGCCGCGGCCAGATCGACGAGCCCATCGCCATCCGCCAGGTCAAGCGCTTCATGGCCGACCGGTACTACGCCGAGCCCTGGACCCCGCCGAAGCTGGCCCGCGAGAAGGATATCCAGGTAGCCGTCGTCGGGGCCGGGCCCTGCGGCCTCACTGCGGCGCTGCGCCTGGCCCAGCGCGGCTACCAGGTCACCGTGTTCGAGCGCATGCCCCTGCCCGGCGGGATGATGACCTATGGCATCCCGGCCTACCGCCTGCCGCGCGAGCCCCTCTTTGCCGAGATCAACCACATCCGCCGGGCCGGCGTGGAGATCCGCTGCAACATGGAGCTGGGCACGGACTTTACCATCAAGGGGCTGCAGAAAGAGGGCTACCGGGCCATCGTCCTGGCGCTGGGGGCCCACCGCAGCCGCAGCCTGGGCGTGCACGGCGAGGACAAGGATGGCGTCTACCACGCCGTCCAGATGCTGCGCGACATCGCCCTGGGCAACCTGCCCGACCTGGCCGGCAAGCGCGTCGTCGTCGTCGGCGGCGGCGACACGGCCATGGACGCCGCCCGCTCGGCCTGGCGACTGGGGGCCAAAGAGGTCCACGTGGTCTACCGGCGGGCCCGCGACGACATGCCGGCTACTCCCGAAGAGGTGGAAGGGGCCATGGAGGAGGGGGTGCAGTTCCACTTCCTGACCAACCCCGTGCTCGTCCTGGGCGACCGCCGCGTCACCGGCGTGCGCCTGCAGCGCCAGCGCCTGGGCGAGTACGACTCCAGCGGCCGCCGCCGGCCCGTGCCCATGCCCGGCACCGAGTTCGACATGCCCTGCGACCTGCTGGTCCCGGCCATCGGCCAGATCACCTGGGTGACCGACGAGAGCCTGGGCATGCTGCGGGCGGCCACCTTCGAGGTGGGCAAAGCCTTTGAGCTGAGCATCCCCGGCGTCTTTGCCGCCGGCGATGCCGTCGGCGGGCCGGCCACCGTGGTCCAGGCCGTGGCCCACGGCAACCAGGTGGCGCTGACCGTGGACCACTACCTGACCACCGGTGAGCTGGGCGGGGTCTACTACCACCCCCAGCGGCACGACGTGGCCCAGCTCTACAACGTGGAGGACTATGCCAACGCCCACCGGCCCGTGCCGCGCATGCTCACGCCCGAGGAGCGTTTCCGGCGCAAGGGTTTTGCCGAGGTGGAGATGGAGCTGGACGAGCACACCATCCAGGAGGAATGCAAGCGCTGCCTGCGCTGCGACCTGGAGTGGCTGGAACGGATCGGGGAACCGTTGCCCTAGGAGCGATCAGCGATCGGCGATCAGCCGCTGAAAGCTGACCCCTGATCGTGGATCGCTCAAGAAGCGAACACGGAGCGAGACGATGGCTGTCACCCTCACCATCAACGGTCGGAAGGTTGTCGCTGCGGAGGGCAGCACCATCCTGGAGGCGGCCCGCGGGGCCGGCATCCGCATTCCCACCCTCTGTTTCCACCCCGACCTCTCCAACGTGGGCGCCTGCCGGCTCTGCGTGGTCACGGTGGAAAAGGCCCGCGGTCTGCAGACGGCCTGCACTACCCCGGTCGCCGAGGGCATGGTAGTGGACAGCGAGAGCGAGGAGGCCCGCGCCACCCGCCGCTTCGTCCTGCGCATGCTCCTCAGCGACCACCCCAACGACTGCATGAAGTGCGAGTCCAACGGCGCCTGCGAGCTGCAGGACCTGGTCTATGAGTACGATGTGGAGTGGCCCCAGGGGAATGGCGCGCGCCACGAATACGAGGTCGACCCGGACCCCAACCCCTTTATCCGGATCGATCGCAACAAGTGCATCCTCTGTGGGCGCTGCGTGCGCGCCTGCGCCGAGGTGCAGTGCCGCAGCGTCTGGAGCTTTGCCTACCGCGGCTTCCGGTCCAAGCTGGTGGCCGGCGTGGATCAGCCCATGCTGGAGGCCCGCTGCGAGTCGTGCGGCCAGTGCGTGGCCTACTGCCCCGTCGGCGCCCTCTTCGACAAGATGGCGGTCAAGGCCGGCCGCGCCAGCCAGGTCCGCAAGGTGCGCACCGTCTGCCCCTACTGCGGCGTGGGTTGTTCCTTCGACCTGAACGTGCGCGACGGCCGCATCGTCCGCGTCACCTCGGCCCCCGACGCGGCGGTCAACGGCATGGCCCTCTGCGTCAAGGGGCGCTACGGCTACGACTTTGTCCACCATCCCGACCGCCTGGCCCGCCCGCGCGTGCGCAGGTATCTGCTCGACGGCCAGGACAAGCCCGACCCGCTCAACCTTCCATCTTCGATCGTCGATCGTCAATGGGATTGGGTGGAGGTGGATTGGGATACGGCGCTGGACATCGCCGCGCGCCGGCTGCGCCAGGTCCGCGACGGCTACGGCGGCGACAGCGTCGGCGTGCTGGCCTCGGCCAAGTGCACCCTCGAGGAAAACTACCTGATGAACAAGTTCGCCCGGCAGGTGATCGGGACGAACAACATCGACCACTGTGCCAGGCTTTGACACAGCAGCACCGTGGCCGGTCTGGCCACCAGCTTCGGGTCCGGGGCGATGACCAACTCGATGGACGACGTGGCGCAGCACGCCGCGGCGATGCTGGTCATCGGTTCCAACACCACCGAGCAGCACCCCGTCTTCGGGACGATGATCCGCCGGGCCGTGCTCAAGCGCGGCGTCAAGCTGGTCGTGGCCGACCCGCGGCGGATCGACCTGACCGAGTTCGCCGCACTGCACGTCCGCCACCGGCCCGGCACCGATGTGGCCCTGGTCAACGGGCTGATGCACGTCATTCTGGAAAAGGGCTGGGAGGACAGGGCCTTTATCGCCGAGCGCACGGAGGGGTTCGAGGAGTTCCAGCCCGTCGTCGCGCAGTACCCGCCGGCCCGGGTGGCCGAGATCACCGGCGTGCCACCCGAGCAGCTCTACCAGGCGGCCGAGATCCTGGCTACCAACAAGCCGATGGCGGTGATGTGGGCTATGGGCATCACCCAGCACATCGTCGGCGTGCGCAACGTGATGAGCCTGGCCAACCTGCAGATGCTCCTGGGCAACATGGGCGTGGCCGGCGGGGGGGTCAACCCGCTGCGCGGCCAGAACAACGTCCAGGGGGCCTGCGACATGGGCGGCCTGCCGGACTTTTACCCGGGCTACCAGAAGGTGGTGAGCGAGGAGGCCCGCCGGAAGTTCGAGGCGGCCTGGGGCGTGCCGCTGTCGCCGGAGGTGGGGCTGACCGTCACCGAGATGATCCCCGGCATCGCCGAGGGCCGCATCCACGCCCTCTACATCCTGGGCGAGGACCCGGTGATGACCGACCCCGACAGCAACCACATCCGCCGCTGCCTGGAGCGGTGCGACTTCCTCGTCCTGCAGGAGATCTTTCCCTCGGAGACGGCGGCCTACGCCGACGTGCTGCTGCCGGGCGCGGCGTTCGCCGAGAAGAGCGGCACCTTCACCAACACCGAGCGGCGCATCCAGCTGGTGCGCCAGGCGATCGATCCGCCGGGCGAGGCCCGCGCCGACTGGCGCATCACTGCCGACCTGGCCCGGCGCGTGCTGGCCGGGGGCGGCCGCCAGGTGGAGGAGGCGCCCTACGCCGGCTGGGAGTACGCCGGGCCGGCCCAGGTCATGGCCGAGATCAACGCCCTGACCCCCAGCTACGCCGGCGTCACCTATGAGCGGCTGGAGCGCGGCGAGCGCCTGCAGTGGCCGGTCAGGGACGCCGCGCACCCGGGCACGCCGATCCTGCACGTGGGCCAGTTCACCCGGGGCAAGGGCAAGTTCGCGCCGCTGGAGCACGTCCCGCCGGCCGAGCTGCCCGACGACGAGTACCCCTTCCTCCTGAGCACTGGGCGGGTCCTCTACCACTGGCACGGCGGCGAGATGACCCGCCGGGCCAGGGGGCTGCTCGCCGTCTACGGCCAGGCGCTGGTGGAGGTCAACCCCGACGACGCCGCGCGCCTGAAGCTGGATGGCGGCCGGCGCGTGCGGGTGACCTCGCGCCGCGGCACGATCGAGGCCCAGGCCTGGGTGACCGAGCGCGTGCCGCCGGGCATGGTCTTTGCCAACTTTCACTTTCCCGGCGAGCAGAACGCCAACGTGCTGACGCTGGCGGCGCTGGACCCGGTGGCCAAGATCCCGGAGTACAAGGTCTGCGCGGTGCGGGTGGAGGTGGCCTGAGAGGCCCAGTTCGATGGGATGGGTGCCTGGTCCGTTTCCTGTGGCAGTTCTTGGCTGCGAGCTACCCGCCAAAATCCCTTACTCATCTGGGTCACTTTGGGCTACAATTACTCCCCTATCGCAAAACGCGCCCGCAACCCGTGAGCAGATACTGTGAGAATCAGCGAGTACCTTATGCCGTCCCCGGAGCGGCGGCCGATCGCAGAGTCCACCATGATACCTGGCTGGAGGTCCTGAAGCGTGCAGGCTAAAGGTGTGAATGGCGCGAAGGGGATAGTGTGTGCGGTCTCCGGGATGGAGACATTGACCCGGTAGAGAGAAAAGGAGGGTCTACGAGTTTCTGACGGAGTGCTTCAAGAACGCGTAGGGAGGAAAGCAATGAGGCGCACGAAGAACAACTGTTGCTCGGGTTTGTCGGAAGGGCAGAGCAGGTCGGCCACCCGGCACAGAAACCCGTGAAGGTGATCGAACCGCTTGTGCAGATGACCACGCAGAAGGGCGATTGGGTTCTTGACCCCATGTGCGGTTCCGGTACCACGGGCCTGGTATGCTGGAATCTGGGGCGACGTGCCATCCTCTGCGACATCTCGGAGGAATATGCTTCTATGGTTGAGAAGCGGTTGAGCATCCGCCGTGACGCCGCGACGGTTCTTGGTTGACACCCCAGCCCTCCTGTGGTATCATTCACGAGGCAGCACCCCTGCCTGGTGGGATGTGCTGAGGATCCTATGCGCATACGACCGGCCCGGACGATGGTGTCTCGGCCCTGCGGGGCACAGAGCTTTCCTTTCGCGGAGAGCGTCTGTGCCTTTTCCATTCCGGTCCGATGATCAAGGAGGTAACCATGGCCCTGTGGATTCTGCCCAAGGACAAGGTCCCCGGTTTTGTGGAGCGGCTGATGGCCGAGTACGAGGTCGTGGGGCCGGTGGCCAAAGACGGCGCCTTTGCCTTTGCGCCGCTGCAGCGGTCGGAGGAGATCCGTCTGGACTACCCCATCACGCTGCAGTCGCCCAAGGCCTACCTGCTGCCGCCGGAGGAGACGCTGCTGCGCTTCCGGCGCGGCCAGCCTCCCGAGGTCGAGCCGGTGCGCCAGGAGCGCCGCCGCATCCTCTTCGGCGTCCATCCCTGCGACATCAACGCCACCTGGCTGCTGGACCTGGCCTTTTCCCAGGACACCCTCGACACGCCCTACATGGAGCGGCGGGAGCGCGCCCTGATCGTCGGCCTGGACTGCCTGAAGCCGTGCGACGAGCACTCCTTCTGCAAGAGCATGGGCTCCCTGGAGGTGACCGGCGGGTACGACCTCTTCATGACCGACCTGGGCGACGCCTACGCCGTCGAGGCCGGAACGGAGGCCGGCCAGGAGCTGCTCCAGCGCTACGCCGAGGCCCGCCCGGCCACCACGGAGGACACCGCCCGCCTGAACCAGGTCCTCAGCGAAAAGTGGCCGCGCTTCCCGCGCAAGCTGACGCTGGAGCCCACGGAGCTGGCCGAGATGCTCAACCTGGCCTACGACGATCCCCTCTGGGAGGAGCTGGCCAAGAAGTGCCTGGGCTGCGGCTCCTGCAACCTGGTCTGCCCGACCTGCTACTGTTTCGACGTGCAGGATCGCCTGCGGCTGAACCTGCAGGAGGGCGAGCGGGTGCGCCTCTGGGACGGCTGCATGCTGAAGGACTTTACCCGCGTGGCCTCGGGCGAGGTCTTTCGGGAGCACCGCTCCGCCCGGCTGCGCCACCGCTTCTACCGCAAGGGCAAGTACATGTACGAGGACTATGGGCGCTTCGGCTGCGTCGGCTGCGGGCGCTGCGTGCGGGCCTGCCTGGTCAAGATCGACCCGGTGGAGGTCTTTAACGGCCTCCAGGCCAGTTGTCGGGCCTGAGAGAGGAGCGAACCATGGAAGGACATACGCAAGTGACCGGATCTCTCTATCTGCCGCGGATGGCGGAGATCACCGCGGTCGAGCCGCTCACGGAGAAAGAAAAGCTCTTCACGATCCGCCTGGAGAAGGGCCAGTCCCTGGGCCAGCACCCCGGTCAGTTCGTCGAGGTCTCCTTGTTCGGCATCGGCGAGGCCCCCGTCTCGATCTCCTCCTCGCCCACGCGCAACGGCACCTTTGAGCTGTGCGTCCGCGCCACCGGCGACGTGACCAACGCCATGCACAACCTGAAGGCGGGCGACTGGGTCGGCATCCGCGGGCCCTTTGGCCACGGCTTCCCGGTGGAAAAGATGCGCGGCAAGGACGTGCTCTTTGCCGCCGGCGGCCTGGGCCTGGCCCCGCTGCGCTCGCTCATCCAGTTCGTCCTGGACGAGCGCGAGTCGTTCGGCCGGGTGATCATCCTCTTTGGCTGCCGCAACCCCTCCGAGATCCTCTTCCGGGAGGAGCTGGACGAGTGGTCCAGTCGCCAGGATGTCGAGTTCCACATGACGGTGGACCGGGCCGGCCCGGAGTGGCACGGGCACGTCGGGGTCATCACGACCCTCTTCCCCGGCATCGCCGTGAACCCGCGCTCGACCGTCGCCGTCACCTGCGGCCCGCCGATCATGTACCGCTTTGTGCTCATCGAGCTGCTGGCCAAGGGCATCCCCGAGAACCAGATCTACCTCTCCCTGGAGCGGCGCATGAAGTGCGGCGTCGGCAAGTGCGGGCACTGCCAGATCAACGGCGTCTACTGCTGCCAGGAGGGCCCGGTCTTTAGCTACGCCCAGGTCAAGGCGCTGAAGGAGGCGATTTGATGAAACCACGAGTGGCCATCTTTGACTTTGGCTGCTGCGAAGGCTGCCAGCTGCAGATCGTCAACCTGGAGGAGGGCATCCTCGACCTCCTGGGGGCGGTGGACGTGGTTACCTGGCGCGAGGCCATGAGCGAGCAGTCCGACCAGTTCGACATTGCCATCATCGAGGGTTCCATCACCCGCGAGGACGAGGTCCCGCGCTTGCAGTGGATCCGCGACCACGCCAAGGTGCTGGTGGCGCTGGGCGCCTGCGCGCACATCGGCGGGATCAACTGCATCAAGAACCGCTTCGACCTGGAGGAGGTGCGGCGCTACGTCTACGGCGAGCATGCCGAGGCGTTCGACACCAGCCCCACGCGGCCGGTCGGCGCCGTGGTGCAGGTGGACGCCGCCGTGCCGGGCTGCCCCATCAACCGCCAGGAGTTTGTCGAGATCGTCAAGGCGCTGTTGCTGGGGAAGAAGCCGGCCCTGCCCACCTACTCCGTATGCGTGGAGTGCAAGCGCAAGAACAACGTCTGCGTCTTTGACAAGGGCATGGTCTGCCTGGGCCCGGTGACGCGGGCCGGCTGCGGAGCCATCTGCCCGTCGTTCGGCAACGGTTGCGAGGGCTGCCGCGGCCTGGTCCCCGACCCCAACCTGAACTCGCACCGCGAGGTCCTGGCCCAGTACGGGCTGAGCGTGGGCGAGATCCTGCGCTTTGTCAACCTCTACGGAGGTTGCCAGCCCGAGATCGGTTGCTTCCAGGAAGCTGTCGAAGCCACGGGAGGGCAACGATGAAGGACGGCAAGATCGAAGTACATTACCTCACCCGCGTCGAGGGTCACGGCAACATCCACGTGAACATCGAGGGGGGCGCCCTGAAATCGTTCCAGTGGGAGATTCCCGAGGCCCCGCGCTTCTTCGAGGCCATGGTCCGCGGGCAGAGCTACATGGACGTCGCCCACATCACCTCGCGCATCTGCGGCATCTGCTCCATCGGCCACACCCTGGCCGCCCTGCAGGCGGTGGAGAACGCCCTGCAGGTGCGGCCCTCGGAGCAGACGATCCTGCTGCGCAAGCTGCTGCTGCACGGCGAGACGATCCAGAGCCACATCCTGCACGCCGGCTACCTGGCCGCCCCCGACTTCCTGGGCGCGCCCAGCGTGGTCCCGCTCGTCGGCACGCACAAGGAGGTCGTCCTGACGATCATCCGGCTGCACCGCCTGGCCAACGAGTGGAGCGACCTGATCGGCGGGCGCACCACCCATCCCATCAACGCCGTGGTCAACGGCTGGACCAGCGTGCCGACGGAGGAGCAGTTGGCCGGCCTGCGCGCGCGCATCGCGGCGGCCGTGCCCGATGCCCTGGCCATCGTCGACGTCTTCAAGACCCTGCCGATTCCCGACTTTACGCGCGATACCGAGTACGTGGCCCTGACGCACCCCGCCGAGTACGCCTTTTACGAGGGCGAGATCGCCTCCACCGACGGCGACCGCACCCCGGTGCCGGATTACAGGAACAAGGTCATCGAGTTCATCGTCCCTCACTCCACGGCCAAGCGGGCCCGGTCCGACCATCGCCCGAGCTTCGCCGTGGGGGCGCTGGCCCGCTTCAACAACAACTACGAGCAGCTCTCCCCCCTGGCCAAGAAGGCCGCCGAGGCCATGGGCCTGAAGCCGGTCTGCTGCAACCCCTTCATGAACACGGTGGCCCAGGTGGTGGAGGTGGCCCACGCCCTGGAGGATGGCATGGGCCTCATCGACCAACTGCTGGCCCGGGGCATCCGCCAGGAGGACCGCGTGGTCCAGGTCCGGGCGGGCACGGGCGCCAGCGCGGTGGAGGTGCCGCGCGGCATCCTCTTCCACGAGTACACCCTGGACGACAAGGGCCTGGTGACCGGGTCGAACATGATCATCCCCACCGGCCAGAACCACCAGAACATCGAGGACGACATGGGGGCGCTGGTCCCGCAGGTCATCGAGCGGCCGCAGGAGGAGATCCGCCTGCTGCTGGAGATGCTGGTGCGGGCCTATGACCCGTGTATCTCTTGCTCGACGCATACGCTGCGCGTGACACGGCGGTAGCCTCGGGACGAGGCATTTGCGGAGGGCCGGTTGTCGGGTCGAGAAAGCGAAACGGCGAGCGCCGCCCAACAGAGCGACCTGGCAAGGGCAAATGCTTCGCCCCGACCTGTGCTGATCCTGGGCTTGGGCAACCCGCTGTACGGGGACGACGGGGCCGGGCCGGCGGTGGTGCGGGCGCTGCAGGAGCGCGCCCTGCCGGCGGAGGTCGAGGTCCTGGACGGCGGCACGGCCGGACTGGGGTTGCTGGAGGCGATTGCCGGGCGGCGCCTGCTGGTGGTGGTGGACGCGGCGGAGGTGGGCCGGCCGGCCGGGACGGTGGTGCGGATGTCGCTGGACGAGGTGCAACTGCTGCGCGCGCCCGCCCCGCTCTCGCCGCACCAGGTGGGGCTGGCGGAGGTGCTCGACCTGGCGGCGCGGCTGGAGATGGCCCCGGCCGCGGTGGTGATCCTGGCCGTCCAGCCGGCCTACCTGGGATGGAAACAAGAGCTGAGCGCGCCCGTACAGGATAGCATTCCCGCCCTGGTCGGGGCGGTCCTTGCGGAAATCGGTATGCCAGGGCAGTGAGCCAAGCTGCCTGCCCAATGAGGAGGAAGAACAATGTCCAAGAAGATCCTGGTGGTGGACGATGATCCCGACACGGTCGAGGTCATCCGCCTCACCCTGGAGAGCGCCGGCTACGAGGTGATCAGCGCCGCCAACGGGGACGAGGGGCTGCGCCGCATCGTCGCCGACAGGCCCGACCTGATCATCCTCGACGTGATGATGGACACGACCACGGCCGGGTTCCAGTTCACCCTGAAGCTGCGCAGCCCGGAGCCGGACTCGCCCTACGCGGAGTACAGCAAGATCCCCATCCTGATGCTGACGGCCATCCACACCACCACACCGCTGCGCTTCGGCCCCGACAGCGAGTACCTGCCGGTGGACGAGTTCGTCGAAAAGCCCATCGCCCCGGAGGCACTGCTGCAGAAGGTGGCCCGGCTGCTGGCCGAGTAGGTGAGCGGGTTGGCCAAGATACAGATCGGCGGCATCATCCAGACGGTCGACCTGGCCTTGATCCAGGTGCTGGGACTGCCCCCGTCGGCGCGGGCCCTGGCAGCCGTGACGGCGGCGCTGGGGGCAGCCGGGATCAGCGCCCAGGCGGTGGTGCAATCCCGCGACTGCGCCGGCAGCAGCAGCCTGGGCTGCACCGTGGCCCAGGCCAACATGGCGGAGGCCCGGCGGGTCGTGCAGGGCGTGGCCAGGCAACTGGGCGCGGGCGAGGTGCAGGTCGTCCCCGCGGTGGGCCTGCTGGCCGTCTACGGGCCGCACTTTTCCGACCGGCCGGCCATCGCCGGGACGATGTTCTCGGCCCTGGCCGAGGCCGGGCTCGAGCTGCTGCTCGTCACCACCTCCATCTCCACCGTGGCCTGCGTGCTCGCCGCGGCGGACATGCCACGGGCGGTGGCGGTGCTGAAGGAGACGTTCATCTTGCCGTAGGGAGCTTCCGGCGACTGAGACCATCTGAAAACCACCAGGGCACAGAAACCGCCCAAGACCACGAAGGCACCAAGACACCATGTCGATAGGGGCCCTGTACCGTATTCCCTTGGTGTATTCGTGCCTCGGTGGTCCGTCCATCCTGGTGCCTCTGTGGCCCGGTGGTCGATTCGGGGTAGCTTCTTCGATGTGTCGATCCGGGCAATTGACAACCGCGCCCGGATGTGGTAAAAATACCCCAGCTTGCCGCTCGCGCCTGGCAGCCCCCTGTACCCGGATGCCAGGCACCGTTGTACCTCCGCATCACCCGCGCGCGATGAGGCCGGCGGGCGCCCTGCCGCGATGGCCAGGAGAATGCCATGGAGCTCGACGTCCTGAAGCTGGCGCTGCGCCAGCGCCCTTTTGCCGAGCAGGTGGGCCAGCGTACCCGGGTGGACGTCCGCCAGTGCTACCAGTGCGGGCGCTGCACGGCCGGCTGCCCGGTGGCCTACGCCATGGATGCCGCGCCCCACCTGATCATGCGCGGCATCCAGATGGAGCAGCGCGAGTGGGTGTTCGGCCGCAACACCTACTGGATCTGCGCCTCCTGCATCACCTGCAGCACGCGCTGCCCCTGCGAGGTGGACATTGCCCAGGTGATGGACGGGCTGCGCGAGCTGGCCCTGGAGGAGGGCATCCGTCCCTCCGAGCGCACCGTCAAGGCCTTTCACCAGGTCTTCCTACAGTGGGTCCGCCTGACCGGGCGGATGTACGAAGCCGGCCTGGTCGGCCTCTACAACGTGCGCTCCGGCCAGCTCTTGGCCAGCGCCGACCTGGCCCTGCCGATGCTCACGCGGGGCAAGGTCGGCCTGCTGCCCCGGCGCTTCGCCGGCCAGGACGAGGTCAACCGCATCTTTGAGCGGGCCGCCTCCAGGGAGGGGCAGCGATGACCGCCTACGCCTACTATCCCGGCTGTACCCTCGAAAGCACGGCCCGTGAGTACGACATCTCCAGTCGCCTGGCCAGCCAGGACCTGTCCGTCGAGCTGCATGAGCTGGAGGGCTGGACCTGCTGTGGGGCCTCCTCGGCCCACAACACCAACTACGACCTCTCCCTGGCCCTGCCGGCGCGCAACCTGCGCCTGGTCGTGGAGCAGGGCTTTGACGCGGTGGTCGCCCCCTGCGCAATGTGCTACGCGCGCTTCCGCCACACCGTCCACGATCTGCGCGACGAGGCCCGCCGCGAGCGCATCAACGCCCTGCTGGACAAGCCGTACGAGGGCGAGGTGAAGGTGCACTCGCTGGTGGACCTGTTCTCCCAGGAGGAGAAGCTGGCGCTCTTGCGCGAGAAGAGGCAGCGCGACCTGGCCGGCCTGCGCCTGGTGGCCTACTACGGCTGCCTGCTGGTGCGCCCACCGGAGATACTGGAGCCGGACGACGCGGAGTACCCGACGATGATCGATCGGATCATCCAGGCTGCTGGGGCCACCCTGGTTGACTGGCCGCTCAAGACCGAGTGCTGCGGCGGCAGCCTGGCCCTCTCGCGTACCGACGTCGCTCTGGAGCTGACGCACAGGCTCCTGGATGGGGCCCTCCGCCGCGGCGCCAACGGCATCGTCACCGCCTGCCCGATGTGCCACTCCAACCTGGACATGCGCCAGGGGCAGATCAGCCGGCGCTACGGCACGGACATCCACCTGCCCATCTTCTACTTCACCCAGGTCGTCGGCCTGGCCATGGGGCGCGGGGTGAAGGAGTTGGGCCTGGACAAGCACTTTGCCGACCCGCGGCCTTTGCTGGCGGAGATAGGGATCAAGTAGACAGTTTGCAGTTCACGGTCTGCAGACAGCAGGCGGAGGGGATAGGGGAGCGGAGAGCTGCAGACTGCGAACTCCGTACTCGGAGGTTCTCATGGCCCGTGTGGGTGTTTTTGTCTGTCACTGCGGCAGCAACATCGCCGCCACGGTGGACGTGGCCAGGGTGGCCGAAGAGGCCGCCAAGCTCGACCACGTGGTCTATGCCACCGACTACATGTACATGTGCTCCACCCCCGGCCAGGAGCTGATCCAGCAAAAGATCAAGGAGCACCACCTGGACCGGGTGGTGGTGGCGGCCTGCTCACCGCGCATGCACGAGCGCACCTTCCGCAAGGCCACGGCCCAGGGTGGGCTGAATCCCTACCTGATGGAGCAGGCCAACATCCGCGAGCACGACTCCTGGGTCCACGCCGAGATCCCCGTGGCCACCGACAAGGCCATCGAGATCGTGCGCATGGCTGTGGCCAAGGCGGTGGCGCTGGCCCCGCTGGAGGCCGGCGAGGTCGGCATCACCAAGCGCTGCCTGGTGATCGGCGGCGGTATCGCTGGGGTACAGGCCGCCCTGGACGTGGCCGAGGCCGGCTACGAGACGGTCATCGTCGAGCGCGAGCCCTCTTTGGGCGGGCACATGGCCCAATTGGACAAGACATTCCCAACACTTGATTGCTCCGCTTGCATCCTCACCCCCAAGCTGGTCGACGCCGCCCAGCATCCCAAGATCAAGCTGTACACCTACTCCGAGGTGGTCGACGTCCAGGGCTATATCGGCAACTTCCAGGTGACGATCAAGCGCAAGGCCCGCTACGTGGACGAGAGCAAGTGCACCGGCTGCGGCACCTGCTGGAACATCTGCCCACTGCGCCCGCGGCCACAGGAGGACGGCTCGGTCAAGGGCGGGTTCCCGGCCAAGTTCGAGGCCAACATGGGCCGGCGGGCGGCCATCTACGTGCCCTTTGCCCAGGCCGTGCCGCTGGTGCCGGTGATCGACACGGAGCACTGCACCTGGTTCGTCAAGGACGGCAAGTGCGGCCTGTGCGCGCTCAAGTGCCCCGCCGGGGCGGTGGACTATACCCAGACGGACGAGCTCGTCACCGAGGCGTTTGGGGCCATCGTCGTGGCCAACGGCTACGACCTCTTCGACCCGACCGGCTGCGGCGAGTACGGCTACGGGCGTTACCCGGACGTGATCACCGGGCTGGAGCTGGAGCGGCTGATGAACGCCTCCGGCCCGACCCACGGGCACGTCCTGCGCCCCTCCGACGGCCGGCCGCCGAAGACGGTGGTGCTGGTCTCATGCGTCGGTTCGCGCGACAAGCACGTCGGCCGGCCCTACTGCTCGGCCATCTGCTGCATGTATCTGGCCAAGCATGCCATCATGCTGAAGGAGCACGACCCCGAGGTCGAGGTCTATAACTTTTACATGGACATCCGTGCCGGGGGCAAGGACTATGACGAGTTCACCCGGCGGGCCATCGAGCAGTACGACGCCCACTACCTGCGCGGCCGCGTCTCCCAGGTGTACGAGCGCGACGGCAAGCTGATCGTCGAGGGCGCCGACACGCTGCTGGGCCGGCCGGTGGAGATCGCCGCCGACCTGGTCGTCCTGGCCACGGGGGTCACGGCGGCGGAAGGTTCCCGGGAGCTCTTCCAGACGCTGAACATTTCCTACAACCAGTACGACTTTATCAACGAGGCCCATCCCAAGCTGCAGCCGGTCGAGACCAACAGCGATGGCATCTTCCTGGCCGGCTGCACCGCCGGGCCCAAGGACATCCCGGCCACGGTGGCCCAGGCCAGCGGCGCCGCGGCCAAGGTGCTGGGGGTGCTTTCCCACGATGCCCTGGTGGCCAGCCCGATGGTCGCCGAGGTCGACGAGCGCGAGTGCGTCGGCTGCAACCTGTGCGTGACGATCTGTCCCTACAAGGCCATCGAGCTGGTCAAGACGCGCCGGGGCAAGACGGTGGCTCACGTCAACCCCACCGTGTGCAAGGGCTGCGGCCTCTGCGTCAATGCCTGCCGCGGGGCGGCGATCAACCTGAAGGGCTTTACCGATCAGCAGCTCGTCGGGCAGGTGGCGGCGCTCTTTGCCGAGCCGCTGGCCGAGCTGCGGAGCGATGCGCCGGAAGCGCTGAGCGCATCGCTGACAGCTGATCGCTCATAGCTGTCAGCCAATCATCCGACTCGGAGGTCGTGGATGGCCGATCCTTTCGAACCACGCATCGTCGGCTTTCTCTGCAACTGGTGCAGCTACGCCGGGGCCGACCTGGCCGGGACATCCCGGCTGAGCTACGCGCCAAACATCCGTATCATCCGCGTGCCCTGCTCCGGGCGGGTGGACCCCATGCTGGCCATGAAGGCCTTTATGGAGGGCGCGGATGGGGTGATCGTGCTGGGCTGCCATCCTGGCGACTGCCACTACCGCGAGGGCAACTACTACGAACGCCGTCGGCTGGTCCTGTTCCACCGGCTGCTGGAGTTCTTTGGGCTGGAACGGGAACGGTTCCACCTGGACTGGGTCTCGGCCTCGGAGGGAGCTCGCTTTTCGGATGTGGTCACCCGCTTCACCGAGCAGGTGCGGGCGCTGGGGCCGCGGGTGCGGCCGGAGGAAGCGCTCTCTAAAAGCTGAAGGTTGAAAGTTGAAAGTTGAACGCCCAACCTTCAGCGGTGTACACAGGAGGGGCACCTTGGATTATACGGACGAAATCCGGCGCGTTGCCCGCGAGCTCTTGGAGAGCGGGCAGGTGGGCCGCGTGATCGGGTACGAGGAGGGGCGGCGCGGCACGGTGCGGCCCTTGGTGGCTCGCACGGTCGAGGAGGCCGGCCGGCTGCTCTTTGACCAGCGCTGCGTGCACAACCTGGCCCTCTACCTGCTCGACTTCAAGCCGCAGGGCGGGCCGGAGATGCCCGCCGTGGCCGTGGTGATGAAGCCGTGCGACGCCCGCGCCCTCAACGTGCTGGTCCTGGAGCACCAGGTGGACCGCAGCAAGGTCCACGTGATCGGCGTGCACTGCGGCGGCGTGCAGGGGAAAAAGGCCTGCGCGACCTGCCCGGATCGCGTGCCGCCGACGTACGATACGCTGGTGGGCGAGCCGGCGGAGGCGGTGGCCCCCGCGGCAGCGGACGACCTGGCCGACCTGCTGGCCAGGCCGCCGGCCGAGCGGCGGGCCTTCTGGGCGGAGCATTTTGCCCGCTGCATCCGCTGCTACGCCTGCCGGCAGGTCTGCCCGCTGTGCTACTGCGATGTCTGCATCGCCGAGAAGATGGACCCGCCCTGGGAGAGCATCGCCATCGCCCCAGCGGAGAACGAGTTCTACCACGTGCTGCGGGCCTACCACCTGATCGGGCGCTGCGTCCAGTGCGGCGAGTGCGAGCGGGTCTGCCCGATGGGCATCCCGGTCTACCTCTATCAGCGCTTCATGGCCGCCGAGGTTGAGGAGACCTTTGGCTTCCGCGCCGGGATGGACGCCGAGACGCCGGCGCCGTTCATGACCTTTCGCAAAGAGGAGCTGGAGAAGTAAACTCGATATTCGATTTTCGAGACTCGAATTCCAGAAGAGGTATTGGGATGACGCAAAAGCGCTTGACAGAGGACGAGCTCCTCGCCTGGGTGGGCAGTCTGCTGAAGGATCAGCGGGTCATCGCCCCGGTGCGACAGGAGGAGGGCTCCTTCCTGCAGGAGATCGCCTCCGCTGCCGAGGTGGACCTGGCGGTGGGCCGGCCGATCAACAGCATCAAGGAGTTCTTCTTCCCGGCGACAGAGACGATCGTGCGGATTCACCGCGGAAAGACGGCGGCCACCCTGGAGATCCCGGAGGCCGGCCGGCCGCAGGTGCTCTTTGCCGTGCGCCCCTGCGATGCCGCCGCGCTGACCTCGATGGACGCCCTCTTCCTGGGCGACCCGGCCGACGTGTACTGGACGGAGCGCCGACGCAACACGGCCCTCGTCGGGCTGGCCTGCATGCGCGTGCCCACCCCGGAGTGCTTCTGCACCACCGTGGGCGGCTCGCCCATCGGGACAGCCAACATGGACGTGGTCCTGTACGCCGACGGGGAGGGCTATGTCGGCGAGGCCCTGACCGAGCGCGGGGAGGCGCTGCTGGCGCAGGCCGGCGGGGTGGCGCCGGAGCAGCCGTTTGTGCCGCAGGCGCCAGAGCTGGCTCCTTTCCCTTGCCCCGCGCCGGAGGAGTGGGTGCGAGTCTTTAACGACGACTACTGGCAGCGGCTGGGCGAGCGCTGCCTGGGCTGCAAGATCTGCACCTACAACTGCCCGACCTGCTACTGCTTCGACATCCGCGACCGCGGGGCCGGGGGCGAAGTGGAGCGGCTGCGGGCCTGGGACGCCTGCACCTCCAAGCACTACGCCGTCGAGGCCAGCGGTCACGATCCCCGGCCCACCCGCGGGGCGCGCCTGCGCAACCGCTTCTTCCACAAGTACTACTACTTTCCCTGGCGCTACCACGGCACGGTCCTCTGCAGCGGCTGCGGGCGCTGCGTGGCGCAGTGCCCAGTGAACATCGACCTGACCGAGGTGCTGGAGGAAGTCGCCGCCCGGGCTAGCTCTGGAGGGTAACGGGTTCGGCCCAAGGAGGGTGTGATGACAGAAGCGAAGCGAACCAGCGTATTGGCCATCGTCAGCCTGGTCACGGGAGCTGTCGGCATCATCTTGAGCTGCCTGTTCTGGCCGCTGGGCATCGTGCTCGACCTGACCGCCGTTATTCTGGGCATCCTGGGCCTGGTCGAGGTCAACAAGCAGCCCGGTCTGGAGGGCAAGGCGCTGGCGATCATCGGCATCGTCCTGGGTGGCGTGGGGGTGCTCGCGGCCATCCTCCTGACCATCCTCGGGATCGCCGCCCTCGCCCTGCTGGGGCCACAGATCAGGGACATCTTTGAGCAAGTCTACAGCTCGCTCATGCAGACGCCCGTCCCCTGATGATCAACCCACGCGCGGGGGCGCATTCCCTGGCGAGCCACCCCGCCGTGGTGACGAGGAGATAGCAGAATGGCCAACCCCTTCCTGCCCTACGTGGGCACTCTGACAGCGGTACGCGACCTGGCCGCGGGCATCAAGCTCTTCCGCGTGCGTCTGGAGGACGCGGCCGGCCGGGAGGCTTTTGCCGCCTACAGGCCGGGCCAGTTCGCCTTTCTCTCGGCCTTTGGCGTGGGCGAGGCCCCCTTTGGCCTGGCCGGGACCCCGGCGCGCGGCCCGGAGCTCGAGTTCGGCGTGGCCCGCGTCGGCACCGTCACCGCCGGCCTGCACGGGCTGGACGAGGGCGCGCCGGTGGGCGTGCGCGGGCCCATGGGCAATCGCTTCCCCATGGAGCAGTTCGGCGGAAAGAACCTGGTCATCATCGGCGGGGGCATCGGCCTGGCGCCGCTGCGCCCGGTCGTCCAGTACGCCCAGGACCACCGCGGCGACTACGGCCACATCACCATGCTGGTGGCGGCGCGCGCGCCGGACCTGCTGGTCTTCCGGGAGGAGTACGACGACTGGCAGGCCACGCCCGACAGCGAGTTCCACCTCACCGTGGACGCGGGCGACGAGACCTGGAGCGGCAACGTCGGTCTGGTGACCGAGCTGCAGGCCCGCGTGGCGCCTTCGCCCAAGGACGCCGTGGCCATCACCTGCGGCCCGCCGATCATGATCAAGTTCGTCATCCAGCTCCTGCAGAAGCAGGGCTTCCGCCCGGAGCAGATCTACACCACGCTGGAGATGAAGATGAAGTGCGGCCTGGGCAAGTGCGGCCGCTGCAACATCGGCGAGCGCTACGTCTGCGTCGACGGGCCGGTTTTTTGCCACGCCGACATCCTGCGCTTCATCGACAGCTTCTAGCCGGGGCCGGCCCCGCTCGAGCAGAGGCCCGACAGAATCCGTCGCCACCAGGGAGATAGCGACGGATCTCGTCAACATCGCATCCCCGCTTGACAGATTCCGTGAATCGTGATAGAATGCTCCTTGGAATTGTCCTTTTTGGCACAAAGAGGTGCCCATGGTTCGCCCCGACGCGCTTGACCGCCAGATCATCGCCCTCCTGCAGCGTGATGGCCGTACTCCCTATGCCGAGCTTGCCCGTGCCCTGGGGGTGAGCGAGGCGACGGCGCGTCGTCGCCTGGCGCGGCTGCTCGCCGAGGGCGTGGTCGAGGTGGTGGCCTGCGTCGAGCCGGGTCGGGTCGGGTTGGCGGTCGAAGCCATGATCTACCTCCAGGCCGACCTGGACAAGCTCACCCAGATCGGCCAGAAGCTGGCGGCCATGCCCGAGGTGCGCGAGGTGGTGTACACCTCGGGCGGCCACGACCTGGTCCTGCGGGTGGTGCTCCCGTCCGGCGATGGCCTGCTGCCGTTCCTGACCCGGCACGTGGCGCCGATCCCGGGGATCAAGGGCACCCAAACCTCGTACGTGCTGCGCACCGAGAAGCGGCTGCACGATTGGCAACTGACCGAGCTGCCGGCAGAGGGCCGGCCGGCAGCTCCCTCCGCCCAGGTCCTGCTGGTGGACGACGATGCCGACTTCGTGGCCGCGGCCCGGATGGTGCTGGAGGCCGCGGGCTACCAGGTGGTCGTGGTCTGCAACGGCCGCGAGGCCCTGGCCTGCCTGCGCGCGCAGACGCCGGACCTGGTTCTGCTGGACCTGATGATGGAGTCGCCGCTGGCCGGCCTGGAGGTGGCCCAGGCGCTGGCGGCGCAGGGAAGTGGCCGGCCGGTGCCTGTCCTGGCCATCTCGGCCATCCGTTCCACCGAGTGGGCCGGCAAGCTGCCGGCGCCGGCCGATCTGCCCCTGGCCGGTTTCATCGACAAGCCGATCGTTCCGGCGGTCCTGTTGGACCAGGTCCGGCGCATCGTCGAGGGTCACCGTGCGGATTGAGCGGTACGAGTTTCCGGACGAGCTGCTCTATGACCGCCAGCACAACTGGGTCCGCCAGGAGGACGGCCTGGTCGTGCAGGGGCTGACGGCCTACGCCTGGCAGATGGCCGGCCCGGTGCGCTACGTCGAGTTGCCCCGCGTGGGCCGGCAGGTGGAACGCAGCGAGCAGTTGACCACCGTGGAGGCCGAGGCGGGGATCGTGCGCCTGCGGGCCGCGGTCAGCGGTGAGATCGTCGCGGTGAATGACCGCCTGCAGCAGGAAGTCGGCCTGGTGCACGAGCACCCCTACGACGAGGGCTGGGTGCTCAAGATCCGCCCCAGCCGGCCTCCGGACATGCAGCAGCTCCGACCTCCCGACGACCCGGTCTTTCGGGAGTGGTTCCTGCTGAGCCTGTCCGGCGAGCTCTCGCGGCAGTTGGGCGGCCCGGAGTATGCCGTCCTGGCCCTGCATCGCGACCTGGAGCGGACCTACAACCGCCTGGAGGTGCTCTACGAGATCGCCCGGGCCACCACCTCTAGCCTGGATCCGGACGAGGTGCTGCGGACGGTGGCGCAGCGCACCACCGAGGCCTTTGACGCCAAGGGCTGCTCCATTCGCCTGCTGGACGAGAGCGGCCAGAAGCTGCGCGTCGCCGCCGCCTGGGGGCTCAGCGAGCGCTACCTGCAAAAGGGGCCCGTCGACGTCGCGCAGAGCGCTATCGATCGCGAGACGCTGCAGGGCCAGGCGGTGTTCGTCCTGGATGCTGCCCAGGACCCCCGATTCCAGTACCGCGAGGAGATCGAGCAGGAGGGCATTTCCTCCGTGCTGAGCTGCCCGCTGATGGTGCGGGGCCGGGCCATCGGCGTCATCCGCGTCTACAGCGCTGCCCCCTACCGCTTCGGGGAGGGGGAGGCCGGCTTCCTGAAGGCCATCGCCAACGAGGTGGCCGTGGCCATTGCCAACGCCATGGCCTACCGCCAGCTAGCCGAGATCGACCGGGCCAAGTCGCAGTTTGTCCTGACCGTCACCCACGAGCTGCGCTCGCCGGTGGCCACGGTGCAGAGCCTGCTGCGGGTCATCTCCGGCGGATACGCCGGCGAGGTCTCGCCCAAGCAGCAGGAGCTGATCGAGCGGGCGGAGCGGCGCATCGTCTTCCTGCAGCATCTCATCGACGACCTGCTCGACCTGGCGGCGGGCAAGGCCGAGCGGCTGGCCGAGTCGCCACACGACGTCGCCATCAACCCGCTGGTCGGCAAGGTCGTCAACCAGCTGCGCCCGGTGGCCGAGGGCAAGGCCCAGGACCTGCGGGTGTATGCGCCGCGCGAGCCGCTCACGGTGCGGGCCACGGAGGAGGGCATCGAGCGCATCCTGGTCAACCTGGTGGGCAACGCCATCAAGTACACGCCGGAGCGAGGCCAGGTCGAGGTCCGGCTGGAGAAGGCCGATCACGAGGCGCGCATCGTCGTCGCCGACAGCGGCATCGGCATTCCCGCCGAGGCCATTCCCAGCCTCTTCCAGGAGTTCTTCCGCGCCGAGAACGCCAAGGCGGTCGAGCGCGAGGGAACCGGACTGGGCCTCTCCATCGTCAAGAGCCTGGTGGAGCGGTATGGCGGCCGCGTCACGGTGAGCAGCATCGTGGGCCAGGGAAGCACCTTCACCGTCGTGTTGCCGCTGGTGCCCGGACAGGTGGAGCCATGACCGCGTGCCGGGCGCTCGTGGTGGGACAGGCGTCCTTTCTTTCCGAGATGCGGACGCAAATGCCGGTGCACCACGAATGGTGGGCCGAGACTCCGATCGCATCCGTGGAAATGCCCGCCACAGTGGGCCAAGAGGCCCATCTGGCAGGGCTGGGGGCCCACCGAAATAGGTCGGGTCGAGATATGTCCGGGTGTCGGTTTCTTTCTGTTGACAACTGGATGGGCCTGTGCTATGATGCGCGAGGTCCGCGCAGGGCGAACGAGATAGGTCCCGTGAAGACGTGCAGCCCGACCCGGTGCGAGATGCAGGATGTCTCCCCCATCTTTTCGTCCCTTACACGAAGAAGCGGCTGCCTGAGACCCGGCCCGCTCAGCGTGACGCCGCGGGGTCGGTGTCGTGCCCGGGCCGGCTTGCCCCCTCGCGGCAGGTGGATTTCTGTGGATGATCGGCCCGCTCCACCGAGTAGTGCAGGAGGTGTTCACTGATGGCCGTGGAACCATTCGACCTGACCCATGCAAAGCGGCAGCACGACTTTTCCGAGACGGTGGCACCGGACAGGGGGAAGCTCTTCACCTGCATCCAGTGTGGCACCTGCACGGCATCGTGCCCGACGGCCTTTGCCATGGACCATAATCCGCGGCAGTTGATGCGGATGATCCAGCTGGGGCTGTACGACGACGTGCTGCGGAGCAAGACGTTCTGGCTCTGCACGACCTGCTTCTCCTGCACGGTGCGCTGCCCGCGCGGAATCTCCATCACCGAGACCTTCCAGGCCCTGAAGCGGATGTCCGTCGCCGCCGGGATCGAGAAAAAGGTCGACAGCGCCCGCTTCTACCAGAGCGTCATGGACGTGGTGCGGCGGACCGGCCGTATGCACGAGACCGAGACCATGGTCCGCTGGATGCTGAACCCGCAGGTGCTCATGGCGCAGCCGTTCCGGGTCTTTTCGTTCGCCTCGCTCGGTCTGGCCCTGCTGCGCAAGGGCAAGATGCCGCTGACGCCGCCGCACAAGATCAAGGGGGTGAAACAGATCCAGGCGATGTTCGACAAAGCACGCGAGATCGAGGCGCGCGAGGAGGTGCAGCGATGAAGTACGCCTACTACCCCGGCTGCAGCCTGGAGGCCAGCGCCGTCGAGTACGACGTCTCCGCCCGGGCGGTCTTCCGGGCCCTGGGGGCGGAGTTGGTGGACATCCCCGACTGGAACTGCTGTGGCTCCTCGCCGGCGCAAGCGGTGGATTATCTTCTCTCCCTGGCCCTGCCGGCGCGCAACCTGGCCCTGGCCGAGCAGATGCCCGGCGTGGAAACCGTCGTGGCCACCTGCAGCGCCTGTTACCTGAGCCTGTACCAGGTGGAGCAGCACTGCCAGCGCGATGCCAAGGTGCGGGCCCAACTGGATGAGGTCCTGGCGGCGGCCGGCCTGAAGTACGAGGGCCGGGTCCAGGTGCGCCACATGCTGGACGTCCTGGCCCACCAGATCGGCCCGCAGGCCGTGGAGGCAAGCAAGAAGCGCGACCTGAAGGGCCTGAAGGTGATCCCCTACTACGGCTGCCAGACGGTGCGGCCGTACCTGACCTACGATGCCCCGGACCAGCCGCAGACGATGGACCGCCTGCTCGAGGCCATGGGGGCCCAGGTGCTGCCCTACAGCCTGAAGACGCGCTGTTGCGGCGGCATCAACATCACCACGGCCAAGGACGTCGGCGTGAAGCTGGTCGCGGAGCTGCTGACCGCCGCCGAGGGCGCCGACTGCATCGCCACCGTCTGCCCCCTCTGCCAGATGAACCTGGAGGCCTACCAGGGCGACGTGTCCCGCCTGCTGGGGCGCAAGGTGCACATCCCCGTGCTCTACCTGACCCAGCTTCTGGGGTTGGTCCTGGACCTGCCGGAGACGGAGGTCCTGCTGAACAAGAACATCGTTCCGGCCGTAGCAGTCGCAGAGAAGCTTGGTCTGAGCCCGAGCGACTATATCCGGGCAAGGTGAGATCGTGAAACTGCACGAGATCATCTCGGTCGTGGAAGGCAAGCTGGTCTTTGCCGAGGGCGTGGATCCCGATATGGAGATCGTCTGCGCCGCGGCTTCCGATCTGATGAGCGACGTACTGGCCTTTGCCGAGTCCGGGTCGGTCCTCTTGACCGGGCTGGTCAACCCGCAGGTGGTGCGCACGGCGGAGATGGCCGACATCCTGGCCATCGTCTTCGTGCGCGGCAAGCAGCCCCCCGAAGAGACGGTGGACCTGGCCCGGGAGGGAAACCTTCCGCTGGTGACGACGGCCCACCCGATGTTCGAGGTATGCGGCCGGCTCTACTCGGCCGGGCTGCGGGGCTGCAACATCTCCTGTCGCATTGGCTAGAGCCTGTCTCATCCTTATCACAAAGGCACGAAGGCGCAAGGAGAAGCAGGAAAGAACATGTCCCAAGAACCTTGGTGTCTCTGTGGTCTATGAGATGACTTCCGGCAACGTGCTGGCAGGGCCGTGAGGCGGGCCGAGGTCTGAGATGTCCGACATCACCAGGCTGCAAGAGCTGGCCTACGAGGTCAAGATCGAAGAGGTCATGACCAGGAACCCGGTCACGGTCAGCCCGGCGACCACGATGAGCGAGCTGCGCGAGATCCTGCGGGAGCACCGCATCTCCGGCGCGCCCGTCGTGGAGCATGGCCGGATGGTCGGTATCATCAGCCTGGAGGACCTGATCAAGTCGCTGGCCAACGGGGCGATGGACCTGCAGGTGGGCGAGAAGATGACCCGCGACCCCATCACGGTCCACGCGGACGAGTCGGTGGTGATGGCCGTCAACACCTTTGCCCGGCATCGCTTCGGCCGCTTCCCGGTGGTCGATCGGGGCGGCCAACTGGTGGGCATCCTCACCCGCGGCGACATCATGCGCGGCCTGCTCAAGCAGTTGGAGCACGAGTACCACCGCGAGGAGACGCTGCGGCACCGTGTCAGCCACGTCTTCGAGGAGCTTGTCTCTGACCTGACCTCCCTGACGCTGCACTATAGCATCGTGGCCCGCGATTTCGAGCGCGCCGGGACTGCCTCCAGCAACATCAAGCGGGCGCTGAACCGGCTGGGCGTTTCGCCGCAGGTCGCCCGGCGCGTGGCCATCGCCACCTACGAGCTGGAGATCAACATCGTCATCCACGCCACGGACGGCGGCGAGATCATCGCCGAGATCCAGCCCGACCGCATCATCCTCCGCGCCGTGGACACGGGGCCGGGCATCCCCGACGTGGAGAAGGCCATGCAACCGGGCTTTTCCACGGCCCCGGAATGGATCCGCGAGATGGGCTTTGGGGCCGGCATGGGCCTGGTGAACATCAAGAAATGCGCCGACGAGATGAGCCTGGAATCGCCCAACCACCTGTGGACATCGGCCAAGGTGCTGATCTATCTGCGGGAGCAGCCTGCTGCGGCCGTGGCAACGTGAGGGCTGTGGCGTAGGATCCCTGGAGGCAGCGATGAAGCTGGAGGAGATCTGCGGGAAGCTCGCCCTGGAGGTGCGCACGGGGGCGGACAGGTTGGGTCGCGACGTGACCGGCGGCTATGCCTCCGACCTGTTGAGCTGCGTGATGGCCCGCGCCCAGGCCGGCAACATCTGGGTCACGCTGCAAGGGCATGCCAACATCGTGGCCGTGGCCAGTCTGCTCAACCTGGCGGCCATCGTCGTCACCGAGGGGGTGATTCCCGATGAGGCTACCCTGGCCAAGGCCGATGAGGAGGGCATTCCCATCCTGACGACGCCGCTGACGACCTTTGCCGTCGTCGGGAAGCTGGCCCAGTTGGGCGTGCCGGGGGCGGAGTAGTGTCGGTCGCCGGAGAGACCGCCGAGTCGCCGGAGCGCCAGTGCGCGGCGCGCAGCATCGAGCAGCCCCGGCTGCAGCACTGGTTGGCCTGTATGCGCGAACTGAGCATGCACATCCTGGACGCCTTGGAGAACTCGCGGAACGCTGGGGCCACGCGCGTCGAGCTGACGATTGAGGAAGACCTTTCCGCCGATCGACTGCACATTACCATCCGAGACAACGGCCGCGGGATGAGCGCCGAGCAGTTGGCCCGCGCCTTCGACCCCTTCTTCACCACGCGCAAGACGCGCCACGTGGGGCTGGGCATTCCGCTGTTCCGGGCCGCGGCCCAGCGCTGTAACGGCGACCTGACGATGGAGTCGCAGGTGGGCCGGGGGACGACGCTGCGGGCCACCTTCCAGCACAGCCACATCGACCGGGCACCGCTGGGAGACATGGTCGGGACGCTGATGGCCTTCTTGCTCTTTGAATCGTGCGACCTGTGCTACGTCCACCGCGTGGACGGCCGGGAGTTCGTCCTGGATACGGCGGAGGTGCGCGCCGAGCTGGGCGAGATTCCCCTGTCGCACCCGGACGTGCGCCGGTGGCTGCAGGACCATATCACGGCGGGCGAGAGCGCGTTGGCGCGTTGACGGGTCGACACGTTGGCACGTTGACAGGTTGGCGCGTGAACGCGTTGCGCCGCGAGTGCATGCCGTAGGCACTTTCGGCGACGCGGGCAAATGTGTCAAAGTGCCAACGTCAGAACAGGGGCGACTGGCTTGCGTTTCTTCACAGCAGACCTGCACGTCCATACCGTCCTCTCGGCTTGTGCCGAGCTGGAGATGCTCCCGGAGATGATCGTGGAGCGGGCCCAGGAGCTGGGCCTGGACATGATCGCCGTGACCGATCACAACTCTGCGGAGAACGTCGCGGCGGTGGTGGCGGCAGCGCAGGGGACCGGCATCGCCGTGCTGCCCGGCATGGAGGTGCAGACGCGCGAGGAGGTGCACCTGCTCTGCCTGTTCGACACGCTGGAGCAGGCGCTGACGTGGCAGGGCAACGTGTACGGGCGGCTGCCGCGGTTGAAGAACAAGGAGGAGGTGTTCGGCACGCAGATCGTGCTGGATGGAGCCGGAAACGTCGTGGGGCGCAACGAGCGGCTGCTCCTGACCTCGGTCTCCTTCTCGGTGGACGAGGTGGCGCAGCGGGTGCGCCGGCTGGGGGGCCTGTGCCTGCCGGCCCACGTCGACCGGCCGGCCTACAGCATCATCTCCAACCTGGGCTTTATCCCTCCCGCGTTGGAGTTCGTGGGCGCCGAGATCTCGCACCTCGTCCGGGTCGAGGAGGCCCGCCAGCGCTTTCCGCAGCTCGCGCACTATGCCCTGGTGGCCGATGGCGATGCCCACCGCCTGGGCGAGCTGGCCCGGCGTACCACGCTGAAGATGGAGGAAGCGACGGTGGCCGAGATCTCGCGAGCCCTCTTGGGCGAGGGCGGGAGAGGGGTGTGGGTGGACGGCATCGCTTCCGGGAGGGTGGATTGAGGCTCTGGGTCGAGCACGCCTACCAGAGCTGGGGGCCGGCCGGGCCGGCGGCTCCCGAAGAAGTGGACAGTTGCGTCTGCACCTTACGAACCGAAGAGCAGTTCTGGGCCCTCCTGGTCGGCTCTTCCCAGGTCGGTGCCGTCGAGGCGCGGTCGCTGGCCGGGCGGATCGGGGCCATGCTGGAACGGGGGATGGCCCCCGACAGCGCGGTGGCGGCGGCCCTGGGGGACCTGCCCGCGGGGACCCACATGCCCGTCTCCCTGCTCCACGTCGGCGAGGGAGCCCGGGCGCACGTGGTGGAGAGCGATGCGCCGCCGCTCTTCCTGACGCGCCGGGCCGCTCTGGTCCTGTTGCCGGTCGTGGAGGAGGAAGCGGGCGGTCGGCTCGTGCGCCAGTGCCGATTCGACCTGCAGGAGGGCGACCACCTGGCCATGGTCAGCGAGGCGTACATCCACGCCAGGGGCTGGGACCGGCGCTGGGGTTGGCGCGACATCGCCCTGTCGATCCGGCGACTGACCGAGACGGGGGGTGACGCCGAGCGGCTGTTGGGAGCGCTGCTGGGCATGTATCGCCGCCTGGCTCGCGGCGGACCGGCCCGGCCGGTCACTGTGGTGGCCATGCACGTCCGCCCGGTGCGCGTGGTCACGGTGTGGAGCGGGCCGCCGGGCGACCCGGCGGACGATGCGCGGGCGGTAGGGCGACTCATGAGCGAGTCGGGCCGGCGCGTCATCTGCGGCGACACGACGGCGGCTATCGCCGCGCGGGTGCTGGGGCGGACATTGGAGCAGGAGCCGCGGCCGGCCGCGGGCTGGGCGGAGGTGCCGCCCACCTGGCGGCTGGAGGGGGTGGACCTGGTGACCGAGGGAGTGGTGACGCTGCGCAGCGCGCACGCTCGGCTGGCCGCGGCACGACGGGCAGCCGACCTGCCCCGGGCAGACGATGGGGCAACGCGGTTGGCGCGGCTGCTGCTGGAGGCGGATGTGGTGCGGTTTCTCATCGGCACGGCGGTGAACCCCGCCCAGCGCGAGGGTGGCGTCTCCTGGCGGCAGGAGGTACTCGCGGGGTTGTCGCAGGATTTGCGGGCGTATGGCAAGGTGGTGCATGTCGAGGAGATTGGGGGTTGAGTTCGAGCTTCGAAGTTCGAAATTCGAAGAGGTCCGGATTCGTGGCCCGATGACTGCAGTGTGTGGATTGTGAACTGACAAGGAGGTGCGAAGCTATGGAGGAGAAAAAGATCGGTGTGTACGTCTGTGACTGCGGCGTGAACATCGCCGCGATGGTCAACACCGAGCGGGTCGTCGAGTTCGCCAAGGGGTTGCCATCCGTGGCCGTGGCGCGGAAGTACAAGTACATGTGCTCCGAGCCCGGGCAGGAGATGATCAAGAAGGACATCCGGGAGCTGGGCCTGAACCGGGTGGTGGTCGCCTCCTGCACTCCGCGCATGCACGAGGTGACGTTCCAGAACGCCGCGGCCGAGGCCGGCCTCAACCCCTACTACTTTGCCATGGCCAACATCCGCGAGCACGACTCCTGGATCGTGGACGACCCCGAGGCGGCCACCGCCAAGGCCAAGCGCCTGGTCGGCGCGGCGGTGGCCCGCGTGGCCTACCAGGAGGCCCTGGAGCCGCGCCGCGAGCCGGTCTCCCGGGCGGCGCTGGTGGTCGGCGCAGGGATTGCCGGCATCCAGGCCGCGCTGACGATCGCCGACGCCGGCTACCCGGTCTACCTGGTGGAGCGGGACCCCTCCATCGGCGGGGTGATGGCGCAGTTGGACAAGACCTTCCCCACGCTCGACTGTAGCACCTGAATTCTCGGCCCCAAGATGATGGATGCCGGTCGGCATCCCAACATTACCCTCCTCTCCT
>CAZTIG010000044.1:0-39858 GCA_964613665.1 uncultured Chloroflexia bacterium
ATTCCCCGGTCGGTCCGCCTCGCAGTGGAGGCACTCCACCCGGGGACCCGGTCGGCCGCCGTTCGCTCCGCGGCCCAGGAATGGCCATGGCCCCACGAAAGGATCGCCTCCACCAGGTACAACAGGCGCTGCAGCTGCCGGCCGGCCGCTTGCCCCAGCCGGCCCTGGTCCTGCTCAGCGGGCTGCCCGGTACCGGGAAATCGTACCTGGCCGAGCAGCTCGCCCGGCGGCTCCCCCTGGCGGTCGTCGCCAGCGATCAGGTGCGCCGCCTGCTCTTCCCCGAGCCCGCCTACACCCCCGCCGAGCACGGAGTCGTCCACAGCATCTGCCTGGACATCGTCGCCGACCTGCTCCGCCAGGGCTACAGCGTCATCCTCGACGCCACCAACCTGGTCCACAGCCACCGCCAGCGCTACTATAACCTGGCCGAGGAGTGCGCGGCCCAGCTGCTCATCCTGCGGACGACGGCGGCCCCCGATGTAGTGCGCCGGCGCCTCCAGGAGCGCGCCGCCGGCCTCGCACCGGCCCATGCCTCCGAGGCCGACTGGGAGGTGTACCTGGACTATGCCCAGAAGGAGGAGCCGATCCGCCGGCCGCACCGCGTCGTCGACACGAGCGCCGACGTCCGCACCGCCGTCGAGGAGATCGCCAGCCATCTGGAGGGCCGTGCGGCGCCGCTGCCGCCGCACCCCCGCACCCGGCTGATCCTCAACCCCGCAGCCGGCCAAAGCTACCGCCTGGCCGAACTGGACGAGACCATCGGCTACCTGGTGCGCCAGGGCTGGGAGGTCAGCCTGGCCGAAACCCACCACCCCAACGAGGCCAGCGACCTGGCCCGCCAGGCCGCCGCCGCCGGCCTCGACCTGGTCATTGCCCTGGGCGGCGACGGCACCGTCAACGAGGTCGTCAACGGCCTGGCCGGCACGCCGACGGCCCTGGGCGTCATCCCAATGGGCTCGGGCAACGGTTGGGCCCACGAGCAGGGACTGCCCATCGAGCCGGAGGAGGCCGCGCGCGTCTTGGTCCAGGGGCAGGTCCGCTCCGCCGACCTGGGGCTGGCCGGCGAGCGCTACTTCCTCCTCATGGCCAGCATCGGCTTCGACGCCGCCGTCAACCAGGCCCTCTCGCGCGAGGCCAAGCAGGCCCTCTGGCCCCTCGGCTACATCGTCAAGGGCATCACCGAGGCCATCGACTTTGCCAGCGAAGAGGCCGAGATCGTCATCGACGGCCGGCCGGTCGTCAGCGAGATCGTCCTGGCCGTCGTCAGCAACACCCGCCTGTACGGAGGCGTCGTCCAGCTCGCCCCCCACGCCAGCATCGACGACGGCTTGCTGGACGTGTGCATCGTCAGCGGCAAGGGCGGGCTGCCGCTCATCTCGGCCGTGGCCCTGATCTCGCTCCTGCAGCGGCCGGAGCTGATCCCCGGCGTGGACATGCGCCGCGCCCGCGAGGTGACCATCTCCTCCCGCACGCCCCTCTTTGTGCAGGTCGACGGGGACGCCGCCGGCACGACGCCGATGACCTTCCGGGTGGTACCGCGGGCGCTGCGGGTGCTGCTGCCCCGCGAGCTCCCGTCCGGCCTGTTCACGCACCCGTAGCCGCGCGCCCGGGTGCCCTGGCGCCTTTGTGGTTCTGAGCTTCTCTCGGCGAAAGGACCGATCATGTCCCGAAGAACCGCTTCCCTCGTCCTGCTGACCCTCCTGGCCCTGGCCGCTGGCGCGTGCTGGCCCTGGGAAGAGAACGGCGTCCCGCCGCCGGACGTCCCCACCCCGACACCACCCAAGGTCGAGGAGGCCGGCCAGAGCAGCCCCTACGTCGTGGGCCGGCTGCTCTATGCCCGCGAGGGCTCCATCTGGCTGCGCACCGGCACCACCGCCCGGCGGCTCACCGAAGGACTGCAGGCCACCCAGCCGGCCTGGTCCCCCGACGGCACGCGCATCGCCTTTGTCGTGCGCGGCGAGGGCTACGCCGACATCTGGATCATGTCCGCCGACGGCAGCGCCCCGCGCCCGGTCACGAGCAGCCGCCCAGCGGCTGCCCCCGGCACGCCCGAGTTCGCCCGCGCTGCCCTGTGGGCCCTGCAGCCGCAGTGGCGGCCCCCGGCGGGCGACTGGCTCACCTACATCTCCCACTTTCTCACCCAGAGCTACACCAGCCCTATGCACATCTGGCTGGTCCGCCCCGACGGCAGCGAGCGCCAACGCTACCTGGCCGTGTCGGCGGTGGAGAGCCCCGCCTGGTCCCCCAACGGCCGCATGCTGGCCTTTGCCCTGTTCTCCAACGGCGGATCACAGTTGCGCTACTATGACGCCGACAGCGACGCCGTCCTGCGGCTGGGCCCAGACGTCGCCGGGATCGATCGCTACGACCCCGCCTGGTCCCCCGACGGGCAGTGGATCGCCTACGCCGCCCGCCAGGCCGGCCGGACCGACCTCTGGGCCATGCCCTCGCCCCAGAACCCGCTCTTCACCGGCGAGTGGGCACCCGTCCGCCTGACCGACATGGGTGCGGCACGCGAGCCGGCCTGGGCCCCCGGCGGCCAGCAGCTCGCCTTCGTCGCCGCCCGCGGCGATTCCTTCGACCTGTGGCTGCTGAAGCTCACCGTGGCTCCCGACCAGCCGCCCGTGCCGGCCGAGGTGCAACAGCTCACTACCGACGCGAATATCGACGCCACTGCCCGGCCGAGCTGGGCACCATGAGAGCGGTCAGCGATCCGCGGCCAGCGGTCAGCCAATTGCGGATCGCCGGTCCCGGAGTCCCCATGCAGGCTGAAGTCTCCTTCCCCGTGCGCTACGCGGAGGTCGACGCCCAGCAGGTGGCCTACTACGCCAACTACCTGGCCTGGTTCGAGCTGGGCGGCGAGGCCCTCTTCGCCGCCGCGGGCCGGCCGCTGGGGGTGGACCGCCCGGCCATCCGGGAGGCCGCCTGCCGCTACCGCGCCCCGGTCCACTACGGTGAGACGGTGACGGTGCAGAGCACCCCGCTGCCGCAGGGCCCGGACCTCTGGGTGGCCCACACCATCCGCGTGGGGGCCGCCGTGCGGGCGACCGGGGCCACTCTGCTGGCCGGGGCCGGGCCCCTCTTCCCGCCATCCGACGAGGCCAGTCCCCCGGAACGCCTCGCCGGCTGGGAGACGCTGGCCCCGCGCGGCCGCAGCGAGGAGTTCCCGCTGCGGGTGCGCTACGCCGAGACCGACCCGGCCGGCGGCGCCCACTTCTCCCGCTACCTGGTCTGGTTCGAGGTCGGGCGCATCGCCTTCCTGCACCGCATCGGGCTGGACTATGCCCGCATGGAGACCGGCGGCAGCCCCTTTGTCATCGCCTGGGCCGGCTGCCGCTACCTTTCCCCGGTGGCCTTTGACACCCCCCTGCGCATCGCCGTCTGGGTGGAGGAAGTGCGCCGGCAGTCCTTCGCCCTGGGCTACCGTATCCTCCACGCCGAGGAGGGGCACCCCGTGGCCGCGGGGCGCACCGTCCAGGCGTTCATCGGCGCGGCCCGCGGAGGCCCGGTGCGCGCCGCGCCCATTCCCGAGTGGGCCCGCCAGCTCTTGCTGGAGGCAACGTAGCTGCCTGGCCCGGCAAACACCAAACAGAAGGGCCGGAACCACCAAGACACCAAGGAATGAGGCTTTGGAACCACGAAGGCACCAAGACACCAGGGAATCAGGTTTTGGAACCGCCGAGGCATCAAGGAGGATACAATGTCCCGCCGCGTCATGCCCTCTATCATGCTCCTCGTCCTGCTGGTCACCCTGGCCGGCACCGTCCAGGCGCGCGCCCCCCTGCCCGGCGCGCCGGCCACCGCCCTCGTCGCCGTGGCCGTGCCCGACCAGGAGGCCCTTGCCCGCTTCGCCGCCACCGGCCTGCCGGCCTACACCCGCCCGCAGGATGGGTCCCTGCTGACCGGCGCCGACGCCGCCGGCCTCCTGCGCCTGGCCCTGGCCGGCCTGTCGTTCCGCGTGCTCGACCCCGACGTGGCCGGCGCCGCCTACTACTTCGCCTACGCCATGCCCGGCCGGCCGGCGCCCAACTGGAGCAGCTACGGCCGACTGCTGCTCGCGGACGACGGCAGCGTCCTCCTGCGCATGGACCCGGCGGCCGCCGAGCGGCTCGCTCTGGCCGGGGCCGAGCTGGCCCAGCTCACTCTCGACCCCAAGCCGCTGCGGCCGGCCGCAGCGGGCGGCTTTCCCGAAGTCATCACCCCCGACCCGCTCATCCAGTCGATGATGGACCAGGTCATCAGCTCTACCGTCTACCAGTACACCGGCGACCTGAGCGGGGAGTGGCCGGTGACCATCGGCGGATCGCCCTACACCATCTCCACCCGCAACACCTACAGCGGCACCCCCATCCAGAAGGCCACCCAGTACGTCGGCGAGCATCTGGAGGATTTGGGCCTGCCCGTCGAGTACCACCAATGGGGCGGGTCCACCTACCCCAACGTCATCGGCACCTACACGGGGACGATCAACCCGAACGACATCTACATCCTCTGCGCCCACCTGGACGACATGCCCTCCTCCGGCCCGGCACCGGGCGCCGACGACAACGGCAGCGGCTCGGTCGCCGTCCTGATGGCTGCCGACATTCTCACCCAGTTCCAGTGGGGCTGCACCCTGAAGTTCGCCCTCTGGACCGGCGAGGAGCAGGGCCTCCTGGGCAGCGCCGCCTACGCCCAGCGCGCCTACAACCGCGGCGAGAACATCCTCGGCGTGCTCAACCTGGACATGATCGCCTGGAACACCGCCAGCAGCAGCCCCGACATCGACCTGCACGCCGATTCCACCATCCCGCCGACACTGGCCCTGGCCCAGCTCTTTGCCGACGTGGTCGACGCCTACGACCTGGACCTCATCCCCCAGATCATCCCCAACGGCACCGGGGCCAGCGACCACGCCTCCTTCTGGGACTATGGCTACACCGCAATCCTCGGCATCGAGGACATGAGCGATTTCAACCCCTACTACCACACCGCCAACGACGACATGGACAATTTCCAGGACTGGCCCTACTACGTCGAGTTCGTCAAGGCCTCCCTGGGCACCTTTGCCCACATGAGCGGCTGCCTCATCCCCGGCGGCATCGGCCACCTCGACGGCCACGTCACCGCCGCCAGCGGCGGCGCGCCCATCGCCGAGGCCACCGTCCGCGCCCAGGACGCCGCCGGCCACTCCTTCCCCGCCACCACCGACGGCACCGGCTACTACACCCGCACCCTCCTGGCCGGCACCTACACCGTCACCGCCTCGGCCTACGGCTACCTGCCGACCTCCGTCAGCGGTGTCCCCATCGTGACCGACACCGTCACCACGCAGGACTTTTCCCTGCAGACCGCCCCCACCTACATCGTCTCCGGCACGGTCAGCGAGGCGGGCACAGGGCTGCCCCTCTTCGCCCAGATCACCTTCGATGGCTCCCCCGAGGTCGCCTGGACCGACCCCGGCACCGGCTACTACGCCATCGCCCTGCCCGAGGGCGACTACACCATGCACGTCCGCGCCGACCTGCACGAGCCGGCCGAGCGGGCCATCGTCCTCGACCACGACCAGACGCAGGACTTTGCCCTCGACCCCCTCCCCTGTGTCCTGCTGGTGGACGACGACAACGACAGCCCCGACACGCGCCCCTACTTCACCGCCGCCCTGGACAACCTGGGCTACGACTATAACGTCTTCGACGTCGGCGGCGGGGGCAGCAACGGCCCCACCCTGGCCGAGATGCAGGGCTACTCCATCGTCATCTGGTTCTCCGGCGACAAGTGGGGCGGCTCGGCCGGCCCCAACGCCGCCGACGAGACGGCCCTGGCGGCCTACCTGGACGGCGGCGGGTACCTCTTCCTCTCCAGCCAGGACTATCTCTACGACTGGGGCCTGACGAGCTTTGGCCAGAGCTACCTGGGCATCGGTTCCTACAGCGATGACACCGGCGATGCCACGACCAAGTACGGCGTGGCCGGCGACCCCATCGGCGACGGATTGGGCCCCTACCCGCTGACCTACCCCTCCGGCTTCAGCGACTATGGCGACGTGGTCAACGCCGGGGGCGGGGCCTCGGTGGCCTTTCGCAGCGCCTCGGGCGGCGGCAACAACCTGGACGTGGACAAGGACGGCGGGGCCTGGAAGACGGTCTTCTTCGGCACCGACTGGGTGCCCATCTACACCAACAACGCCGCCAACGGCGAGGAAGTGCTCGGGCGCATCATCGAGTGGTTCGGCGGCTGCCAGACGCAGGTCGGCTGGCTGCTCGGCCAGGTGACCGACGCCTCCAGCGGCCTCCCGCTGGCCGGCGCCCAGGTGACCGTGGCACCGGGGTGGTACATCCACGTCCCCACCGACCCCACCGGCCACTACACCTTCACCCTGCCGGCCGGCCTCTACGACGTCACCGCCCAGATGGACGGCTACTACCCGCAGACGGCCCAGGACGTCCCGGTCCAGACCGCCCTGACCACCACGCAGGATTTCGCCCTGGCACCCATCGTCACCACCCCGACCATCGTCGTCAGCCCACTGCTGCTGGAGGTCACCCTGGAGACCGGGGGCCAGGCCACGGCCACCCTCACGATCAGCAACGTCGGCACGGCCGACCTGGCCTACACCCTGACGGAGACCCCGGCGGTGGACTGGCTGGCGGAGGCGCCGGCCGGCGGCACCGTTGGCCCGGGCGACAGCGCCGCCGTGGTGGTGTCCTTCGACGCGGCCGGCCTGGACCCGGCGGTGTACACCACCTCCCTCGAGGTCGGCAGCAACGACCCGCAGAGTCCGCTGGTGCCGGTCGGCGTCGTCCTGACCGTGCTAGCGACGCCCTGTGTCCCTGTCGGCGACGTGGCCTTTACCTGGGAGCCGGCCCAACCGCTGGCCGGCGAAATCGTCACCTTCACGGGCACGGCCACCGGTACGCCACCCATCACCTACACCTGGATGTTGGATGTTGGAAGTTGGAAAGAGGGCCGGGTAGTGACCTGCACGTACGACACGCCCGGCGTATACACCGTCGTCCTCACCGCCACGAACTGCGCCACGGCCACGGCCAGCGCCGTCCACACCGTCACCGTGGCCCCGGTCATCCCGCCGTGCCAGCCGGTTACAGTGACGGCCTTGTTCTGGACGCCCCTCACACCGACGGCAGGCCAGGTGGTCACCTTCACCGCCACGGCGACGGGGACCCCGCCCATCACCTTCACCTGGTCCTTCGGCGATGGCTCGCCGTTGGTCATTGGTCCTTCGGCCCTGGTCTCCCATGGCTACGCCGCGGCCGGCACCTACACCCTCACCCTGACGGCAGCCAACTGCGGGCCGGATCCGGCTGTCGTCACCCGATCCCTGGTCGTGGCCCCGCCGCAGGAACAGCACACGATCTACCTGCCGCTGGTGTACCGGTAGGGAAGACCTGCCATCCACGAATGCAAGCACGGATACGCGAATGGTCTCCTCCAGCGGGCCATTCGCGTATTCGTGCCTATTCGTGGCCGGCCAGCGCTCGCGCCACTCCCTCCCACTCCGCCAGCGCCACCGTCTCCGGCCGGCGCCGCGGGTCGATCCCGGCCGCCGCGAGCGCCGCCGCCACCGCCTCGCGCGGCCGGCCAAGGCCGGCGGCCAGCGTCTTGCCGAGCTGCTGCCGCGGGTGGGCAAAGGCCAGCCGCGCCAGCCGGAAGAACTCCTCCGCCGGCACGGCTGCACGCGGCTGCGAGGCCACCTCCAGCCGCAGCACCGCCGAGTCGACCTGGGGCACCGGGAAGAAGCAGCCGGCCGGCACGCGGGCGACGACCTCGGGCCGGGCATAGTACTGCACCGCCAGGGCCAGCAGGCTCATCTCCGGCGGGGCGGCGGCGACGCGCCGGGCCACCTCCCACTGCACCATCAGCACCAGGCGCGTGGGCGCCGGCCGCGCCTCCAGCAGGTGGCGCAGCACCGGCGAGGTGATGGCATAGGGCAGGTTGGCCACGACCATGTAGGGCTCGCCCCCCATGAGCCGGCCGGGGTCGGCCTGCAGGATGTCCCCCTGCACCAGCACCAGGTTCGCGGCCTGGCCCAGCCGCTCCCGCAGCCAGGCCACCAGGCGGCGGTCCAGCTCCACGGCGACGACCCGGCCGGCCCGCCGCACGAGCTCCGTCGTCAGCACCCCCAGCCCCGGCCCGACCTCCAGCACGGCGTCGCTCGGCCCGATCTCGGCGGCCCCCAGGACGTGGGCCAGGGCGGCCGGCTCGACCAGAAAGTTCTGGCCCAGTCGCCGGCTGGCGCGCAGGCCCAGCGCGTGCAGCGCCTCACGCACCCCACGGCGGGAGAGCAGCTGGCAGGTCTCGGGACTGAGGCTTGGGGACAGTGTAGTATCCATCGACCCTCCCGCAGGAAAACCGGTCCGGCACGCTCCAACTCTACACCGGATCGGCCGGTTTGTCAAAGGCGTCGGCGCTCCTCACCCAGCCCCGTCTTCCTCCCCCCAGGCGGCGCGTCCGCTTGACATCTCCCCAGGCCCTGCTACAATGAGATTCACCGCCGCTCGTCAAAGGCCAGGCCCACAGGAGCTGACACCCCGCTGGAACGGCAGGTGCCCGGCGTTCGGGTCTCGGCCGAACAGGCCCTCTCTCCCTGCTGCACGGAAGACAAGCTGACCGAGAACAGCCGCCTGCATGAGATGCTGGAGGGCCAGGTAGCCATCCTTTCCGCGGGGCTGCTGACGGGTGCGGGGTCGCTCCCGCCCCTGGAGAGCCCGAGGAGCAGCTCCCCGGCCATACATTGGACGCGGTCACCAGCCAGCACGTCCGGCGGCGAGATGGGATCGTGCAGCCCCTCGTGGTCGAGGGCGTCTGAAGGTCACACAGCGAGCCATCGCCCATTGGGCCGCCAGGGGCGTGTGGCAGGCAACCCCATTTACCTGCCCGGGCAGGGCGAGCTCCGGCGAATCCGGCGGAGCGCATTTGCCAAAACCCCCGACTTGTGGTAAACTGGACCCAGCGCCGAGGTGGCGGAACCGGCAGACGCGCTACGTTCAGGGCGTAGTGAGCGAAACGCTCATGGGGGTTCAAATCCCCCCCTCGGCACAGCGACAGGGGCCCGGCAGGGCCCTTTTTTCGTCTGTCCCCGCGACGCTTCGCCCGGCCCCGCGCTGCCGATGTCCCCCGCCTGTCCCCCCACGGCGACATCCAGTCGCGGCGGTGCACCACGAATGGCCAGTGACCGGCCTGCGCGAAGCGCGGCACGGCCGCACCATTGCTGCGCCCTGCAATGTGCGGCCTCGTGCCGTTGCCGGGTCCGGGCACTTGCTGGTCAAGGCCGACGACTTGGCCGGCTGTCCTCCCGATAGCCCTTTTTGGACATGACAACCGGCCCGGCCCGAGTACAATGGGGCCCGGAAACGCGATGGCGGGCCGGCAGCATCCAGGCCGCTACCGGCCCGCCGGCCGGAGAGGCCTCCGGGGAGAAACAGATGGCCGCGGCGCTGTGGCCGACCAGGCCACCCTGCGGGGCCTGCTGGGCAAGCTGTGGGACCTGAACCTGACCGTGCACAGGCAAGGAGGAACATGATGGAAGACGAACCGACCTTCTTTGATTTCGCCGCCGAGGCCGGGCTCACCAAGCACTTTGGCGGGCTTGCGGGCACCGCAGAGCTCGCCGGGCTGTGCCACATCGGCGCGGGCTCGTACGTCCTGGACGTGGGCTGCGGCGTCGGGGTGACGCCCTGCTTCCTGGCCCGGCGCTACGGCTGTCGCGTGATGGGCGTGGACATCCGCGCCCGCATGGTCGAGCGCTCCGCGGAGCGCGCCCGCAGAGAGGGCCTGGCCGACCGCGTCGAGTTCCGCGTGGCCGATGCCCAGGACCTACCCTTTGACGGCGACCTGTTCGACGCCGTCATCACCGAGTCGGTCACCTCCTTCCCGGAAGACAAGCTGCGCGCGGTCAACGAGTACACCCGCGTGACCCGCCCGGGCGGCTACGTCGGCCTGGCCGAGGCCACCTGGCTCAAGGTGCCGCCTCCGCCCGAGCTGATCGCCTGGGTCTCCCAGGACGTGGGTGCCACGGTCAAACCCTTCACGGCGGCAGAGTGGACGGGCCTGCTGGAAGAGGCGGGGCTGCGGGACATTACTGTGCGCATCCATCCTGTGGAAGTGAAGAAGGAGGCCAGGCTGCTGCTGCAGCGCTACGGCCTGGGCGGCATGGTCGGCAGTGCCCTGCGGGCGCTGCGCATGTATCTGCGCAGTCCCGCCTACCGGGAGTTTGTCAAGAGCGTGCGCCAGGGCGGGGTCGTGCCGGCCAACCTGGCCGAGTACTTTGGCTACGGCATGTATGTGGGGAAGAAGGCGTGATCGGGAGTCCCCCGCGCTTCTCGACCTGAGGCACGATCGCCCCTCCCATCCCCACCCCGGCCGCCCCCACCCACTGCGCTCTGCACAGATAGCTGAACTTGGCGCGCACGAATGGAAGACTACGGGATGTATCGTAGGTAATGCAGAGGCCGGTAGGCGGCCGGCATCTCCACACCGATTGCACCCCCCTTCCAACAGATCTCCAACAAACCTCCACAACGCGCTGCTATCATGGCCCGCGAGAGGGTCAAACTGGTTGACCCCATGAAGTGCCGAGAAAAGGAGGGCCTATGAAGAGACGTTGGATCATCGTCGGGATCGCTGCACTGGCGGCGGTCCTCGTGTCGGCGGGGGTTGTCGGGACCATGGCCTTTGCCCAGGATACCGGGGATGGCGCCAGCCAGACCTTCAACTTCTACGATCAGTTCCGCCAGGCCATCGCCGGCATCCTGGGCATCAGCGTCGACCAGTACGACAGCGCCGTGCAGCAGGCCCAGCAGCAGGTGCTGGACCAGGCTGTGACCGACGGCTGGTTGACCCAGGACCAGGCCGATCGGATGAGCGAGCGGTTGGCCCAGGACCCCAGCATGGGCATGTGGGGCAAGGGCCACGGCGCCGGCCGGCCCGGCGCGGGCAGAGGCGGCTGGGGCGTCCACCTGATCTCCGTGGCCGCCGAACAGCTCGGCATGACCGAGGCCGACCTGGAGACCGCGCTGCGTGACGGCAAGACCATCGCCGCCGTGGCGGCCGAGAAAGGGGTGGACACCCAGACCATCATCGACGCCTACGTCACCCAGCTCACCGCCAGGCTCGACCAGGCCGTCGCCAACGGCAAGATCACACAGGAGCAGGCCGACGCCGCGCTGGAGCATGCCCGGACCCGGGTGACGGAACAGGTCAACGCCGCCTGGCAGGACCTGCACCACGGCGGCCCCAGCGGCGGCCGCGGGCCGGCCTGCCCCGACAGTACCTCCGGCGAAAACGACCTGTAGCGGCCCCTCGGCAGGCGAAAGGAGGGTGGGCTATCGAGCATAGGCCTTGAGCGACACATCGTCGGGGCATCACCGGACCGGGCGCGCGACGCCGCTGCGCCCGGTCCGCCTGCTGCCCCCTGCCAGGCCGGCCGGCGAACTCCTCTCCCCTTCCATCCCGTCTGCACGCGATCTCCATAACCGGGTGCTATCATTGGCCGCTGGAACCACGGAACGCGGCCATACGATGCACCGTGCGTGCAGACGGAAGCAAGGTACTGGAGGGAAATATGAGGAAACGCTGGCTCGTGATCGTGCTTCTGCTGGTCGTCGTCCTGGCCGGGGGCGGGGCCTACGCCTACTACCGCCTCGTCCTGACGCCGGCCCAGGCCGAGGAGCAGCCCACCATGCAGACGACCCAGGTCACCACGGGGGACGTGATCATCTCCGCCGACGGCAGCGGCACCCTGCTGCCCTCGGCCGAGGTCAGCATCGGCTTCCAGAGCAGCGGGCTGCTCAAGACGCTGGAGGTCCAGGTCGGCGACCACGTGACGGCCGGCCAGGTCCTGGCCACCCTGGACACCCGCGACCTGGAGCTGGCGCTGCAGCTCGCCGAGCTGCAGCTGGCCCAGGCCCAGGCCAACCTCGACGCCCTCGATGCCGGCCCCAGCGATACCGAGGTCACCATCGCCCGCAACAACCTAGCCTCGGCCCAGGACAACCTGGCCCAGCAGCAGGTCTCACTGGCGGCGTCCACCGAGCGCGCCCGCCTCTCCTGGATCACCGCGGCCAACAACCTGCGCGACGCCCAGGCCGACTACGAGAACATCTACTGGCAGAACCGCAGTCTGGAGCAAAAGATCGGCGCCGAGAACGTCCCCGACTCCAACTACGACAACGAGGCCGCAGCGCTGCGCGCTGTGCAGAACGCCGAGGCCTCCATGGAGCAGGCCCGCCTTTCCTACGAGACCGCCCTCAAGGACCAGGAGACCTCCCTGAAGAGCGCCCAGTACCAGGTCTCTACCGCCCGCGCCAACCTGGAGGAACTCTACGCCAGCGCCACCGCCTCCCAGCTGCTCTCCGCGCAGGTCTCGCTCGAGCAGGCCCGCATCGCCCACCGGCAGGCCCAGATCGACCTGGAGAACGCCACGCTGCGGGCTCCCATCGCCGGAACGGTCATGACAGTCGACGCCGCAGTGGGCGAACAGGTCGGCACCGGCGCGATCATCACCCTGGCCGACATGGACGCCCCGCTCCTGGAGCTCTGGGTGGAAGAGGCCGACATGGCCGCCGCCCAGGTTGGGAACAGAATCCACGTGGTCTTTGACGCGCTGCCCGACCTGACCTTTTCCGGCCAGATCGTCCGGGTCGACCCGGCCCTGGTCACCGTGAGCAACATCTCGGCCGTGCAGGCCTGGGCCACCCTGGACCTCTCCGGGAACGGCACCCGGCTGCTCTCCGGCATGGCCGCTCAGGTGGAGGTCGTCCAGGCCGAGGCCAGCAACGTCCTGCTGGTCCCGCTGGAGGCCCTGCGCGACCTGGGCGACGGCCAGTACGCCGTCTTCGTGGTCCGGACGGACGGCTCCCTGGAGATGCGCCCGGTCGAGGTGGGCCTGCAGGACCTGGTCAACGCCGAGATCCGCAGCGGCCTGCAGGCCGGCGAGACCGTCCGCCTGGTCCAGTCGAGCTCCACGGGAAGCGCACAGTCCAACACCGGCAACCAGACCTCGCCCTTTGGAGGCGGGCCCGTCTTCGTCGGGCCGGGCTTCGAGGGTGGGGGCGGGCCGATGCCCTGATCGCGCCCCAGACGCCCGGCCACGGCCCGTGCAGCGCCGCCCGGGCGCGGGCAGGCAGGCCCAATCGTTGCCGACACCGTGTGATTGGAGGTACGTGGAGATGGCGGAACACCTGATCGATGTCGCCGAGCTGGAAAAGGTCTACGGAGTGGGCGATGTGGCCGTCCACGCCCTGCGCGGGTTGGACATGCAGGTCCGGGCCGGCGAGTTCGTCGCCATCATGGGGCCGTCCGGCTCGGGCAAGTCCACGCTGATGAACATCCTGGGCTGCCTGGACCGCCCCACCCGCGGCCGCTACGTGCTGGACGGCCAGGACGTCAGCCGCCTGAGCAGGAACGCGCTGGCCGGGGTGCGCAACCGCAAGATCGGCTTTGTCTTCCAGTCCTACAACCTGCTGCCCCGCCTGACGGCGCTCAGGAACGTGATGATGCCGCTGCTGTACAACCGCAACGGCCGTCTGCGCGAGCGCGAGCAACACGAGCGCGCCGTCGCCGTGCTGGAGGCCGTCGGCCTGGGCGACCGCCTGCACCACCGGCCCAACGAGCTCTCCGGCGGCGAGCAGCAGCGCGTGGCCATCGCCCGCGCCCTGGTCAACCGGCCGGCTATCCTGCTGGCCGACGAGCCCACCGGCAACCTGGACACCCAGGCCGGAGAGGAAATCATGGTCCTGCTGCACAGACTGCACGACGATGGGGCAACGATCGTCATGGTGACCCACGACCCCGACGTAGGCGCTCACGCCGACCGCACCATCCGCCTGCGCGACGGGCTGATCGCCGCCGACGAGCGCAACGGCCGCGAGAGGAGGGTTGCATGAGCCTGTTCATGACGCTCAAGCTGGCCTGGGAGGGCCTCTCCCTGAACAAGGCCCGCTCCTTCCTGACCACACTGGGGGTGATCATCGGCGTGGCCGCCGTGATCGTGATGCTGGCCGTCAGCGCGGGGGCCGAGGCCGAGATCGCCGACCAGATCAATACCCTGGGCACCAACCTGATCATGGTCTCTTCCGTCTTTGGCCGCGGCGGCTTTGGGCCCCAGGCCAGGAGCACCGGGGTCAGCATGACCTACGACGACATCGCGGCCATCGCCCAGAACGTGACCGGGATCAACGGCGTCTCGGCCGACCAGCAGACCAGCCAGCAGGTGCAGGCCGGCGGCACCACGCTGACGGACGTCCCCATCGTCGGCACCACCTCCGGCTTCCCGGCCGTCCGCGAACTCCAGGTGGCCATGGGCCGCTTCCTCAGCGACGCCGACAACGAGCGGGCCAAGAAAGTGGCCGTGCTGGGGGCCGACGTCGCCACAGAGCTCTTTGGCCAGTCCTCGCCGCTGGGGCAAAAGATCACCATCGGCTCGAACCGCTTCACCGTGGTCGGGGTGATGGCGGAAAAGGGCGTCCTGGGCAACACCGATTTCGACGGGCAGGTCTATATCCCGCTGACGGTCGTCTTCAAGAGCTTCATGCCGGCCCGCTTCGGTGGCACCAACGTGCGCATGATCTACGTCTCGGCCACCGATCGCAGCCGGCTCGACGACGTCATCGCCCAGGTCATCGCGCTGCTGAACAAGCGCCACGACGTGGACCCGTCCACCACCGCCTTCCAGACGATGACCCAGGACAGCATCATCCAGGCCGCATCCTCGACCACCGAGTCGTTCCGCAACCTGCTGGCCTGGGTGGCGGCAGTGTCGCTCGTGGTGGGGGGCATCGGCATTATGAACATCATGCTGGTCAGCGTCACCGAGCGCACCCGCGAGATCGGCCTGCGCCAGGCCATGGGGGCGCGCCCGGGCGACGTACAGCTGCAGTTCCTGCTGGAGGCGGTGACGCTCAGCCTGCTGGGCGGGCTGGTGGGCGTGCTGGTCGGCGTGGGCGGCTCCTACCTCTTTGGCGCGCTCGGCTCGATGCGCACGGCGCTGGTGCTGGCCTCCATCCCGCTGGCCTTTGGCGCGGCGGCGGTGGTGGGCATCTTCTTCGGCTACTACCCGGCGGTCAAGGCCGCGCAGCTCGACCCGATCGAGGCGCTGCGCCGCGAGTGAGGGGAGGGGCAAGAAGCAAGATGCAAGAAGCAAGAGGCGAGAGGCAAGAAGCAAGAGGCAGGAAGTGGATGGATAGCGGCTCGGGCACTGCAGCGCATACTGGAGGAAAGCTATGCGACAAGGATGGAAAAGGGCCGGCCGGGTAGCACTGGCCGTAGTGTTGGTGACGGTCCTGGCGGTGCCGCTGCTGGCCGGGTGCGGGGACGGCGCCACGCCGACGCCCGCCAGCCTGGCCGAGGCCTACGCCAGCAGCAACCTGGATACCTCGTACGAGGGCGCCCTGCCGGCGGCCACCCAGCTGGCCCTGGGCACCCTTCTCCTGGAAGGTACGGCGAACGCTGTCACGCCGCAGCAGGCCGGCACGATGCTGGCGCTCTGGCAGGCGCTGCGCGGCGGGGCGCTGCAGGACCAGGCCGAAGTGAGCGCCGTCCTGGGGCAGGTGGAACGGGCCATGACGCCCGACCAGCTCGCGGCCATCGCCGCCATGCACCTGACGGCGGACGACCTGGCCACCTGGATGGAGCAGCGCGGGTTCGCCATGCCGCAGCGGCCCGATTGGCCCGGCGGCACGCCGGGAGCGCTGCCACGGAGCACTCCTGGCGCCGGCGGGCCGGGCAACCTCTCCCCCGAGGCGCGCGAGACCATGCGCGCCGGCTTTGGCGCGATGCCGCCGGAAGAGCGCGCCGGGCGCATGGCCACCGCCCAGGCCGGGGGCATGCCGGCCGGCGGGTTTCCCGGCAGAGCGGGGCGCGCCGGCACCGGCACGGGAGAGCTCCTCTTCCTGATCGATCCGCTGATCGAGCTGCTGGCCCAGCGGGCCGGCTCCTGAGAGGAGAACCGGCCAGACGGAGCAGCACATGGCGCGGCAGAAGGACGGCACCGGCAGCAGCGGTGGCAAGGCCCGGCCCTGGGGGCCGCTGCGGCGGCTGATGGGCTCCCGTCCCGGCCGGGCGGCCCGGCAGCAGGCCGTCGCGCCCGCCGCCGCCCTGCCCGGCCGGGGCCGGGCCGTCCTGCTCGTCGACATGGACAGGGCCACGGCCGTACCGCTGGCGCAGCACCTGCGGCTCTCGGGCTTTGCCGCGCAGGTCGTCGACGACCAGGCCGCGGCCCTGGCGTACCTGGGCCGGGCGCAGCCGGCGCTGGTGATCGTCGTGGGGCCGGCCGGCCTGGACCTCTACGCCGCGCTGCGCCGGGCCACGCCGGCCCTGATCCTGGCCCTGGACGCGCGCGCCAGGGAGGCGCACGTGCTGGCGGCCTTCGACGCCGGGGTGGACCAGTTCCGCGTCGAGCGCGTCAGCAGCGCCGAGGCCGTGGTGTGGATCCTGGCCCTGCTGCGGCGGGCCGCCTGACCGCCGATGTGGTATAATGGCGCCAAAGGCCGGGCGGCGCGCCGGCCGACACGGCCGGAGGAGAACGAACGGATGCCCAAGAGGATTCTGGTCGTAGACGACGACCAGGAGATCGTGCGCCTGCTGCGGGCCTACCTGGAGCAGAACGGCTACCAGGTGCTCGTGGCCCACGACGGCGAACGCGCGCTGCAGATGCTGCGCCGCGAGCGCCCCGACCTGGTCGTGCTGGACCTGCTCCTTCCGGGCCGCGACGGCTGGGAGGTCACGCGCATCGCCCGCAGCGACCCCAACCTGGCCACCACGCCGATCATCATGCTCACGGCCCGCATCGAGGCCCAGGACAAGATCGTCGGCCTGGAGCTGGGCGCCGACGACTATGTCACCAAGCCCTTCAACCCGCGGGAGATCGTGGCCCGCGTGCGCGCCGTCCTGCGCCGGTCCCAGGAGGGGCCGGCCGCGCCACGGGTGCTCCTGGTCGGCAAGCTGCTGGTGGACCTGGACGCCCACTGCGTGCAGGTGGACGGCCAGCCCGTGTCCCTGACCCCCAGCGAGTTCAGCCTGCTGCGGGCGCTGGCCGAGCAGCCGGGCTACGCGCTGACCCGCTCGCAGCTCATCGAGAAGGGCCTGGGCTACAGCTACGAGGGCCTGGAGCGGACCGTGGACAGCCATATCAAGAACCTGCGGCGCAAGCTGGAGAGCGCCGGCGCCGCGCCCGACCTGGTCGAGACGGTGTTCGGGGTCGGCTACCGGCTGAGGGTGGACCATTGAACCGACTGTGGGTGCGGCTCGTCGTGGCCTTTGGCCTGGTCATCCTGGTGACGGTGGGGGTCATCGCCGTGCTGGCCGGCCTGACGGCCGGCCAGGAGTTCCACCGCTACCTGGCCTACAGCGATACCTGGGCCAACCCCGTCCTGATGGACGAGCTCGCCGCGTTCTACCGCCAGCACGGCAGCTGGCAGGGGGTGGAGACCATCCTGGCCGGCGAGGTCACCGGCCCCGACCCGCGCTTCAACACCCGGCAGAACCGCGGGCCGGGCGCCCTGCGCACGATCCTGGCCGACGCCGACGGCCGTGTCGTGTACGACCGCGAGGGCTCCAGCGGCCGGGACCTCAGCGCCGACGAGCAGGCCGCCGCCCGGGCCATCGAGGTGGACGGGCGGACGGTGGGGTACCTGGTGATCGTCGTCCCGGCGCCGCCGGGCATGCCGGGACCCCTGGAGCAGTGGTACCTGGCCCGCCTGCAGTGGTGGCTGGCCATCGGCGCGCTGCTGGCCGGCGCCCTAGGGCTGCTCTTGGGGGTCATCCTCAGCCGCAGCCTGACGGCCCCGCTGCGGCACCTGTCGAACGCGGCCCGGGTCGTGGCGGCGCGCGACTTTAGCCACCGCGTGAAGGAAGAGGGCAGCGCCGAACTGACCGAGGTGGCCCAGGCGTTCAATCAGATGACCACCGCCCTGGAGGAGTCCGAGCGCCAGCGCCAGAACATGGTGGCCGACGTGGCCCACGAGCTGCGCACGCCCCTCACCGTGATCCAGGGCAACCTGCAGGCCATCCTCGACGACGTCTACCCCCTGGACAAGGCCGAAATCTCGCGCCTCTACGACGAGACGCGCCTGCTCTCCCGCCTGGTCGACGACCTGCGCGAGCTGGCCCTGGCCGACGCCGGCCAGCTGCGCCTGAACCGCCAGCCCGTCGCCGCCGCCGAGATCGCCCAGGCCGCCGTCGCCAGCCTGTCCCTGGCCGCCGAGGCCAAAGAGGTCGCCCTCTCGGCGCAGGTGCCGGCCGACCTGCCGCCCGTCCATGCCGACCCCGACCGTCTGGCCCAGGTGCTGCACAACCTGCTGGTCAACGCGCTGCGGCACACGCCGGCCGGCGGCACGGTGACGGTCACCGCCACCCCCGGAGCCACCGACCTGGAGATCGCCGTGGTCGATACGGGAGAGGGCATCGCCGCGGAGGACCTGCCCCACGTCTTTGACCGCTTCTGGCGGGCCGACCGCTCGCGCTCCCGCGACCGGCTGCTGACCGGCGGCTCCGGCCTGGGCCTGTCGGTCGCCCAGAGCCTGGTGGAAGCGCACGGGGGCCGCATCTGGGTGGAGAGCGCCGCCGGCCGGGGCGCTGCCTTCCGGTTCACCCTGCCGTATGCCGGCAGGTCGACGATGTGAACCTGGCCGTTCTCCGCAGCGGTGTCGAACGGACCACTGCCGTGACTCCGGGCACCCGACTCGGCTGACCGTTCTGCAGCGGGGCATGACGGACTTGCGCACTCGACGAGTGATCCTCACTGCGACGCTGCTGCTGCTGGCCGGTTGCCAGGGGGCCCTTCCGCGCGACCCAGGCGCGACTTTCTCACTCTCACCGCCTGCCCAGCAGACGGCCCTGACGACCACCGCCCCGCCGGTGGCCTCACCCGTCCCCTCGCCGACGCTGCCCCTATCGGCACCGCCGGCCCCGACCCCCATGCCAGCCCCCACCCCGGCGCCGAGCTCATCCCCCCTGCCCCGCGCAGCGGCCAGCGGCGAGCGTTGGACCATCGGCCGGTCGGTGCGCGGCCGGCCCATCGACGTCTATCGCTTCGGTCGAGGTACCGCGCACGTCGCCGTGATCGGTGGGATCCACGGAGGGTACGAGGGCAACACCGTGAAACTGGTGCAGCAGATGGTCCGCTACTTCCAGGATCATCCCCGGGAAGTGCCGGCCGGCGTCACTCTGTACCTCGTCCCCAATGCCAACCCCGACGGCTACGCCCGTGGAGCCAGCGACGACGGCCGCCTGAACGGCAACGGCGTGGACCTGAACCGCAACTGGGACCACAACTGGCAGGAGTATAGCCCGTGGTGGGGGAACCACACCATGTACGGCGGCTCCTCCCCCTTCTCCGAGCCCGAGACGCGCGCCCTGCGCGACCTGATCGCGGGCCGGGAGATCGCCGCAGCCATCTTCTACCACAGCAGGGGCGGCTTTGTCACCAACCCGCAGCACGATGCCGCCTCGGCGAAGCTGGCCCGCTGCCTGGCGCAGGCCACAGGGTACGACCTGGGAGGTTCCTCTAGCCTCGGGTACAGGGTCACGGGCGATGCCGGCAGCTACTTGCGCGGGCAGGGGGTCGCCGCTGTCGACATCGAGTTGAGCGACCACGAGGACCCCGAGTTCGAGCGCAACATCGTGGGTCTACTGGAAGGGCTGGAGTGCTGGCTGAGCCGCAGCTACTTCTCGCAGAGCACGAACCGCGACTGCAGGTCGGTGTGGTAGTCGTACTGCCGGCCCGCCACCTGCAGGATGATCTGGTAGCCCGGGGTGATGACCGTCAGGTAGGCCATGCCCGGCTGGGGGCAGCCGATGCTGCTGTCGGACCACTGCTGCTCCAGCACCCGGACGACCACCACCTGGGCCGGATCGATGCCCGTCCGGCCGGCCAGGTCGGCGACCACCGCCTCCACCAGCCGCTGTGCCGCACCCCAGTCCCCGAATCCGCCGTCGCCTATGGGGCGGCAGAGCAGGACGTGGCGGACCTCGTCGGTGCGGTACTCGTACTCGCGGCCGGCGGCGCGCAGCACCACGCGGTAGCCGGGGACGAGCGCCTCGGTGCAGGCCTGCCCCGGCGCTGGGCAGCCCAGACAGCCGTCGGGCCAGACCACCGCCTCGACCAGCACCACGGCGACCTCGGCCGGCGGCACCTGGAGCAGCGCGGCCAGGTCGGCAACGGCCAGGTCCACCAGTGGTTGGGCCTCGGCCGGCCAGTCCGGCGTGGCCGGTGGCTGCGTCGCCGGGACACCGGTGGGCGGGGCCGGCGTCGCCGGGGCGGGGGTGACCTCGCCGGGAAGGGGCGGGGTGGGCACCTCGCCGCAGGCAAAGGCCGCCAGCAGCAGCAGGACCAGCGCAGGGGAGAGAAACGCCAACCTCTTCATTGCAGCACCTCCTGGCGCGATCGGACCGTCACATTCCCGGTACAGACGCCTGCCCGAAGCGGTCATTTCGCCCGCGGCGGCGCGATGACCTCCAAACCATCCATGTAGGGCCGCAGGACGGCCGGCACGACCACGCTGCCGTCGGCCTGCTGGTAGTTCTCCAGCACGGCAATCCATGTGCGCGGCAGGGCCAGGGCCGATCCGTTGAGGGTGTGGACGAAGCGCGGCTTTTCCCCGGCGGCCGGGCGGTAGCGGATGTTGGCCCGGCGGGCCTGAAAGTCGCGGAAGCTGCTGCACGAGCTGACCTCGAGCCACTCGCCGCATCCGGGCGCCCACATCTCCACGTCGTACTTGACCGCGGCGACGAAGGAGAGGTCGCCGGTGCACATCTGCACCAGGCGGTGGGGGATCTCCAGCAACCGGCAGACCTCCATAGCGTGGCCCAGCAGCTCCTGCAGGGCCTCGTCGGACGCCCCCGGCTCCACGACCTTGACCAGCTCGACCTTGTCGAACTGGTGCACGCGCTTGATGCCGCGCACGTCGCGGCCGGCGCTGAACTTTTCGCGGCGGAAGCAGGCGCTGTAGGCCACATAGTTGCGCGGCAGCGAGCCCGGCGGCAGGATCTCCTCGCGGTGCAGGTTGGTCACCGGCACCTCGGCGGTCGGGATGAGCCAGAGGTCGTCCTCGGCGTCGCGGTAGAGGTTGTCGCCGAACTTGGGCAGGTTGCCCGTGCCGACCATGCAGTCGCCGCGCACCAGGTAGGGCGGATAGACCTCGGTGTAGCCGTGCCGGCGCGTGTGCAGGTCCAGCATCCAGGTGATCAGGGCACGCTGCAGGCGCGCTCCCAGGCCCATCAGGACGTAGAAGCGCGCGCCCGCGAGCTTGGTCCCGCGCTCGATGTCCAGGATGCCCAGCGCCGGCCCCAGGTCCCAGTGCGGCTGCGGGGTAAAGTCCCAGGCGCGGGGCTCGCCGACGGTGCGGACGACGACGTTCTCGCTCTCGTCGCGGCCGTCGGGGACCGTCTCGCCGGGCAGGTTGGGAACCTGCAGGAGCAGGGCCTGCAGCTCCTCGTCCACGCGGCGGGACTCGTCCTCGAGGGCCGGCACGCGCTCCTTCCACAGGCGCACCTGCTCGATGAGGGTCTGGCGCTGCCCGGGGTCGCGCGTCCGGCCGATCTCCCGGGAGGCCGTGTTGACCTGGGCGCGCAGCGCCTCCAGCTCGGCCAGCAGCTCCCGGCGGCGGCGGTCGCGCTGCAGGATCTCGTCGATCGGGGCCTGGTCGTGCAACCGGGCGATCTGGGCTTTGACGTACTCGGGCTGCTCGCGGATCCGTTGCAGGTCGAGCATGGGCGATGCCTCCAGGTGACCAAGTGCAGGAGCGCGGGTCCCCTACCGGGCTGCGGTGCCGGTGCGCGGTATCGCGGGCTGCTCTCAACCGCCGAACAGCCCCGTGGTCACGACCCAGGTAAGCGACAGGGTGACGACTCCCAGCAGGAAACTGGCAAAGAGCGCGTTGCTGGAGAACTCGATGTCGAGCCGGTACTGGTTGGCGTAGGCCAGGCAGAGCACCAGGGCCGGCAGCGAGGACATCAGGACGGTGGCGACGCCCATGGTACCGCCCAGCCCCAGGAGCAGGCAGAGCAGCAGGGTGAGCGCGGGCGACAGCACCAGCTTGATCAGGTTCACGGCCAGGATGGCGCGCCTCTGTCGCCCGAAAAAGTCGCCCCAACGGATGGTGATCCCTAGGGAAAGCATCACTAGGAAGAGCGTGGCCTGGCTGAGAACGCCGAGGATCGAAGTGATGACGTCTGGGATCGGATCGTTGAGAAAGAGCAGGCCGATGAGGAAGGCGACAAAGGGCCCGAACTTGAGCACGGCCAGCAGGTTGCGCCAAGTGAACTTTTCGCCCTCGCCGTAGCGCGAGGCGATGACCACGGCCACGGTGAGCAGCGGGATGAGCGTGCCCAGCTCGCTGAAGAAGGCCGCTGCCCCCAGCGAGTCCTTCAGCCTCACCTGCGCTTCCTGCAGCTCCTGGGTGTAGCGGGCCAGCGTCTCCTGGTAGTCGGTGCAGAGCTGGGGCGTGGGCTGCGCGGAGCAGGCTTCGGTCGACGGCGGCGGATAGTCCCGCACCGGCTTGGCCTGCCCGTACTGCACCAGGATCTCCTCGTAGGCCGCGCAGACGCCAGGCTGCGCCTGGCAGACCTCTGCGCTGGGCGCCGGGGGCGGCTGCAGCTTGTACAGCTCGCTGATCAGGGGATAGCCCAGCGTGGCGGTGGAACCCAGCATGGCGATGATGATAAAGGCGCCGGCCGTGCGCCGCTCCAGCCGCAGCCAGCGCGCCACGTAGTAGGCGACAACCCCGCAGATGGCCAGGACGATGTAGGCGATCAGCGGGACCTTCACGAGCTGCTGCCAGGGCTGGTCGCGCACCTTGCGCACTGCCAGGAAGACGGTGGCCGGCAGGGTCAGGTTGATGACGATGCTGTTGAGCAGGCCGGCGTACTCCTGGCGCAGGATCTGTATGCGCTTGAGGATGGCCCCTATGGCGGCCAGGCTGACCATGACCACCATCGTGACCCAGATGTTCCCCACGGGCGCCTCCGGCAGGCTGGGAAAAGGCTCTGCGCACCATTCTACCACAACGGCAAGGGGTTGTAAAATGGGCCGAGGCGTGTTTGCGCGTCGGCGCGGTATGTAGTACAATGCGGGCGGCCGGGGAGGGGGGCGGTGCCCTTTTCCCCCTGGCGAGGAGGCGACGATGCAGTGGCAGGAAAAGTACGGGCCGGAGGCGCTGACCTTTGACGATGTCCTCCTGGTGCCGGCCGAGTCCGCGGTCATCCCGCGCGACGTGGAGGTGCACACGCGCCTGAGCCGGCACGTCGACCTGAACATCCCCATCTTGAGCGCGGCCATGGACACCGTCACCGAGTCCAGTCTGGCCATCGCCCTGGCCCGCCAGGGCGGCATCGGCATCCTGCACCGCAATATGCCGATCGAGCGGCAGGCCGAGATGGTGCGCATGGTCAAGCGCTCCGAGAGCGGCATGATCGTCGACCCGATCACCCTGCCGCCGGACCGGCCCATCCGCGACGCCCTGGAGCTGATGTCCCACTATCATATCTCCGGCGTGCCCATCACCGCCGAGGGCGGCCGGCTGGTCGGCATCCTGACCAACCGCGACCTGCGCTTCGAGGACAACCTGGACCTGCCCATCGCCGAGCGCATGACCCGGGAAAACCTGGTCACCGTCCCCGTGGGCACCACGCTGGAGCAGGCCAAGGAGATCCTACGCCATCACCGCATCGAGAAGCTGCTCGTGGTGGACGACGACTATATCCTGCGCGGGCTGATCACGGTCAAGGACATCATGAAGCGCATCCAGTATCCGTTCGCCTGCAAGGACGACATCGGCCGGCTGCGCGTCGGGGCGGCCGTGGGCACCGGCCCGGACGCGCTCGATCGCGCCGGCGCGCTGCTGGAGGCCGGTGCCGACGTGCTGGTGCTGGACTCGGCCCACGGCCACTCCCAGGGCGTCATGGACACGCTGCTGCGGCTGAAGGAGCGCTACCCCCAGGCCGAGGTCATCGCCGGCAACGTCGTCACCGCCGCGGGCACGCGGGCGCTGATCGAGCGCGGGGCCGACGCCGTCAAGGCGGGTGTTGGGCCCGGGGCCATCTGCACCACCCGGGTCGTCACCGGCGCCGGCATGCCCCAGATCACCGCCGTGAGCGAGTGCGTGGCCGCGGCCGAGCCGTTCGACGTGCCGGTCATCGCCGACGGCGGGGTCAAGTACTCCGGGGACGTGGCCAAGGCCATCGCCGCCGGGGCCCACGCCGTCATGATCGGCAGCCTCTTCGCCGGCACCGAGGAGAGCCCCGGCGAGACGATCCTCTACGAGGGCCGCTCCTTCAAATCGTACCGCGGCATGGGCTCGCTCGGGGCGATGAAGGAGGGCTCCGGCGACCGCTACTTCCAGGCCGGCCAGGAGAAGCTCGTGCCCGAGGGGATCGAGGGCATGGTCCCCTACAAGGGCGCCCTGGCCGACGTAGTCTACCAGCTCGTCGGCGGCCTGCGCGCCGGTATGGGCTACTGCGGCTGCCGCACCGTCGAGGAGATGCGCCAGAAGGCCCGCTTCGTGCGCATCACCGGCTCCGGCCTGGCGGAGAGCCACCCGCACGACGTGATCATCACCAAAGAGGCACCGAACTACGAGCGGAGGTAGCGGTAGAGATACTGCCCAGATCGTCCCGGCACCATCGTAGCGGCGGACGCGTGCGCCCGCCCGCAGGAACGGGGCGGCTCGTGCGAGCCGCTCCCACGGAACGCACAGATCGACGGAGGAACGTCCATGAGACGACGATGGCTCATCCTGTTCATGGTCCTGGGCGCGGTGCTGCTGCTGTTGGGCGCATGCAACATCCGCGTGACCGAGACGGCCCCGGCCGTGCCGACGTCCGGCGGGCCGGCGGCCACGGCCGTGCCCACGGCGCCGCCCTCGCAGCCGCCCGTGTCGCTGGGGCCGCAGACGCCCCAGCCGACCCAGAAACCGCCCACCGAGCTGGCCGAACGGCCGGAGATGACCGTCCTGGGCACGCTGGAGGGCAACATCCCGCACGGGATCACCGCCATGGGCAACTATTTCAAGGGTGATCCCCAGGCGCCGCTGATCATCTTTGAGTTCTCCGAGTACCAGTGTCCGTACTGCGCGAAATACGTCCGTGAGACGTTGCCGCAGATCGTCGAGACCTATATCGCCACGGGCAAGGTCGTCTACATCTTCTGGAACCGGCCCCTGCCGCCGAGCATGCACCCGCAGGCCGAGATCTCCGGCGAAGCGGCCGAGTGCGCCGGGAAGCAGGGCAAGTACTGGGAGATGCACGACCTGATCTTTGACAAGCAGAGCGAGTGGTCCGGCAAAGCAGACGCCCTCAGCATCCTCCTGGGATACGGGGTCACCGTGGGCCTGGACCAGACGGCCTACCAGTCCTGCCTGAGCGCGCACGAGCCGGCCGAGGAGATCGCCCAGCAGGCCGCTTTCGCCGACGGCCTCGGCATCACCGGCACGCCCTTCTTTGTCTTTAACAGCGGGGGCAAGCTCTACGCGCTCAACGGCGCCCAGCCCTTCACGACCTTCCAGCAGGCCATCGACACGCTGCTGCAAGGCCAGCCCTGATCGCGTCGGGAGGGCAGGGGTCGATTGGACTCGCCCAGGCGCCCGGTGCCGTCCCGATGCCGGGTGTCCGGGGAGTACGGAGGTCCACCATGCTCGAAGCGGAAGAGATCCAGCAGATCCTGCCCCACCGCTACCCCTTCCTCCTGGTCGACCGCATCGTGGAGCTGGGCGCGGACTATGCGCTGGGGGTGAAGAACGTCAGCATCAACGAGCCCTTTTTCGTCGGCCATTTCCCGGGCCGGCCGCTCATGCCGGGCGTGCTCATCGTCGAGGCCATGGCCCAGGTGGGAGCCGTGGCCATCCTTTCCCGGCCCGAGAACCGCGGCAAGCTGGCCCTCTTTGCCGGGCTGGAGCGGGTGCGCTTCAAGCGGCCGGTGCGCCCCGGCGATGTGCTGCGCATGAAGGTCACCCTGGAGCGCATGCGCGGGCCCATCGGCAAGGGCCGCGGCGAGGCCACGGTGGACGGCGAGGTCGCCGCCAGCGGCGAGCTCCTCTTTGCCCTGGTGGAGGGCGGCGACCAGCCGGCAGCGGCCGGCCAGCAGCAGGCCGACTGACGGGACCTCGAGGAGAGCCCATGGCACCGCCCTTTGCTCCATCGAGCAGCCCCCTGGCCGGCCTGCTGCGTGAGGCCGGCGCCGCGGCGCGGGCCGGCGATGCCTCCGAGGCCGCCCGGCTGTACCGGCGCATCCTGGACCGCTCCCCGGCCAACGTCGAGGCCTGGCTGGGCCTGGGCGCGGTCGTGAGCGACCCGCAGGAGAAGGCGGCCTGCTTCCAGCGGGTACTGGAGATCGACCCGGCCAATGCCGACGCTGCGGCCAGCCTGGAGCGGCTGCGGGCCGTGCTGCCCGTCGCCGACCAGGCCCCACCCATGGAGTGCGCCTTCCACCCTGGGGTCAGGACGGTGCTGCGCTGCAGCCAGTGCGGCCGGCCGATCTGCGTCCGCTGCGCCCGCCCCTACCAGGTGGGCCAGCTCTGCCCCGTCTGCGTGCGCGGACGGCGGCCGGAATACTACCAGGCGGGCGTGCTGCACCTGGCCGCGGCCGGGGCGGTGACCCTCGTCGCGGCAGCAGCGGCCGGATTCCTGGCCGGCCTGCTGCAGGGGTTCCTCCTCTTCGTGGCACTGCTCGGCGGCCCCCTGGTCGGCAGCCTCCTGGCCCAGCTGGCCCTGTGGGCCGGGCAGCGCAAGCGCGGCCGCGCCGTGCAGATCACCGTGGGCGCCGCCGTGGTGCTGGGCAGCCTCCTCGGCGGGGTCCTGCTCGTCCCGCTCTTCAGCCTGTCCTTCCTCTTCTTCCTGGTCTATGTAGCCATGGCCGTGGGTTCGGCGGTAGCCTGGCTGCGCTAGCGTTCGCCCCGAGGTGACCAACCCATGCAAACGTCCCAAATCCCTCCCCAGAGCGTCAGCCTGACCTGCCCCGCCTGCGGCGCGCCCATCCAGGCCGAGATGTACAACCTGATCGACGTCGGGCTGGAGCCGGAGCTCAAGGGCCGCCTGCTGCGGGGCCGCATCAACGTGGCCCACTGCGGCAACTGCGGCAGCGAGGGCATCATCGCCGCGCCGCTGCTCTACCACGACCTCTCCAAGGAGCTGCTGCTGGCCTTTATCCCCCCCGAGAGCCAGCTGGACGACCAGGAGCAGCAGCGCGTCATCGGCAACCTCACCAACATCATCATGTCCTACCTGCCGCCGGAGGAGCGCAAGGGCTACCTGTTGGTGCCCAGGGTGCTGCTGAGCTACCAGAGCCTGCTGGAGGCCGTTCTGCAGGCCGAGGGCATCACCCCGGAGATGATGGCCCAGCAGCGCGCCCGCATGGAGCTGCTGGACCAGCTCTGGCAGGCCATGGGCGACGAGGAGCAGCTGCGCCAGCGCGTGGCGGAAGCGGACGCGCAGCTCAATTTCGAGTTCTTCGCCGTACTGGGGGCCTATGTCCACGCCGCCCGGCAGGATGGCCAGGAGGACCGCGCCCGGGCCCTGGAGGAGCTGCGCGAACGCCTGCTGGAGCTGAGCACCTACGGCCGGCAGCTGGCCGCGCAGATGCTGGTGGGCCCCGCGGAGCATCCGCCGCTGAGCCCGGAGGAGCTGCTGGCCAAAATGCTGGAGGCCCCCAATGACGAGGAGCTGCACGCCCTGGTAGCCTGGTACCGCTCGCTGGTCGACTATCGCTTCTTCCAGATGCTGACCGAGCGCATGGAGGCGGCCGAGGGCGAGGGGGCAACCGAGCAGGCCGGCCGGCTGCGCCGGCTGCGCGAGCGCCTGCTGCAGGTGACGGAGCAGCTCGACGAGGAGGCCGAGGCCGCCCTGCAGCAGGCCACCGAGCTGCTGCGCCGGCTGCTGGCTGCGGAGGACCCCGAGGCGCTGATCCGGGAGCGCATGGGCGATTTCGACGACGCCTTCTTCATCGTGCTGGGGGCCAACCTGCAGGCGGCCCAGAAGGCCGGCCGCGAGGACGACCGCCGGCACCTGCAGGAGCTGGGCAGCCTCGTGCTGCAGATCGCCCAGGAGCGGCTGCCGCCGCCGGTACGCGTGATCCGGCTGCTCCTGGCCGCCCCCGACGACGACGCCGTGCCCGAGATCCTCGAGGAGAACGAGTCGGTGGTGGACGAGCACCTGGTAGCGCTCATGCGCGACCTGGCCGACGAAGTGGAGGAGGCCGAGACGGCCGCCCGGCTGCGCCGGCTGGCCGACCGGGTGGAGCTATGGCTCCACGACCAGGAGGACTCTGCGGCCGGAGCGTGAGCGATGCCCTGGCGGAAGAAGCCCACGGATCCTATCGACGAGTTCGTGGAGTGGCAGGAACACCGCTACGACGGGGTCCGGCTGAGCCAGCACTGGGGGTCCCCCTCCTTCTTCCTCGGCAAACACCCCCGCGCCTGGGCACGGTTCCTGCTGGTCTGCGGCGCGCTCTGCCTGGCGATCACGGTCTGGGCTGTCCTGCGCCTCGTCCAGGCAGAGGGATGGAGCGGCACGGCAGTGGGCATCATCGCGAGCCTGGGGACGATTGGCCTGCTGTTGGTCACCGGCGGCGCGTGGTGGCTGGCGATCCAGCGGAGGAAGGGCGCTCGCTGCAGATGAGCAGCAGGGGGTCCACCGTGCTGGAGCAGGTAGACGCGGCGACGGTCAAGGCCCTGGCCCGCGAGCTGGGGGCCGACAAGGTCGGCATCACCACGCCGGAGGCCTTTTGCCTGCCGGAGTGGACCCGCGCGGTGATCGTCCTGGGCCATGCCGCGCTGGACGAAGCCTGGGACTATGAGCTGCGCATGGTCTACGACGGCCGGGTCCTCTGGAGCAAGCCGATCTACGAGCGCCTGGTGGCCATCGCCGGCCGGCTGGCGCTGGCGCTGGAGCGCTCCGGCTTCCGCGCCGAGCCGCTGACCTACGAGGACAGCCTGGCCCTGATGGACCTGAAGCGCGCCGCCGTCCAGGCCGGCCTGGGTGTCATCGGTCTCAACAACCTGGTGGTGACGCGCGAGTACGGGCCGCGCATCCGCTTCGGGGCGGTCTACACGGCGGCCCCACTGGAGCCGGACGCCCCCCTACAGGAGTACTACTGCCCGAGCTGCACCATCTGCTGGGGGGCCTGCCCCGACCGCGCCCTGGGGCCCGGCGGGCTGGACCGCTCGCGCTGCCGGGCCGAGTTCGACCCCACGCCGGAGATGGCCCGCCTGCAGGAGCGCGAGCAGAAGCGGCCCTCGCCGGCCACGCGCCTGCAGTGCAACCGCTGCATCAGTGCCTGCCCGATCGGCAAGAAGGTCGGCCGGCCGCACGTGCCGGGACTGGAGGAGCTGTGACCACCAAGGCACCAAGATGAGCGGACCACGAATACGCCATATCCTGCGCATTGCCCTCATCCCCCTGCTGCTGGCCGGCCTGGGCTACGGGGCCCAGGCCCTGGGCATGGCCGCCCTGGACGTGCTGGCGGGCTACCAGGGCGCGCCCGTGGGGGCGCTCCCGGCTGGCCGGGCCACCGCCCCGGTCTCCGGCCGCGTCGTCGTGGTCGTGGTGGACGGCCTGCGCGAGGACACCTCGCGGCAGATGCCCAACTTCCAGCGCCTGCGCGCCCAGGGGGCCGACCTGCCCTCCTGGTCCGGGCTGCCCTCCCTCTCGCTGCCCGGGTACACCGTCCTGGGCACCGGGGCCATGCCCGACCTGAGCGGGGTGGCCTCCAACTGGTGGGAGGGGCCCGTGGTTGTGGACAGCCTCTTCGCCCGGGCCAGGGAAGCCGGCCTGCCCAGCGCCCTGGCCGCCATGGGCGGCTGGGACACCCTCTACGGCCCCTGGGCGACCACCACCTACACCGCCTCGTGGCCTTCCGTGAGCGGCGACTACCTCGCCGCCGCCCCGACGACCCCGGCCATCGGCCAGGAGGCCCTGCGCCTGCTCCGGGAGAGCGATGCCGCCCTGGTCTATGTCCACTTTGGCGAGACCGACGAGGCCGGCCACGCCCGCGGCGGCACCAGCCCGGAGTACATGGAGGCGGCGCTGCACTGCGATGAGCAGATCGGGTCGATCGCCGCGGCCCTCGACTGGAGCCACGACACCCTCGTCCTGACGGCCGACCACGGCATGAGCGCCGACATCCGCGGCCACGGCGGCGGCCACGGCGGCGGCGAGGACGAGTCCCGCCGCGTGCCCGTGGTCATGGTCGGGCGGGGTATCCGGCCGGGCACCTACCCCGAGGGCAGCCAGGCCGACATCGTCCCCACAGTGGCCGCCCTGCTGGGCCTGCCCATCCCGGCCCACAGCCAGGGGCGCACCCGGCTGGACGTGCTCGTGCTGACCCCGGACCAGCGGGCGGATAAGGCGCTGGCCCTGGGGGAGCAGCAGGAGGCCCTCCACGTGGCCTACCTGCGCAGCCTGGGGGCCAACCCCGCCGTGGACGGGCTGGAGCAGGCCCGCGCGGCCCTGCGCGCCGGCGAGCACGGGCGGGTGGAGGGCCTGGTGCGGGACTACCTGGCCCGCCTGGACGCCGCGGTGGAGCGGGCCAAGGCCAACCTGCTCTGGCAGGAACGTCTCGTGCGCCTGCCCTACCTGCTGGTGCCGCTCCTGGCGGCCGGGCTCTTCGTCGGCCTCTACCGGCCGCGGCGGGAGATCGGCCGGCCGGCCCTGCTGGCCGCGCTCTTCTTCCTGGTCCACGCCGTCGTCTACTTGGCCGTCCGCGGCAACGATTTCTCCTTCACCACCGTCGCCGGGCAGGACGTGGTCGACTTTTTCCTGGCGCGCACCGTCGACGCGGCCATCGTCACGCTCGTCGTGGCCGCGGCCGCCGGGCTCGCCTGGCGGCGCCGGCCCTGGCTGGAGGTGGTCTGGGGCGCCAACCTGAGCGCGGCGATCATCGGCTGGGGCTGGGTGCTGCAGCTGGGCCTGTTCCTGTGGCTCTATGGGCTGGTGCCGGTGTGGCGGCTGCCGGACATGGGCTGGGGGTTCAAGTTCTACGTCGACCTGCTGGCCACCGTCGGCGTGGGCTTTGCCGGCTTCCTCTTCCCCTGGCTGGCGCTGAGCGTCTCGCGCGTCCCGGCGCTGGCAGAGTGGGGCACAGGCCTGTTCAGGCGGGGGGTCGGGCAGGCCAGGAATCTTGTGAGCAAGAAACGATCAGCGGGCCAACAGGGCACGCGGGCATCTGGGAGCGAGGATGCCGGGACACCGTGAGGGGAGATACGCGATGGGTAGGCCCGTACTGCTGGCCGTGCTGGCCCACCCACACGGTCGGCCGGAGGCGGTCGAGGCGGACCTGTTCGCCGGGCTGAGGGAACGAGCTAGGCAGCCGGCATGCCAGCCACGTGGAACAGGACCACGCCGTCGGGGCAGAGCACGTCGATCTCGTGGGGCTGGGGAGCGCCCAGGCAGCGCAGGTCGCCGCCGCAGCGCAGCACCTCCAACGTGGGAAAGATCTTGACAAACGAGGTCGGGCAAAAGCCCCCCGGGCACCCGTAGGCGCACTCGAAGGCATCGCCCGGCTCCAGGCCCAGGCGGCACTCCTCGGCCTGGCCTTCCTGGCCCACCCGCACGACGGTGATGCGGAAGCGCCAGTCCTCGGGGTACCACGGCTTCATCGCTACGCCCCTGACACCGCCTGCCGCAGCACGATGGCCGCCTGGAGGGAGACCCAGCGGTCGGTCTCGGCGCGCTCGCCCAGGTCCCAGGTGCGCCGGCGGAAGGGGCTGGCCCCGCGCCAGTGGCCACCGGCCCCCCGGCGGGTCTCCAGCCACTCCAGGGCCGGCCGAACCGCGGGCTGGTCGAGCGCGCCCAGCTCTCCCAGCACGCGCAGGACAAAGAGCACGTCGGCCTGGTAGAAGAGGGGAAAGTTGAGCCGCCTCCAGATCGTGTGGACCCGCGGGCCGGGATAGTCGCCGGCCGGCAGGTGCCCACCCTCCAGGAGCATGTCCAGCCCGCGGGAGATGGCTGCCTCGGCCGGCGCGGAGCGGTAGCGCGCCGGCAGGGCCGCCAGCCCCCACAGAGCCCGCGCCGCGCCCCAGGCACAGGGCTGCTCGTAGTTGTGGGGACAGCGCCAGCCGCCGCCGGCATCGCGCGCCAGGTACGCGACGATGGTCTGGATGCGGCTGTCGCCGGCGCAGCCGCAGTGCATGGCGTAGCGCAGCATGTTCCCGTAGAAGCAGGCCCAGCCGTGACCGCCCTGCTGCAGGGCTCGCTCGAGCTCCTCGCGCGTGGCCGCCAGCATAAAGGCCGCGCCGCGCTGCAGGTGCGGGTCGCTCCCGTCGGCGGCCAGCTCCGCCAGGAGCAGCATGCTCCAGTGGGTGCTGGTGTACTTGGGCGTATAGTAGCCGCGCTCGCCGGCCCAGTTGCCGGCGCGAGTCTGGTTGGCCAGGATGGCGGGGATCGGGCCGGCCGCCTTCATCTCCTCCCACGCCGCCTGGACCTCGGGGTCGGCCCGCGAGCGGTCCAGCAGCCGACGCAGCGTCAGGTAGCGGATCGAGGGCGTTTCGGTAGCCAGCAGCCAGAAGAGCAGCGCCGGATCGTTCATGGTCTTCCCCTCGCTTCAGGCAGGCACTCCAGGCCCGCACTGCCGGGCACGGTTCTGGTGGGGATTATAGCACAACAGAACGTGGATGTACAGCGCAAAGGACCAAGGACCAAGGACGAAGGACTTTGTCCTTTGTCCTTGGTCCTTGGTCCTTGGTCCTTGGTCCCGAGCTAGGGCTCCAGCACCCCTTCGGTCTCGCCCTCGACGGCGATGACGACCTCGCTGACCGTGGGGAACTCTTTGAGCGTGCGGGTGATCTGCTCGCGGATAAGCAGGACGCGCAGCGAGCCGCCGCCGTAGGCGCGGAACTCCCGGGAGAAGTCGGCCGTGGCCACGCCGTTCTCGATCGTCAGGCCGAGCAGGCGCACCCGCGGCCCCCACTCGGGGGTGCGGCCGGGGTAGGCCAGCACCTCGGCCGGCAGCGGCAGGGCCGTGGTGAAGCCGGCCAGGTTCGGCGGCGGCGGACCCCAGAGCAGCGCCTCCAGCGCGGCCGTGCCGACGCGCTCCGTTTCCGGGACCACCACCTGGATGGAGGTGGGCTCCTCGCCCAGGACAAAGTACACCGTCAGCTTCTCCACCGCAGGGTCGTCCCAGCTCACCACCGTCACCTGCTGCTGCACCAGGACGGTGCCGTCCGGCCGGGCGATGGCCAGGGTGGCCGGCTGGGTCGGCGGAAAGGGCAGCGGCGGGATGTCGGCGTCCCACCAGAGGGACTCGACCAGCAGGCCGCCGCCGTCCTCGCCTTCCAGCAGGGTGTAGGTGCGCGTGAGGACCGCGCCATCCTGCCAGCGCAGGCCGGCGACGACCTGCTCGCCGGGCTGCCCGACGCGGGCCAGGATGTGCAGCGGCAGCGTCACCTGGGCGCCCGGCGCGGGCACCTCGACCGTGGGGCCCGCGCCGGTGGCGACGAGCGCGACGGCGACGGTGGCGGCGGCGATGATCGCGCCGTCCTTGGGGCTGAGATCGGCCACCTCGATCTTGGCCGGCCCGCCGCTGGTGGAGGTGAAGGCAATCTGCCCGCTGAAGGCAACCGGCCCGGCATCGCCCATGGAGCCCTGCACGGCGATGGGCCCTTCGCCGATGACGCGATTGCCGGCGTCGTAGACGCGGCCGCGCAGGTTCGATTCAAAGGGAACAACGGCCACCTGGCCGCTCACCTGGACCGGGCTGGAGACGGTGTCGCCGCGCACGGGCGCGTCGATGGTGATGGACTGGCCCTGCGGCACCGGCGGCGGCGTCTCCGTGGCGGCCGGCACGGCCGTCGGCTCGATCTTGGGCGATGGGTTGGGCGACGCCGTCGGGGTGGAGACGGGGACGGCGCTGGGGGAGCAGGCTGCCAGCAGCAGCACGACCAGGACCGTGCTCAGAAGGCGCTTCGTGTCCATACGGACCTCCTCTCGGGTTGACCTGTACGCCCCATTGTACACGACATCGCCGATTCCGCCAAACGCCAGGGCGACGCCTGGGCTACGACATGCCGCTGCATGCCCCTGGCGTGACCATGTCTCTTCCGGCAGCCAGGCACGATGGGAAACGCCGGGGTGGCACCACGAGGGAAACAGAAGCCTTGCCGGGTACGCCGATCGCCAATCGCCGACCACTGACCACGAAGAAGCGCGGCTGGGGCGACTCGAACGCCCGACCACCTACTCCGGAGGCAGGTGCTCTATCCACTGAGCTACAGCCGCGTGCCCACATTATAGCACGGATCGGTCAGGTTGTCACATTGTCCCCCCTCACAGCACGGCCGTACCAAAGTCGCCGGCCTTGACCGGCAAGTGCCCGGCTCAGGCAACGGTACGACGCCGCACATCCAGGGACACGGCAATGGTACGGCCATGCCGCGCTGTACGCCGGCCGGGCACTTGCCATCCGCTGTGCATCGGCGCGACCTGATATCGCCGTGCCCTCACGGCCCGGCCGGCGCGGCGGAGCCGGGCGCGATGTAGGCGATGGTCAGCATCCCCAGGCTGACGCCGAGGGCGGCCTGCTGCTCCGGCGGGGCGTTCCAGCGCGTGTCGGACGCCTTGAACTGGAACTCGACCCCCAGGTGCAGCCAGCGCTCGAGGCGGATCGCGTCGTTCAGGAAAAAGCGGTACATCCTCGTGTCGGTGCCCGCGTAGCCCGGCCCGGCGCGGGGGTTGCTCTCCCCCAGGTACTTGAACGGGTAGGTCAGGTTGGGAGGCCAGCCGAAGCTGTAGGGCGGCAGCGGCGGCAGCAGGAGAAAGTTGGGCATCGTCCGCGGGACGCCGTGGCTGGGCAGGTGGTAGGGGCCGTGCAGGAAGAACCAGCCGCTGTTGTAGAAATCCTCCAGCCCTGTCCCGCACTGCACGTAGGTGTCGCGCCGGTCGCACTCGCACCGCTACAGCTCTGCCCCGCCGACCGCCCGGCGGAGCGGCTCGTCGCTGTCCGCCACCACGATCGCGTCGTCCTCCAGGAAGGTCCGTCCCCAGCTAGGGTCGATGGGCCCGCGGGCCTTTTGCACCATCCCGACCAGCTTGCCCCGGCCGCGCAGGGTGGTCGCCAGCACGCTGTTCGGGCACACGGGCAGGCGCGTGCCGCCGTCGCCCTCGACGGCGTGGACGTCCAGGTAGCCGGCGCCGGCGCCGTACTCCTGCGGCGTGTGCGCCACGTCCACGCGCAGCGAGACGGTGCAGCTCAGACAGCCGGCCTGGGAGTCGTTGGACAGCGTCACGCGGATGCCCTGGCGGTAGGGCATGGGCAGGGTCAGGTAGTACTCCTGGCGGGCCGCGTCTTGGCCGTAGAAGAGGGAGCCCTGGCCGTACACCCTCTCGCTTCCGTCCGGCCACCGGCCCATCCACCAGGCGTCGCGCAGGGGGGCGGGGCCGGCCCAGCTCTGGCGCAGCCGGCAGTCGTTCCCGGCGGGGCAGAACCAGAAGCGGCTCCCGGCCGTGGCGATCTCCCCCAGCCGGGATACGGTGTACGTGCCCGGCCCGCCGCCCTCGCAAAAGGGCAGCAGCTCGCCGAGCGGCCCCGACTGCCAGGTGACGGCGTGGGGCACGGCGCTGCTCTGCGTGACCGTCGTGGTCCAGTACGTGTCGCCGCGGATCACACAGCGCGCGAGGGCCGGAGGCAGCGCGCCGGTGCCGAAGCTACAGGCCTGGCAGTCGATGCGGTCGGTGGGCGGGTGGTTGGCGTCGGCGCCCCAGGCCTCCTCCAAGGTGCCGCTGATCCAGGCCGTCTGGGTGAGGCCGCGCGACCAGTACAGCGGGCCCCGCGTGACCATCTCGCCCTGGTCGATGATCGCGGCGTTCTCCCCCAGGAGCGCGTGCAAGCTATAGGTGTCGAGGCGGTCGGTGGGGGGCATCGGCCCGGCACCCTGCAGCAGCTCGTCCAGGCCGACGCGGTACCACCCGGCCACGCCGTCGGCGGTCGGTGACCGTCCCCGGTGGCCGTCCCTGGCGGATGCTCGCGAAATGGCGGTTTCATCACGACGACCTCGTGGTGGCACCTGCCAAACTACACTACTTGACAAGACACGATTACCTATAGGGACAGACAGGGATTACCTATAGGGACAGACAGGGACTACCTATAGGGACAGACAGAGATTACCTATAGGGACAGACAGGGATTACCTATAGGGACAGACAGGGATTACCTATAGTCCCAGACGGCGGGCGACATGGCAGGTGGGCCGACGCCGATACGCCGGTTCTGGTGCCGATGGGCCCGGTTCACCCGCTTTCGGGTAACCCACCGGGCTGCCCCACGCCGATGCCAGCGGTGGGGGCCGGCGATTGCCCCCGGTACCTCCTCTCCGCCTGTACCCTGGGCCAGCCCCGTGGGAAGCACGGGGCCGGCCGCCTGTCTCATCGCGCTTCCCGCCGGGGTCCCATCGCCCCGCTGGTCATCTCCCCACCGGCCGCAGCCACCTGGGCGCGCGGCTCGTTGGCGCTGGGAGATGCCGCTGCCGGCCGCGGCCCGCGCCGCGCAGGGCACCTTCGACGCCGCGGGGAACCAGTACGCCGGCTGGGCTTGCGCTGCGCCAGGGGACGGGGCCGGGGACCGCGGTGTGAGAGCAGGGCTCGGACACACGGCTGCCCCTGCCGGGCGCGCAGGCCGATCTGTGCGGCGCGTTCGCGGACGGCGATCCCTGGCCGGGCTCGCGCGCGCTCCTTGACCTGGCGGCCTGTTCGTGGTATCTTGTCTGTGGCACCTCCTCATGTTGGGGACACAGAGAGAGATGGAGATAGAGTAGGTTGGCTCGGACCGCCGCGGCGAGGAGTGGCGATGGCTGCTTGCGAAGCGAGGGATGATCAGAAAGACCGACCGGTAGCCCAACAAGCATACGACATCCTGGCAGAACCGTACGCCGCGCTCGTGGACACCAAACCTCACAACGCGTACTACGAACGGCCTGCGACGCTGTCGTTGTTGCCTGATGTGCAGGGTAAGCGGGTTCTGGACGCAGGCTGTGGGCCGGGTACGTATACAGAGTGGTTGGTCAGCCACGGAGCAGAGGTAGTGGCGTTCGACGCAAACGAGAAGATGGTCAGGCTGGCGAAGCAGAGACTGCAGGGCAAGGCTGAGATCGTGCAAGCCAATCTTGAGCAGCCCCTGGACTTCCTGGCCGCTGGCTCATTCGATGTCGTGGTCAGCCCGCTGGTGATGGACTATGTGAAGGGTTGGGGAGAGGCATTTGGGGAGTTCCACCGGGTATTGAGAGAGGGTGGCCACCTGGTATTCTCGATAGAGCATCCTCAGGCAAAGTACGACGCTCACCGCGCGAGCAGCAACTACTTCGAGGTGGAGCTGGTGCAATACGAGTGGCGGGGATTCGGCGTGGCGGTACAGATGCCTTCCTATCGGCGTCCGTTGGGTGAGGTGATCAACCCGCTCGTCAGGGCAGGCTTCATCTTGGAGCGGATACTGGAACCGCTGCCCACGGAGGAGTTCAGGAAGCAAGCACCCGAGGATTATGAGGAGTTGAGCCGGCGGCCGGGTTTCCTGTGCATTCGGGCAGTGAAGCCACGAGAGGGCACCTGACCTGCGGCTGCACGTGACGCGGCTGTCCTGCGTGCCCGCGGAGTTGGCTGGGTCTGCCGCCGGGGTCTGTCGCAGAGGCTCGTCGCCCCAGCCGCCGCGCAGGTGAGCCGCCGGCCGTTCTGCTGAGGGATGAGACAGATGGAAGTCAGACCATTCGCTCCAGGTGACGAAGCAGATGTGGTCCGGCTGTGGACGGACTGCGGCCTGATCGTTCCGTGGAACAACCCTCGTCGCGACATTCAGCGGAAGCTGAAGGTGCAGCCAGAAATGTTCCTGGTCGGATGTCTGGACGGGCAACTCATCGCCACGGTCATGGCCGGATACGAAGGCCATCGCGGCTGGATCAACTACCTGGCCGTTCATCCCGATCACCGCCGGCGCGGCATCGGCCGACGCATGATGACGGAGGCGGAGGATCGCCTTCGGGCAGCCGGCTGCCCGAAGATCAACTTGCAGGTACGCGGCAGCAATGCTGCGGCGATAGAGTTCTACGAGCGGATCGGTTTCAGGAGAGACGACGTGGTCAGTCTCGGCAAACGCCTGGAATCGGATGACTGAGCAGAACAGGCCGCTGCTCGCCACGGCATACAGCTGCGCGCGAACGGCGCAGTTGGCCGGAAGCCGCACAGGTCCTGCAAGGAGGAGTGGGAGATGAGTGACCGGCGGTACCGTGGACGCCGTCATCGATAGCCACTGGCACGACGACCACATCTGGGGCAACAAGGTCTTTGACGTGAGGACCGCCATCATCTCCACCGAGGAAACCCACCGCATGTTCATCGCCACAAGAGGGCATGGCGCCTACGACTCGTTCATGGCCAATGCCGAGGCCAACCTGGAGGCGAGGCGGGCACAGCTCCATGTCTGCGGCCACGCTCTGGCTCACCGCCGACCACCTCACCCTGGCCAAGACCCGTCCGCGCACCCTGGGAGGGCAGCGCGACCGGAGCGCCGTTCCTCTCGCCCATGTGCAGCGCGGCCGCGAACTGCGCCGCGGGGCTACCCCGCCCGAGCGGGGCCTGCCGATGAGCAAGACCCAGTGGATAGCTTGCCGCCCCACCCCCTACCTCGCCAGGGGCTCCGGATATGGGGCGGGCTCCTCCTCCCCCCAGTGTCAAGCAGGACTGCGCGGAAGGTGGTATACTGGCGAGGCGAGGCCGGCGCAGATGAGGATGCGAGGCGCGCGATGAGTCGAAAGAGCTCCCCGGTGGCTGCACGACGGTTCGCGTGGCGCGGTAGACCTGCTGGAAAGATGTCGCCGAGGTTCCCATGAAAAGACAGATCACCATGGCCATACTCAAGATGTGTGGAGAGGCTGTCCTGCTCACCATCCTTGCCGGAATCGTCATCGCGATCATCGGCCGTCTGAGCAGGTGGGATAGTTCGCTCGCGTATGGCAACGCGTTCTTCATCGCCGGCTGTGTGGTGTTCGTCGCCGGCGCGTCGTCGCGACTGGGAGCAGGTCAGGATTGGGGTGCTTTTCGGAGGCTCCATGCGGAAAGCTTTCGCGACAAGAGTCCCAGCGAGCGGGCGGACCTGGTGGTAAAGGCAAGTAGCTCCGTGCGTCTGCTTGTCCTCGGTCTACTGAGCGGGATCCTGCTGATGCTCATCTCTCTACTCGTCACGAAGCTGTTCTAGAGGTCATCTCATCAACCACGAAGGCAGAGACACGAGCGGCACCGCGCCGCGCCGCGGCAGCCGGGCGTCTCCCCGGCTGCGCCGGAGCGGCGTGCGTGCCGGGCTCGCCGCGGCGGTTTTCCCGGGGGCTCCGCCCCCGGCCCCCGCCGGGGGGTGTTGCACACCCCCCGGAGCCCCCCGCAAGGGAGTGGGCCGCCCTCGCCGGCCGCACCGGCCGGTCCGCACACTGCCGCCGACGCGCGCAGCGCCCTGCCACCGCAGGACTCGCAGCCCGGCCAGGGCCGGGCCGGCGGACTTGGCGTCGCCACCTGCTGGTGGCCTGCTCACCGGGACCGGTAGCCGCGCGGCGACTCGCCGCGCCACCGCGCCGCGGCAGCCGGGCGTCTCCCCGGCTGCGCCGGAGCGGCGTGCGTGCCGGGCTCGCCGCGGCGGTTTTCCCGGGGGCTCCGCCCCCGGCCCCCGCCGGGGGGTGTTGCACACCCCCCGGAGCCCCCCGCAAGGGAGTGGGCCGCCCTCGCCGGCCGCACCGGCCGGTCCGCACACTGCCGCCGACGCGCGCAGCGCCCTGCCACCGCAGGACTCGCAGCCCGGCCAGGGCCGGGCCGGCGGACTTGGCGTCGCCACCTGCTGGTGGCCTGCTCACCGGGACCGGTAGCCGCGCGGCGACTCGCCGCGCCACCGCGCCGCGGCAGCCGGGC
>CAZTIG010000045.1:0-38368 GCA_964613665.1 uncultured Chloroflexia bacterium
ATGGCCGGCGCGGAGTAGCCGATTGGCTCCCCACCGAGGGTCTGGGGACCGCCGCAAGGGCACACGTGGGACCTTTGAGTGGATGTCAGTTGACCTTTGCCGCGATTTCGTGTAGTATGGTCCACCGAGAGCCCCCAACGGGAACTCGGCCGCAATCGGATTGTACAAGTTATGGGATCATCCAAGCACCGCCGTACGGCCCTTGGCACGATCGCCACGACGAGGAGGAGACATGCGCACGCGAGGACTGCTTCTTTCGCTCACCGTCGGCCTGATCCTGCTGACCGCGCCGGTCCTGTCGGCGATGGGAACGGGGGAGAGCCGACCGGCCGCGCGGCCCCGGGCCGCGGAGTGGACCGTCTGCCCGGCCGGCCCACCCACCTGCGACTTTGCCACGGTCCAGGACGCGGTGGACGCGGCCGCCGACGGCGACACGATCAAGGTCGCCACCGGCATCTACTCCGACACCAACGCCTACGGCGGCCTGGCCCAGGTCGTCTATATCACCAAGAGCGTCACCATCCGCGGCGGCTACACCACGGACTTTGCCGAGCCGCCCGATCCCCTGGCCAACCCCACCGTCCTCGACGCCCAGGGCGCCGGGCGGGTGGTGATGATCACCGGCACGATCGCCCCAGCGCTGGAAGGCCTGGAGATCACCGGCGGCAACGCCACTGGTCTGGGAGGCGGGCCCTGGTCCTATAGCGGCGTCGGCGGCGGCATCTACGTCGTCAGCGCCACGGCCACCATCAGCAACTGCGCCATCTCCGGGAACGTCGGCAGCACGGCCGGGTATGGCGGCGGGGGTGGCGTGTACCTGTGGTGGAGCGACTCGCTCCTGGTCGGGAACGCCATCCAGGGCAACACGGCCGGCGTTCACCTGGGGGGGCTGTGCGAGGGCGGCGGCCTGGCCATGTCCGAAAGCGCCGCCGAGCTGGAGCGCAACCTGGTCAGCGCCAACTACGCCAACAGCGCCGGGTACGGCATCGGCGGGGGCATTTACATGGAGTGCTTCCTCGTCGCGGACCATCCCATCCTGCACAACAACACCGTGATCAGCAACACGGCCAGCCCCGTCGGGCGTGGGAGCGGCGGCGGCATCTTTGCCGGCTACGGCAGCAACCCTATCATGACCAACAACGTCCTGCTGTCCAACACGAGCGGCCCCGACCCCGCCTCCGCTGGTGCCGGTCTCTACGCCGAGTACGCTACCTTCACCATGACCCACACCACCATCAGCGCCAACGACGGGTACGACGCGAACGGTGTCTGCGCCGACGCGAGCCACATCCGCCTGGTCAACAGCATCGTGGCCTGGCAGGCCGGGGTGGGCATCACCACGGTCGACTCCAACAGCATCGTCACCGTGACCGGGGTGCTGTGGGACAGCAACGGCGGCAACATCGGCGGCCTGGGGACGTTCAGCATCACCCATGCCTTCACCGGCAGCGCCAACTTCGACCTCGACGGCTACCACGTCCTGTCCGGCTCGCTGGCCATCGGCAACGCCGTGGCCACGGGCGTTGCCGACGACATCGACGGCCAGGTCCGCCCCTACGGCGCCGGCCCCGACCTCGGCGCCGACGAGTGGTGGCCCTGCAGCGGCGTGGTCAGCGCGGTGATCCTCGGTCCCACGGCCGGGTACACGAACACCGTCTATACCTTCACGGCGCAGGCCGCGCCGGCGATGGCCACTCCCCCCTTCACCTACACCTGGTTCCCCGACCCGAGCAGTGGCCAGGGCACCGCCATGGCCAGCTACGCGTGGGGCAGCGCCGGCAGCTATGTCCTCACGGCCACCATCGCCAACTGCGGCGGCGTCGCCACCGCCACCCACACCATCGCCATCACCGATACCCCGTCGCCCTGCCCCTACCCCCTGAGCGGCGTCTCGATCGCCGGCCCGGCTGAGGCGTTCGTCGGCTTCCCCGTGCCCTTTGCCGCCGTCGTCCTGCCGGCCAACGCCACCGAGCCGATCACCTACTCGTGGTCGCCGGCCCCCGACAGCGGCCAGGGCACGGCGCTGGCCGTGTACACCTGGGCCAGCACCGGCACCGAGGAGGTATCGGTTGACGCCGAGAACTGCGGAGGCTCGGTCGGCGACACCATGCTGGTCACCATCCGCAGCGAGATCAGCGGCACGCTCGCGCCCACCCTCAGCCTGACGATCGTCTACACCGACCTCCAGGGGGTGAGCACGACGGTGGTGTTCCCGGCAGGCGCGGTGACCGAGACGACGCTCATCTCCTTCGTGCCGGTCTTTTCGCCCACCCAGCCCGCCTCGCCCGGCCTGTCCTTTGCCGGCCACAACTTTGACCTCAATGCCTATCGCAACGGCAGCCTGCTACCGGGCCTGGCCTTCTCCCTCCCGGTGACCGTCTCCATCCGCTACAGCGACGCCGACGTGCGCTGGCTGGTCGAGGACAGCCTGCAGCTCTACTACTGGGCCGGGGCCGCGTGGGCCGATGCGACGGCGACGTGCACGCCGCCGTCGGCCTACCTGCGCGATCCGGCGCAGAACTGGCTGCAAGTTCCGATCTGCCACCTGACGCAGTGGGGGATGATGGCGATACCATCCCTGCACTTTGACGTGTACCTGCCGCTGGTGCTGCGCAGCTCCTGAGCGCGTGCCTGGCAGCGCGGAGTGCCGATAGTGGACAGCAGTCCTGCTGCCCGCTATGCCGTGTCGACGCTGTCTCTCCTAGCCACAGGCAGAGGGGTCGACCGGCGACGTCCGCTCCTGCACCTGGCGGTGCAGCGGCACGTGCGCGAGAAAGGTGCGGCGGTCCTCGACCGTGCTGATGCGACAGGCCTGTCCTTGCAGGAGCGCGCGGGCCGCCGCCAGCGCCTCGGCCGCGGCCTCGGGCCGGCCGGCCGCCGCCAGGACGTCGGCCAACGTCAGGTAGACGCGCAGGGGATACTCGACGCCGTCCACCCCGTGTCCGGCGATCCAGGACTGGATCGTCTCGCCGAGGCCTACCGCCTGCGCCACGTCGCCGCGGCGCAGCGCGATCCGCGCCAGGCCGGCCAGGTCGTCCAAGGTCAGCGCCTCCTGGCCGATCTCGCTGCGCAGGCTCCTGGCCTGCTCGTACGCCGCCGCGGCAGCCTCCAGCTCCCCCAGGCCCTCCAGGGCCAGCGCCAGGTAGGTCTGCGAGTAGCCCTCCCCGAGCGGGTCACCGTTGGCCCAGTCCAGCTCCAGGGCGTGCTCACAGGAGCGGCGGGCCGCCGCGTCGTCGCCCATGTCGTGCAGCACCATCCCCAGGTTCTTGGCCGCCAGGGCCTCGCCACGACGGTCACCGATGGCCCGGAAGGTGTCCATGGCCCGCTCGTAGTCGTCGCGCGCCCGGGCGAAATCGCCCAGCGTGTGGTACACGCTGCCCACGTTGCTGCGGGCCTGGGCCTCGTTGCGCCGGTCGCCGATGGCCTGGTAGACCTCCAGCGCTTGCTCGCTGGCCCCCCTGGCCTGCGCCAGGTCGCCCTGGGCCATGGCCACGCCGGCCAGGTTGCCCAGACTGATGGCCTCGCTGCGCCGGTCGCCCAGGTCGCGGCGGATGGCCCGCGCCTCCTCCAGGTAGCGGCGCGCGGCCGGGTAGTCGGTAAGGTAGTAACGCACCGTGCCCAGGTAGTGCAGGCTGGTGGCCTCGCCGGCCCGGTCGGCGCAGGAGCGGGCCAGGGCCAGGGCCTGTTCCAGCTGCTCACCGGCCTCGGGGAAACGCCCCTGGCGCATCAGCGCCCGGCCCCAGACGGTCCGCGCACGTACCTCCAGTCGCTCGTCGCCGGCCAGTCCGGCCCGGCCCACCGCCGCCTGGGCCACCTCCGCCGCCTGGAGGAAATCGCTCACCGCCTCGTGGTAGGCGGCGCGGAGGACCGCTGCCTCGGCCCGCCGGCAGTCGTCCGCCAGCGTGTCGGCGAGGGCCTCCAGGGCGGCAATGTCGTCCAGCTGGGCCTCGCGGGAGCCGAGCAGGTCGTAGAGGTGCTCGCGCCGCAGGAGCAGGTCGTACAGGGCCGCCGCGTCGCTCTCCGGGGTCAACCGGAGTGCGCGGCTGAAGTAGTCCACGGCCGCGGCATTGGCGTAGCGCGCTGCGGCCTGCTCCCCGGCGCGGCGCAGGTAGTCGGCCGCCTCCGCAGTCCGGCCGGCCCGGTCCAGGTGTTCGGCCACCAAACCGGTGTGCTCGCCGGCGCGCTCGCCGCTCTGCGCCAGCAGCCAGTCGGCGACCAGCCCGTGGTACTGCCGCCGCAGCTTCCTCAGCACGCCCTCGTACGCCACCTCGCGCAGCGTGGCGTGCTGGAAGGAGTACTCGCCGCTCCCGGCAAAGGTGGAGACCTCGCGCCGGAGGACCATCTCCCGCTCGCGCAGCGCCGCGAGCACCTGGGGGACCTGCGCGGGCTCGAGCCCGGCAGCGGTCGCCGCGCTGATGCGGGCCAGGGCGTCGTCCCAGAAGACCTGCCCCATCACCGCGGCCTGCTGCAGCGCCGTGCGCTCCTCCTGCCGGAGGTCGTCCAGGCGGGCCTGCAGGATGCCGGTCAGCGTGGGCGGCACGCGCAGGCCGGCCAGGCGGTCCATCTGCACCTGCCAGCGCTCCTCCCCCACGACGACGACGCCGTCCTCGACCAGCATGCGGATCATCTCTTCGATGTAGAACGGGGTGCCCTCGGCCTGCTCCATGATCAGGTCGCGCAGCCTGTCGGGCAGGTGCTCTACCCGCTGCAGGATCTCCTCGACCAGACGGCGGCTGTCGCGCCGGGAGAGCGGCACCAGGTTGACGCGACTGTGGAACGCCTGCCCCTCGCCCCAGTGCGGCCGGCGCTCGTAGAGCGTCGGCCTGGCCAGGCAGACGGCCAGGAGGGGGGTGTCCTGCGCGCGCTGCGACAGGGCCAGGACCAGCTGGTTGACCGTGTCGAGGGAGGGATCGTCGGCCCAGTGAATGTCCTCCAGCAGGACAAGGGCCGGAACCTGTTCCACCAGTCGCTCCAGGTACTCGGCAAGGTAGTTCTGGGCGCGGTCGTGCAGCTGGCGGGGATCCTCCAGCACATCGCGCAGGTAGGGGCTGTTGTCGAAACCGAACCCGGCCAACTGGCCGATGCAGTGCGCCTTGGTGCGGCCGTCGTCACCGCTGCCCAGCACCGCGCACAGCCCCTGCTCGATCTTGCCGCGGGCCTGGCCGGGCGGGTCGCTGTCCTGGACCTGGAACCGCCCCGCGAGGACATCGCGCAGCAGGGCATAGGGCGCGTGCTGCATCTCCAGGCCGGCCCGTCCCCTGAGACAGCACACCTCGCGGGGCTGTGTGTCCAGCCACTGCTCGAACTCGTACAGCAGGCGCGACTTGCCCAGGCCGGCCTCTCCGACGACAGTCACGACGCGCGGCCGCCCCTCCTCGACGGCGTCGCGCAGGGCGTTCTGCAGCAGCAGCAGCTCGGCCTCGCGGCCCACCATGGGGGTGGCCACGCCCTCGACCCCGCGCGTGGCCATGCGGAAGCTGCGCGGCCGGGCCCGTTCGACCACATAGGCCTGGACGGGATCGGGCCAGCCCTTGACGAGGAACGGCTCCCGTGCCTGGACGTCGAAGAGGCCGCGGACGAGCCGGTAGGTGTCGTGGGTGATCAGGACCGTGCCCGGCGTCGCCGCCTGCTCCATGCGCGAGGCCATGTTGATGGTGTCCCCGATGGCCGTGTACTCCACGCGCATGTCCGAGCCCACCTCGCCGACCACCACCAGCCCGGTGTTGATGCCCACGCGTACGTTGAAACCGGACAGCCCACGTTCCCGCTCCAGACGGGCGGCATACTCCCTGGCCCCGGCGAGGATATCCAGGGCTGCCCGGCAGGCCCGCTCGGCGTCATCCTCGTGCGAGAGCGGCGCCCCGAAAAAGGCCAGGATGGCGTCGCCCATCAGCCGCGCCAGGGTCCCCTCGTAGCGATAGACCGGGGCGATGAGGAACTCGAACGCCCCGTTCATGACCTCCATCCACTCTTCGGGGTCCATGGTGCCGGCCATGCTCGTGGAGCCCTTGACGTCGGAGAAGAGGATGGTGACCATGCGCCGCTCGCTTGCCAGGCGGCCCTGGCTGGCCCGGAGGCGCTCGGCATAGCCCTTTGGTACCAGGCGCTGCAGGGCGGCAGCGAGCGGGTCGGCGGGGGCCGGTCTTGTCTCTTCCTCTGCCGGCGGGGCCGCCGCAGGGCCGGCCAGGGCCGCGCCGCACTGGAAGCAGAAGCGCGCCGCGGCCGGCAGCTCCTGCCCGCACTGCGGGCAGACGGAAACCAGCTTGCCGCCGCAGCCCATGCAGAACTTGGCCTGGTCGGGGTTCTCGGTCTGGCAATGGGCGCAGCGCATCGGGGCCATCCCCATCGCCCGGACATGGGCTGGGTCATCTGTCAGGACGGCAAAGTCAGGGCGTGCTGGAGCCGAGCCGCCCAGGCCTATTCTACCACATCTCCACCGCAACGGACAACTGGGCGACAGGGGCAAGTGCAGGGACCGCCCGTTTGACAACTCGGCCCCAAGCTGGTAGGATACAGCCGGATCGCGACAGCGGTGGTTCTCCCTGTCCCTGGGCTCACGCATCCACGGATCACGCATCACGCTCCCCGGCCCGCGGCAGAACGCTGACCTTGCACATGATCAACACTTCTCGGAGGCTTCTCATGAAAGGTCTCATCCTGAGCGGCGGCAAGGGCACGCGCCTGCGGCCCATCACCTACACCAGCGCCAAGCAGCTCGTCCCGGTAGCCAACAAGCCGGTGCTCTTTCGCGTCGTCGAGACGCTGGTGGAGGCCGGCATCACCGACCTGGGCATCGTCGTGGGCGACACGGCGGCGGAGATCAAGGCCGCCGTCGGCGACGGCGCACGCTGGGGCGCCCGCGTCACCTACATCCCGCAGCACGAGCCGCTGGGCCTGGCGCACGCCGTCAAGGTCGCCCAGGGCTTTCTCCAGGAGGACCGCTTCGTCATGTTCCTGGGCGACAACGTCATCGAGAGGGGTATCGCCCCCCTGGCCCGGCAGTTCGCGGCCAGCGACTGGAACGCCCAGGTCGTGCTGACGCGCGTGGACCACCCGGAGCAGTTCGGCGTGGCCATCCTGGAGGAAGGGCACATCGTCCGCCTGATCGAGAAGCCGCGCGAGCCGCCCTCCAACCTGGCCCTGGTGGGCATCTACATGTTCGACCACCACGTCTTCGAAGCCGTCAACGCCATCCAGCCCTCGTGGCGCGGCGAGCTAGAGATCACCGACGCCATCCAGTACCTGGTGGACCACGGCTACCAGGTCTACCCCTACGTCCACGAGGGCTGGTGGATCGACACCGGCAAGATGGAGGACATGCTCGACGCCAACCGCCTGGTGCTGGAGGAGCTGGAGCCCCGCGTGGAGGGCTATGTCGACAGCGGCTCGCAGCTCTGCGGCAAAGTGGTCATCGAGCCGGGGGCAGAGGTCATCAACAGCGTCATCCGCGGGCCGGCCATCGTCGGCGAGCACACCCGCATCGTCAACAGCTACGTCGGGCCCTTTACCAGCATCTACCACCACTGCGAGATCGTCGACAGCGAGATCGAGCACTGCATCATCCTGGAGCACTGCCGCGTGGAGATCGACCAGCGCATCGAGAACAGCCTGATCGGGCGCAACGTGGAGATCACCCGCTCCCCGCTAAAGCCGCGGGCGCTCAAGTTCATGCTGGGCGACTACAGCAAGGTGGGCGTGCTTTCCAACTCGCGCTGATGCGAGCACGGGCCGGCGGTCTGCGAGCAAACTGCCCCCAAGGAGCCAAGCGATGCAGAACCTCCTGGTCACCGGCGGGGCCGGTTTCATCGGCTCCAACTTTGTCCGCTACCTGCTGCGCAAGTACCCCGACTATTCCGTCGTCGTCTACGACAAGCTGACCTACGCCGGCAACCTGGAGAACCTGAAGGACGTGGCCCGCGATTCTGCCGGGCGCTACGCCTTTGTCCAGGGCGACATCTGCGACGCGGCCCGGGTGCGGCAGACGATCCGCGCGCACCAGGTCGATACGATCGTCAACTTTGCCGCGGCGACCCACGTCGACCGGTCGTTGATGGAGCCGGACGAGTTCATCCGCACGGACGTCTTCGGGACGTACGTCCTGCTGGAGGCAGCCAAGGAGCTGGGTCTGCAGCGGTACCACCAGGTCTCGACCGACGAGGTGTACGGCCAGGTGCTCGAGGGCCGGTCCAAGGAGACCGATCCACTGCACACACGCAGCCCGTACTCGGCCTCGAAGGCCGGCGGGGACCTGTTGTGCCTGGCCTACTATACCTCCTTCGGCGTCCCGGTGACGATCACGCGCGGAAGCAACAACATCGGCCCGTTCCAGTATCCGGAGAAGGTGCTGCCACTCTTTATCACCAACGCGATCGACGACCTGCCGCTGCCGCTCTACGGCGACGGCCGGCAGATGCGCGACTACCAGTACGTGCTGGACCACTGCGCCGGGATCGACGTGGTCCTGCACCGCGGCGTGCCGGGCGAGGTCTACAACCTGGGCAGCGGCGTGGAGACGTACAACATCGACATGGCCCGCGCCATCCTGGACCTGCTGGGCAAACCGCACACGCTGATCCAGCCGGTGAAGGATCGCCCCGGCCACGACCGCCGCTACGCCCTGGACATCAGCAAGGTCCGTGCCCTGGGCTGGGAGCCGCAGCACGGCTTTGCCCAGGCGCTGGAGAAGACGGTGCGCTGGTACGTGGAGAACGAGTGGTGGTGGCGCCCCATCAAGAGTGGCGAGCACTACCGGGCCTATTACCAGCAGCAGTACGCCGCCCGGCTGGGGTCCAGCCGGCCGGCCGGGGAGTGACGCCAGCGCGGGGGCAGCGGGGATGCGCTTTCCCTGCGCACAGAACGCCGCAGGGGGATGCCCTTCTTTCGAGCCGGCGGCATCGAGGTGGGGACCGATGACTTCTCTCCGCGCGGGCCAAGTATTGCTGTCTCGCGCCGTGGCCGAGGACGCCGCCCGGCGTCTCCTCGCCTGGGCCGAGACGGCCCTGGAGCCCCTTCCCTGGCGCGGCCAGGGCGATCCCTACCGCGTCTGGGTGGCGGAGATCATGCTGCAGCAGACGCGCCGGCAGGCGGTGATCCCCTACTATCGGCGCTTCCTGGAGCGCTTTCCCACGGTGCAGGCGCTGGCCGCCGCCGACCTGGCGGACGTACTGAGGGCGTGGGAGGGGCTGGGCTACTATGCCCGCGCCCGTGCCCTGCACGCAGCGGCCCGGCGCGTGGTGGAGGAGTTCGGCGGGCAGTTGCCGGCCGAGCGCCGGGCGCTGCTTTCCCTGCCGGGCATCGGAGCCTACACGGCCGGGGCCATCCTCAGCCTGGCCTTTGGGCAGGACGAGCCGGTGCTGGATGGCAACGTGCGCCGGGTGCTGTGCCGGCTGGCCTGGGTGCGCGAGGACCCCGGCCGGCCCAGCGTCGTGCGGGATCTGTGGGCCACGGCGCGCGCACTGCTGGTGTCAGGCCGGGCCGGCCGCGTCAACGAGGCTCTCATGGAGCTGGGGGCGACCGTATGCCTGCCCCGGGCCCCGCACTGCCCGGCGTGCCCCCTGGCCGGGCTTTGCCGCGCCCACGCAGCCGCGGCCGAGGAGAGCGTACCAGTGCGCCGGCCGCGTCCGCCGCTGCCCCACCACCAGGTCACGGCCGCGGTCATCGTGCAGCAGGGACGACTGCTCCTGGCCCAGCGCCACCAGGACGACCTGCTGGGCGGGCTGTGGGAGTTTCCCGGCGGGACGTGCGCGGAAGGGGAGGAACTGGCGGCCTGTCTGCGCCGGGAGATCGCCGAGGAGCTGGGCGTGGAGATTGCCGTCGGCCCGCTGCTGGCCGCCCTGCCTCACGCCTACACCCACTTCCGCCTCACCCTGCACGCGTTTCTCTGCCGGCTGACGGCCGGGACGCCCCAGGCGCTGGACTGCGCCGCCTGGCGCTGGGTCACCCCATCGGAGGCGGCCGGCCTGCCGATGTCGGTCCTGGACCGCCGGGTTCTGGCCATATGGGAGGAAAAGGCCCGCTCCGGGGAACTTTTCCAGGGCCAACAGCGTTTAGATAGGTGATACACCCCCAGTTCCTCTCTCCTTTCTCTCTCCTGGCCCCTCCGTCGTGCCGGGGCGACGGAGGGGCACCACTTTGCCGGGCAGCTGCGATCGCCCGGCCTGATCGGCTGCACGGCCGTTTGCAAAAGCGGCCGGGGCGTGTTATAATGACTCCGCTTGGACACCGATCACAGGGAGGCGTCTCTCCCTGCAGGTAGGAGGTTCGCGACCGTGCGAGACGCGATGAACATCATCGAGATCCTGATCAGCGCGGCCCTGGTGGCCGTGATCATTCTGCAGGCCAAGGGCTCCGGTTTTGGGGGCATCTTCGGGGGCAAGGAGATGCTCAACCCCATGCACACCCGGCGGGGACTGGAAAAGACCCTCTTCCAGTTCACGATCGGCCTCGTGGTCCTCTTCCTGGTTGCTTCCCTCATCAGCAGTCTGATCGTCTTCTAGACCAGCCATGGCTCGCCTGGTGCGCTGGCAGACGTTCCTCGCGGCGCTGGGAATCCTGGTCGTCGGAGGGCTGCTGGCGCAATTCTCCCTCACTCGCCAGGTGGCGATCGTCCCTGTCCGCGGCGGCGTTTACGTCGAGGGCATGGTCGGCGCGCCCAAGTACCTCAACCCCCTGTTGGCGACCACCGACGCCGACCGCAGCGTCGCCAGCCTGCTCTTCGAGGGCCTTTCGGCGTTGCAGGCAGACGGTTCGGTGACCCCGGCGCTAGCCCAGGAATGGGAGGTCTCGGTCGGCGGGACAGTCTACACTTGTACCTTGCGCAGCGACGTCCGCTGGCACGACGGCCACCCGCTGACAACTGCGGACGTCAGCTTCACACTGCGCCTGATCGTCTCGCCGGAGCTTCCAGATCCGAACCGCCTGGCAGATCTCTGGTCGCGCGTGCAGACTACCGTGCTGGACGAGCGCCGCCTGCGCTTCACCCTGGAACAGCCCTATGCGCCCTTCCTCAGTTACACCACACTGCCCATACTGCCCGAGCACCTGCTGCGGGATGTGTCCCCCGACAGCCTCCCGTTGAGCACCTTTAACCTGAACCCGGTCGGCACGGGCCCGTTTCGCTTGGCCCGGCTGGAAGAGACAGAGGACGGCACCCTGGTCCTGCACCTGGAAGCCAATCCGCTGTACTACCGCCAGGAGCCCCCCTCCTACCTAGAGGGTATCCAGGTGCGCTTCTACCGGGACGAAGGGGCCCTGCTGCAAGCATTGCGCCAGGAGGAGATCGACGGCGCCTTCGGGCTGTCGGCCGAGTCGCTGGCCAGCCTGTCCGATGAGACGGACCTGGTGGCCTATCGCACCTACTTGCAGGCCTACACCATCCTCTTCCTGAACATCAAGTCGCCGCTGCTGGCCGACCGGCGGGTGCGACAGGCCATCGCCATGGGGCTCGACCTCTCCGTCCTGATTCGGGAGGCCGGCGGTCAGGCCTTTCCGGCCAACGGGCCGATCTCGCCCATTTCCTGGGCCTACAGGCCCGACCTGGCCCCCCTGCCGCACGACCCCGCCGGGGCGCAGGCCCTGCTGGAGGAGGCCGGCTGGCGCGATGGCGACGGCGATGGCACGCGCGAGCGCGACGTCCGCCAACTGGAGCTGACGCTACTGACGCGGGACATCCCCCCGGAGCGGGTCCTGCTGGCCCGCGGGATCGAGCGCCAACTGGCCCCCCTGGGAATCGCCGTCAACGTGGTCGTCGAGGAGAACCCCGACGAGTTCCGGCGGCTCCTCACCGACCGCCAGTTCGACCTGCTCCTGTATGGCTGGCAGGTAGGCCGCGATCCGGACGAGTTCGTCCTGTGGCACTCGAGCCAGATCGGGCCGGGTGGCCTGAACCTGTCTTCCTTCCAGAACGAAGCCGCCGACCAGCTCCTGGAACAGGGCCGGTCAGTGCTGAGCCGCGACCTGCGGACAGGTGCCTACTGGCAGTTTCAGGAGCTGTTCGTGCAGGAGGTCCCGGCGATCCCGCTGTACTACCCTGTCTACACCTACGTGGTGCACTCCCGCGTCCACGGCGTGGCCCTGGCTCCGCTGAACGACCTGGGGGACCGTTTCCAGAACGTGGCCGCCTGGTACACCCGGACGCAGAAGGTCATCCTGGGGCAGAGCCAGCCGGCCCCGCAATACGGGCGCAGGTAGGGACTCGCGCCGGCCGCTATCCTGGCCGGACCATCCGCCCCTGTATCGCCGCCATGGCCCGCTGGGCAGCCTCGCCCACCTGGCGGCCGAAGACGACGGCACGGTCGTGCCCGACCAGCTTGAGGTATGGGATTATACCCTCGTGCCCGATCCGGCCCAACCCGTCGGCAGCGTGCAGGCGGACCTCCGCGTCGGTGTCCTGGAGCGCCTGCACGAGGGGTTGAATGGCCCGGCTGTCGCGCAGCATCCCCAGAGAGCGCACCGCCACCCGGCGGATGAGCACGCTGTCGTCCTGTGCCGCCTCGATCAGGGGAGCCACGGCGCGATGGTCGCCCACAACGCCCAGTGCCTCGGCCGCGCTGTAGCGGACCCAGGCGTCCCCCGAGGCGTGCAACAGCGATGCCAGCGACTCCACCGCCTCCGCATCTCCCTGCCGCGCTACGGCCTCGATGGCGTTGCGGCAGACTGTGGGGTCGGGATCGCGCAGGGCTCGGCGCAGGGCCGGTCCCACCGATGCGGCGTGGAGATGCCCCAGGGCATCGACGGCACTGCGCCGCACCAGGCGATCGGGGTCCTGCACCAGGGCCAGGAGCAGGGGAATGGCCGTGGTTCCGCCGATCTGCCCCAAGGCCTGGGCGGCGGCCCAGCGGACAAAGGCGTGGGGGTCGCGCAGCGTCTCGACCAGCGCCGGCACCGCCTGCGGGGCGCCCAGCCGGCCGAGTCCTTCCGCGGCTTCCCAGCGCTTGCGGGCGCTTTCGCTGCGCAGCTGGGCCATCAGCTCGACAACGGCCTCGTCCCGCCAGACCGCCATCTCACCCGCAGGGGGAGCCTCGCCCGCGGTCCACACGCCGGACAGCGCCTGCAGCGCGTGCAGCGCCTTCCAGCGGACCAGCAGGTGTTCCTCGCGCCGCAGCAGCGCCAGGAGCGCGGGCATGGCCTCCTGCGCGCCGGCCTCCGCCAGGAGCTCGACGGCCCGCTCCCGCCGCGAAGGGGCCGGCGACTCCAGCTCGCGCAGGAGGAGCGGCAGGACCTCGGCTCGCTGGGGCTCCGGCCCCAGGAACCACTCTGCCGGGTCGGTCGCGAGTTGGGAAGGCTGCTCCTTGGCCGGAGGACTAAAGGGCCACCAACGGTCCATCGCCGTCTCCTGCAGGCTTCGACTCAGCCGCGGCCAAGAGTCCCAGCATGTCCAGCGCCCGATGGATGCAGGCGATGCTGCTCTGGGCCCAGATACGCCCTTCGCGGATCCACTGCAGCAGGTCCGGGGGGGTGAGGGCGCCGATCTCGATCTCCTCCGTTCGCTCCAGCGACTGGGCCCCGGCCGGCCGGCAGCCCCGGGCAATCACCAGGTGGTTGTAGAAGGTGATCTTGGGTGGGTCCACTGCCATGCGCGCGGCCAGCTCGGCGCTCTCGGCGCTGTAGCCGGTCTCCTCGCGCAGCTCGCGCAGCGCCGCGGTGACGGCATCCTCGCCCGGATCGACGACCCCGCCGGGAAGTTCCCACACGAACTGGCCCACGGCATGGCGGTACTGCCGCACCACCAGCACCTGATCCGCGGCCGTGAGGGCGAAGACGGCCACCCAGTCGCGGCCCTCCCAGAGATAGTAGTCGTCCAGAACCAGGCCGCTGGGCAGGCGGCAGGTATCGCGGCGCACCCGCAGCCAGGGGATATCGAGGACGTACTCGGAGGATAGCGTTTCCCACGGGCGCATCAGCGCACCCTCCATGGTCCTGCAGCTGGCACCACCAGCCCCTGTGCTGACCAGTGTCGCACCGTATTCCGTGCCGGCCCTGGCACGCGCGTCAATTGGCCAAGACTCACGTTCCTACGCCGGCCGTCGAGCGGCCAGATCATCCGTGTATCCTTGCGGCCTGTCCACGCGGCCCTGGCTGATTCTTCGCCAGGGTTCCAGGCAACAGGGAAATCCGTGTGTCGGCACGTCCCGCCGTTGGCAACGGCCCCGCTCGCTCCTGGTGGCGGGTGAAGAAAGAGACCTGCCTAGAACAACCCGCGCACGTAGCCTCCGTCCACCTGGATGGCCACGCCGGTGATATAGGAGGCGCGCTCCGAGGCCAGGAAGGCGACCAGAGCGGCCAGCTCGTCCGGCTGGCCCATGCGGCCCATGGGGATCTGCCGGTCGTACCCGGCCAGGACCTGCTCCACGCTCAGCCCTTCACGCTCGGCTCGCGCCTGGGCCAGCTCCAGGACACGCTCCGTGCGGGTAAAGCCAGGGCAAATGCTGTTCACCGTGATGCCCTCTGCAGCCAGCTCCTGCGCCAGCGTCTTGGCAAAGGCGATGACGCCGCTGCGGGCCGCGTTGGAAAGCACCAAGTCGGGGATAGGCTGTTTGACGGCCACCGAGGTCAGGTTGATGATCCGCCCCCAGTGCTGGGCGCGCATGTGCGGAACGGCGGCCCGCGTCAGCCGGACGGTGCTCAACAGGTTCAGCTCGAGCGCCCGCCGCCACGCTTCGTCGGAAAAGGTCAGGGAGGGGCCCGGGGGCGGACCGCCGGCGTTGTTGACCAGGATGTCCAGCCGGCCAAAGTGGCGCATCACCGCCTCCACCAGGCCGTTGACGTCGCGGGTGGAGGTGACGTCGGCCGCCACGGCCAGCAGGCGGGCGCCGGTGTCGCGGGCGATCTCCTCCGCCGTCTGCTTCAGCTGCTCCTTGCCGCGGGCACAGATGGCCACCGCGGCCCCCTCGCGGGCCAGCTCCCAGGCACTGGCGCGGCCCAGGCCGCGGCTGGCAGCGGCGACGAGGGCGACGCGACCTTTCAAGCCAAGGTCCATGGCCAAACCTCCTCAGAGCGGACCGTTGTGCTGCAAGAAGGACCGGAGCGGACAGGTTCGGCACCGCCGCGCGCGAACCGGCCCATCGTATCCACCGGGCTCCCCAGGCACAGGAGATGCCCGACGGGTCAGACCAGGCGCAGCAGCGGGCTAATGGTCTGACCGTCGTGGATACGCTTGAGCACCTCCGCCAGCAGGGGGGCGATCGAGACGATGCGCAGCTTCTCTGAGCGCTTCTCCGGGGCCACATAGATCGTGTTGCTCACCACGAGCTCGCGGACCACCGGGTCGCGCAGCTTCTCCAGCGACCGTCCCACCAGCACGGGATGGGAGATCGACAGGTACACCTCCGGCTGAGCCCCGGCCTGCAGCAGGGCGGGGATCTCGTCGAGGACGCTGCCGCCGGCGATCACGTCGTCGATGATGATGGGGATGCGATCGCGGATGTCGCCCACGATGTGGGTCACGCGGACGCGGTCGCCCTCGCGGCGTTTCTCCATGATGACCATGGGCAGCTTCAGTATCTCGGCGTACTTGCTGGCCATCTTGGCCCGGCCGGTATCGGGGGCGACGACCGCAGCGTTCTCGAAGCGGCCGTCTTGCAGGAAGTAGTCGGCCAAGACGGGCACGGCGGTGAGCGGATCGACCGGGATCTGGAAAAAGCCCTGGATGGCCGGGGCGTGGACGTCCATGTAGATGACCCGGTCGGTCCCGAGCGCCTCCAGGGCGGTGGCCACGACCCGCGCGCTGATGGCCTCGCGGCCGCGGGCCATGCGGTCCTGCCGGGTGTACGGGAAGTAGGGAGCCACCACGGTGATCGAGCTGGCCGAGGCTCGGCGGAACGCGTCGACCAGCAGGAGGAGCTCTACCGTATTCTCATTGACCGGGGCCGAGCACGACTGCAGGATGAAGATATCCTCGCCGCGGACGCACTCCTCGATCTGGACGTGCACCTCCGTGTCGGGCAGGTGGGTAATGAGCAGCTTGCCCAGAGGCAAATCCAGGATCTGGGCTACCTCCTCGGCCAGTGGGAGATTGGCATCACCGGAGAAAAGGCGCATCGGCGGCATCGGTGGTCCTCCGTCCTGCTCTCCTACCGGTGCCGGACCAGGCCGGCCCCGCGCTATTGTATCATCATCCGCGGAAATTGGCAAAGGTTGACGGATCGGCCCCCAACCGGCCACCTCGTGCAGCTACTCTCCGAGCACCTCTCGCACCGCGGCGAGAGTCGGCTCGATGCGCGGCGGCTCCGGCACGGCCTGGAGGGCAGAGGCCACGTCCTTGAGCCCGTTGCCGGTGACCAGGGCGACGACGCGCTCGTGGCCCACCAGGCGGCCCTGGCGGATCAGCTTGGCCAGGCCGGCCACGCTGGCAGCGCCGGCCGGCTCGGCAAAGACGCCCATGCTGCGGCCCAGCACCCGCATGGCCTCCAGGATCTCGGCGTCGGATACGGTGACGTACTCACCCTGGGTGTCGCGCACCGCCCGCAGGGCCTTGACGGCGTCACGGGGCCGGGCTACGGAGATGCTGTCGGCCAGGGTGGTCGGCGGCAGCGGGACGATCTCCTCCGTACCGGCGGCCCAGGCCGTCGCCAGCACCGCCGAGCCCTCGGCCTGCACGCCGACGATGCGGGGTGTGCGCTCGATCCAGCCGAGGGCGCGCAGGTCGCGCAGCGCTTTGCCCACCCCGCCGATGATGCAGCCGTCGCCGACGGGGACCAGGATGGCGTCGGGGGCCTGCCACAGTAGCTGCTCGCAGACCTCCAGGGCGACGGTCTTCTTGCCCTCGGACATGTAGGGGTTGACGGCGGTGTTGCGGTTGTACCAGCCGTAGGCCCGGCAGGCCTCCATGCACAGGTCAAAGGCGTCGTCGTAGCTGCCGCGGACCAGCAGGACGCGGGCGCCAAAGATGAGCAGCTGGGCCACCTTGGCCGGCGGGGCCGTCTGGGGTACGAAGATGACGCAGCGCTGGCCGACGCTGGCGCACAGGCAGGCCAGCGAGGAGGCAGCGTTGCCGGTCGAGGCGGCGGCGATGACCTGGGCTCCTTCCTGCTGGGCCCGCACCAGGGCCACCGCACTGGCGCGGTCCTTGAGCGAAGCCGAGGGATTGCGGCCATCGTCCTTGACCCACAGGTCCAGGCACGGACTTCCCAAGGCCTCGGCCAGGCGGCTGGCGCGGTAGAGCGGCGTGCCGCCCACCGTGAGCGGGGAGCACAGGTGGACATCCTCGACGGGCAGGAGCGGGGCGTAGCGCCACATGGTGCGCTCGGGGTTGCGGCCCAGGAGATCGCGGTCCAGCCGCGAGCGGATGAGGTCATAGTCGTAGAGGACGTCGAGAATGCCATCGTCGCCGCAGGCCGGGCAGGTGTAGGCGGCCGGTCCGAGGGGGTAGCGCCGGCCACAGCGGACACATTGCAGGCCGATGACGTGGTCCATGGCGTTCCTCCTTTGCCAGAAGGGCCCAGGAACCTGGCGAACAGGGCCAGGCGCATTGTACTACGGCACGGCCGCCCGCGCAACCTGCTGGACTCCCTAAGCAATGCGGGGCACCCGTCCGGGTGCCCCGCATCGATCGCTGCAAGCCGATCCTGACAGCTTCTCTCTAGTACATGTCCCCGTACCCGCCCGGCGGGCCGGCCGGCGGGGTCTTTTCCTTCTCCGGGATGTCGGAGATGAGGGCCTCGGTGGTCAGGATCATCGCCGCAATGGAGACGGCGTTCTCCACGGCCGAGCGCACGACCTTGGCCGGGTCGATGATGCCCTTTTCGAACATGTCGCCATAGTCCTCGGTCAGGATGTCGAAGCCGACGTTGAGGTTGCCCTGATCCTTCTGGTGCCGGCGGACCTCGCTGACGATGACCGAGCCGTCGTAGCCGCCGTTGGCGGCCAGCTGGCGCATCGGCTCCTCCAGCGCGCGGCGCAGCATGGTCACGCCGGTCGCGGCGTCGCCTTCAAGCTTGACCTCGTCCAGCGAGGCGATGGCGTTGATCAGGGAGACCTCGCCACCGGGGACGATGCCTTCCTCGACGGCAGCGCGGGTGGCGGAGAGGGCGTCCTCGACGCGGTGCTTCTTCTCCTTCAGCTCGACCTCGGTGGCCGCGCCGACCTTGATCACGGCGACACCGCCGACCAGCTTGGCCAGCCGCTCCTGCAGCTTCTCGCGGTCAAAGTCGGAGGTCGTGACCTCGATCTGGGCCTTGATCTGATCGATGCGCCGCTTGATCTCCTCCTCGGAGCCACGGCCTTCGATGATGGTGGTCTCGTCCTTGTTGGACAGGACCTTGCGGGCGCGGCCCAGGTCCTCGACCGTGGCGCTGTCCAGCTTGCGCCCGATCTCCTCGGAGATCAGGTTCGCCCCGGTGAGGATGGCAATATCCTGCAGCATGGCCTTGCGGCGATCGCCAAAGCCGGGGGCCTTGATGGCCAAGCAGTTGAGGGTGCCGCGCAGCTTGTTCACCACCAGGGTGGCCAGAGCCTCGCCATCGACATCCTCGGCGATGATGACCAGGTTCTTGGTCACCTGCAGGGCCTTCTCCAGCAGCGGCAGGATGTCGTTGATGGCGGAGATCTTCTTGTCGGTGATCAGGATGTAGGCATCCTCGACAATGGCTTCCATGTGCTCGGCGCTGGTGACAAAGTAGGCGGAGATATAGCCACGGTCGATCTGCATGCCCTCGGTGTACTCGGTCTCGAAGCCGAGGCCCTTGCCTTCCTCGACCGTGATGACCCCGTCCTTGCCGACCTTTTCCATGACCTCGGCGATGAGCTCGCCGATCTCCTTGTCTGCGGCGGAGTTGGCCGCCACGTTGGCGATCTCGGTCCGGCCCTCGACGGCCTTGCTCTGGCGCTTGATGCTCTCGACGATGGCCCGCGAACCGGCCTCGAGCCCGTGCTTGATCAGCATCGGGTTGGCGCCGGCGGCCACGTTGCGCAGGCCCTCGGTGATCACGGCGTGGGCCAACACGGTCGCGGTAGTCGTGCCGTCGCCAGCCACGTCGTTGGTCTTGGTCGCCGCTTCCTTGAAGAGTTGGGCCCCCATGTTCTCAAAGGGATCGGGCAACTCAATCTCCTTGGCCACGGTGACGCCGTCGTGGGTGATGGTCGGGGCGCCGAACTTCTTATCCAGCGCGACGTTGCGGCCCTTGGGACCCAGGGTCGTCTTGACGGCCTCCGCCAGCGCGTCGACGCCGCGCTTCAGGGCCCGCCGTGCTTCCTCTCCGAATACCAGTTGCTTGGCCATTCTATCCACACCTCCTCGGTTCTGTTGGCCTGGCTGCGGGATTGCCAAGGCCCCGACGAGCAGCCGGGGCTTCCTCCGATCCCACTACTCGACCACGGCCATGATATCCTTCTCGCTGATGATGAGGTACTCCTCTTCGTCCTCGGTCTTGAACTCAGTGCCGGCGTACTTGGCAAAGACGATGCGGTCGCCGACCTTGACGTCCACGGCGACGCGCTTGCCGTCGTCGAGCAGCCGGCCCGGTCCCACCGCCAGGACAGTGCCCTCCATCGGCTTTTCCTTGGCGGCCGTATCGGGCAGGTAGATACCTGCCTTGGTCTTTTCCTCGCGGGTAATCGGCTTGACGACCACGCGGTCTCCCAGCGGCCTCAGGTTGATCATTGTCGTTCACCTCCTCGGCTTCTCAGCACCCACGGAACGGGGCGTTTTTTTAGCACTCTTGCCAGTAGAGTGCTAACGCACCACAGTATACCCGATGTGGCGGCAAAGTGCAAACAGATTCTGGAAGCATTCGCCGCTTCCATTGTCCGATGAGGAGGGTCAAACTGATATATCTATCCCTTTTGCAGATGTTCGCCGCGTTTCGCTCGTTTTTGCTTTATTATTATCCTTGACTTTGCATGCAAGGTGTGCTATCTTGCATAGTTACGGACAACTCCGCGCTGGCGGTGCAGGTGTGTTGGCTTACGGAAAAGAGGGGCGCGAGGTGATATGATATTCAGTGGAGCCCGGGCTTTCCCCCGGGCCCTATGTTGCGTAGGTTGAGGCTGGCGTATGACCGAGCTGCAGGCATTGATCGAGCGGGCGAAGACCCAGCGCGGGATCACCATCGACGAGATCCTGGATGTCTTCCCCGACCTGGAATACCACCTCGATGAGGTCGATGAGCTCTATACCACGCTGCAGGAACTGGGCATCCCCGTCCTGGATGGAACGGAAGAAGAAGTCACCCCCAGTGACGAGGCCGAAGAGGTCCCGGGCATTCCGCCCGAGGTGGGCCTTGAAGGGATCAGCATCGACGACCCGGTGCGGATGTACCTGCACGAGATCGGGCGCGTGCCCCTGCTGACTTCCGACGAGGAGGTCAGCCTGGCGCGGCGACTCCGGGCGGGCGAAGAGGCTGCCCAGCGGCTCGAGGACAGCGCCTCCTTCCGCCCCAGCGAACGCTTCTCCCTGGAGGAGAGGCAGCTCTCCGGCGAGGACGCCCGCCAACACCTCATCCAGGCCAACCTGCGCCTGGTCGTGAGCATCGCCAAGAAGTACATCGGCCGGGGCATGTCGTTCCTCGACCTCATCCAGGAGGGCAACATCGGCCTGATGCGGGCCACGGAGAAGTTCGACCACACCCGCGGCTACAAGTTCTCCACCTATGCCACCTGGTGGATTCGCCAGGCCATCACCCGCTCCATTTCCGACCAGAGCCGCACGATCCGCCTGCCGGTGCACGTGGGCGAGACGATCAACCGCGTCAAGCGCATCTCGCACCGCCTGCAGCAGCAGATGGAGCGCGAGCCAACCACCGACGAGATCGCCGAGGCCATGGGCATCAGCCCGGAGAAGGTGCGCCGCGTCATCGAGGTCTCGCGCACACCGGTCTCGCTGGAGATGCCGGTGGGCAAGGAAGGCGACAGCCGCATGGGCGACTTTATCGAAGACGACCGGGTCGCCCCACCGCTGGATGCCGCCTCCTACCACCTGCTGCGCGAGCAGATCAGCGACGTCCTGCAGAAGCTCCCGGAGCGGGAACGGCGCATCATCCAGCTGCGCTTTGGCCTCAACGACGGCCGTTACCGCACCCTGGAGGAGGTCGGCAAGGAGTTCGGGATCACGCGCGAGCGCATCCGCCAGATCGAGGCCAAGGTCCTGCGCAAGCTGCGGCATCCCCACTACGGCAAGAAGCTGCGCGGCTTCCTGGAGTAGGCAGCAAGGGCCAGTCTTCCTTCCTTCCCGGCAATCGACCAGGACACCCAGATGGCAACAGCCCCTCTTCCCCAGCAAGCGGCACGGATGCTCCTGCAGAGCGGTGCGGTGGTGCTGCGGCCGGCCGCGCCCTTTCGCTTCGCCTCGGGCCTGCTCTCGCCGATCTACTGTGACAACCGCCTGCTCATCTCCCTGCCGCGCCAGCGCGCCCAGGTGACGCGCTGGTTCCGCACCCTGATGCAGCAGGAAGGTATCGCCGCCGAGGTCGTCGCCGGGACCGCCACCGCGGGCATTCCCCACGCCGCCTGGCTGGCGGCTGCCCTGCGCCTGCCCATGGTCTATGTCCGCGGCCAGGCCAAGGGCCACGGCAAGGAACAGCTCGTCGAGGGACTCCCGCCGGCCGGCAGGCGCACCGTCGTGGTGGAGGACTTGGTCACGACGGGGGGCTCCTCCCTGGCCAGCGTGGCCGCGCTGCGCCAGGCCGGGGCCAGCGTCAGCCATGTCCTGGCCATCTTCAGCTACGGCTTCCCGGCGACAGCCGCGTCGTTCGCCCAGGCTGGGGTTAGGCTCCTCCCCCTCACGACCTTGCCCGTCCTGCTGGACGTGGCCGTACGCACCGGGGTGCTCTCCGCCGCGGAGCGGCAGATGGTCGCCGACTGGGCGCTCGACCCGGCAGCCTGGAGCCAAGCGCGCGAACCGACGGGCCCTGCGTGAGCCGGGTGCCCGGCGGGTGCGGGGCGTGCCAGGCACGCCCGCCATCGTGCAGCGAGGACACGGTATGGACGACACCCAGCTGCGCTTCCTGACTACCAGGGCCCTCTACGACAGGGACCTCGAGAAGCGCAACAGCGCTATCCGCCAACTCAGCCAGGGCAGCCTGACGGCAAGCAACATCGCCGCGATCGGGATACGGCTGGATCTGGCCCTGAACTGCCAGGACGAGTACGTGCGCAGTGCCGCGGCCCTGCTCCTGGCCGGCTTGGCGGGGCAGATCCCGACCACGCCCTCCCTGGCTGCCGGCCTGCTGGCGCTCAGCCGCAGCGCCGAGGCCTTTCCCCGCGAAGCGGCCCTGCGGGCGATCCAGCGCGTCTGTCAGCACGGCCGCGTCATCGAGGCACACACCGCCCAGGCCCTGGGCGAGCGCATCGAAGAGGCCCGGCGGGTCGAGCCGGAGAGCTTCGCCCTGGCCCTGTTCGACGAGGAGTGAACCGCGTGGAGGACACGATGGAGGAAGAGACCTGGCCGGCCGACGTTCCGCCCGAGCTGGTGGCCTACGCCCGCGAGCTGGCCGTCTCCAACGAGCAGGTGGCGCACTGGGTGAGCTTCTTCACCACCCATCCCCAGGGCCAACAGGCCTGGAAGGAGATCGCACCCCTCTGGAAGGCCGGCCGGCGGCCGCGCAAGCCGCGTCAGCCGGTCGGGACGTCGCGCCGCTAGGGCTGGACCCCGTACTTCTCCAGAATCGTCAGCATCGCCGGGTCGTTGGCCACCTGCGGCGTCAGCGCTACGACCTGCCCGCTGTAGCCGACGACCCGTCCCTGGGTGTCGAACTGCAACTCCAGGACCCCCAGCGACTTGCCCTGCGCCCCGGCGGCGTGCAGCACCACCTGGCCGTCGGGCCCGGCCAGCACCGCCGGCTTGACCTGCCCGCCACCATAGGCACCGATGATGGCGTCGATGCCGGCGACCTGCTGGGCCAACAGGTTGTTGCTGTCCTGGGCCAGGTTGGAGAGCAGAATGACCACGTCGGCCTGTGCTCGGATCTCTTCCACGGCGCGCTGCAGCACCGCCACGGCGCTCTCCACGGTCAGGCTGATCCCCAGCGTCCGGGAGCGGCTTGCCGCCGCGGCGTGGGTCAGGCCGACGATGGCCACGGTGTGCCCATCGACCTGGCGCAGGATGTAGGGCTGGACGTTGGGGAGCGCGTCGGTCGGGCTGATGTTCAGGGAGAGGATGGGGAATGAGGCCTCCTCGAAGCGGCTGCTGACGATAGCCGCCGCGGCGGCCAGGTCCTTCTCGCCGAGCGCCATGGCGTCGTAGCCCATGGCGTTCATTGCCTCGATCGGCAGGGCGCCCTGGCTCTTGTCGGTGGTGTTGCTGGCCCTGTCGGCAAAGAGGCTGCTGCCATAGTCGAGAACGAACACCGTACCCTGAGCTTGCTGGCGGTACTGCCCGATCGCGCTGGCTCGCCGAGCCAGCCCTCCCTGGGGCACGCCTCAGCCGCAGGGGCGGACCTCGCCGCGCACCTCGCCGCTGTGCAGGATAGTCACGCGGAAAGCCACGTCGGCCGGCGTGGGCGCCGCTGTGGCCGTGGCGCTGGGCCGTGGAGCCGGCGTCGCGGGGACCGCCGGGGACGGCGCGGCCTTGGTGGGCCGGGGGGTCCTGGTCATCAACGGACCGGGGTAGGCCGTCTCCGCCGGCCTGGCCGTGGTCACAGCATCGACCCGGCAGGAGGCCAGCAGGCCGACGAGCGCCAGCGCCAGGACCAGGCGGGCAGCAAGCAGGGGGCGGCATGGACGGGGCATCAGTTCCTCCTGAAAGGTGACAAGCCGTGCAGCGGGGGCATTATACTGCAACCCGGCCCGGGGGGCAAACGCTCCGGCCGGCCTACTCCGCCTCCCAGCCCCGTCCGCGGCACAGCTTCTCCAGCGTCTCGACCACGGCGCGCAGCTGGCGCAGCAGCAGCCGCACCTTGGTCGGCGCCTGCTCGTCGCTGCTGGCCCACTTTTCCACGTCGCCCTCGTAGAACGAGCGCGAGATGCGCCCGGCCTCGTCCAAGACCTCGTCCAACGAGTGCAGGCGGCGCAGGCGCGCCCAGGCGCTGGCCTCGGGGCCGGCCGGCAGCTCCTCGGCCTCCTCTTCTTCCTCGGCCCAGATGCGCTCCTCCGCCTCTCGCGCCGCGGCGCGCGATAGCTTCTGCAGCGCCCCCTCCACCGGCTCCGGCGGCAGCTCGCGCCGCAGGCGCACCCCTTCCTCCAGCGCCTGCAGCGCCGTCTCGATGGTCAGGTTGGGGTTGGCGGCGAAAAAGGCCGCCAATTGGCTTACCTGGGCCGCGGTGAGCCCCTCCTCCGCGGCCTCGCGGGCGACCTCCTCCCGCGTCGACAGGCTGGGAATGCGCACCAGGTGCTGGGCCTGGGTCACCGTGAGGCTGCCCTCGCGGATCAACTCCTGGATGGCCGGGGAGAGCTCCAGCAGCGTCAGGTAGCGCCGCACCGTGCGGGCGGAGAAGCCGATGGCCTGGCCGGTCAGCTCGTCGAGCTCCCCCGCGCCCAGGTGGGGCTGCTGCCGCTCCAGGCGCTGGCGCAGGCGCGAGATGGCCTCGGCCTTCTCCATGTCGTTCAGGTCGAGGCGGTGCAGGTTCTCCACCAGTTGCGGGACGAACAGCTCGTCGGGATCGGCCTCCACCACGAGACAGGGGATCTGCGCCAGCCCCAGGTGGCGGGCGGCTGCCAGGCGGCGATGGCCGAAGACGACGCGGTAGGTATCGCCCCACATGTGAATGACCCCGATGGGTTGGAGCAGTCCCTGGCCGGAGATCGAGGCCGCCAGCGACGCGATATCGCCCTGGTCATGGCGAATCGCGCCGGGGTCGGGCTGGACTTGCTCTGGATCCAGGAACACGAGCTTCAGGTCTTCCACCGAAACCTCCCAGGGGAGCCTTTTCGAAGTTGAGTTCCAACCACCTATGCGCCGGGAGCTGCCTCCAGGGCCTGCAGGTGCTCCTGCATGTGGCGCCAGTGCGTGCCCTGCCAGTAGACCCGCCGGCAGGAGGGACAGAGCCAGAACCGGTCGTGGTACTCGCGCACCCGCGCCGGCACGAAATCCTGCACCGCCGCCAGCGGCACCTCCTCCAATGCGACGTTGCAGACCATGCAGCGCGAGCCGCAACCCGGCGACGGAAAGACCGCCAGAACCTGGCGCAGCTGGCCGTCCAGGTCGTTGTCCTGCAGCAGCAGGCTGCGCACCCCCCGCCGCCGGGCCAGCTCGACGTCGCGGGTCAGGAGGACGCGCCCCTCGCGGCGCGCCCGCTCGGCCAGGGCCAGGTCGTCGAAAGGGGCCTCGTAGACGACGTCGTGGCCGGCCGCGCGCAGCCACTTGGCCAGCCGCCCCAGCATACCGTCAACCAGGAAGCGCGCCGGCTCAGCCACGGCCGCGCTCCTCGTCGTGGATGGCCCAGAGTCGCCGCAGCCACGCGGGCACCCGGGCCGCCGACCACTCGTCCCCACGGGGCAAGTAGGGCTTCAGGTCGAGCACGGGCGTCCCATCGAGAGCATCCAGGCCGCGCACGGTCAGGATGCGGCCCTCCCGCTTCAGCAGCTCCACCGCCGTCAGCCCGATGGCGTTGGGCCGCCGGGGCGAGCGGGTGGCAAAGACGCCCACCAGCGGCATGTCGTCGCGCATCTCGGGGTGGACCTGCAGCGGCACGGCGCCGGCCGGCCGCTGGTGCAGGTAGAACACGACCACGATGTGCGAAAAGCCCTCGATCCCCTCCAGCGCCGGGAGGTAGGCCTGGTCCACCTCGACCCGCGAGACGAGCTCCTCCCAGCGCACCGCGGCCGGGTCGGTCACGCCGTTGCGCACCACACCGATAGGGCGAAAGACGATCTCCGTGCCAGCATGCTCGTTCATCCCCGGCCCTCCGCGGCACGGCGGCCGGCCCGTTCGAACAGCTCGACCCGCTCGGCCGGGCTGAGGAAGGCGGCCTCGATGCCGTTCCGCCGCACCTGGCGGATCTCCGCCGGGGTCAGACCCATCTGCGGCAGGAGCCCGTACTCGTGGGCCAGGTCGACCCCGTGGATGGCCGGGTCGTCGGTGTTCAGGGTGACGCGCACGCCCTGGCGCAGGAAGGTGGGCAGGGGGTGCTCGGCCAGGGAGCGCACCGTGACCGTCTGCAGGTTGGAGGTGAGGCAGCTCTCCACGGCGATGCCGCGCTCGGCCAGGAGTTGCACCAGCGTGGGGTCCTCGGCGGCGCGGACGGCGTGGCCCAACCTCTCGGCGCCCAGCGCCTCCACCGCCTGGCGGACGCTCTCCGGGCCGGCGGCCTCCCCGGCGTGGGCGATGGTGTGCAGGCCGGCGGCGCGAGCCCGCCGAAAGTGCCCGACGTAGAGCTGCCCCGGGTAGCCGGCCTCGTCCCCGGCCAGGTCCACGGCGACGACGCCGCGGCCGGCCAGCGCCAGCGCCGCCTCCAGCTCGGCCTCGGCGCCCTGCGGGCCGAACTGCCGCGACAGGATCACGATCAGGTTGGCGCGGACGGGCAGGTCGGCGGCCTCGGCCAGCGCCCGGCAGATGGTGCGGGTAATCTCCAACGGCGCGAGCCCGTGCCGTCGGGCCATGAAGAGCGGGCTGAAGCGCAGCTCGACATAGTCCAGCCCCTCGGCGGCGGCGTCCTCCAGGTTCTCCCGCGCCACGCGGTAGATGGCGTCATAGTCGACAAAAGCCTGCAGCAGCAGGTCGAAGCGCCGGAAAAAGGCCGGCAGGGAGGGAATCGGCTCGCTGACGACGACGTGCGGGCGCAGCCCGGCGACGCTGTCGGCCGGCAGGGGCAGGCCGTACTGCCGCGAGATGTCCAGGATCGTGTCCAGGCGGACGTTGCCGTCCAGGTGACGGTGCAGGTCCACCAACGGGATGTCGGCCAGGAAGGGGGCGGCGTCCATACGATGCTCTCCCAGGGGGCCGGCGGGGCGCGGCACGCTGCGCTCCTACAGCCCTACCTCCGCATCCGAAAGGCTGTCCTGCAGCAGGTCGATGTGCTGCAGGGCCAGCCCGGTGCCGACGGCGGTACACTGCAGAGGCTGGTCGGCCACGTAGCAGGGGACGCCAGCGGCCTGGGTGAGGAGGCGGTCCAGCTGCCGCAGCAGGGCCGTGCCCCCGGTCAGCACGATGCCGCGGTCGATGATGTCCGAAGCCAGCTCCGGCGGCGTCTCCACCAGCACAGCCCGGATGGCCTCCAGGATCTGCTGCAGCGGCGCCGTCAGGGACTCGGTGACCTCGGTGGAAGAGACCTCGATCGTGCGCGGCAGGCCGCTGACCTGGTCGCGTCCCCGGACCGGCATCTTCAGCGGGGGGTCCAGGATCAGGGCGCTGCCGATCTGGATCTTGACCTCCTCGGCGGTGCGCTCCCCGATCAACAGGTTGTACTTGCGCTTGATGTAGGCGGCAATGGCCTCGTCCAGGCGGTTGCCGGCCACGCGCAGCGAGTTGCAGACGACGATGCCGTTCAAGGAGATCACCGCCACCTCGGTCGTGCCGCCGCCGATGCAGACGACCATGTTGCCGCTGGGCTCGGCGATGGGCACGTTGGCGCCGATGGCCGCGGCCAGCGGCTCGCGGATCAGGTGGATCGGACGGGCGCCGGCCTGCATGGCGGCGTCGCGCACGGCGCGCATCTCCACCGTTGTGGCGCCGGCCGGGATCGAGACCATCACCTCGGGCTTGAAGAGGCTCAGCCACCCGCTGACGCGCTGGATAAAGTACTTGAGCATGGCCTCGGTAATGACATAATCGGCAATGACCCCGCTGCGCATCGGGCGGATCACCTCGATGGTGTCGGGGTTGCGGCCCAGCATCTCCATCGCCCCGCGGCCCACCGCCTGTACATGGCCGCGCTTGGTGGAGATGGCTACGACCGAGGGCTCGTTCAGCACGATCCCCTTGCCGACGACATAGACCAGCACGTTGGTTGTACCCAGGTCGATCCCGATACGCCGCGCACACACGGCTGCACTTCTCCTTGCGGTGGACTGTCCGGCCCTGCTACTCTTGCGGTCCCCGTGGCCGCGAGGCCCCCGGCCTCTGCCGGCGGAGCCGCGCCACTTTCAGGCGCGTCGCCGCCTTGCGCAGCGACCGCTCCGCGCGGAGCAGCTCTTCCTGGGTCAGCTCGTCTTTCCGCAGCAGCATCTCCGCGGCCCGCCGGCGAGCTTCTTCCGCCCGCGCCTCGTCGATCTCGTCGGCTCGCTCGGCCGCATCGGCTAGGACCGTCACATGGTTCTCGGCGACCTGCAGGAACCCGCCGCTGATGGCCAGGTGGTGTTCCTCGCCGCCGCAGCGGTAGTAGAGGTCGCCGGGCTCCAATGTCGACAGGAGCGGGGTGTGTTGCGGCAGGATGCCCAGCCGCCCCTTGCTGCCCGGGACGCTGATAAAGTCGATGCCGCTCTCGTCAAGCAGCGCGCGCTCGGCGGTCACGACCGTCAGATGCAGTCCCGCCATCTTTTCTACCGTCCGCGTTTGCCGGCCCGCTCGAACACGTCATCGATCGTGCCGGCCATATAAAAGTGCTGCTCGGGAATGTCGTCCCCGGCCCCCTCCAGGATCAGGCGGAAGCCGCGCACCGTCTCCTCGCGGGGGACATAGACGCCTTTGCGCCCCGTGAACTGCTCGGCCACGCTCATCGGCTGGGAGAGGAAGCGCTGGATCTTGCGCGCCCGCGCCACCAGCAGCTTGTCGTCCTCGGACAACTCGTCGATGCCCAGGATGGCGATGATGTCCTGGAGGTCCTTGTAGCGCTGCAGGACGCGCTGCACCTCGCGGGCCACCCGGTAGTGCTCTTCGCCGACGATGCGCGGGTCCAGGATGCGCGAGGTCGAGGCCAGCGGATCCACCGCCGGGTAGATACCGATCTCGGTCAGGGCGCGCTCCAGGGCGATGGTGGCGTCCAGGTGGGCAAAGGTCGTCGCCGGGGCCGGGTCGGTGTAGTCGTCGGCCGGCACGTAGACGGCCTGCACGGAGGTGATTGAGCCGCGCTTGGTGGTGGCGATGCGCTCCTGCAGCTCGCCCATCTCCGTGGCCAGGGTGGGCTGGTAGCCCACGGCGCTGGGCATGCGCCCGAGCAGGGCCGAGACCTCCATCCCGGCCATGACGAAGCGGTAGATGTTGTCGATAAAGAGGAGCACGTCGCGGCCCTGGTCGCGGTAGTACTCGGCCATGGTCAGGCCGGTCAGCCCCACGCGCAGGCGCACCCCGGGCGGCTCGTTCATCTGCCCAAAGACCATCACCGTCTTGGCGATGACCCCGGAGTGGGTCATCTCCAGCAGCAGGTCGTTGCCCTCGCGGCTGCGCTCGCCGACGCCGGCAAAGACGGAGACGCCCTTGTGCTTCTCGGCGTTGTTGTAGATCATCTCCTGGATGATGACCGTCTTGCCGGTGCCGGCGCCGCCAAAGACGCCGGTCTTGCCGCCGCGGGTAAAGGGGGCCACCAGGTCGATGACCTTCAGGCCGGTCTCGAAGATCTCGGTGCGGGAAACCTGGTCCTCGAAGGAGGGGGCCGGCCGGTGGATGGGCCAGCGTTCGATGATCTCCACAGCGCCCTTTTCGTCGATGGGGTTGCCCAGGACGTCAAAGAGGCGGCCCAGGGTGGCGTCGCCCACCGGGACGGCGATGGGCCGGCCGGTGTCCACGGCTGCCGCCCCACGCCGCAGCCCGTCGGTGGTGCCCATGGCCACGCAGCGCACCCGGTCCTGCCCGAGGTGCTGCTCGACCTCGGCGATGAGATCCTTGCCGTCGCCCATCTCGATGCGCACGGCGTTATAGATCTCCGGCAGCTCCTCCGCGGGGAACTCGACGTCCACCACCACCCCGATGACCTGCACGACTCGTCCGACGGCCATGTTCGATGCCTCCTGTGTGCTGCAGAGGGCGCGGCGAGGGCAGAGGGGGCAGGGACATGGCGATTGGCGTCTCTGCGAGCTCTGCTCCCTCCGCTCTCTCGGTTGTTAGCCCTCCCCCAGCGCCGCTGCTCCACCGGTCAACTCGGTGATCTCCTTGGTGATGGCGGCCTGGCGGACCTTGTTATAGGTCAGGGTCAACTCTTTGACCAGATCGTTGGCGTTGTCCGTGGCGTTGCGCATGCTGACCATGCGCGCGCTGTGCTCGCTGGCCAGCCCCTCCAGGATAGCCTGGTAGACCTCCACCTCGACGAAGCGCGGCAGGAGCCTCTCCAGGACCTCCTGGGGTGCCGGCTCGTAGATATAGTCCACCCGGCCGCCCTCGATCCGCTCGGCGAAGGAGGTCAGCGGCAGCAGTGAGCGAACGCGCGGCCGGCGGGTCAGCACGTTGATGAACTCGGTATAGGCCAGATGGACGGCGTCGAACTCGCCCCGCTCGTAGCCGTTGATGATGACGCGGGCAATGGGCACGGTATCGAGCAGGGTCGGGCGGTCGCGCAGCCTGGTCAGCTCGGCGATCACATCCACCCCCAGCCGCACCATGTAGTCGCGCCCGCGCCGGCCGACGGCCAGTACCTTGACGGCGACGCCGCGCTCCTGCTGCTCGCGGATGAAGCGCAGCCCCTCGCGGATGATCTCCACGTTGTACGAACCGCACAGGCCGCGGTCGGCGCTGACCAGGACCATGGCGACGTTGCGCACTTCGGCCCGGGGCGCGAGCAGGGGATGCAGCGGAGCGCCACCGGGCGGCGTGTAGCGATCCACCAGGTCGTTGATCACGTCCCACATGCGCTGGGAATAGGCCCGCGAGGCCAGCACGTTGGCCATGGCCCGGCGCATCTTGGAGGCCGAGACGGCCTCCATGGCCTTGGTGATCTGGGCCATGTTCTTGACGCTGCGGATGCGGCGGCGGATCTCGCGAACGGCGGACACGATCTATCGACCTCGACTCTTCTATGCCACTAGGCCCGGCGCGGCCTATCTCTGCCGGTACTCCTGGAGCGCGCGCTGGAGCGCCTCCTCCGTCTCCTTGGCAAAGTCCTTGCTCTCGGCGATCGCCTTGCCGACCTCGGGGTGGAACTGGCGCATCCAGCGCAGGAAGTCGGCCTGGAACTCTTTCACCTTGGCCACGGGCACCTGGTCCAAGGCCCCGGTCGTCACGGCGTAGAGGATGATGACCTCGTCTTCCAGCGACAGCGGCTCGTACTGCGGCTGCTTGAGGATCTCGGTGATGCGCAGGCCGCGGTCGATCCGCGACTGGGTGGCGGCGTCGAGCTCGGTGCCGTACTGGGCAAAGGCCTGCAGCTCGCGGAACTGGCCCATGTCCAGCTTCAGCCGCCCGGCGACGCGGCGCATGGCCCGCGTCTGGGCGTTGCCGCCGACACGCGAGACCGAGATGCCGACATTGAGGGCCGGCCGGATGCCGGCGTAGAAGAGGTCCGGCTCCAGGTAGAGCTGCCCGTCGGTGATGGAGATGACGTTGGTGGGGATATAGGCGGTGACGTCGTTGGCCTGCGTCTCGACGATCGGCAGGGCGGTGAGCGAGCCGCCGCCGTGCTCCGGGTTCAGCTTGGCCGCCCGCTCCAGCAGGCGGGAGTGCAGGTAAAAGATGTCGCCCGGGTAGGCCTCGCGCCCCGGCGGCCGGCGCAGCAGCAGCGAGACCTGGCGGTAGGCCCAGGCGTGCTTGGACAGGTCGTCGTAGATGATCAGCGCGTCCTGGCCCTCCTCCATAAACTCCTCGCCCATGGCGCACCCGGCATAGGGGGCGATATAGAGCATAGGCGCGGGCTCGGAGGCCGAGGCCACCACCACGATGGTGTGCTCCATGGCCCCGTAGCGCTCCAGCGTGGCCACCACCTGGGCCACCTGGGTGCGCTTCTGGCCGATGGCCACGTAGATGCACAGCAGGTCCTTGCCCTTTTGGTTGATGATCGTGTCCAGGGCGATGGCCGTCTTGCCGGTCTGGCGGTCGCCGATGATCAGCTCGCGCTGGCCGCGGCCGATGGGGAACATCGCGTCGATGGAGACGATGCCGGTCTGCACCGGGGTGTTGACCGGCTCGCGCAGGACCACGCCGGGAGCGATGCGCTCGATGGGGCGGAACTTGTGCGTGCGGACGGGCCCCTTGCCATCGACCGGCCGGCCCAGTGCATCCACCACCCGCCCGATGAGGGCCTCACCCACCGGCACCTCGACGATGCGCCCTGTGGCCTTGACCAGGCTGCCCTCCTCGATGTCGGCGTACTCGCCGAGGATGATCGTCCCGACCGAGTCCTGCTCCAGGTTCAGGGCGATGCCCATGCTGCCGTTGGCAAACTCCAGCAGCTCGTTGTACATGACCCGGCTGAGGCCGGCGACGCGGGCGATCCCGTCACCCACGGTCACGACCTGACCGATGTTGACCGGCCGGGCCGGCGCCTCGAACCGGGCAATGCTCTGCTGCAGCTGCTGCGTGATCTCGTCCAGGAAGGCCATGCATACCTCCACGCCCGGGTCGCGCGGCCCGGGCCGGCAGCGCCATGTCCTACGCGACCATCTCGCGGAAGAGGTCGCCTAGCTTGCGGGCCACGCTCAGGTCGACCACCTGGTCGCCCACCTGGAGAAGGAGGCCGCCGATCAGCTTCGGGTCGGTGCCAAAGGCCACCGGCACCTCGCGGCCCAGCGCCCGCGCCAGGCGGGTGCGGATGGCGGCCTGGGTCTCCTCGGCCAGGGGCACGGCGCTGCGGACCTGCGCCGCGGCGGCCGTCTCGGCCGGGACGCCGGCCAGGGCCTGCTGCAGCTCCTCCAGCGGCTGGTCCAGGGAGGCGACGTACTGCTCGACCAGGCGGCGCTGCTTCTCCGTGTCCAGGTTCTCGCCCAGCAGCCGGCCGGCTGCCAGCACAGCCAGCCCGGCCACCTGCCGGCGCGTCTCCCGTGCGGCATCGCGGCGCTCCAGCTCGAGCTGCACACGGGCATCCTGCAGGTACTGCTGCGACTCGGCGCGGGCCTGCTCCAGGATCCTCTCGCGCTCCTCGCGGGCCCGCTCGCGGGCTTCGTCGGCCAGGCGCAGGGACTCCGCCTGGGCCTCGCTCACGCGCGCGTTGTACTCCTCGTCAGCCCGGATGGCCTGCTGCTTGACCCGCTCGGCCTGCTCCATGCTCTCCTGCACGCGCCGGGCGCGTTCGTCCAGCGTCCGGCGGATCGGCTTGAAGAGCAGCAGGTTCAGCAGGAAGATGAGGCCGACAAAGGCCACGATCTGCCAGAGCAAGCTGACCAGATCGATCCCCAATGCTTCAAACATCGCTCTGCGCCTCACTTCTTCTCTGGACGGTGCGCTCCGAAACGGGATGGGCCGGGGCAGAAGCGCATGCTGCGCCCACCGCACCGCCGGCCATGGTCCCCGGAGCGCCCGCCGCTGCCGACCGCCTGCCTAGACGAACAGGATCGCCAAGGCGATGACAAAGGCGTAGATGGCCACGGCCTCGGCCAGGCCGATACCGACGATCATCGTCCCCTGGATGCGGTCGGCAGCCTCCGGGTTGCGCCCGATGGCTTCCATGGCCTTGCCCACGGCCATGCCGATGCCCAGCGCCGGGGCGATCGATCCCAGGCCCATTGCGATTGCCGCTGCGAACTTGATGTCCATCAGTCTTGGCCTCCTTGTCTGTTGAGCCGCTTCACGTCACAAACCGGGGGCTTGCCGGGCGTGCGGTGGCCCCCGAGTACCTGCCTCAATGCGCATGGGCCTCTTCGTGCCCTCCGCCCACCGCCAGGGCGAAGTAGACGGTCGTCAGCACGGAGAAGAGCAATGCCTGGATGTAGTAGAAAAAGGCTTCGATCCCCAAGAAGACGGCCGGCACCAGCGGCGCCAGCAGCGTAAAGATGACCGCCAGGAGGACATCGCCGCCGTAGAGGTTGCCGAAGAGACGGGCGCTCAGGGAGATGATCCGCGAGAACTCGCTGATCACGTGGATGGGGAACATGAGAAAGCGCATCCAGATGGGCGCATCGGTGGCCAGGTGCTTGAGGTAGCCGACGGGGCCGTGGGCGACGATCGCCAGGATCTGCACGGCGAGGATGGCGATGATCGCCATTCCCGCCGTGATCGCCAGGTGGCTGTTCGGCGCGCGCAGCACGGGGGCAGGCTCGCCCGGCGTGCCGTTGTCAAAGAACCACACCAGGCCGGGGATATGGTGCTCCTCGTGGTGCGCTGCCGTCCTGGCCGGCCGGGCCGGCGTGCCACAGCCGGCCGCCTCGGCGGCCGCACCGGAGAGGGGCACGATCGACTCGCTGAACTCGGCGGTGTGGCGCAGCCCATCCGCCTCGTTCCAGGCCTCCACCCGCAGGGTGACGGTGCTGGCTGCGGTGAAGCAATAGTCCAGCCAGGCACCCTCGCCATGCTCCAGCCGGACCTCGTCGACGTACCACTCGTACTCGGGCTCGGTCGCCTCGAGGGCTGCGGCGCGGAAGGTCACCGTGTCGCCGGGGCAGATGTCGGCGGCCCCACCGACACGCTCAAAGGCGACCTCCTCCACCGGGACAAAATGGTAGGGCGGCTTGACCAGGATCGTGCTGAACCCGGGAAGTAGGCTGGTCCAGTTGGCAAAGATGATAAAGACGAAGAGCGTTCCCACCAGAGGAAAGATCAGGCGGGCCAACGGCCGCTTCTTCACCTTGCCCTTGCCGGCCGCGGGCTCCAGCAGGTTGATGATATACTCCATGGCCCACTCGACCAGGTTCTGCCAGCCGCGTGGGTTCTTCAGCCGCTCCTCTTCGCCGCGCCGGCGCAGCCCACGCGAGACCAACGCCGCCAAAATCACCAGGGCGAGCATGGCGACGAAGCTGCTAAAGGCCGTGTTGGTGATCGGAAGCTCCAGGCTGCCCAGGTGAATGCGCAGGATCACCTCGGGCTTGGGCCGGGGGATGTGCATGCTGGCGGTGATGATCGTCAGGGGACTCTCTGGGAAGAACAGCCGACCCAGGAGGTACAGCCCTCCCCCGACGATGACCAGCACTCCCACCACGATCAGCAGCGTGCGCAACTTTTTCATCGAACCTGCCTCCGTGCCACTTGTGGTGCCCCCGCGGTCGACGATCCAGCAGGTGCCACACCGTGGGGATGGGGTCAGCAGTCCGGCGCGAAGTATAACATAGGAAGGCACATCGCGCAAGCCTGCAGCAGCAGGCATCCGGCCGTATCAAAGTCGCCGGCCTTGACCGGCAAGTGCCCGGCTCAGGCAACGGCCCGACGCCGCACATCCAGGGACACGGCAATGGTGCGGCCATGCCGCACTGTACGCCGGCCGGGCACTTGCCATCCGCTGTGCATCGGCGCGACATTGATATCGCCGTGAGCAGGCATGATGCCCCGGCCGGCGCGGCCACGCGGCAAAGTCGCATCGTGCGCGCTGCGCCGCCACGAACGAGGCCCGACCGCCTCGGCCTAGCCCAGGAACCGCACCAGCAGGTAGATCGTCAGGCCACAGACCGCCAGCAGCCCGATCACCAGGTAGAAGAACTTGCGCTGCTCCTGCACCCGGCGCTGCGCGTTGACGCGCAGGCACTCCGGGCAGAAGGGCTCCTCTTCCCCGGCCTCGAACAGGAGGGCCGGCAGGGTCCGCGGGGCCCGGAAGAGGGTACTGAAGATCGTCCCGATCATGTCCCCCAGAGCCAGGTAGGGCAGCGCCCGCTGGGTGTGGTCGGCACAGATCGGCTTGTCGCACATGGAGCACTTGACCACCGCATCGCCCGCGCAGTAGGCACAGGTCTCGGCCATGCGAACCTCCTCACCTCCCGTACTTTTCCACAAAGCGCCCGATCCGCAGCAGCGCCTCCTCGATATTCTCCATCGAGGAGGCGTAGCAGGCGCGGACAAAACCCATGCCGCAGTCCCCAAAGGCGTTGCCCGGCACCACGGCCACCTTCTCCTCGTACAGCAGCTTCTCCGAGAACTCGTCGCTGGACATCCCCGTGCCGGCGATGGAGGGAAAGGCGTAAAAGGCCCCGCGCGGCTCGAAGCAGGTCAGCCCGATGGCGTTGAGTCCCCTGACGATGACCTGCCGGCGGCGGTCGTACTCGGCGCGCATGCGCTGCACGTCCGGCTCGCCGCTCTTGAGCGCCTCCAGGGCCGCCCACTGACTCGGGGTGGGCGCGCACATGATGGCGTACTGGTGGACTTTGCGGATCTCGCGGGCGATGGCCGCCGGGGCAGCCACGTAGCCCACGCGCCAGCCCGTCATGGCGTAGGCCTTGGAGAAACCGCCCAGGAGGATCGTGCGCTCGCGCATCCCCGGCAGGGAGGCAAAGCAGGTGTGCTCGAGGCCGTAGACGAGCCGGTCGTAGATCTCGTCGGAGTAGACCAGCAGGTCGTGCTGCTCGGCCAGCGCGGCGATCTCGCCCAGGCAGGCGCGGGTCATCACCGCGCCGGTGGGGTTGTTGGGGTAGCCCAGCAGCAGGCCTTTGGTGCGCGGGGACAGGGCGCGCCGCAGCTGACCGGCCGTGAGCTGGAAATCGTCCTCGAAGAAGGTCGGCACCGTCACCGGCGTGCCCCCGGCGAAGATGACGCCGGGCCGGTAGGAGACGAAGCAGGGCTCGGGCACGACGACCTCGTCGCCGGGGTCGATCGTGGCGATGAGGGCGATGGCCAGCGCCTCGCTCACCCCGACGGTGATGAGCAGCTCGGTCTCGGGGTCGTACTCCACCCCGTAGAGCCGCCGCAGGTGGGCGGCCAGGTGCTGGCGGAGTTCCAGCAGGCCGGAGTTGGAGGTATAGGCGGTGCGGCCCTGCTCGAGCGACTGCACACCGGCCTGGATGATGTGCGGAGGCGTGACAAAGTCGGGCTCGCCCACGCCGAGTGAGATGACGTCTTTCATCGTGGCGATGATGTCGAAGAAGCGGCGAATGCCCGACGGGGGCACGTTGCGGACCTTGGCGGAAAGGAAATCGCGGGGCATCTGGGACCTCCTTGTTCACCGCGGCGCGACACTGCGCAGCGCACCTGCCTCTGGCGGCATTATAGCACAGGCGCCACAGAACGCAACCGCGCGGGTCTGGTGACTGCCCAAAAGCGGAAACCGCTCTCCGCCCGGCGCACTACCGGACGGCCTCGCCCGGCGGTGAACCGCCGGGCGAGGCCGGGGATACATGGGCGTTCTGCTGCAATGCGTCACCACCGGGCAGGGCTAGCGAGCGGCAAATCGCAGCGGCTCCGCCTCGGCAGAGAGGCCGTTGCTCCACTCGATCCGGCCCCGGACCTGCAGGTCGGCCGCTGCGCCATCCTCCACCACGGCCCGGATCAGCAAGAACGGCGACTGCCTCGGTGAAGCTCTTTCCAGCGAGGTGACCAGGTGGTCGCTGACCTGAACGATCTCGCCGTACGCGCTCTGCGCCTTGACCACGCGCAGCCCCTCGGGCAGCGCGACCTGCATCGCCCCGGCCAGGGCGCTGCCATGCTCCCGCCGGGCGAACAGATAGATCCGCACTTCCCGGCCGGGCGGCGCTTGCGGAGGGTCGGCCAGAAGCAGCAGGCCGGCCTGGGGGAACTGGGGGCCCACCTGGAACTGCCCACCCCCGAAGGCATCGACGACCAAGGGCAGGAAGATGTTGCTGATCCCGGCGATCGAGATGGTGGAGGACAGGGACTCCGACAGGTTGCCCGCGTAGTTCTCATAGCCCGAGTCGTCCTCGTACACCACGTAGACAGAGTGAAGATCCGGGTACTGGATGGGCGGTCCGCCAAAGGCCAGGTTCCATGGCTCTTCCATGCAGGTCTCGATCGGGCGAACCTGCCACGGCCCGCCCGCCCGGTTGGCCAACCAGACGTTGGCCACGCCGCTCTCGTCGTCCTGGGCCCCCAGCCCGCCGATCGGGACAAGTATCCTAGTCGTCGTGGGCACGCCGTTGTTGAGGAGGGGCGGAGTACCGCTGTACGGGGGGGTGACGTCGAAGGCAATGCTATCCGAGAAGACGCCGGTGTTGTGGGCCCGGTCGCGGTAGGCAACATAGACCGTGCGTGTGGTCGAGGACCCCGGCGACAGGAGGAACCAGAACCTGGGGTAAAAGTCGAGCCAGTTGGTCTGGGTCATGCCCTCTTCCCAGACCGACATGGCCTCGAGTCCGCTGCAGTTCTCCTGCGGGTCGGGATTGTTCCCATCCAGATCCTGGGAGTTGATCATGACCATGGTCCGGTTCGTGTAGGCCTTGCCGTCGTTCAGCACCATGCTCGCGGTCAGGTAGCCGTCGTAACGGATGTGGTCGCTGTAGACATTGGAGATGTTCCCCTGGTCATCCTGGTATTGCGCAAAGACATACTTGTCCTCGCAGAGATCGGCAGAGTCGAGGAGCCTCCAGTTGGCCAGGGCCGGTGCAAAGGACTCCCAGGTGGGATGATCGTGGAAGTCGGCATAGTTGCCGAAGCGCATCTGCGTGACCGGCCGGCCGATGTCGCTCGTGGCGGAGAAGTAGAGCGTCGTCGTCAGCAGCCGGGTATAGGTCTCGTCGCCCAGCGGTTCCTGGGCCTCCACCTCGACATAGCCGTGCGGCCGTGGGTCCGGCGTGGGCGTGGCCGTGGGCGTGGGGGTCGAGGTCGGGACGG
>CAZTIG010000046.1:0-37248 GCA_964613665.1 uncultured Chloroflexia bacterium
GCCGGCCCAGGCGCGAGCCCGCCGGCCAGCCCAGGCCGGCTAGCTCGTCCTCCAGCGCGGCAAACTGCGCCTGCATGGTCTCGAGCGCCGGGGACGAGGGGGCGGGTGCGTCCGCGCCCGGCAGAGCGCGCAGCAGGAGGTCGATCTCTTCATCGGAGAGGAGCAGGCCGCGGTAGGGATCGTTGGGGTCCATGCCCAGGAGGCGCTGTTCCAGGGCAGCACGGCGCACGAGCAGAGTCACCCGCTGCAGCGACAGGGAGAGAAGCGGGTCAAGGGCCAGCGCGTCCAGTGGTGCGTCGTGCCCTGCTGCCACGGAGCCTCCTCATGGGAAGGTGACGGAGACCCCCCACGCCCTTGTGGGTTCATGCTTCCCCATTATACCGCGTTGTGCGCGGTTTGTCCAGCGAAGCCAACCGTGGCCACGGCCGTACCAAAGTCGCCGGCCTTGACCGGCAAGTGCCCGCCTCCGGCAACGGCCCGACGCCGCACATCCAGGGACACGGCAATGGTACGGCCATGCCGCGCTGTACGCCGGCCGGGCACTTGCCATCCGCTGTGCATCGGCGCGACCTGATATCGCCGTGAACCGTGGCCGAGCCTAGCCCTCTTCCCCCGCCACCACGGCGACGAAACGCTCCACGTACTCCAGCGACTGGTGCCGGAAGTAGGTGTTGTACAGCTCGGCATAGTGCCCACCCTGGGCCAGTAGCTGATCGTGGGTTCCCTCCTCGATGATCTCGCCCCGGTCCATGACCAGGATGCGGTCGGCGTGCCGGACCGTGGAGAGGCGGTGGGCGATGACGATGGCCGTGCGGTCGCGCATCAGCGTCTTCAGCCCCTCCTGTATCTGGGCCTCGGTAAAGGGGTCGACACTGGCAGTGGCCTCGTCCAGGATGAAGATGGCCGGGTCCTTCAGGAGCACGCGGGCCAGGGCGACGAGCTGGCGCTGGCCCATGGAGAGGCTGGCCCCGCGCTCACCGACGTCGCTATCCAGGCCGGCCGGCAGGTCGGACAGCCAGTCGCCGCCGCCGATGTGCATGGCTGCCTGCAGTACCTCCTCGTCGCTGGCCTCCGGCCGGCCGTAGCGAATGTTCTCCCGCACCGTGCCGGAAAAGAGGAACGGCTCTTGCGGCACTACCCCGATGTGCCGGCGGTACGCGCCCAGGTCCAGCCGGCGGATGTCGCGGCCGTCGACGAGCAGCTCGCCCTCCTGGAACTCGTAGAAGCGGGCGATCAGACGGGCCACGCTGCTCTTGCCGGCCCCGGTGTGCCCGACCAGGGCCAGCGTCTGCCGCGGCCGGATCTCCAACGTCAGCCCCGGCAGCACCACCTCGCCCTGGTTGTAGGCAAAGCGCAGCCGGCGGAAGCACACCTCGCCGCGGAGTGCCTCCACCGCCTCGGCAGCCGTCTGCACCACCTGCGGCTGGGCGTCGATCAGGGCAAAGACGCGCTCGGCGGCGGAGAGCCCGTCCTGAAACTGGCTCCAGAAGGAGGCGACGGAGAGCATAGGCCACCAGAAGTAGCCCACCGCCTGGACGAAGAGGTACCAGTTGTCCGGCGCCAGCAGGCCACCGCGCGCTGCCAGCCCGCCGGCATAGATCAGCAGCGCCGTGCTCAGCCCCGAGGCCATGCTCACCATCGGGAAGATGGTGTTCAGCGTCAGCCCCCGCCGCAGGCCGACGTGGTAGGACTGCCGGTTCGTTTCGGCGAAGGCGTCATAGATCGCCTTTTCCTGGCGGAAGCTCTTGGCCACGGTGATGCCGCTGATCGACTCCTGGATCGCGGCGTTGATCTTGGCCGTCACCCGCCGGGCGCGCTGCGTGGCCTGGCGGGCGACACGGCGAAAGCCCAGGGCGATCAGCACCGCCACCGGCGCCATCGCCACCATCAACAGTGTCAGCCAGCCGTTGATCCCCACCAGCCAGATGGCGAAGAAGACGACCTGCACGACCTGGCTGACAAGCTCCATCGTCAGCGAGACCACGTCGGAAAAGTCCTGCGTGTCCGAGGTGACCCGGCTGACCACCTTGCCCGAGGGATGGGCATCGTAGAAGGAGAGGTCTTGCTCGATGGTGCGGCGAAAGACCTCCTGGCGGATGTCCAGGACGACGTTGCCGATCACCCAGGCAGAGAAGAGCTGGCGGATGTAGTTGAAGAACCAGGCAGCCAGCCCGAGCAACAGGACCCCCCCAGAGAGCAACAGGAAGAGCGCCAGGCTGGGTCCCTGGCCGACCAGGCCGATGGCCCGGGCCAGCAGGATCGGCCCGCCGGCCCCGGCGATGGCGTTCAGGGTCAGCATGAGCGCCACCGTGACCATGCGGCCGACGTAGGGGCGAAAGTAGCGCCCGATGCGCCGGATCAGCTCGCGGTCGCTGTAGCTGCGGTCGTAGGCTTCGGATTCAAGACCATCGAGTATGAAACCCATTGTGGCCTCGTAGGGGTGCCGGAGGTTGGAAGTTGGAAGTTGGAGGTTGGAAGCTGGATGTTAGAACTTCCGCCACTTCTGGATCAGCCTGTTCAGCTGCTTGGCGACGATCGTATACTCCTCCACATACGGGTGACAGATCTCCTGCGCGGCATATCCCAGGGCCATGGCCGTTTCCAGGTGCTCGACCATCTCGTTGGCCGATCCCATGGCGACGCGCCACAGGTGTTTCATCTTGGCGGGGGTATCCTTATAGCTATAGCCCTCCACGATGTTCGCCACCACCGATTTGCTCGCCCGCCTCATCTGGTCACACAGGTCAAAACGCTCCTGGGCGGGAAACGCGGCAACCAGCGCATGCATGGGTGCCACCAGCTCCTTGGCTCGCCGGTAGGCCTCGATGTCACGATAGCTCCTGATCGGCCTCTTCTCCCCTTCACGCATCACTACCTCCTTCATACTGCTCCATCTTCCACTCTCCAGCCTCTATCTTCCAACCTCCAACCTCCAATCTCCAACCTCCAACCTCCAGCCCCTACTCATACCTGGCAAAGATCCTCCGGTAATCTCCACACCGCTCCATCAGCTCATCGTGTCTGCCCTGGTCCACCAGCCGGCCCCGCCGCAGCACCAGAATGCGGTCGGCCCAGCGGATCTGGCTCAGGCGATGGGTGATCAGGAAGGTGGTCTGTTGCTTGCTGACGTGGCGGATGGCCCGCTGGATCTGGTCTTCGGTAGCGCTGTCGATGGCGCTGGTGGAGTCGTCCAGGATGAGGATGCGCGGGTGGGTCAGGAAGGCCCGGGCGATGGCGATGCGCTGGCGCTGCCCGCCCGAGAGGGTCACACCGCGTTCCCCCACGTGGGTCTGGTAGCCGTCGGGAAAGGTAGCGATGAACTCGTGCGCCTGGGCGTCGCGGGCCGCGCGCTCGATCTCCTCCTGGGTGGCACCGGGGCAGCCGAAGGCGATGTTCTCGGCGATGGTGCGGGAAAAGAGAAAGACGTCCTGCTCGATGGTCGAGATCTGCGAGCGCAGCGCCTCCAGGTTCCAGTCGCGCACGTCGATACCGTCCACCAGCACGCGCCCGCTGCTGGCGTCAAAGATGCGGTTGATCAGCCTGGTGAGCGTGGTCTTGCCCGACCCGGTCTCGCCGACGATGGCGATGGTCTCCCCCGGCCGGGCGGTGCAGTCGATCCCCCGCAGCACCGGCCGGCCGTTATAGCTGAAGGAGACGTTCTCGAAGGTGACCTCCCCGCGGATCGGCCGGGCGACCCCGGCCCGGTTCTCGTCCAGGTCGGTCTCGCTGTTGACCAGCTCCAGGATGCGTTTGGCGCTGGCCACCCCGAGCTGCACCAGGTTGAAGGTGAAGGTGGAGATGTAGGTGGGGAAGCGCAGCGTGCCGAGCAGGCCCATGTAGGAGATGACCCAGCTCAGGTCCTGGACCCGCGCCCCGCCGGCCTGCCAGAGCAGCAGAGCGTGCAGCAGGCCGGCCGCCCAGGCCGTGGCAAAGGCCAGCGCCGGCAGGTAGCGCGCCTGGATCTGGCCCTGGCGGATGTAGTGGTCGCGGTAGGCGCGGGCGTTGAGGCTGAACTTGTCCCACTCGTGGCGCTCCTGGACGTTGGCCTTGACCACCTCGATGCCGGCGATGGCCTCGGCCAGCCCGGTGTTCATGGTGCCGAACTGCTCGCGCAGCGACAGGCTGACCGGGTTGAGCCGCCGGTTGTAGTCGACCAGGGTGATGCCCAGGAGGACGAGAAAGACGCCGGGCACCAGGAGCAACCGCCAGTCGAGCAGCCCGATCAGGATCAGCGGGACCACCGTGCCCATGGCCGAGTCCAGGATCAGCATCAGCCCGGGGCTGAACATGAAATTGAGCATGCGCACGTCGTTGGTGGCGCGGGCCATGACGTCGCCGATGCGCTGCCGGCCGTGAAAGGTCTGGCTCTTGCCCAGGAGGCTGACGTACAGCTCGTCGCGGGCGTCGCGCTCGATGCGCTGGGCCAGGAACTCGATCGAGCCGGTGCGCAGGAGGCCGGTCAGGCTCTGGCCGATGGCCAGCCCCATCACCGCCAGGGCCAGCGCCGCCAGCGCCGAGAGCGGCCAACCGGGCCCCGCGTCCAGGCTAGCGCCCAACCCGAGCTGCCGGGCCAGGCCCCGGCCCAGCACGGCCGGCAGACCCGACCCGCTGATCAGGCCAAAGGCCCGCCCGATGTAGATGGGGATGGAGGCGTAGCAGATGTTGTTGACGATCGCCGCGGCGACCGCCACCAGGGGAAACTGCGGGTAGCGCCGCAGGTGGGAGACGATCCAGCGCACCGGCCCGGAGCGGTTGTAGCGGTACTCGGTTTCCAGCCTGAACTCGCTCTTGTCCACCCGTGCCTCCAGCCACGTCGCCGCATTATACCACATTCTGCTTCTCTGTTCGCTCCCGGCTTTTCTCCGCAAACCCGTCGATTCTCGGGCCGAGATCAGCACGATTGCGGATCGAGATGGACATGATCTCGGAGCGAAATCGACATGATTCTGGCCCCCAATTGCCTTGACCACGGACCGAAGTCAACAGACATGCGCAGTGAGCATCACTCGCATCCGGTCCAGAATCGACTCGATGCCGGATCAGGATCGACAGCCATACGAGCCGAGTTCCGGTGCTGTTCGATCCGAGAGCAGGCGATGTGGGATCGAATGCAGGTCAATCCCGGACGGAATGCGAGTCGAACCCAGGCCGAGATCCACTTGACCCGAGGCCGACTGCCGGGTTGCCTCGATCTGCAATCATGTTGACCTCGGAGGGGATTCGATCGAGGAGCGGAGCGAGTGCAAGGTGTCTCGCGAGGCAGAACCGGCGAGCTCCGCCTCCCCTCCACACAAGGGGAGGACCCAGGGTCTGCCCCTGGGCCCTCCCGACGTGCCAGGCTTGCCTCAGGCCCCGGCCCTACCGCCGGGCAGAGGCACCCGCCTACCGCACCACGAGCTTCGCCGCCAGCTGCCCCTGCCGCACCTGCGGGTTGCCGTTGTAGGCGGCCCGCACCTGCAGGGTGTACTCCCCCGCGGCCAGGGCCGGCACCAGGAAGGAGAGCTCGCTCGGCTTGTTGCGGCCCACCACCTCCACCCGCGTCTCCCTGCCGTCGGAGGCGACGAAGAAGACGCCCTGGGCCGGGTCGGAGGGGTCGAACTTCAGGTGACGCCCGCCCAGCTGGCCCATCCCCGCCGGCGTCAGGGTGCTGTCGGCCGCGCCGGTGTTGGCGTCGAGGTACTGGAGAGGCAGTAGCGCCAGGGCTGCTGGGTCGAGCTTCAGCACCCGCGCGCCGGCCGATAGCACCTTGCGCAGGCGCTTCCCGGGCACCACGCGCGTCACGACCTCGTGCCGGCTGGGATCGAACCCGTCCAACGGCCCGCTGAAGGTACTCTTGATGCTGGTGCGGAAGTTGACCAGCGGGGTGTTGACGTGGGCTCCGTCCTGCAGCATCTCCCCGACGATACCGAAAAAGTCCTCCAACACCGACAGGACGTCGGCACGGGAGACGGTGGTGCCGCGCCGGGCGATGCGGTCGGCGATGAGCTCCAGATCGGCAACGAAGGTGGGCCGGACGCGGGCAGGGGGGAAACGAGGGCGCTACGCTACGGCAGGGGACAGAGGGAGAGCGGAAGCGGGGGAGGTGGAGGCACCACGCGCACGGAAAGAAACACGGCACCCGGCGTGTCTTCCGCGGTGCCGCGATTCGGATCGGTGAAGGTCACGCGAAATCAGCTGTTCCGCCCAGCGGTGTCCTGCAGCTCCCCAGCCAGCCGGTTCAGCTCCCCGACCGCCTGCTGCAGGTGCTGCGCCGCGGCCAGGTTCTGTGAGGTCACCTGCTGGATGCCCTGCATCACCTGGGCGATCTGCTCCATCCCCACCAACTGCTGGTGGGCTGCGGTGGCAATCTGCACCGCCGCCTGTGTCGACTCCAGTACCCGAGCCGCGAGCTTCTGCAACGCCTCGCCGGCCCGGCCGGTCAACCGCACCCCGGCGTCGGCCCCCTTCAACCCCTCCTCCGTTGCCATCACCACCGTGTTCACCCCGCGCTGGATCTCCGAGAGGATATCGCGCACCTGCACGGTGGCGGCCCGGCTCTGCGCGGCCAGCGAGCGCACCTCGGCAGCGACAACGGCAAAGCCCTTGCCCGCCTCGCCGGCCCGGGCCGCCTCCACCGCGGCGTTCAGCGCCAGCATGTTGGACTGCGTGGCAATATCGTCCACCGCCGCGGTGATCTGCCCCACCGTCTGGGTCTGTTCCGACAGAGCCAGGATGGTGCTGGCGATCGTGTCCACCTTCTGCTTGATCTGCCCCATGCCCTCGATGGCTTCACCCACGGACCGTCTGCCCGCTTCGGAGACATCCTCTGTCTCCCGGGCCAGATCGGCCACGCCCTGCGCTCGCTGGGAGGTCTGCTCGGCTATCGCGCGCACCTGGTCGATCGTGGCCGCCACCTGCGCCAGAGCGGCGGTCTGCTCGCTGGCCCCGCTCGCCTGCTGGGTAGCGGCGGCCAGGATGTTCTCCGCCACCGCGCGGAGGCGCACGACCGAGTCGCGAATCTGGCTGATCAGAAGCTCGAGGTGCCGGCGCTGCTCTTGCTCGCGGCGCAGCGCCTCCTTGCGCTCGGTAATGTCCCGGGTGACACCAAAGGTGCCCACGATGTTTCCGGTCTGGTCGTAGAACGGCATCTTGGTGCTCGATCCCCAGGTCACCCGGCCGTCCGGCCAGATCTCCTTCTCTTCGAGATCGACCAGCGGCCGGCCCGTCTGCACGATCCTCTGCTCGTCCTCAAAGGCCTTCAGGGCATGCTCCGTGGCGAAAAAGTCAAAGTCGGTCTTGCCGACAGCCTCCGCCGGGTCGTCCAGGTGGAACCAGCGCTTGGCGTGGGCCTTGTTGGTGCGGATGAAACGGCTGGCGGTGTCCTTGAAGTAGATGGCATCGGGGAGATAGTCCATCAGCGCCCGCAGCATTTCCCCCTCCAGGCTCTGTGCGGCACCGTTCCGCTGGCGTCTGGTGAAGAGCCTCTTCCAGCTATCCCGATCGGCCATGGTTGCGCACTCCTTGCGCTCGCTGTGGCGATGGCGAAACGCCGCGATCCGTCGGCATCGTCAGGGCGACAGTTCCCCGCAACCCAGCGCCTTTCCCCCGAGTCCCGGTTCCCTGGCATTCGTCTGCAACCTCCGCCCGGTTATCGGCCTGGGCGGTGCAGGACGAACTGCCCGCGTCCGCGTTCGAGTCCTGCGGCGATCCGAACCGGCGTGGCGCTGCAGCCCAATGGGATGTCTGGATGAGCCTGCTCGTTCGCCGCGGTCTGCCCGCACAAGGGCTGTCCCTGTGGGCCCGCCAGGATTCGAACCTGGAACCTGGTGATTATGAGTCACTTGCGCTGCCCTTGCGCCACGGGCCCAAAGAAGGTCCCACGCCGGCCGCCGCTGCCTGCCGGCCCCAGCGGGGACGTGGGATCGCCTGTTGAGGCTATTATAGCACATCTGCCGGCCGTTGACAATCCCTTGCCGGAACCGACCTTTGGCCGTATAATGGCCCCGACAGCGCACACAGGAGCAGACCTTGCAACTGACCCGTCGTATGCTCAAGGGCATCGTCGCCGGCAACCCCGGCAACTTCGCCGGCCTGGGGGAGTGGCGCTACTGCCATGCCTGCGGCCAGGCCTTTTTCGCCCGCGCCTGCGAGCCCGATCCCGGGCACTCCGCCCACCGCTGGAGCGCCCTGCCGGCCCTGGACCCCGAGGGCCAGAGCCGCCTGGCGGACCTCTTCCGGCGCTTCTTGCCGCGCGCCTTTTCGCCCCAGCGCCAGGCCGAGCTGCAGGCCTTTGCCCAGCGGCACGGCTGGGAGATGGCCTACGAGCAGCAGGACGGTGGTGGGGCCCTCACGGCCGCCGAGGTGATCCCCTGGCGCGCCACCGTCGAGGCCGAGCTGGAACGGCTGGTCGATCAGGCCGAACAGCTCATCGCCGCAGGCCCTGCTGGCTAGCACCCACCTCATGGACCGCCGGGGCACCAAGCATCGGAACCAAAGACGCAAAGACACCAAGCTGCTGGAGATGCTGGCGGCTTGGTGTCTTGGTGATCAGTAGGCCTGTCTCGGGGTCTGCTACTTCCTGCGCCGGCCGAAGAGTCCCCCTTGGCGCCTCTTCTGCGGCTGTTGCGGCTCCGCCGGCTTGCTCTCCTCCTCGAAGGTGATCCCCAGGCGGCGGAACGCCTCCTCCGCCGTGAGCGCGGCCTCGTCGCCGGCCGGCTCTTCCGCCTCCGGCGGGGCCGGCTCGGGCGCCGCCTGCGGCGCGCGCGGAAGCGGCAGGATCACGCTGAAGGTGCTGCCCTCGCCCTCCCGGCTCTGCACCTGGATCTGGCCACCGTATAGCTCGACCAGGCCGCGGGCCACGGCCAGGCCCAGCCCGGCCCCCTGCCGCTCCAGGCCGGCCTGCGTCAGCTGAGAGAAGCGGTCAAAGACGCGCTCCTGCTCTGCCGGGGGAATGCCGATCCCCTGGTCGATCACCTCGAGGCGGACATCGCCACCCTCCGGAACGACCCGCACCCGCACCGGGCCGCCCTCCGGCTTGGAGAACTTGACGGCATTGTGCAGCAGCTTCTCTACGATCATCTGCAGGTGCTCATCCGAGACCGGCAGCGGCCCCAGCCCCTCGGGAACGTCCACCTGCACCACGACGCTGTGCTCGTCGATGTCGTGCTGCAGCGAGCGCACCACCGCCGCGATGGACCCGGCGACGTCCTCCGTGGGCCCGGCCTCGTGGGCCTCTTGCACCGCTACCCCTGACTCGAGCTTGAGGAGCGTCAAGAAGTCGCGTACCAACCGGTCCACGCGGTCACCGCCGCGCCGGACAATGTCCATGAACTCGCGCAGCTCGGTGGGATCGTAGGTGACGCTGGGGTTCGTCAGCAGGGCGATGCAGGTCTTGATCATGGTCAGGGAGGTGCGGAACTCGTGGAAGAACGGGCCGAGGAGCACGGGGGACAGCGTCGCAACGGATACCGGATGGAGCGCCTGGCCCCCATCTCCTGCTCGCAGAGTCAGGTCATTGCCCGCCATGCGTTTCTCCATTTCTCTGCACCTACCGCCACGGCAGAATCGCGCACAACCCCATTATACCTGGGTCGGCGAGTCCCGTCAAGCATGCCCTGGGCAGCGCCTCCCAGAGGTGCGCCGGATGGCAGCCCGGGGGCGGGGAGTATCGCGTGTGGGACCCTGCTACTTGGCGTCGCGGATGCGCCGCTTCAACGTCAGACTGGAGCGGAAGCTGGGCGCATAGCGCTCGGGATAGGGAATGGCGCCCCGCGTGCGTGGATGTATGCCCATGCGCTCCGGGTAGTGCCGCAAGTCGAAGGTGCCGAAACGGGCAATGTGCACCCGCTCGTGCCGGGCCAGCGCCAGACCGATCTCCTCGAGGACCGCGTCCAGGACACGCCAGATCGTCGTCCGCGTGAGGCGCGTGCGCTCGGCCACGCGTTCGACCAACTCCTCCTTGCGAATGGCGCCGGTGGTCACACTCTGGCCCGGTTCCCAGACGTCATCGCGTGTCGCTTCCGATCGCTGCTCACGGGTCTTTTTCATGGTGTCTCTCCTTTCGGCATAGGCCATTCCGGATTGGACTCGCGAATCTGCCCGTACACTTCCATAGCGGCAGCGTCCGGCAGCAGGATCGGCTGGTAGCGGTCCACGATCTGGATCGCCCGCAGCCGCACGTTCAGCAGACGACTACCGCGAAAGATCAGGTGGGCAATCACCCCCTGGCTGGTCTTTCGCGACCAGTCCTGGTCAAAGACAAAGTTGCCCAACGAGTAGACAATGAGGCGGCCCTGGTAGCCCGCCAGCCCCTGCACCCAATGCGGGTGATTCCCCAGGACCACGCCCGCCCCGGCGGAGATGGCCGCGTGCGCCAGCTCCTGCTGCCGAGAGGAAGCCTGGTGCGTGTACTCGCTGCCCCAGTGGAAGTAGGGGATGACGACGTCGGCCTGTTCACGCGCAGCGGCGATGTCGGCAGCGACCATGGCCGGGTCCGCCGGAGCGGTACCGGCGCGGTTCTCGGAAGCCCCATAGTAGCCCGAGCTGACGTCGTCGTAGCCCAGGAAGGCGAAGGTGACCCCGCGCACCTGGAACAGCGCCGGCCGGCGGGCCTCCTCCAGGTCCAGCCCGGCCCCGAACGGCTGGATGCCGACCTCCCGCAGCACGCCGATGGTGTCGCTGAGGCCGGCCGTGCCAAAGTTGCGGCTGTGGTTGTTGGCCAGACTGACGGCGTCGAACCCGGCCTCGAGCAGGCCCTCGCGGAACGCGTCGTCGGCCACGAACAGCATGGTGTGGACCTCGCCGGGCTGAGCGATGTTCGCCGACAGGACCCCTTCCAGGTTGCCGACGGTCAGGTCGGCCCAACGCAGCTCGGCGGCGACGGCGGCAAACGGACAGGTGTAGTCGCCGCCGCCGGCCCGGATGCGCCACGTCACGCCCCGCCCCGGCATGATGTCGCCGACAACGGCAATATCGATGGCCGGCGCCGGCGGGGCCAGGCGCTGGCGTTGGGCCAGCGCGGCGACCCGCTGCACGACCACGGCCGGGGCCTGCGGCGACGCGGCCAGGTAGAGCCGCCGCACCAGGGGCTCGGCCGGAAAGTCCTCCTCGAGCAGCGGATCGCTCCCATCCACGCGCAGCACGCGCATGCGCACGTCCACCTGCTCCAGGGGCACCAGGGCGATGCCGCCGGGCGACTGCTGCAGGAAGGCCACCAGGGCAGTGGTGTCGGGCAGGACAGGCCCGTCGGCTGGCCGGAGGGGCGCCGGCGGGTCCGTCTGCAGGGCCAGCGGCACCACCGCCTGCGGCTGCGGCGAGCCGAGCTCCGCCCAGTCCGCTACCTGCCCACGGAGCAGGCGCTCCAGGTCGGCGTAGGCCACGTCGCTGACCGGGAGCCAGAACGACACCACCGGGACGAAGCGAGTCGCCGTCAGCGGCCAGGTGAGGAACCCGGCCGGGGGGTCGTAGCCGACGTAGAGGTCGGCCGGCCGGCCGGGGGCGGCCCACTGCACCGGCCAGGCAGCGCGGGCCAGGGACGCCTGCAGCGCGCGGCCCAGGCGCTGGACCGCCGCGCCCGCATCGCCGACCAGGCGCAGCGGCCGCGCGGGCCCGTCATCGGGAAGGAGCAGCGGCGGCGCGTCCAGGTCCTCGGCGGGCAGGAGCGGGTGGGCCGGCGGCAGGGCCACGCGCCGGGGAAGCACGGCCGGCGCCACGCGCTGGGTAGAAGCCGCGCTGCCCCGCGGGTAGGCGGACGGCACCAACAGGCCCAACAGGATGCAGAGCAGAAGCAGCGGCGGCCGGAGCAAGGGCATTCCTCGTTCTTCGCTGGCGGCAGTCCAGGATAGGACGGCATTCCTCAATCTGGGGAAATTATACCACATTTCCGCGGGGTGTGCCAGCGGCAATTGACAAAGCTGCCGCTCCATCGTACAATGCAGGCGCGTTCGTTCCGATTCGCTGTCTGGAGCAGGGCGATGCCGCAGTCCAAGCTGTTCTACGCGCCACAGGACTATGAGCTCTACCTGGACCGCTACGAGTGGGAAGGGGAGGGGTTGCCGCTGCTCGCCGAAGAGGAGTTCTACCGTCTGGAGGAGGAGTTCATGGCCCTCCAGGCCGACCGTGCTGCCGGGGGCAGACTGACCCCGGCCCAGCGACAGCGGCTGCGGGAGCTGCGGCGGCTGCTGCTCGCCGATGACTAGAACCCGTCTCACAAGTACCACGATGGCACAAAGGCACCAAGAAGAGCGGAGAATGTACATAGACACTTTGTGCCCCTGTGCCTTCGTGGTTGATGAGATGACTTCTAGCGGGTGGGTTCTGGGATGTTCGAGAGCGTGGACCGGGCTGTGGAACGGTACGAGGAGCTGCAGCGCCTGCTGGCCCAGCCGGAGGTAGCGACCGACCCGCGCCGCCTGCTGGAGCACAGCCGCGAGTTGGCCGGCCTGGAAGAGCTGGTGACGGCCTACAAGCAGTATCGCCAGGCGGAACGGCATCTCCAGGAGGCCGGGGACCTGGCCGAGAGCGACGAGGCCGAGCTGGCTGCGCTGGCGCGGGAGGAGCAGGAGGCGCTGCGGGAAAGGTTGGCCGGCCTGGAAGCCCGCCTCAAGCAGCTCCTGGTGCCGCAGGACCCCAACGACGAGCGCGACGTCATCGTGGAGATCCGCGCCGGCACCGGTGGGGATGAGGCCGCCCTGTTCGCCGCCGACCTCTTCCGCATGTACACGCGCTACGCCGAGGCCCAGGGCTGGAAGTACGAGCTGATGAACACCCACGCCAACGACCTGGGCGGCTTCAAGGAGGTCATCTTCGAAGTACGCGGGCGGGGTGCCTACAGCCATCTCAAGTACGAGAGCGGCGTGCACCGTGTCCAGCGCGTCCCGGTCACGGAGGCCAGCGGGCGCATCCACACCTCCACGGCCACGGTGGCCGTCCTGCCGGAGATGGACGAGCTGGAGGTGGAGATCAACCCCGACGACCTGCGCATCGACATCTTCCGTTCGGCCGGCCACGGCGGGCAGAGCGTCAACACCACCGACAGCGCCGTGCGCATCACCCACCTGCCCACCGGGATCGTCGCCTCGTGCCAGGACGAGCGCTCGCAGCTCAAGAACAAGAACAAGGCCATGGCCGTGCTGCGGGCCCGCCTCTACGCACTGGAGGAAGAGAAACGCCAGAAGGAGCGTGGCGAGGCCCGCTTGAGCCAGATCGGCAGCGGCGAGCGGGCGGAAAAGATCCGCACCTACAACTTTCCCCAGGACCGTATCACCGATCACCGCATCGGGCGCAACTTTAGCAACCTGCCGGGGGTACTCAACGGGAACATCGGCGACATCATCGAGGCCCTCAGCATGCAGGACCAGGCCGAGCGGCTGGCAGCATTGGAGCGATAGAGCGAGTCAGCGAGAGAGCGGGTCAGCGGAAGGCCGTTCCTGGCAGACCCGGTTCCGTGCTGGCACGCACCATGATCTCCCCACGAGGTTCCCATGGCATCTGCCGACGCATCCCCACCTGTCCCCTCCCTCAAGAAGCGCTTCCTCAACTGGCGCACGCTGCTGTCGTTCCTGATCGCCATTGGCCTTGTCGTCCTGACGGTGTGGCTGGCCGAGATTGACCTGGGCCAGGTGTGGGGCTATATCCGCTCCGCCAATCCCTTCTTGTATCTCCTGGGCTTCCTGTCCGCCTACCTGACCTTCCCGCTGCGCGCCTGGCGCTGGCGGCTGCTGTTGGAGAACGCCTCGGTCGGCGACCCCGAGGCCCCACCTCTCCCCAAGCTGCTCGATATGACCGAGATTATCTATCTCTCCTGGTTCGCCAACTGCGTCGTACCGGCCAAGCTGGGCGACCTCTACCGCGGCTACCTGCTCAAGCGCACCAACGGGGCCTCCTTTTCCCGCACGATGGGGACGATCTTTGCCGAGCGCGTGCTGGACATGCTCTTCCTCTTCCTGCTGATGCTCGCGGCCGGCCTGTCCATCTTTGGCACGCAACTCCCGGCTGGAGAGACCGCCAACTGGGTCTATGGCGGCGGCATCGCCCTGGCCGTGGTCGCCCTGGCCGTGCTGTTGGGGCTGCGCTTCTTCGGGCCGAAGCTGCGCCGCCTCGTCCCGGCCCGCTTCCACGGCATCTACGACCGCTTTCTGGAGGGGACGCTGCTCTCCTTCCGCGCGCGTGGCCTGCCGCTGCTCCTAGGGCAGACACTGCTGGTCTGGGCGCTGGAGAGCGCGCGCTTCTACTGGATCCTGCTGGCTTTCCCCGAGCGCGTCTCGCTGAGCCTCCCGGTGATCGTCTTTATCGCCCTGACCAGCTCGATGCTGACCGTGGTGCCGATCACCCCGGCCGGCCTGGGGGCGGTGGAGGCCGTGTTTGGCTGGATCGTGCCAATCTTTCTCCCCGCCATGGATGTGGGACAGGCCCGCGCCATTGGCTTCTCGCTGGGCATGCTCGATCGCACCATCAGCTACTGGAGCATCGTCGTGCTGGGGTTCGTGGTCTTTCTCTTCAGCAAGAAGAAGTGAGGCCACAGCACAATGCCGGCCGGAGGACAGGGCTGAACGAGGCCTCTTTGCGGGAGACCCTGCGCACGCGGCCCGCATGGCAGGGCCAGGCCCAGCAGGACGGCGAGCTGTTGGGCCGCCAGGCAAAGAACCGATGGACCACATAGAACGCCACAGGGCCGAGCTGTGGATTGCCCACGACGCGGGGCCCGGCCGCGCAGGAGGGGGCCGTGGCTGAGTCGCTGCGCACCAGGGTCTCCAAGGCGATGTTCTGGAACACCGTCCTCTTCCCGGTCAAGACCGGGATTCGCCTGCTGGCCAACCTGATCGTGGCCAACGTGCTGCGCATCTCCGGCTATGGCATCTACCGCAGCCTGGTGATCGCCGCGGCGACGATCAGCCTCTATACCGACCTGGGACTGGAGCCCACCTTGCCCAAGTTCCTGCCCGAGGTCGAGCATCGCTTCGGCCGCAGCGGCGTGCGCCTCTTCATGACCTGGTTCCTGGGGCTGAAGCTCTTCCTGCTGCTGCTGGTGGTCACTGCCCTGCAGATCTGGACCCCGCTCGTCGTCTCCTTCTTCAACCTGCCCGAGTCCAGCGCCTGGCTGATCATCGTCCTCGGCGCGCTGATCCTGCTGGGGTCGTTCTCCAACATCATGATCCAGGTCCTGTTCGCCTTTTTCAAGCAAAAGGCCTACAACCTGCTGGACATCGTGACCATGGTGGTGCAACCCATCCTGACGGCGGTGTTCGTGCTGGTGGGGTTCGGCGTGGCCGGGGCACTCGTCTCGCTGCTGGCGACCACCGTGCTGGTCCTGGGGCTGCAGATATGGCAGGCCCTGCGCGCCGGCCGGGAGGTCGCCGTCAGCACGCAGCCCGTCCGGGCGCGGGACCTCCTGGGCCTGGTGCCCCGCTTCTGGCCTTTTGCCATGCTGAACTATCTGATCAGTGTCTCCAGGACCCTCTACGAGTCGAATGTCGCCGTGCTGATCCTGGCCGGCCTCGGGGACACGGTCGGGGTCGGCAGCCTGGGGCTGGCCGACAGCTTCGTCGGCGAGTCCATCCGTTTCCTGGTGGCGCCGCTGAGCGGGGTGCAGATGCCGCTCTTCGCGCGGCTCTATGCCCGCGACGACAAGACGACGCTCCAGACTGCCTACAGCAGCTTCACCCGCCTGCTGGCGCTGGCGCTGATCCCGACGGGGATGGGGCTGATCCTCTTCTCGCGAGGGCTGATCCAGATGATGTATCTGAACGAGTTCAGCGGCGCGGCGGCGGTAGCCATCGTGCTGATCGTGGGCAACTTTCTGGATCCGCTGCTGGGGAGCCTCCCGCACACCATCCTCATGGCCTTTGAGCGCTACCGCCCGGTGATCGTCGCCCGCCTGCTGATCCTGGGCGCGCTGCCACTGCTCTTCCTGCTGGTGCCGCGCTATGGGGCCATGGGGGCGGCCGTGGCGATGACTGCAGCCCGGCTAGCCGGGGCGGCGGTGCTGCTGGGGTATGCCAGCCGGGGGATGGGCCTGCGCTTCCCCTGGTCCTTCCTGCGGCGGGTGCTGGCGGCGACGGCGGCGTTCACGGCCGTCCTGCTGCCGGCCCTCTGGCTCGGCAGCTGGGGCCTGTTCGACACGGCGCTCCCGGCGAACGTAGTCCAGCGCATCGTCGGCCTGCTCATCCTGGCCGGGCTCATGCTGCTGGCGGTGGTGATCTTCTTGGTCGTCTTCAAGCGCCTCGGCGGGCTGGAGGAGGAGGACCGCGCCCGCCTGTCCGAGCTGAGCTTTCCCCTGAAGAGGTGGATCCTGCGATGGGTGTAGCCCGGCCGATCCGGCTCTCGACGATTGCCTGCCTGCGCGAGGAGGTGGCCATCAACGGCCGCGCCATCCTGCGCCGCACGGTCAACGACTTTTCCCTGTGGCGCTTGATCGAGTACCCCGCGGTGACGCGGCTGCTGGACCTCCGCCCGGGTGAGCGCGTGCTGGACATCGGCTCGGGCACCTCCTCCTACCCGCTGATGCTGGCCCGTCAGGGCGCCAGCGTGGTCATCGCCGAGCTGGACGCGCAGCGCGTGCGCTGGCAGCGCGACAAGCTGGCCCAGGTGGGAGCAGGGCGAGGGCAGGTGCTGCCCGTCGTGGCCGACGCCACCCGCCTGCCCTTTCGCGACGGCGCCTTTGGCCGCGTCAGCGCCGTCTCCTCCATCGAGCACATCCCCGACGACCGCGCCGTGGGTCGGGAGATCGCCCGCGTGCTCTCGCCCGGCGGCAGGGCCGTGATCAGCGTGCCCTACACCTTCCACGAGCGCAGGAGCTTCTTCGCCGGCATCCGCGACTTTCAGCGGGTGGCCAGGAACGAGTTCGTCCGCGCCCGCGACGGCGGGCTGGTACGCTTCTACAGCGAGGCCGATGTGGAAGAGCGCTTCGGTGCACCGGTCGGCTGCCGCATCACGGCCCGGCGCTACTTTGGGCGCAAGATCCTCAACGATTGGTACCACGAGACCCGCCTGACGCGCTACTGGAACAGCTTCATCCTCAAGGACCTCCCGCTGGCGCTGCTGGTGCACCCGTTTGAGGAGCTGTGCCTGCGCCGGACGGAGCCGTTTGACGTTATCTTCCGGGTAGAGAAAGGGGCAGGGGAAAGTAGCAGGTGGCAAGTTGCCTGATGCCTGATACCTGCTACTTGTTCCCTGTTACTTGTGGGGCAGAGGCGACAACCCAAGGCAGGTGACCAGCTTGAAGCTCCTCTATTTCATCGGGGCCTACGGCCGGCAGTACGACGCCAACGAGATCCACTATGAGCTGGGGCGGGAGTTCGCCCGCGCCGGCCACTGCGTCGTCGTCTTTGCCCCCAGCACGCGTCAGGAGCTCGGCGACCGGCCACGCGCCTACCGGGACGGCGACGTGGCCGTGGAGCACTGCCTGGTGGACGATACGCCCATGCGGCGGATGCTCGTGCGCCTCTCCTCGCGGCTGTTTCACTACCCCCACTTCCTGCCCACACTGCTGGCCTACCGCCGCTTCCTGGGCCGGCACCGCGACGCCGCCGTGGTGCACGCCGACATGGCCTACCCGATGGGGGCGATCGCCGCCCTAGCCGGCGGCCACGTGCCGCTGGTACCGAGCGTGCACGGCGGAGACGTCATCGGCCGGCCGGACTATGGCTATGCCCGCTTCCTCCTGCCGCGCCTGCTCACCCGCCTGGCCCTGCGCCGTGCCGCCCTGGTGCGCATCAACTCGCCGCTGACGGCGGACCTGGCCCGGCAGCGCGGCTGCCCCCCCGAGAAGGTGCGCCTTCTCCTGGTCAACATCGGCGACCGCTTCTTCCTGCCCGCTGAAGGAGACCTGACTGCCCACCGCCGGGAGGCGCGGGCGCGCGTCCTGCAGGAGCTGAAGCTGCCGCCGGACGCATTCCTGCTCCTCAGCCTGGGCCGGCTGATCCCCTTGAAAGGGGTGGAGGAGGTCGTGCGGGCGGCGGCAGCGCTGCGCCAGGCCGTGCCCCGGGCACGCACCCTCATTGCCGGCCCATCGCGCCAGGTCCCCGGCTACGGCGACTACGGGGCCTACCTGCGGCGTCTGGCCGGCGAACTGGGGGTGGCCGACCGGGTGACCTTCGCCGGGCCGCTTTCGTACGAGGAGGCGGTGCCGCGCTACCTGGCCGCGGCCGACCTCTTCCTGAGCCCTTCGCGCGTCGAAGGCCTGAACCGCGTCGTGGCCGAGGCCGGGGCGCTGGGGACTCCCGCGATCGTCAGCGCGGGCACGGGGGTGGCCCCCCTGGTGGAGGAGATGGGCGCCGGACTGGTCGTGCCGGTGGGCGACGTGGCTGCCCTGGCCGCGGCCGTGACCCGGCTGGCCGGCGACGCGGCGGCGCGGGCAGGGCTGGCCGAGCGCAGCCAGGCCATGGCCCGCCGGTTCCGCTCGGCCGCGGTGGCCGCGGGGCTGCTGGCGCTGTACGAGGAGGCAATGGCGCAGCAGCGACAGAGCGAATGACCAGGTCAGCGAATCGGCGGGACGATGAGCCGCTCGATCGCCAGGGGGTTTCACGTTTTCCCGTTTCACGTCTTCACGCTGTCACAGGATCGCAGCGATGAGCCGTCCACTGCTCGCCTACATCGCCTATCCTACCAGCCTCACGCTCAAAGCGGCCAACGCCGTGCAGACCTTCCTGACCTGCCAGCAGCTGCGCCGGCTGCGGCCGGACCTGCTGGTGGTGGTGCCGCGGCTGCTGCGCGAGCCCAGCGCCTTCCGCGAGGTCGGCGCGGTGCACCTGCCGCGCCTGCCGCTGGGCAAGCTCTCGCGGCTGTGGCGCTCGACGCTGTGGTACTATGCCGAGCGCAGCTTCTTTGCCTGGCTGGTGACGGCCTACCTGCTCGGGCAGCGCCTCTTCCGCCGCCGGCACTACCGGGTGCTCTACGTGCGCGAGGTCCTCTGTGCCTATACCTTCTGCCGCCTGCGCCGGCTGCTGGGGGCGCGGGTGGTCTACGAGGCCCACGACCTGGAGAGCCGCAACCCCTCGCGGGCCAAGGAGCGTTGGGTCCAGCCGTGGCTGCGACGGGTGGACCGCTACCTGCTGGAGCGCGCCGACGGCGTGGTCTCACTCACCGCCACCTTTGCCCGCTACCTACAGGAGCAGGGCTGGAGGCCGGCCGACCGGGTCGAGGTTATCCCCGACGCGTACGACGACACGCTCTTCCACCCGCGGGAGAAGGCGGCCTGCCGGGCCGACCTGGGCATCCCCGCCGACGAACAGGTTATCCTCTACGCCGGCCTGACCTTCTCCTACCGTGGCCTGGAGCACCTGGTGGAGGCCTTTGCCCGGCTGCGGGACGACTTCCCGCGGGCCCGGCTCTACCTGGTGGGGGGCCGGCCGGCCGAGATCGCCCCGCTGCGGGCCCAAGCCCAGTCCCTGGGCGTAGCCGGGCGCGTCGTGCTGCCGGGGCAGGTACCGCTGGAGAACGTCCCGCGCTACCTGGGCGCTGCCGACGTGCTGGCGATCCCCGGGACGGTCAGCGACGAGACGGCCTCGCCGCTCAAGATGTTCGAGACCATGGCTATGGCGGTGCCGCTGGTCGTGGTGGACCGGCCGGCGCTGCGGGAGATCGTGCCGCCGGACGGGGCGCTCTTCCACCCTCCGGAAGACGTGGCCGCGCTCACGGCGGTGCTGCGGCGAACGCTGGCCGACCCAGGGGAGGCCCAGGCACGGGCGGCGCGTGCCCGCGCCGCCGTGCAGCGCTACACCTACCGCTGGCGGGCAGAGCGGGCGCTGGAGCTCATGGAAGGTCTGCTGCCTGTCGGCGGGTGAGCGCTTGCCCTGGCGGGGCGAATCGTGTACAATGGCTGGCAGACGACAGACGGCGCGCGGCGGGAGGCTGGCACGATGGGAGGAGCAGGCCGGCGGGCACTGGGGCAGTTCGGGGAAGTTTTCGCCGAGGGCCTGCTGCGCCGGCGGGGTTACGAGATCGTGGAGCGCAACTGGCGCTGCCGCCAGGGGGAGATCGACCTGGTGGCGCGCCAGGGCGGCGACTGGGTCTTTGTGGAGGTACGCACTCGCCGGGGCCAGGAGTGCGGCACGGCCGCGGAGTCGGTGACCCCGGCGAAGCAGCGGCGGCTGCTGCAACTGGCCGCCCTCTTCATGCAGGAGCGGGATCTGCAGGACGTCTCCTGGCGCATTGACGTCGTGGCGATCGAACTGGATCGGGCCGGCCGGCCGGCGCGCGTGGAGATCCTCCCCGCTGCGGTGAGTGCGCAAGGAGGTTGGGCATGAGCGAGCAGGGCCCTTCCCATACTGCCGAGAGCGTCCAGCGGCGCTTCGACGTGCAGATGGCCGCCGATGAGGCGGTCCTGAGCGTCCACACTCGCCATTGGATCATCTTCATCGCGCGCCTCTCGCTGGTTGTCCTGGCCCTGGTGCCGCTGGCCCTGCTCTTCTGGTGGCTGAGCAGCGACTCCTTCCGGCAGCTCACCTGGTGGATCGCCATCCTCGCCCTTCTCTACCTGGCGGGTGTGGCCGTTGGCGTTGCCTACACCTACAGCGACTGGCACGACGATGCCCTGATCGTGACGGGGCAGCGCGTCATCTACGTCGAGCAGACCATCCTGGTGCACAAGGCCCAACGCGAGGCTCTGTTGGGCAACATCCAGAACGTGACCACCGACGACCGCGGCCTGTTGCGCAGCCTGCTCTTCTACGGAGACATTACCATCCAGACGGCCGCCCGCCGCAGCGACATCCGCTTTGGCCCGATCCTGCGCCCCCAGGTCGTGAAGGAGATCATCGACAAGCGCCGGAAGGAGCTCCAGGCGGCCACCTCGACCGAGATGATGCGGCAGACCCTGCTGCACCGCCTCGACCCGCAGCATCACGGGCCGCCCGAGGTTCCCGAGATCAAGGCCCTGCAAGAGGAGCATTCCCGCGAGCTCGAGCGCGCCGCGCACAGGGCCTTTCTGCCCAACCCGCGCATCGAGGGCGACACGATCACCTGGTACAAGCACTGGCTGTTCCTGATCCGGGGCATGTCTGTCCCATCCCTGCTGCTGGTTGCGCTCGGCGTGGCAGCGTTCGTGCTGAGCCGGTTGGGAGTACCTGCCCTGGCGTGGGTGATCTGGACCGCGGTCGCCCTGGGGATCATCCTGCTACTGGTCTACAGGTACCAGCGCTGGAGGGGAGACATCTACATGCTGCTGCTGGACTCGCTGGAGGATATCTACCGCCTCCCCTTCGGACTGGGCGAGCGCCGGACGAGCACGAACCTGGAGCGGATCCAGGACGTTTCGGTCGATCAGCGGGGCCTGCTGCCGCGCCTGCTGAACTATGGCAACGTGCGCATCACGACGGCAGGTGCGGAGGCTCTGACCTTCTACGGCCTGCCACGGCCGATGGACGTGCGGGCGGAGGTCTTTCGCCGCCAGGAGCTGGCCCGACTGCGCCGCGAGCAGCGTCAACGCGACGAGATCGTCAACTGGCTGGTCACCTACCACCAGATCGACCGGCCTCCACCGCCAAAGTGAGCCGCGCGGCAGGGGGCCGCGAGCGTACATATAGCGCGCGCCGGCCGGGCAATTGTCCACAGCCTTTCCACCTGTCCTGCCCTACGCCGACCATGGGCCGGTCGGTCGCCCGACCCAACACGGCAGGCTACCCGTCACTACTTGCATCCAGCACCGCACTGGCAGTGTATCCACATGGTTATCCACATGCGTTCTCCTGGTGAGCGCCTCTTTCCCACCGACAGCCCCCAGGGGGCCGGTTTACCTGAGTCACGGCTTATCGTAGGGATATCGTGGTATAAGGGACTGTTATGAAAAAGGGCGAAAATCGGCTTGAAAGAATCGGGGAAACCTGCTATGATAGGGCCGCAACGATGCGCCGCCGGCCTTGCCAGGCCAGAGGGGGGGCGTTGCATCCTTCGAGGAGGTCCGTTTGAACGCGCGGCAAGTCTGGCAGGCAGTCCTAGGGGACTTGCAGCTACGCCTTCCCCGGTCCGATTTCGAGACCTGGCTCCAGGGCACCTCGATTCTGGCCTTTGAGGATGGCTTGGTCGTCATCGGCACGCCGAACTCCTTCGCCAAGCAGTGGCTGGAGCGGCGGGCTGGCGACCTGATTCGGCGTGCCCTTTCCAACGTCCTGGGCTACACCGTGCAGGTGCGGGTAGTGGTATCGAGCAACGGGGAGGGCGGCAAGGGCAAGGACCTGCCCCGCCGCAAGAAGTCGGTGCTGGCGGCGGCGGAGGACGGGCATGCCGCGCAGGGGCCGCAGCAACTGCCCCTGCCGACGCCGCTGCCGGGCGGGCTGAACCCCAGCTACACGTTCTCGACCTTTGTCGTGGGCAGCAGCAACCGCATGGCCCATGCCGCGGCGATGGCCGTGGCCGAGCACCCGGCCCACGCCTACAACCCGCTCTTCATCTACGGCGGCGTCGGCCTGGGCAAGACGCACCTGGTCCACGCCATCGGCCACTACGCCCGCCAGCGCAACACCGAGCTGCGCACGCTCTATGTCTCCTCGGAGAACTTTACCAACGACATGATCAACGCCATCCGCCGACAGGAGACGGAGGAGTTTCGCCAGCGCTACCGCAACAACGACCTCCTGCTGATCGACGACATCCAGTTCATCGCCGGCAAAGAGAGCACCCAGGAGGAGTTCTTCCACACCTTTAACACGCTTCACGCCGCCTACAAGCAGATCGTCCTGACCAGCGACCGCCCGCCCAAGGCCATCGTCACCCTGGAGGAACGGCTGCGCTCCCGCTTCGAGGGCGGCCTGATCGTCGACATCCAGCCGCCCGACCTGGAGACACGCCTGGCCATCCTGCGGGTCCGGGCGGAGGAGCGCGGTGTGCCGGTGGCCGGCGCCGTGCTCGAGTTCCTGGCCCAGCGTGTGCAGCGCAACATCCGCGAGCTGGTCGGCTGCCTGAACCGCGTGCTGGCCTATGCCGAGCTGAACGGGTTGGCGCTGACGGTGGAGCTAGCCCATGAGGCCCTGGACGAGATCTTCCTGGAGAGGCACCGCCAGGAGCTGACGCCCAGGCAGGTGCTGGAGACGGTGGCACGGCGTTACAACCTGACGGTGGAGGATCTGCAGAGCAAGAGTCGCAGCCAGGAGGTGGTCGGCCCTCGCCAGATCGCCATGTACCTGATCCGCGAGGAGACAGGGGTGTCCCTGGCCGAGGTGGGCCAGGAGCTGGGGGGACGGGACCACACGACAGTTCTGTACGGCTGCGACAAGATCTCCCAAGAAGTCGAGGTAGACGCGCGGCTGCGGCGGGAGGTGCTGTCGCTGCGCGAGGAGCTGCATGCCAAAGCCGCGCGCTAGCAGCTCTCGGCTTGCCAGTGACGGGGATGGGCAACAGCAGGGCCAGGCCGTTGCTCGTCACCCGTTGCTTTCCCCAGGTTGTGGTGCGGGGGGCTCCGGCCTCCCGCACCCGTCTTTGTGGGCTCCGGCCGGCCGACGGGTTAGCGCAACAAGTGCCGCCGCCCGGTCCCGCCGGGGGCGAAAGCCGCCCGGCAACGGAGATGGAAGCCTCTGCGGGGCCGACAACAAGAGGCCCGAAGTGCCTTCCATCTCGTGGCACGGACACTTGTGGCCGGGCAAGGCCGGGCTGGACAATTGCCCGACGACGCGGTATAATATCGGCCAGGTCCCCACGGCGCTCGGGCGGGAGTTCGTGGTGTATCGTATGGGCAACCGATGGCCGGTCTGGATGATTTCTGCCCACGACTGCAGGAGCTATCGACACGGCTGGCGGCGACGCTGGACAGGCAGGAGGTCGAGCAGGCAGCGACAACGCTGCTGCCCCAGGCTGTAGGAGCCATCTCCTGTGCGGTCCTCTCCCTGGGCCCGGAGCGCGCCCAGGGCCGTGTCGGCACGGCCCAGCCGCCCGGGCTGAGCGGCGCTGTGCTGAGCCCGAAAGAGTGCCTGGCCCTCCTCCCGTTCCTGGCGACGGAAGAGGCTCGCGTCATCCAGCGGGGAGACCATGCAGGCCTCGACCTGCTGCTGCGGCGCTTTGGCGCCGACAGCGCCTTCCTCTGTCCCCTGCGAGCCGAAGGCACACTGCCCTCCCTGCTCTTTCTCGGCTTTGCCGGTGCGCCGTCCCCCCTGGATGCCGACCTGCTGAGCCGGTGTGACACAGCCTGTCAGCAGGTGGCCGCAGCCCTGCGCAACTCCCGGCTCTACGAGCAGTCCCAGCGCCGACTGCACGAACTCCGCATCCTGCACGAGATCGCCCTGGCCACCAGCGCCACCCTCGATAGCGCTGCCCTGCTGAACCAGGCAGCGGAGGTCCTCAGCCGCGGCCTGGAGCCCAGCAGCTGCTGCTTCTTGACGGTGGACCACGACCGCGGCCGGTTTCTGCGCTATCCGGCCCGTCAGGAGGAACAGGGCCTGCCGCTGGACTGCGGCGTGCCCGGCTGGGTAGCCCAGACCGGCCAGCCCGTGCTCATCGCCGATGTCGAGCGGGACCCTCGCCACGTGCCCCGCGTCGGGCAGGAAGTCCGGGCCGAGATCTGCGTCCCCCTTCTGGTGAGCGGGCAGGTCGCCGCCGTGCTGGACCTGACCAGCAGCCAGGCTGGCGCCCTGGGTCCGGACGAACTCGGCCTGGCGAGAATGGCCGCCGGCCAACTGGCCGTGGCCCTGGAACGAGGGCAGGTGCTGCATCAGGCCGAGCAGCGTGTACGCGAGCTGACCGCCCTCATGCGGGTGAGTGCGGCCATGCAGCGCGCCACGCGCGTGGACGAGATCCTCGAAGTGATGATGACCGAGGCCTTTGACCTGGTGGGCAAGAAAGAAGGCTCGGTGCTGCTCCTGGATCGGCCGGCTGGCTGTCTGCGCGTCGCGGCCAGCCGGGGCCTGTCCGAAGACGTGGTCGCTGACCTCAACCGGCGCGGCATCCCCACCTCCTTTGGCACCTTCCGGCTGGTACTGCAGACCGGGGAGATGCTGGAACTGCCCGATACCTCCATCGACCCGCGCGTGGAGAGCGGCTACGGGCCGGTCCCCGCCCAACTGACCAACATCCCGCTCAAGACCGAGCAGGGGGTCATCGGCATCCTGGTGCTGGACGCCGTCCCGACCAGCGATGCCTCCCGCAGGCTGCTGCAGTCCATGGCCGGGATGGCCGCCGTGGCCATCGAGCGGGCTTGGTTGTTCGAGGAGACGCGCCAGCGCCTGGAGGAGGTCCGCTTCTTGCAGGAAGTGGCACAGGCGGCGACGTCGACGCTCGACTTCGACGAGGTCCTGCGGCGCGCAGTGGAGGCGCTACGACGCTGGCTGCGGTTCGAGCTCTTTGGCTTCTTGGTGGTGGACGAGCGCAGCGGCACGCTGCACCTCCACCCGACCTTTTTCGGCGTACCCGATGAGCTGCACGGTTTCACTGTCCAGATCGGCCAGGGGATCACGGGCTGGGTAGCCCAGACCGGAGAGCCGTACATCAGCCCGGATGTGACAGAGGATCCCCACTACCTGGCGGCTGTACCCGGCATGCGCTCCGAGATGTGCGTCCCGGTCCGGACCGAGAACCGGGTGATCGCCGTGATTGACCTGGAGAGCGTCCGGCCGAACGCTTTCGGTCAGAACGAGCTGCGCATCCTCTCCTCCATGGCCCATCAGCTGGCCATCGCCCTGGAGAACGCGCGGCGCTACAAGTGGGAGCAGGAGCAGCGCCGGCTGGCCGAGGCCATGCGCCAGGTAGCGCTGATGCTGGGGACCACACAGGACGTCCACGAGCTGCTGACGCAGACGCTGGCTTCGGTGGATCGGCTGCTGCCCTACAGCGCGGCCGCCGTGCTCCTCGTCCGCGGTGGCCAGGTCGAACAAGCCCGCATGCGCGGGGCCGAGCTGCCACCTGCCGATCGCTGGCTGGCCCCGGGGACGCCGGGGGCGCGTGTCTACGCCGAGCACCGGGCCATCGTCCTGCCGGATGTCTCCCAGGAACCCTCGTGGCAACCGCTGCCCGGGATGGAAGGACTGCGCTCGTGGATCGGCGTGCCTTTCCTGTACAAAGAGGAAGTGCTCGGCATGCTGATCCTGGGAGCAGCCGAGCCCAATACCTACGGCCGGGAGGAAGCCGCGGTGGCCTTTTCCTTCGCCGGTCAGCTGGCATTGGCGCTGGAGCGGGTGCGTTTCCTGGAAGAGGAACGCCGCCGCACGGAACAACTGGATCTGCTCTACCGCATCGGCCAGCGCGTCGTCGGCATCATCGACCGCGACCTGCTCATCGAGGAGGCCCTGTACTGCCTGCACAGCGCCCTGCGGCCCTACCAGAGCAGCCTGGCCATGGTCGAGGGGGATAAGCTCGTCATCCGGGTCGCGGCCGGTCGCAGCGAAGCGCGGCCGGAGATGCCCCGGATGCACCTCCCGCGGGAGGGGCCCGGCATCATCCGCTGGGTGGCGCGCAAGGGTGTGCCGCTGCTGGTACCCGACGTGGCTGCCGACCCCCGCTTCCTGGAGGTATATCACCTGCCCAATACTCGCTCGGAGATGGCCGTGCCATTGCAGGCCAAGGGCCGGGTCGTCGGGGTGCTGGATGTGCAGGGCGAGCGCGCCGGCCAGTTCGACGAGAGCGACCTCTCCACCCTGCAGGCCATCGGCATCCAGGTTTCTGGGGCCATCGAGCGGGCCATGCTGTACGACGAGCTGCGGCAGTCGGTGGAACAACTGCGCCAGACCGACCGCCTGCGCAACGACTTCCTGTCCACCGTCAACCACGAGATGCGCGCACCGCTCACCGCGATCCTGGGTTTCACCGACTTTATCCTGCGGGGGCAGGCCGGGCCGCTAACGGCGGCCCAGCAGGAGTACCTGGGCGACATCCGCTCCAGCGCCGAGCGCATCATGGCCCTGGTGGAGAACCTGCTGGAGGCAGCACGCCTGGAGGAGGGGCAGGTCCTGCCGAACTGCATGGCCGTGCACACTGAGGAGGTGATCCTGCGGACCGTGGCCATTCTGCGGCCGGCGGCGATGGAGAAGAACATCAACCTGTCCGCGCATGTGCCGGCCGACCTGCCCGATGCCTGGGCCGACCCGCTGATGTACGAGCGCATCCTGATCAACCTGCTGTCGAACGCGGTCAAGTTCACCCCGGCCGGTGGCGCGGTCTCGGTCCGGGCCTGGCAGAGCGAGCAGTCGCCCGGCATGCTGGAGGTCAGCGTCAGCGACACCGGCGTGGGCATCGCCCCGCAGCACCTCGACGAGATCTTTGCGCGCTACCGCCGGCTGGAGACGCCCACCCTGGGCAAGGTCAGCGGGACTGGTCTGGGTCTCTACATCGTCAAGGGCCTGGTGGAGGCCCACGGGGGCCACATCCGCGTGGACAGCGTTGTTGGGGAGGGCAGCACCTTTACCTTCACCGTGCCAATCGCCACACCGGAAGAAACAGCACAGAGCAGAGCCGTGCCCTGACGGTCGTTTGGGAACCCCGGGCGTGGCTGCTGCCTTCCCATGCCCGTGCCCGGGCAGATTTGACAAAGGGCCCCTTTGCGGATATAATCCTCTGCGCCACGGCCCCATCGTCTAGCGGCCTAGGACGCAGCCCTCTCAAGGCTGAGATCGGGGGTTCGAATCCCCCTGGGGCTATATCTAAACGCCGCGAACATAAGCACCGGCGGCCAATCCAGAGAGCATTCGACGTAGTCATTGTGCAGCGTGAACTGCAAGCCCACCCCTTGAAACAACTGGCGCAGTTCACGCCGACCCATTTCTGGGACCCGTTCCCGGAACAGCGACGCCAGGGCCTCCGCATCCGCCGGGTCGAGCGACCGGGCGGAGTTCCGCTCCGGTACCAGGGCCAGCTCCGTCCGCAGTTGCCGCACCTCGGCCTCCTTCTCCTGGATCAGCGCCAGCAGCGTGTCGCTGTGGCCGCCCCGGGCGGCCGCCTTGATGCGATGCATGACGAGATACCGCAGGCGGGTCTCCGGCCGCCCTGGTGCTCCGTTCAGCCGTCGGCCCAGCCGCAGACAGAGTCGTCCCGTACCAGGTAGCGCATCCGCTGCTTGTACCGGTCGTCCCCGGAACGCTTCCGCTCCGATAGTGGTTTCAGCGTTTTCTCCAATGGCAGGGTGTTCTTGCCCAGCTCTGTACCGCCGGCCGGCGGGGACGGGGGCAGAGAAGAGGGGGCGCACGTCAAGGGCCTGCCCCTGGACGCGGGAGCCGGCCGGTGGTGGAACAGGACACGAAAGGGGATGAGCGCCTGAGGAACGACCTGGGGAGCGGGGGAGCGCTCCTTCACATCGCCTGACACGGCCTATGGGGGTGCGCGCCACTCCTGTAGGCGCACCACGAATGCGCTCCGCCCGATGGAGCGCGGCAGATGTTGCCCTACGAGAATGGCGGGCGCCCGGGCGCACCGCCATGCGCCCCCTACTGTCATCCCGGCCGCGGCCAGAATCGGGACCGGTTCCTGCCGCCGGCCGCGGGCCGCCTGCCTTACTCCTGGTCGTCCCTCAGGGCTTTCTGCCGCAGCGCTTCGTACTCCTGGGCGTTGATCAGCCCGGCCGCGAGCAAAGCCTGGAGTTCGCGCAGCCTGCCCCGGACCCACTCGGCAGCCGCACCGCCGGCCGGCGCAGGGGGCCAGCCATGCCATCTTCCCAGCCGTCAGGGGGTCCGGCATTTTCTTGGTCGTAGGTCGGCCCCCCTCGCCCTTTCTTAGTGAGCTTCGCGTTGCTACAGTCACACGGTGCGCACGAATCTCTTCGTGAGGCTGTAACTTCGGATGTGCAAAGCTCCGTAGGTGGCATGGTCTGGCCCCCTCAGAAGCGCCTAGAATGCCTTCAGGCTGAGCGGCAGGTAGATGCGGTGCTCGATGCGGAGCGCCCCGCCGCGCCAGAAGCCGCCGCCCAGGGTGTAGCCCCCGCCCTGGAGAAGCCCGGCATCGGGCTGGCCCGCGGTCCCGCCGAGGGAATACCCCCCGCCGGTGCCAAAGGTCACCCCGCCGCCATCCACGCTGTTCCAGGTGAGGTCGTACCCGCCGCCCACCTGGGCCTGGGCCGGCCCGATGCGCAGCGAAGTCCCCACGACGATGCCGACGAGCAGCATGAGAACCACCAAACTGAGGAGAGCTGTCGTTCGCCTCATCGTCCACCTCCCGCTAATGGAGCATCACCAGCATCAGAATGATGCTGGTGCCTTCGTCCAGGCCTTCGAGGGCCTTGCCGATGACCACGCCGGTGGGGTAGAGGGTCGTCCCGCTGACCGTCAGCGGCGTGGCTTTCATGGCGTGGCCGGGGGTGTAGGAAGCTGCCAGGAGGTCGCCGGGGGCAATCGGACCGTTCTCGGCCGAGGCCTTGACCGGGACCACGCCCATGACGGCCAGGGGAACCTGGCCGGCTGTGTGCTCTACCGCTCCGCCGACGAAGCCGGCCTGGGGTGAGTAGACGCCGACGACAGTGGACTCGTAGGCGGCTGTGCAGCGGGTCAGCCGGCCATCAGGCCCGATCACCAGCACATCGCCCACCTCCAGGCCGGCCGCGCCGGGCAGCATCTGGGCGAAGCCAAAGGCCGGCGAGAAGTAGTCGCCGTCCGCATAGACATTGCCCACGCTGCTCACGTAGAATTCGCGGTCCGGAGAGAGCGGCCCATGCCAGGCTTCGATCAGGTTGCCATCCTGCTGCCCCTCGACGCGCAGGCCGACACCGTTGACGCTTGCCCGGCCGTATAGCGCCACGCCGTTCTGGGTCTGGCCCCAGACCGCATTGCCGACATCGCTGGTGCCGAACACGCCGAAACAGCCGCCATCGCCGGTAGTGCAGCCGGCGGCATTGTCGCTGCCGTACACCCCGGCGCCGTCGGAGGAGTAGGACACACCGGAGACGCCGGAGTTCATGCCGCTCGTGGCGGTGGCCCGGCCGTACACGCCGTAAGTTGGGTAGGGTGTTACCGCCGGATACCGTGCCGGAGATGACCGCCCCCGGCCGTAGCGAGAGAGCGTAGGGGGCGGGTGTCAGTTCCTGGCGCGGGGTGAGGGTGATGAAGCCAGGGTCGCCAGGGCAAGCCATGGCGATCTCCAGGAATCGGGCCTCACCTTCGAAGGCGCTGGGGAAATCGAGGGGCACGGTGAAGAGCCCCTCGGCGACGGTGACGCTCGTGGTGATGGGATTACCCACCAGGTTACCGCCCGTGAGGTCGTCGAAGAGGCGGAAGGCCATGGTACAGGTGGCATTCACCGGGCTGCCGTCTTTCTTCAGCTCGCCCTGGTAGGTAAAGGCTGTGCCCACAGTGGCCTGGGTTCCCCCGGTGGCCCGCGGGCTGCCGGGGGGGGGACTGCGGGATAGGGCCCTGAGCTGCGCTCAGGTCCGCGGAAAGGGCCAGGAGCGCCGCCAAGGCGATCAGGGTGGGAATGAGCGTCTTTCCTTTCATCGGAGTACCTCCTTCTTCTCCTTGGGGGGGCGCCGGCTCGCCCCATGGCTTGCTCGTCTCCGGGAGCCGGCCCGGGATGCCGCCGGCCACGGTGGCCGGTAGGGGCAACCCCCGTGGTCGCCCGTCGGGCCTCAGGGTACCAGGTCCGGGAGGCCGGCAGCGTCGGTCGACGCTGGCCGCTCCCGGCCGAATCGCAAGTCCACCCCCAGCTCCTCTGGCTGGCCGTAGCCCTCGGGGTAGATGTAGGTGCCTTTTTCGTGGGTCGGCTTGTCCACCTCCACCGACGCAGGATGGTCGCGCAGGTAGGGGTCGTTGCGGATGGCGGTCACCTCCCAGGAGACCTTCTTCCCGGGCACGCCGCCAGCGATCTTGAACCGGTCGCCCTGGATTTCCTCGGCGATGTAGAGGTTGGGCATAGGGGCACCGATGGGGGTGAGCTGGTAGCGGAAGGGGCCGGCGTTGAGGGCAGCAAAGTACTCCGGTAGGGCGACGAGCGCTTCGCCGCGCGCGTCCAGCGTGGCCACGCCGTTGTAGACGTTCTGCACCTCGGGTGATTCCTGTGCAAAGTGGTAGAGGTAGCGGTTGGCCGCGTCCAGCGGATGGTCGATCTTGAAGGACTTGGTGCCGGTGGCAGAGAAATCGCCGTTGACGTACACGTCTCCAGTGAAATGGCCGGCGAGGCCCGAGGTGTTCCACCCATACAAGCCGGCACCATAGATGGAGTCGTTGCGGCCGAACACCCCGATGGGCAGGCCGTCGATGGCGCTGGCGTAGCCGTACACGCCTTTGCCCCAGTCAGCGTCGCTGCGGCCATACACGCCGTAGGTGACACCGCTAGAGGTAGAGGAGCTGGCATAGCCGAACACGCCGGTGCCTTCGGGACTGGCGTTCTGGCCGTACACGCCGTAGGCGGTGCCGCTGCTGGCGCTGGCCTGGCCGTACACGCCGAAGGTTGGAGCCGTACCGTACACGCCGTAGCCGCTGGGGCTGGCGCTCTGGCCGTACATGCCGTAGGCGGTGCCGCTGCTGGCGCTGGCCTGGCCGTACACGCCGAAGGTTGGAGCCGTACCGTACACGCCGTAGCCGCTGGGGCTGGCGCTCTGGCCATACATGCCGTAGGTGGTGCCGCTCGTGGCGCCGGCCCGGCCGTACACCCCGTAGCCTTCGGTCGAAGCAGTCGAACCGTACACGCCCATGCCGGTCCCGCTGGCCGCCAGGTTTCGGCCGAAGACAGCGGCGTAGCCAGGGGTGGAGGAGTCGCCCAGAACGGCGTTCGGCCCTACGCCGTAGACCGCAATCCCCTGAGGGTTGTCGCCGTACACGCCATAGCCAGCGCTGCTGTCGCTGCGTCCGTACACGCCGTAGGTGGTGCCGCTGCTGGCGCTGGCCTGGCCGTACACGCCGTACCCGCCGCTGCTCATGCTCCAGCCGTAAACACCAGAGCTGGAACCGCTGGTGGCGCTGGACAGACCGAATACGCCGCGGCCGTCGGTACTGTCGCTGCGACCCTGCACACCATAGGCCGGGCCATTGGTGGCTGTGGCCAATCCGAACACCCCTCGACCCAGGGTGCTGTCACTTCTGCCATACACGCCGTAGAGGACGGCGGTGCCATAGACGCCGTAGCCGAGGCTGCTTTCGCTCTGGCCGTACAGGCCGTAGGTCTCGCCGCTGCTGGCGCTGGCATAGCCGAACACGCCCATCCCGGCGTTGCTGTCGCTCCGGCCGTACACGCCGTAGGTGGTGCCGCTGCTGGCGCTGGCCTGGCCGGCCACACCGTGGCCATTGCTGCTCTCGCTCTGGCCGTACACGCCGTAGGTGCTGCCCTCCTCAGCGGCCGCGTAGCCATAGACCCCGTAGCCGGCGGTGCTCTCGCTCTGGCCGTACACGCCATAGCTCTGGCCCTCGCCCGAAGCGGCATAGCCGGAGACACCGGAGCCGGATATGCTATCGGTGTAGCCAACCACGCCGTGGCTGGTGCTGCCGATGCTACTGCCCTGACCGTACACGCCGGCGGTGGTCCCGTTGGCGAACAAGCCCATGGTGCCTCCCAGGAGCGTCAGCCCCTGGCCGCTGCCGTACCAGGTCTGGCCCCAGTGGTCGTGGTCGGAGCGGGCCACGGTGTCGGCACTCCCGCTTCCGTCAAAGTCCACGCTCAGCATCACCTCGCCACTCGTGCCCCCGCCGCTGAGCCCGCTCCCGGCGTACACGGCGGTGATGTCCCCACCGCCGCCCGCCGGCTCGCAGACCACCTGGCCGTTGGCCTGGATCGCGCGGATGGCGTTGCCGGGGCCACAGGTGCCGCTGACGCGGGCCTGGATGACGTCGGTGAAGACGCTGAACTGGGTGCCGGTCAGGGTGAGCCCCACCCCGGCCGTGTAGAGGGTATCGTCGTCCACCCCATCGGCAAAGCCGGCCGGGACATCCACCAGGTTATCCCAGTGCACCAGCCCGCCTCCCCCGCTGGTATTCAGTTCCGTCTCGGTGTAGTAGCGGTCGTCGTGGTCGTGCGCAAGGGGCGCGTAGGTGCCGTCGTGGTTGTGGTCGGAGCGGGCTACCGTGGTGGCGCTGCCGCTCCCGGCAAAGGCCGCCCTGAACTCGCTGCCGGCCAGGATCAGGCCCTCGCCGGCCGTGTAGGTGGTGTCGTGATCTTCGGCGCAGACCCAGGCGCTGCCGTCCCATCTGGCAATCTGGTCATCGCCACAGGAGAGGCTGGCCATGGTGTCGTTGTCGATGTCGTCGGCAAAGCCGGCGGGGAGGCCGGTGAGCCCGCTCCAGGGCGCTGCCTGGCTGAAGAGGGCGTAGGGGGCCGGGGTCAGTTCCTGGCGCGGGGGCAGGGTATTGAAAGCGGTGTCGCCGGGGCACTGCATGGCGATCTCTAGGAAACGGGCCTCGCCGACAAAGACGCCAGTGCCAAAGTCGAGCAGCACGGTGAAGAGGCCGTCGGCGACGGTGACCGTGGTGGTAATGGGGCCGGCGACGCAGTTGCCGGCGCTGGCGTCGTCGTACACGGAAAAGGCCATGGTGCAGATGGCGTTCACGGGGCTGCCGTCCTTCTTCAGTTCCCCCTGGTAGGTGAACGCGCTGCCTACATCCGCTTGGGGCTCCCCGCCGGGATGAGGGCCGGTGGGGAGCGGCTGTCCGGGGCCCTGGGCCGTGCCCAGCCCGACCGAGAGGGCCAGGAGCGCCACCAGGGCTAGCAGGATGGGGAGAAGTCTGCCTTTCATTGCCGTACCTCCTTTGTGGAACGTCGACCGATCCCAGCAGCATGCTGCTTCCGGGGGTCGGCCCGGCATGCGGCCAATAGCGACCGCTGGCCACACTGTCCCCAGTATAGCAGAGAGCCGTCCGAAAAACGTCCGAAGTCAGGGATGGAGGTTGGAAGTTGGAGGAAGTCCGGGCGAGGACCGTGGCTAGACAGAGGATGGTCCCAGAGCATAGGCTGCCGCCTGCTCCAGGGTCATCGTTTCGCCGCTGGCCCAGGCCGCGGCAAAGCGGGCCGCGCCCAGTTGCTCCCGTAGGGCCGCAATATGGCGGTCCGCATCCTCCTGCTCGGCAGCCGTCATCGGGTAGCCCACGGCCTGGCGCAGCGCCTGGTTGGCGGCGTACAGCCATGCGCTTCGCACGGCCTCGCCCCGGATCATCGCCACCTGGGCCAGACTGGGGAGGAGGGTCAGCATTCCCTTACGATCCTTCAGCACCTGTCGCAGCCGCAGGGTGTCCTTCAGAGTCGCCATCGGCGGCCGGCCGGTCCTTTCCCTGATCTCCAGCGCATGGGCGATGGTGGGCAGGACCAGATCGGGCGTCCGATGGCAGCCAGCTCGACGAAGAAGATGCCGTCGGGGAAGGTACACGCCTGCTGCGGCAGGAGACGGGTGGCGGCCTCCAATGCCAGGCGGGTCTTGCCCGCGCCAGCCGGGCCGACCAGCGTCAGCAACCGCACCGCGGATTTGCCAGAAAGAAGCAGTTCAGAGAGCGCCAGGAGGTCCTCTTCCCGCCCAAAGAACCTGTTCACGGAGGCCGGAAGTTCATGCGGGCAGGGGGCGACAGCCGCAGGGGCTGCCACTTCGTCTATGAGGGTGTTGTGCAGCACCGCTTCGTAGAGGGCGCGGGTCTCGGGCATGGAGGACAGGCCCAGTTCTTCCTGCAGCAGGCGGCGGAAATCCTGGTAGGCCTGCAGCGCCCCGGGGCGGTCGCCGGCCTGGTAGCGCAGGCGCATCAGCCCGCGAACGGTGTCCTCCCGCAGCGGGTCCAGGCGGAGCATCTGCTCGGCGTAGGCGATGGCCTGGTCCAGGTCGCCGCGGTCGCGGCACTGGCTGACCAGACGGCTCAGGTCCTCCAGGTACAGCGTCCGCAGGCGCTCGCGCTCGATCTGGATGCAGTCGTCATAGGCCTCCAGGAGGAGGTCTCCGTTGTACAGCGAAACGGCCCGCGCCAGGTGTTCCGGCAGGGCGCTCAGGCGCTCGAATTCGGCCACGTCTAGCCAAAAATCGGCCTGCGGGTTCCACTGCACGGCACCGGCCTTGACGAGCAACCAGGGCCGGCCGGGGGCGGCCGGCGGCAGCGCCTGCTTGAGGTCGTAGAGGTGCCGGCGCAGTCTGGACCGGGCCGTGCTTTCGGGGACATCTGGCCAGAGGGTGTAGGCCAGCGTGGAACGCGGCATGGCTTTGCCCCGGTTGAGCAGCAGGCAGGCCCACAGCGGGAGCGTCTTGGGGAGGGCAGAGAAGCGTAGTGGGCGATCGTCTTCGAAGAGCCGCAGATGGCCCAGGAGGTGGACATATAGCATAATCCCCGGCCTCCCCATGGGTGGTTCTATCTTCCCGGCGAAGGCAGTCGGGCCGCGGAGTGTACATAGGGCGACGGACGACTTGGCTCGGCGTCGGCCGCGTTACACAAGCTGATTGTACCGCTTTCGGCAACCGTTGGCAAGTCCCCGTGTTCCATCTGGAAAGCAGCGACTACATCTGCGCCGAGCGTCTGCCCCACGCTTTCGTGCCGTTTGCCAGTCAGGGTTACTGCGCTCCTCAAGTCTACCCGGCAGTTGGAGCCTCGATGATGTGCTTCGGCTTTTTTTGCCAGTGGCCCCGGCCTGTGTTATACTGCCCCCGGTCAACAACCGATGGTGGCCCTGGTGGTCGGACCAGGTTGTCGTTTCAGAGAGAAGGCTACGCGCTGCGCCTTTGGAGCGACCGATGCCCCTGTTCCTGCTCTCCACCGCGTCCCTGTACCTGGACTCGCTGGCCCGCGCCTTTCGGCTGGCCGGCGAGACCGGGTTCGACGGGCTGGAGCTCTCGGTGACCCCGGCCATCAGCCTGTCGCGGCCGGCCCAGATGGCCGTGCTGGCGCGCGAGACCGGGCTGCGGCTGGCCAGCGTCCACCCACCCACCATCCCCTTGCCCGGGTGGGGCCGCTCGCCGGTCGACTTCCGGCGGCTGGCCGGCCTGGCCCGCTCCCTGCCCGACTGCCGGGTCGTCGTCCTGCACACCCCGTCCTCCAGCCAGGAGCACGACCCGCGCATGCAGCGCTTCCGGCGCACGCTGGCGGTGCTGCAGGAGGCACTGGCCGGCAGCCCCATCGCCGTGGCCCTGGAGACCCGCAACCGCCGGCCGGGCGAGCCCATGGCCCTCCTGGACGACCCCGCGGCACTGCTGGCTTTTGCCCAGGGCCACGGCTGCGGCATCGTCCTGGACACGGCCCACGCCAGCACCCTGGCCGGGCCGCTGCTGGAGACCTACCACATCGTGCGCCCGGCCCTGACCAACATCCACCTCAGCGACGTCGCCACGGCCGGCTGGTGGGACCGCTTCTCCTACACCCGCTCCATCTTCAACCACCACCGCGTCCCCGGCCAGGGCGGATTGCCCCTGCCGGCGCTGCTGGCCGAGTTGGGTCAGAGCGGCTACCGCGGGTTGATCACGCTCGAGCTGAGCCCCGTCGCCCTGCGCTGCTGGAGCCGGCCGGCCACGCGACGCATCCTCCAGCAGAGCCTGCGCGACTGCCGCTCCTGGTTCTCCTCCCCTCCCGACCCCGCCCCACCGACTCCCTGATCCTCCAGCCCTCTCCTGGTTCCCCTCTCCCCATCAACCCGCCTGCTGCACCCTGGCATCCGGCATCCGGTATCTTGCATCTTGCGCCCTGCGTCTTGCACGAAGTATTGACAACAGGCCCCATCTGTGCTATAATCCTGGCAACAGGCCAAGGGATACCGAGGGACGACAAGGAGGGAGTCCAATGCGTGGAGTGAACCGCGTGCAGATCATGGGGAACCTGGGGGCCGATCCGGAGATGCGCTACACACCCACCGGCCGGGCCGTGACGAACTTTCGCGTCGCCGTCAGCCGGCGCTGGCGCGACAGCGAGGGGCAGCTGCAGCAGCGGGTGGAGTGGTTCCGCGTCGTGACGTGGGGCCGCCAGGCCGAGCTGGCCAACCAGTACCTGCAGAAAGGCGCCCCTGTCTACGTCGACGGCCGGCTGCAGACCCGCAGCTACGAGGGAAACGACAGCCAGACCCACTACATCACCGAACTCGTCGCGCGCGACTTTGTCCTGCTGCCCCGCGGCAACGGCCACACCGGTGCCGAGGAGAGCGAGGAGGTCGAGGAAGTCGCCGAAGAGGAGCTGGCAGAGATCCCGCTGTGATCACGAGAACCCGCGGCCTGTGCTGCGCCGGGGCGGTTGCCGAGGCACCGCCCCGGCGTCCTTCAATCACGGCGATATCGAGGTCGCGCCGATGCACAGCGGATGGCAAGTGCCCGGCCGGCGTACAGCGCGGCATGGCCGCACCATTGCCGTGTCCCTGGATGTGCGGCGTCGGGCCGTTGCCGGAGCCGGGCACTTGCCGGTCAAGGCCGGCGACTTTGATACGGCCGTGGTCCTTCAATGACATGTTGGTGATTACCCAAAACTCGGATCCTGAAGAAATGGCTCACCCGCAATCGGG
>CAZTIG010000047.1:0-36497 GCA_964613665.1 uncultured Chloroflexia bacterium
ACTTGTCCTCGAACATCAGGTCGATCATGTTCTCGAACATGGCCGACTCCTCAAAGGCCGGGTTCATCGTCGCTGACTCGACGAACTCGTCGGCCTTGGTGCGGATGTCGGCGTACTTGAGGAACCACTGGATCTTTTCCGTCAGCTCGACCTTGGACTTTTCGATCGTCTCCTTGGTGTCGATCTCATAGGCCTGCAGGTTCGGCACGCCCTGGACGGGGGTCGGCTTGCCGTAGACGTCCTGGCCGAGCAGGCTGCTGAGGGAGTGCACGGGGTTGGTCGACGCCAGCAGGGTCCGTTTGCCCTGCCGGGCGATCCAGATGGCCGCGGCACCGGCCATCACCGTCTTGCCCACGCCGCCTTTGCCACCGAAAAAGACATACTTCATGTGCGGGTGCTCGAGCAGGAACTGGCGGGTCGATGCCGTGATCATGCCGCACCTCCGAACAGCGCATCCGCTACCTTACCGATCATCTCCAGGCCGGTGATGTCGCGCTCGAACTCGGGCACGTGGGCCAGCACGTCTGCGCCAAAGGTCGTCTTGATCTGCTGGAGGTACTCGGCCTGCATGGCGATGCGGTTGCGCAGGTACTCGGGAATGTCCTGCTGGGCCAGCTCGGCGGGAATGACGCGGTTGACGATGTAGCCGCAGATGGGCACATTGTAGCGGGCAAAGAGCGTCGCCGCCTTGACCGTGTCGAGGATGATCATCTCCTCGGGGGTGACGACGAAGAAAAAGGCCGTCTTGGCACGGTCGGTGAGGATGCTGGAGGAGGTGTTGATGCGCTGCTTGATGTACTGCAGCTCGCGCAGGATCTCGTCCTCCTCGCTCTCCTTCTTACGCTCCAGGAGGGCGGCCACCTGGGCGTACTCCTGCATCTCCTCGCGCAGCGAGGTGATCTTGCCGATCCATTGGTCGTAGACGCTGGCCATGCTCAGGTAGTAGAGAGCGTGGCCCAGCGGCACCAGGTCGTAGATGTAGTAGTCATAGTTCCCGCCGACGACAATGTCGACGACGGCGTCGAAGATGGCGCTTTCCTCCATGGCCGGCTCGGCGGCAGCGGCCTGGATATAGTTCTCGACTTCCTCGGGGATCTCGTCCATTCCATACATGTCGCGGATGCGCTGGCGGATCTCCTCCTGGTACTGCCGGATGTGGCGGTCGGCGTCGATCTCCTGGGCAAAGAGGTTGGGCATGATCTCCACCGCCCCCTGGCCGAAGATGTCGCGCTCAAAGATATCGGAAAGGGAGGCCTGCGGGTCCACGGAAAAGACCAGCACCTTGTAGCCCTTCTTGGCCAGCCAGTAGGCGGTGGCGGCGGAGAAGGTGGTCTTGCCCAGTCCCCCCTTGCCGCCGAACTCGATGTAGCGGCGATCCGGGAACCTCTGGAAGACTTCGGCGAGTGACAACGGTTCCTCCTTGGTTTGCCGTGCTCAGGCCAGGGCGTCGGTCAGGTCGCGTTCGCGGAGCATGCGCCGCTTCCAGGTGCTGATCTGCGGCACGACATAGGGCAGCAGGCGCAGCGAGTAGTAGGGCGGCAGGATGGGGATGCCCAGCAGGTCACCCATGGTGATCAGGATGAAGAGGTGTTCCATGCTGCCGCGGGTTTTCAGCGCAAAACGGGTCATGTCATGGCCGGCCATGCCGTAGAGAAACCCCTTGGCCGCGCGGCCCACGCGCTTGACGATGTTCGGTCTTTCTTCTTCGCTCACCAGAATCCTCCACTCATTGCAGGTCTCAGTCGATGCCCTCGATCAGCCCGGCCAGGTCGGTCAGGTCGCGCTCGCGCAGGAGGCACCTCTTCCAGCCCTGGATGCAGGGGATGGCATAGGGCAGCAGGCGCAGGGTATAGTAGGGCGGCAGGACGGGCAGGCCGACCAGGTCGCCAAAGGTGATCAGCACGAACAGGTGCTCGATCTCGCCGCGCTCCCGCCGCAGCTCGCGCACCCAGTCGAAAACGGTCATCCCGTAGAAGATCTCGCCGGCCGCGCGGGCCATGCGGCGCAGCCAGGGCCGGGCCCGGTCCCAGCTCAACCGCCGGGGACCGCGGCATGGGTGTCCCGAGGCCATCTCCTGCTCCAGGGCTTGCTCCAGAGGAGCCGCCTCCCAGCCGACGTGACTGCGCCGGCCGTTGATGATAAAGGCCGGATAGCGACGGATGCCGTGGCGAAGGGCCCGGCCCAGGCCCCGGGGCGACTGCGGGTCCAGCAGGCGGATCCGCAGGCGCTCTGCGTAGCGCTGCGCCAGGTCCTGCAGCCATGCCGCCAGGCGCTGGGCCTCGGCCAGCAGCTCGGGTGGGCAGTCTGCCTCGATCTGCCGGTGCACGGCGGCGCCCACGCCGGCCAGGTCCAGCATGTGCTCGCACCCGGCACAGTGATAGAGGCCCGTGGGCATGGGCGCCAGTACCTCCAGGAGGACCGGCGGAGATCGTTCTGGCATAGTGGTCCGTTCGACCTCTCTGCAGGCCGCGGGTGGGGGGGCGGGGGCTGTCCTCCCCACCCGCGGCACGGTCCCACTACGCGGTTTCGGCCGCTTCTTCCTTCTTCCTGGGTCTGAGCAGGGCCTGGACCCCGTCCCAGATCAGGAAGAGCGCGGCCGCGATCAGCACCACGGCGATGAGCCCGATCAGGATAGCGGCGATGAGGGCCTCTGTGGTGAGACCGCCCTTGACCACCTTGTCGATCTGGGCGTAGGCCAGGTAGATCAGCGCGCCGATGGTGGTGACGAGCATGAAGATGGCGGGGATGAGCGCCCAGAGGTGTCTCTTGCCCTCGGACATCAGCCAGATCGATATCAGCAGCAGGGCCAGTCCGGCCATCAGCTGGTTGGCTGCGCCAAAGGCGGACCAGATGGTCAGCCAGGGGATGACCCAGACAAAGATCAGCGTCAGGATCAGGGCGACGATGGTGCCGACGTGGACGTTCTTCATCACCGGGATGGCCTTGCCCAGCAGTTCGCTGCTGGCGACGCGCATGAAGCGCACGCACAGCTGCATGATCGTCAGACCCATGATAGTGAGGAAGACCGCGCCGTAGGCGGTGCCAAAGTCCTTGGGGATACCGAGCTGGGCCAGGAACTCGGCCAGGCCCTTGGAGAAGACGGTCAGGGCCGCGCCCGCCCCGCCGGCATCCTTGTATCCCTGGAAGCCGCCGAAGGCGACGGTGGCGGTCAGGAAGGCGATGACGGCAAAGACCATCTCCATGAACATGGCTCCGCCGCCCACCGGCAGGGCGTCGGTCTCCTTCTCCAATTGCCGGGCCGTGCCGGAGGTGGAGACCAGGCTGTGCCAGCCGGAGATGGCCCCACAGGCGATGGTGATGAAGAGGATGGGCCACAGCGGGCCGCTGGCGGTGGTGAACTGGGTAAAGACGGGAAAGTCGCCCATCCCGGGATGCCCGATGAACAGGCCGATGATGCCGCAGAGCACCCCCAGCGAGACGATCCAGAAGGAGACGTAGTTGATGGGCTGGGCGTAGGACCAGATCGGCAGCACCGACCCCAGGTAGCAGAAGGCGACGACCAGGAGAGTCCCGATCACCTGGGCCTGCGTGTTGCCCAGGAACCAGGTAGGCGAGACCGATTTGCCCTCCACAACCTGTATGCTGTAGATGTTGGAGAACAGGTCGGACATGAACGGCAGGGTGCTGACCCAGATGCCCACCAGGGTGATGGCGACGGTGACGACCGTGGTGAGGATGATGTCGCGCCGCCACTTGTAGGTCATCTGGCCGGCCAGGACGCCCATCAGGGCCACGACGAGGATGCCAAAGGGCACCTTCGGGTTGATCATGAGCTGCTTGCCGATGGCGTTGCCAAAGGCCCCCATGATCAAGAGCAGGTAGAAGTAGATGAAGATCATGAGGATGTTGCGCGCGCGGGGAGAGACGAGCTTGTAGCTCAGCGCGCCCAGCGTGTCCCCCTCGCGGCGCACCCCCATCATCATGGATCCGTAGTCCTGCACCCAGCCGATAAAAAAGGTGCCCAGGATGACCCAGAGCAGGGCCGGCAGCCAGCCCCACTGCACGGCGATGATCGGCCCGGTGATCGGCCCCAGGGCAGCGATCGACTTGAACTGGTAGCCGAAGAGCACGGTGCCGCCGGCCGGGGTAAAGTCCACGCCGTCCATGTACATCTTGGCCGGCGTGGCCTTCTTGGGGTCAGGCTGGATAATGCTGCGGTCGATGCGCCGTGCGTAGAAGAAGTAGCCGACGCCGATGGCCACGGCCGCTACGAGCAACACGAACAGAGAGTTCATCTCCTACACCTCCTTTTGCGCGACCACAACAGCCCAACAGGAAACGGTGCTGGCCTGCTTGCCACCGATTCTCTCGCAGCACCTCCTTTCGCCCCCGAGCATGGTAACGGCGACCGAAAAAGAGTCAGAAACCAGAACGGCGGTCCTTTCAGGGTTCCGCCGTCCCAATGACCGCACTGTGCAGATCCGTCAGGAACGTGTCGCTGGACCTATCGAGCAGGCCGGCCACCCGCAGCTGCACCTGGACGTGCGGCGTCTCCTTGCGCCAGGAGAGACGGTCCAGGCAGGCGCCATAGTCGTCCAGCCACGAGGCCAACCGGGCCACCTGGTGCTGGGCCTCGGCCCCGCGGTAGGCGACGGCCAGGCCGTGGGGCCCATCCTGCCACTTCCAGGGAGGGTCGCTCTGCTGGCGGAAGCCCTGGGCCAGCCGCGACTGGGTGGGGATCACCTCCACCTCGCCCGGCCTGGCCTTGTCGAACGCCGCCTTGAGGATGAGCCAATCGCGCCGGCCACGCAGCAGGTCGAGAAGCCAGAAGAAGACGATCTCGCGACTTTCCAACAGCAGAAGGATATCCGCCGTCTGGAACGGTGGGACCGCTTCTGTGGTCGAGAGGCGGACGCCGGAAGAGGAGGAGCCGAGCCATGTGGTCTGCCACTTCCGGCCCCACACATCCAGGCCGGCCCGCAGCCACTGGTAGATGCGCTGGCCCCGGCGGCGGTTGTACAGGTATCCCGCCCCGTACCACAGCACCAGGAAGACGCACAGGCCGATGATGGCGGCGATCTCTGGATTCATGGTTCGACTTTCGCGGGCGGTGGAGCGGATGCTGCGAACGCCCGGCGGCGCGCGCCTCGACGATCCCAGCACGCACCCGACCCCCCGCAGGGCACGGGCAACGACAGGATACATTATACTGCAAGTCACCGGGCAATGCAAGAGTTTTCTCGACGTTTGCCCCGCAAGGCCGGGCATGACGACGGGCCATGCCGAGGAGACTTTCGTCGCAGACGAGCGGGCACCTTTCTGCTACACTGAACCTGCAGACAATGCAAGGAGGCTGCCGTGAGCGAGTACATCAACAACCGCGAGAAGCGCCAGCAGGTGCTGCAGGACCTGATCCGCCAACTGCACGAGGGCAAGTCCGTCGACGAGGTCAAGGGGCAGTTCGCCCGGCTGCTCCAGGAGGTCGGCGCCAGCGAGCTCGCCGCGGTTGAGCAGGCCCTGATCTCCGGGGGGCTCCCGGAGAGCGAGGTCAAGCGCCTCTGCGACGTGCACGTCGCCGTCTTCCGCGACTCCCTGGACACGCAAGCCAGGCCGGAGACCATCCCCGGCCACCCTATCCACACCTTCCGCGCCGAGAACGCCGCCGCGGCGCAGGTCCTGGAGTCGCTCGGAACGGCCCTGCGCGCGCTGCAGGCCCAGCCCGGGCCGGAGACGCTGGCCCAGGCCCGCGAGCGCCTGCGGGCCCTGCGCGCGTACGAGAAGCACTACCTGCGCAAGGAGAACATCCTCTTCCCCTACCTGGAGAAGCACGGCTTCAGCGGCCCCTCGCGGGTGATGTGGGCCATCCACGACGACGTCCGCGCCGGCTGGAAGGCGCTGGAGGGCCTGCTGGCGGGCGGCCTGGGCGAACCGGCCGCCTTCAACGCCTACCTGGACGGCATCTACGGGCCGCTCGACAAGACCGTCCGCGAGATGTTCTACAAGGAGGACCACATCCTCTACCCCACCGCCCTCGAGAAGCTGAGCGAGGAGGAGTGGCGGGCCATCCGGGCCCAGGAGGCCGAGATCGGCTATGCCTACGTGCAGCCGGGCGACCGGTGGCCGCCACAGGTCACGGCGGCTGAACCGGCCCCGGCGGCACCGCCGGCCGCGGCCCCGGCGGCAGAGGCCGGGCTGATCCAGCTCGACACCGGCGCGCTGACCGCCGCCGAGGTCAACCGTCTCCTCACCCACCTGCCGGTGGACATCACCTACGTGGACAAGGACGACCGGGTGCGCTTCTTCTCCCAGACCCGTGAGCGCATCTTCCCGCGCTCGCCGGCCATCATCGGCCGGGCCGTGCAGCAGTGCCACCCGCCGACCAGCATTCACCGCGTGCAGCAAATCCTGGACGACTTTCGCGCCGGCCGGCGCGACGAGGCCACCTTCTGGATCCAGATGCGTGGGCGCTTCATCCACATCGCCTACTACGCCGTCCGCGACGAGCAGGGGGTCTACCAGGGCACGCTGGAGGTAACCCAGGACATCGGCCCCCTGCGCGCGCTGGAGGGAGAACGGCGGCTGCTGGATGAGAAGTAGCGGTCAGCGGTCAGCGATCAGCGATCAGCGCTGAGCGATCAGCGATTGGACTTCAGCCGCGCTCTTCACTCTGACCGCTGATCGCTCAGCGCTGATCGCTACTGGCTGACAGCTTCTTGAGGTATTCCCCCAGCTCCCGCAGCACCGGGGTGGGCTCCTGTGGCCGATCGCGGCCATAGACCTCCACGGAGCGGCTCCAGGAGAGCTGCAGGTGCCGGCGGGCGCGGGTGATGCCGACGTAGAGCAGGCGCAGCCGCTCGGCGATCGTCTCCAGGTTGGCCTGGCGGGTGGCCTCCGTGGTGTCGGCGGCCGCGCCGGGGTCGCCCATGGCGGCGCGGAGCTGGGCCTGCACCGTGGCCGTAGGGTTGCCCCCCACCTCGGCGTAGCTCCCCAGGAAGCTCTGCTGCAGGTCATAGGGCACCCAGAAGCGGTCGATCCCCACCAGGCAGACAAAGTCCCACTCCAGCCCCTTGGCGCGGTGCTGTGTGGCCACGGTGATCCGGCCCGGCTTGGGCACAAAGCCCAGGTCGTCCTCGCTCAGGCCGACGAAGCGCCGCCGGCCCTGGGCGATTCGCCCCAGCTCCTCGGCCAGGTCGGGCAGGCGTAGCGACGGATCGGCCTCGGCCAGGTGGCGCAGGTGGGCGGCGATCTGCTGGGCTGTGGCCAGGTCGCCCGGCCTGGCGAAGAGTTCGCCCGCCAGCACCAGCACGAACTGGTCCACCGGCAGCGCCGCCGCGGCCAGTGCCCGGCGCAGGAGGTTCAGGAAGGGGGCCAGGGCCTCCAGGTCGGCACGTGCGGCCCGGCCGGCCGGGAGGGCCTCCAGGGGGTCCTCCCCGACGGCCGGGTAGAGCAGCCGCTCGCTGGCCCGGCAGCTGCGCAGGAGGCGGGACAGGCGCGCCCGCTCGCGGGCCAGCGGCAGCCACTCGTGCTCCACCAGGGCCTCGAAGGAGCGCGCCAGGGCCTCCCGGCTGAGCGGGTCGGCGGCAAAGGCCAGCAGCGCCGCCAGCACGCCGGCCACGCCGCGGGCCTGGGAGGAGCTCTCCAGCAGCTCGTCGTAGGGCAGGCCCCGCGAGGCCAGCAGCGCGGCCATGCGGTAGCCGACCTCGTTCGTCGGCACGAGCACGGCCAGGGTGCGCTCGGGGAAGCGCTCGCTGTAGCGCTCCAGCAGGCCGGCCACCCGTGGCAGCTCCTCCTGCTCGCGCCGGGCGTAGCCGGCGCTGTGGACGGCCACGTTGCTGGCCTCGTCGGGCGGGTTGGGCTGGGCGTCGCCCGGCGGGGCCGGCTCCATGCGCTGCAGGCGAAAGGCCCGCTCCCGCACCTCCGGCAGCGGATGGCGCGCGCAGGTCCACTCCACCAGGTGGTTGGCCAGGGCCATGATGCGCGGGGCGCAGCGGCCGGTCTGGGGCATGGTCACCGTGCGCACCTCCGGCCGCTCCATGAAGGCGCGGAAGTAGCGGGGATGAGCGGCGGTGAAGGTGCTGGTGATGGCCTGGTTGGGGTCGCCGACGCGCACCCAGTTACCGTGCGGGCCGGCCAACAGCGCCAGCAGCTCCTCCTGCAGCGGCACGCTGTCCTGGGCCTCGTCCTCCAGGATGTAGGGCCAGCGCCGCCGCAGGCGCGCCAGGAAGTCGGGGTGGGCCTCCAGCAGATCCACTGCCCGCCAGACCAGGTCGTCAAAGTCCAGCCCCCCGCTGGCCTCGACGTGGGCCTGGTAGAGCGCATAGATCTCCACGGCCATGCCCAGCAGGTCGACCGGCGCGGCGCCGTGCCGGTCCAGTCGCCCCAGGATGGCCTGCGGCCGCCAGCGGCGGTTCTTGGCCACCTCGATCGTGGCCAGGGCCATCTCCACGATGCGCTGCCGCCAAAAGTGGCGGGCGTCGGCGCTGTCCTCGTCCAGGAACGCCTCCCAGAAGCCGGGGTGGCCGGCCAGCCAGACGTCGACGGCCCGCTCCAGCAGGGCCTGGGCGATGCGCTCATCGAGGACGGGGAAGGTGGGGACGACGCCGGCTAGCCCGGGCTGCTCCAGGACGATCTCGCGCGCCAGGCTGTGCAGGGTGCGCACCTCGTAGCGGCCCTGCCGCACCCCGGACTCTTCCATCCGCCGGGCGATCTGGTGGGCCAGGTTGTCCACCGCCGAGTTCATGTAGGTGACCACCAGGACGGCGCTCTCCTCCGGGAGGCCGCGGGCCAGGACGTCCGCCGCGAGGGCCGCCAGCGTGACCGTCTTGCCGCTGCCGGGGACGGCCGAGACGGCCATGTAGCCGCCCTCGTACGACAACACCTGTGCCTGGGCCGGACGAGGTTGGAACATTGCTCCTCCTCACACCTGCAGATGCGCGTCTGGCCCGTTCTGGGCTGAGGGGATCCAGCGCAGACCGGGTGGGTTGCCCATGCCCGAGCCACTGGGTGGGGCCCGAACGCGCAAGCTGGCTCGATTATAGCACATCGTGCGCGAAGCTGCGCTACGGCCCGCCGGCCGGCTCCGCAAGCAGCCTGTAGGGCACCTCCCCATCCCAGGCCCCGGCATAGCCGGCGAGCTGCACGTAGTACACCCCGGCCGGCACCCGCACCACCACCTCCTCCGGCAGTTGCCGGCCCCAGGTCGAGGCCCACAGGAACTCCCCCGTCGCGTCGAACAGGTACAGGTCATAGTCGGCCGGCAGGTCGTAGAGCGTCACCCGCAGGCGCATCGTCTCGGTCACCTCGAAGCGGTACCAGTCCACGTCGCCCTGCGGGGCGATGTAGCCGACGACCGGCAGCCCGAGCGCCTGCGTCCGGGTCACCTCCTCCATCCGATCGGGCGCCTCGTCGGGCGGATACGCTTCCCGCGGGGGAGGCGGCCCCTGCGCCTCGGCGGGCTCGACCAGCTTCGTGTACGTGTCATAGTCGTAGGGGTAGACCTCCCAGACTGTGCCTTGCCGCGCCCGGCTGCGGAAGTAGTAGATGTGGCCCCATTGCCCCGTGTACGACGCCTGCGTGTAGGGGACATTGCTCTTCCAGGTGTTCCAGGCGCCGTAGGGCCCGTCACGTACCTGCACGTCATAGCCCTGCACGCCCGGCGAGCCGCTCCACGAGACCAGGAAGGTGCGGCTGCCGGTGTAGGGTGGGAGAGCGCTCACTCGCGACCCGGGCGCGACAGACGTGCGGGCGTCGCTCTGGATCGGCCATTCCCCCACGCCGGGGGGCGGGCAGGGCTCGGGGTTGCCGGCCTGGTCCACGCCGCGCGAGCAGAAGTGGTAGGTGCGGCCGGCCTGGCCGGAGAAGCTGGCCCAGGTCTGCAGGGGCGGAGCGGAGAGCCAGAAGGTCCAGCCGGCCGCCGACTCGTCGCGGTAGAAGAGGTCATAGTGGTCCAGGCCGGAGAGGTCGTCCGTGCCGCTCCAGTGGACGGTGAAGGGCGACTGGTAGGTATAGGTGGGCAGGGCGGAGACCTGGGAGGAGGGTGGCACGGTGTCGTACACGGTGTGGTCGTCGCCGGAGCCGCCGGGGACGGCCTCGAGGTTGCCGGCGTGGTCGCGGGCGCGCGTGGCGAAGTAGTAGGTGCCGTCGCCACCGGCCGGGGTGAAGTCGAAGCTGCCGGAGGTGCCGCCCTGGCTCAGGCCGCTGTCCGTCCACCCGCCTCCGCCGAACCTGTACCAGAGGGCGGTGCTGGCCACCCCCGACGTAGCGTCGCTCGCCGTCCAGGACACCGGGATGGGGGTGGCGTTGTCATAGGGAGGCGAGGTGGCGCTGGAGGCCGGCGGGGTCAGGTCCACGGTGGTGAAGGCATCGTAGTCGGGGTCGGTGGGCCAGTCCTCCTCGTTGCCGGCGTGGTCGCGGGCGCCGCAGCGGAAGTAGTAGGTGTGACCGTCCTGGGCGTCGGTGAATGCAGCGAAGAACGGAATGGGATAGCTCAGCCAGTCGAGCCACTGCCCACCTATTCCGTCGCGATACTGGAGGTTGAATTCCTCTATGCCCGACCTATCGTCATGGCCGAACCAGGTGACGTTGAAGGAAGAGGTGTTGTGATAGACAGGCAGCAGGCCCGCGGACGATTGCGGAGGCGTAGTGTCCCACGGGGTCGGCGTTGGGGAGGGAGCAGGCGTGGGAGAAGGAGGCGGGGTTGGCGGCGGAGGATAGGCCTCCGGTGTAGGCAGAGGCGGATAGCCGGATGGCGGAGCCCGTGTAGGGGCTAATGCGCCGCCAGGGGTACATGGCCGCTTGAGCACAAGGGGGAGATATATGCAGGCTTGCCCTGGCGGGCAGGGATCATAAGGATAGTGGTTGCTGAGGAAGTTGTATATCGCGCTCTGCAGAGATGTACCCTCGATCTGGTAAGGGCGACGCCAGGTGCCACCACAGGGCTCGAGCAGTACTTCGCTTGGCCACCGATAGGGGCAGACTACGCTTGCCCCACAGTTGTAGAGGTTCAGCAGTGTTTGATAGTTGATGTCGTACTCTGGATCATAACAGTCCCAATCAATGGGGTTCCATTCAAAGAAGCCCCAGCGATAGCGGTTATCCTGGCCATCGGCCAGGCTCTTGACCTGGAAAAAGTAGTCGTTGTAGTCGTCCGGGTGATCCCAATCGGTGCCCAGGCTCGCAGCCTGGAGATCGTAGGCGGTCAGCCCCACCTGGCCGTTCGTAACCTGGGCCGTCCAGAGCGGGCTGCAGAAGTGATCCTGTGGGGATGGATCGGAGGCCTGGTGGGTAAAGACCATGTAGGTGGGGAGTCCTCCCGAGGGTACAGGGCAGCCCGCGTCGGCCAGGGGACACGGCCACATGTGCTGGCCGGCGGCGCCGGGGTTTGAGCAGGTGATCCAGTCGGCTGTCCGCTGGACCCATGTTTGAACGACTTGCCGTCGAAACGCCGTCCAGGTATTGATATAGTTCTGGTTGTAGGGGATGGGCCCGGTCTGTGGCCGGTAGATGCATCTCCAGTACTCGTACCCAGGGACATAGTACTCGCACACCGGGGGGTTGTTCTGGACCGAATACCCGTCTCGGAAATGGTCGGCAGACCCGGCGGCGTGGTTCGCCCACCAGTCATGTAGATCTGTGCCCATCTCCGTGTTGAATGCTCCTATGTCGCCGCCGAACTGGCCGATCATCGCATCCACAAACTCATGCCGGACACCGCCGGTGCAGTACTGTGGTTGTGGTGCGGGACTACTCTCGCATTCAACGGGATGCCTCCCACGATAGTCGAACTGGTCCTGGTAGTCGAAAGAGGCCTCGAAATCCCACGGGTTGTAGTTGCAGGTTCTACCGCCACAGTCGGTATATGTTTCCAGGTCAGGACGGGCCGCGTAGAGGGAACTCATCCCGATCTCCGAATCGGTGCTGACGCCGACCAGCAGCCCGCTCTTTGGCGAATTGCGAAAGGTCTGCAGCCAGCAAATGACCTCCTTCAAGTTCCGCTCTTTGTAGTACTGGAATTCTCGATGCAGGAGCCAGTGGAGGGAGGAGAAAGCCAGGTCGATGTCCGAGCCGGTGATATCCTGGCCTCGACCCGGGGCGTACCAGGGCAGGGTGCCGGTACTGCGTTTATGTCGGATGGGTCCGTTGTGTGCATATTGGCCTCGTTGCCTTCCAGTAAGTGCTGTGTCAACGGGCTCACACCGGCCCACTGCTGGCCGTTCAGGTGAAGCAGGATCGGCGTGCCGGTGGCGATGGCCACGGCCAGGACGTAGCGCAGGATAGTCTCGTCAAAGTGGTAGTCATCGCCCGCATCTATCTCAGCCATGTAGAATATGGGCACGGAGAAGCCGACGGCGACGTTGGGGTTACTGTACTGCGCTCCCAGGTCGCTTTTCATGTCTACCAACTCGACGAGGTCATCGTTATGGCCAGGAGCGCTCGGGTCCCAACATGAAGGCGGGCACCAAAGCCCTCCGCATCCATCGGCCTGGCATCCACAGCACAAGGTGTCATAGTCACGGCAGCTGTACGTCGGCTTGTGGCCGACATCCATGATGGGCATAATGTAAAAGGTGCCGGCATCGGTGGGACGCTGGGTAGAACAGTAGGGATAGGGAACAGCTTGAATCGCTGGACCTTGCTGAACAGCAAGACTCCATGATGCCCCATCGTATTCCGAGGTATCGCCAAAAGAACCTCCTGTTGGCCTGGCCCCACCGTACAACACGACCACGCCCCGGGCAGCGTCGTAGGTCATCGCATGATAGGTCCTTGGTGATGGGGAGAGTGTCGGCGTTACCAGGTGCCAGGTCACCCCATCGTACTCCCAGGTGTCGTTGAGAGTGTCGCCTTCCCCGTATCCGCCAAAGAGCACCACCACCCCGCGGGCGGCGTCGTAGACCATCGCGTGGCCGGCACGCGCCGGCGGGGAGACGGTGGGAGTGACCTGTGTCCAGTCCGCTCCGTCGTATTCCCAGGTGTCGGCAAAGGCCTGCCCGGCAATCCCTCCGCCAAAGAGGACGGTGACTCCCCGCGCCGAGTCGTAGGCCATGGCGAGGCTGGCGCGTGCCGCCGGGACGTGCGTGGTCGTGATCTGCACCCAGTCCGTGCCGGTGTACTCCCGAGTTTCGTCGTAGTAGGCGCACCCCGGTTTCTCGCACCACATGCCCCCGAAGAAGACGGCCCGGCTGCGGGCGCTGTCATAGGCCATCGCCCCATAGACTCGTGTCGGGTAGGGGACGGTAGGAGTGACCTGCGTCCAGTCTGCCCCGTCGTACTCCCAGGTTTCGTTGTAGTAGTTGCCGCGCAGGCCGCCGAGGACGGTCAGTTGGCGGGCCTGGTCGTAGACCATCACCGCGCCCCAGTCTATCTGAGGAGCGTGCGTGGTGGTCACCGGGTGCCAGGTGCCATCGTACTCCCAGGTCAATACACCATCGTACAAGATGGACAGGTGCCGATCGGCGTCGTAGCTCATGGGCCGGGCAGACAACGGCGGCGGGCTGACCTCTGGCGATTGTAGTACGGCGGCCGTGGGTGGAGTCGGGGGCTGCCGTGAGGGGGCGCAAGGCGGGGGAATCTCCCCGCCCGCGGCCACCTCGACCGGCCTCGGACCTCCCCGTACTGCCAGGTAGAGAAGCAGCAGCGCCGCCAGGGAAAGCGCCACCGCGAGCAGCGCCCCGATCCTGTGGGAGAACCGCTTCATGGGAGTACCCCCTTCGTGGTTCCACCGCTATGGCTGCCGGAGATAGCCGAAGCTCCTGACGACGAGCGGCAGGAACCACCGCGCCACCGGAAAGCACACCCCCCGGCAGGCGTACTTCAGGTCGCCGAGGGTCTCATCGTAGTAGCTGATGCGCGGCCACCCCTGTGCATCCAATGCCAGGGAGTTGTACTCGCCCACGTTCGCGGTGTCGTCCACGGTTTCGATCCGCCAGGCCGCGCCGTCGAAAGACGCGTACTTCAGGTCAGCCTTGGCCCAGTCACGGTAACTGATGCGCGGCCGGCCGGAGGCATCCAACACCAGGGAAGTGAACCAGCCCACTGGGATACCGTCTACCACTTCGCTCTGCCAAGCCGCGCCGTCGAAGGAAGCGTACTTCAGAGCGCCCTGGCCGCAGTAGCTGATGTGCGGCCAGCCGGAGGCGTCCAGGGCCAGGGAGCTACACGCTCCGCCGGTGCCATCCACGACCTCGATCTGCCAGGCCGTGCCATCAAAGGAGGCGTGCTTCAGAACGCCGTTGGTCCAGTCGGTGTAGCTGACATGCGGCCGGCCGTGCGCGTCCAACGCCAGCGAGCTGTACGCGCCCACGTCCCCGGCGCTGTCCACCACCTCGATCTCCCAGTCGTGGCCCTGGGCCTGCGCGGCCGGGCCGTCCGGGTCGACCCAGTGGGCATACTTCAGGTCACCGCTGGTCGTGTCGTAGTAGCTGATGTGCGACCGGCCCAGCGCGTCCAGCGCCAGCGAGATGTAGTAGCCCCCGGCCCCGTCCACCACCTCGCTCTGCCAGGCCACGCCGTCGAAGAAGGCGTACTTCAGCCCGTCAGCGCTGTTGTAGCTGAGGTGCGGCCGGTCGGTAGCGTCCAACACCAGGTAGCGGGTGGACTCCACGGCCGACCCGCCGTCCACCACCTCCGTCTGCCAGGCCACGCCGTCGTACGAAGCGTACTTCAGGCCCTCGGAGGCGCTGTAGGCGACGTGCGGCCAACCGTTCGCGCGGTCCAGCGCCAGGGAGGTGTACCAGCCCGCCTTCCCGGCCCGGTCCACGACCTCGATCTGCCAGACTGCGCCATCGAGGCAGGCGTGCCGCAGGGTGGAGGAGATGCCGTAGCTGATGTGGGCCCGGCCGGAGGCATCCAACGCCAGCGAGGTGTATGCCCCCCCGTCGGCGTCCGCCACCTCGACCTGCCAGGCCGCGCCGTCGAAGGCGGCGTACTTCAGGTCCCAATGGGTGTAGTCCAGGTAGCTGATGTGCGGCCGGCCCAGAGTGTCCAACGCCAGCGAGGTGTACCAACCCACGTCCCCCACGCTGTCCACGACCTCGACCTGCCAGGCGACACCGTCGAAGCGGGCATACTTCAGGTCGCTGTCGGTGGTGTCGTGGTAGCTGATGTGCGGCCGGCCATCCTTGTCCAGCGCCAGGGAGGACTCCAGACCGACGCCATCGGGCGCGTCGTACCCACTGCCGCGCGGCTGGCCCGGAACGGCCAACGCCCGCGAGACGGATCCCGGTCCCACGCTGTCCACGACCTGAAGCTGCCAGGCCGCACCGTCGAAGCAAGCGTACTTCAGGTCCATATGGGTCCAGTCGTAGTAGCTGATGTGCGGATGACCGTTCTGATCCAACGCCATGGAGATGTCAGCCCCCACCTCGCCGGCGCTGTCCACGACCTGAATTTGCCAGGCCCCACCGTCGAAGAAGGCGTACTTCAGATCACCGTTCCACCAGTCGGCGTAACTGATGTGCGGCCGGCCCTGCGCGTCCAATGCCAGGGAGGTGTCCATGCCCACGTGGCCGGGGCTGTCCACCACTTCGATCTGCCAACCCGCGCCGTCGAAGGAAGCGTACTTCAGGTTGTCGTTGGCCTCATCGTAGTAGCTGATGTGCGGCCGGTCCAGCGCGTCCAGCGCCAACGAGGTGTGGAGTCCTACATTCCTCGAGGGGTCGACCACCTCGATCTGCCAGGCGCTGCCGTCGTAGGAGGCATAGTAGAGGAAGTCTCCCCCGTAGGCGATGTGGGGCCGGCCGGCCGCGTCCAGGGCCAGGCTGCGGTCGCGCATGCCCGTGAACTGGTGAGGCGCGTCCACCCGCATGATCTGCCAGCCCGCGGCACCTGTCCCGCCCGCGGTGGGCGTCGCGGCGGGCCCCTGGGCCGTGGCCACGGTGGTGCCCAGGGCCAGCAGCATGAACAGGCCCCAGGCCAGGCGCTTGATGGCAGATGGGCGCGTATTCATGGCTCTGCTCCCGGGCCGTCAGGCTCCGCGAAGGCCGGCGTGGGAAGCCCCCCGGCGCTCGCGCCGGGCCTCCGCGTGGGAGGCTTCGGGCGACCGCCGGCCCCGATCCTGCCACCCATCATATATCCGCGAGGTGTGGATGTCAATAGCGCGCGGGCGCTCTTTGACAACCCTCCCGGCCGATGGTATGATACGGTCACTGGATCTCTACTTGGGGCCGCTTTCTGGCCGTGGGAGGCAGCTATGACGCCATACCTGAGCGGGGCTCTCGGGGCCATCCTCTGCCTATTCGGCTTTTCCTTCTACATGGCCGGCCTGCGCGTGGTGGGGATGTTCCTGGGCGGCACCATCGGCGCGCTGGTCGGCTTTGTGATCTCCTACTTCTCGAATTTCGTCGGCACTACCGCCCTCATCGTCATCCTGGCGGCGGCGGTCGCCGGCATCTTCCTGGGCTGGCGCTTTCTGAAGGCCATCCACGGCGCGATTGTCTTTGTCGTCGGCGCCGGCTTTGGCTTCTTCCTGACGCGCAGCGTGCTCGCTCCCAGCTTCCAAGGGATCTGGGAGGAGCCCTGGATGCCCTTTGCCGCCGCCGTGGTCGCGGGCATCCTCTTCGCCGCGCTCTTCCGCTACGTCATCATCCTGGTGACGGCGGCTTTTGGCGCCTACCTGATCTTCCAGGCCGCCTCACCGGCCACTGGAGACAAGCCGTTGTGGGTCTTTGTCGTGGCCTTTTTCGTCGGCCTGCTGGTCCAGCTGGGCCTCTTTCACCGCCTGGGGCTGCACAAGCGCGTCCGGGCCGACTGGAGTTAGGCATGGGCCAACCGATCGTCGCCATCGTCGGCCGGCCCAACGTCGGCAAATCGACCCTCTTCAACCGCCTCCTGGGGAGGCGGCACGCCATCCTTTCGGACCTCCCCGGCACGACCCGCGACCGCCTCTACGGCGAGGTCACCTGGAACAATCGCACCTTCGTCCTGGTGGACACCGGCGGCCTGCTGATGTCCGACGAGGAGATCGCCTCCCTGCCCATCGCCGACATCGTCCAGCGCACCCGCGAGCAGGCGCTCCTGGCCATCGAGGAGGCCGACGCGGTCATCCTGGTGGTGGACGTGGTGGCCGGCCTCACGGCCGGCGACGACGAGATCGCCCAGCAGCTCCGCCAGAGCGCCAAGCCCGTCTTCCTGGCCGTGAACAAGGCCGACAACGAGGAGCGCAGCCTCAACGCGGTCGAGTTCTACCGCCTGGGCCTGGGCGACCCATGGCCCGTCTCGGCCCTGCACGGGCGCGGCGTGGCCGACATGCTCGACGCCGTGGTGGAGGCGCTGCCCCCGGCGACGGAGGAGGCGGCAGCCGAGGAAGAGGGCGCCGTGCGCATCGCCATCGTCGGCCGGCCCAACGTGGGCAAGTCGCAGCTCCTCAACAGCTTGCTGGGCGAGGAGCGGGCCATCGTCAGCGCAATCCCCGGCACCACCCGCGATGCCCTGGACACGCCGCTCCCCTGGGGCGAGCGCCGCCTGGTGCTGATCGACACGGCCGGCATCCGCCGCGCCGGGCGCATCGAGGCCGGCGTGGAGCGCTACAGCGTCATGCGGGCCATGCGGGCCATCGAGCGGGCCGACGTGGCCCTGCTCCTGCTCGACGCCGCCGCCGGGCTCACGGCCCAGGATGCCCACGTCGCCGGGTTCGTCGTCCAGGCCTACCGCGGGATCGTCCTCCTGCTGAACAAGTGGGACCTCGTGGAGAAGGATCCCTATACCTACGACACCTACGTCCAGCAACTCCGGGCCAGCATGCGCTTTCTGGACTATGCCCCGGTCCTGTCCATCTCCGCCTTGACCGGGCAGCGGGTCAAGAAGGCGGTGGAGACGGCACTCTACGTCTACGACGAGAGCCGCAAGCGCGTCCCCACGGCCCAGCTCAACGATCTGGTCCGCCGCGCCGTCGACGACCATCCGCCGGCCGCCTACAAGGGCCAGCCCATGCGCATCTACTACGCCACCCAGGCCGCCGTGGCCCCGCCCACCTTTGTCTTTTTTACCAACAACCCCGAGGGCATCCATTTCTCCTACCAGCGCTACCTGGAGAACCGCATCCGCCAGATCTACGGCTACAGCGGCGTGCCGCTGAAGCTGGTTTTCAAGGAGCGGACGCGGGAAGAGCGCTAGGAGCAATCAGCGTCAGCGATCCGCGGTCAGCCGGCCAAGACCGGGCGGTAGCGCCAGAGTGTTTCCGGCTTGCCGAGTGTCACTACCGTGCTATCATATAACCATAACGGGAGGTGGCCGATGACGTGGACGACGGTCGGAATCCGCGAGCCGAAAGCGCGCCCGAGCCACTACCTGCTGCGGGTCAAGGCCGGGGCCACCGTGGTCATCACTCTCCATCCAAGAGGTGCCTCATGCCCCACCCCTACCACCCCCGCATCGTGAGCCTATCCACCCCGGAGGAGGTCCTGGCCGAGATGGCCCGCATCGGCGTCTCGCGCAAGGGCGCGGCGATCATGTCCCCCAAGGGCCTCTTCCGCGCCATCGTCATCCGGGGCCTGCCGGCCGCCCAGGCCAACGTCGTCAAGCAGGAGATGCTCAGCAAGGGCGGCGAGGCCGCCGTCAACTGGACCTGCTACCTGGCCGAGGACGGGGCCGCCAGCGACGTCCTGCTCCTGGGTACGCTGCGCCACTACCGCCGGCTGATCGCCAAGCTGCGTGCCCAGCCGCGCTCCCTGGGCCTGCAGCCCCTGGCCGAGGCGCTCGACCAGGTCCTGCGCCGCTATCGCGGGGAGACGCTGGGGGAGATGACCATCGCCGGCCGCACCTTCGCCTGGGGCCGGCGCACCTACGTCATGGGCATCCTCAACCTGACCCCCGACTCTTTCTCCGGGGATGGGCTGCTCGGCCGGGAGGGTTCCCTCGTGGAGGCCGCCCTGGCCCAGGCCCGGCGCTTCGCCGCCGAGGGCGCCGACCTGCTCGACGTCGGCGGCGAGTCCACGCGGCCGGGGGCGGGGAAGGTCTCGCCGGAGGAGGAGCTGGACCGGGTCGTGCCGGTGGTCGAGCGTCTGCGCCGGGAGGTGGACCTGCCGATCTCCGTAGACACCTCCAAGGCCGAGGTGGCCCGTGCAGCGCTCGCGGCCGGTGCCCACCTGGTCAACGACGTCTGGGGGCTGCGCCACCCGGCGGAGGAAGGCTGGAACGAGGCCTTGGCCGCCGTGGTTCGCCAGGCCGGCGTGCCGCTCGTCCTCATGCACAACCGCCGCGCCCGCGCCACCGTCGGCGACCTGGGCGGGCACTACCCGCAGGTGGAGTACGGCGACCTCATGGGAGAGCTGTTGGCCGACCTGGAGGAAAGCGTCGCCTACGCCGTCGCCCAGGGCATCGCCTGGGAGCAGCTCATCGTCGACCCCGGGATCGGCTTTGGCAAGACGCCGGAGCAGAACCTGGTGGTAATGCGGCGGCTGGGCGAGCTCCGGAGCCTGGGCCGGCCGATCCTGCTGGGGACCTCGCGCAAGTCGTTCATCGGCCTGGCGCTGAAGCTGCCCCCGGAGGAGCGCCTGGAGGGGACACTGGCCACCCTGGCACTGGGCATCGCCGGCGGCGCCGACGTGGTCCGCGTGCACGACGTCCGGGAGGCCGTGCGTGCCGTGCGCATCAGCGATGCCATCGTGCGGCCGGCCCAGCCGCCGCCCGCGCCGCGCTAGGCTTCTCCGCAGCGCTCCAACAGCCGCTGCCACTCCTGGTCCACGCGGGCCTGCGCCTCGGCGATGATGTGCTCAAAGGCCGGCGTGAAGAGGTGGCGGAAGCGGCCCTGCGACTTGAACCACTCCTCGACCGGCTTCTTCTCCCTGGGCTTGTAGTTGAGCTTCCAGGCGCCGTTCTCCACCTCGAAGAGCGGCCACATGCACGTCTCGCTGGCCAACTGGGCGATCTTGATGGTCTCGTTGGGCTCGTGGCGCCAGCCACGCGGGCAGGGCGAGATGACGTTCAGGAAGGCCGGTCCGTCGGCGGCGACGGCCTTGCGGGCCTTTTCCATCAGGTCCTGCCAGCGCCAGGGGTTGGCCTGGGCGGCGTAGGGGATGCCGTGCGCGGCCATGATCTCGGTCAGCGGCTTGGCCCACTGCACCTTGCCGGGGATGACCTCGCCGGCCGGCGACGTGGTGGTGTGCCCACCTAGCGGCGTAGCGCTGGAACGCTGGATGCCGGTGTTCATGTAGGCCTCGTTGTTCAGGCAGATGTAGACGATCTTGTGCCCGCGCTCAAAGGCCCCCGAGATCCACTGCAGGCCGATGTCGTAGGTCGCGCCGTCGCCGCCGATGGCCAGGAACTTGACATTGCGATCGGCGATGCGCCCTTTGCGCACCAGCGCCTTGTACATGGCCTCGATGCCGGCGGCGTTGGTGGCGGCGTTCTCAAAGGCGCTGTGCATCCAGGGCACCGTCCAGGCCGTGTTCGGGTACATCGAGGTGGCGATCTCCAGGCAGCCGGTGGCGGTGGAGACGACCACCGGGTCGTCGATCGCGTGCAGGATCTGGCGGATGACGATCGATTCGGCGCAGCCGGCGCAGAGGCGATGGCCGGCGGTCAGCTTCTCCGGGCGGCCGGCGATTTCCTTCAGCTTGATAGCCATCTGTATTCTCCTTGGAAAGCAATCAGCCTTCAGCAGTCAGCTCTCAGTTCCAGCGGGCTACTGACCGCTGACAGCTGACTGCTGTTTCACTCGCGCAGGCCCAGGTAGCGCACCAGTGGACCGCGCTGTCCCGTGCGCACGATCTCCTGCAGGTCGCGCACGACCGTCTCGATGTGTTCGGGCACGACGTCGCGCCCGCCCAGGCCGAAGATATAGTCGACCATCGGGATGTCGCAGCGGCCGTGGGCGAAAAGGGCCGCGGCCAGCTCCAGGTAGAGTGGGCCGGCCCCCTCCATCGCCCCGAAGGAGATGGAGCGGTCCAGAACCGCCACGGCCCGGCAGCTGCCCAGGGCGGCGAGCAGTTGCTCGTGTGGGAACGGCCGGAAGACGCGCGGCTTGAGCAGGCCGAGCTTGACCCCCTCGGCGCGGGCCTGGCGGACGACGCTGCGCGCCGTGCCGGCCGTCGAGGAGAGCACGACGATGGCCATCTCGGCGTCGTCCATGGCGTAGGCGTCCAAGATGCCATAGCGCCGCCCGGTCAGCTCTCCGTACTCCTGGCCTACCGCCTCGATCACCGGCAGCACCCGCGACATGGCGTCGGTCTGCTGCCGCTTGTGCTCAAAGTAGTAGTCGTAAAAGTCCCACGCCCCCATCGTCAGCGGCCGGTCGATGTCCAGGAGCGCAAAGACCGGCTCGTAGGGGCCGACGAAGCGCAGCGCCTCCTCGTCGGGGAGAAGGGCTACCCGCTCGACGCCGTGGCCGGTGATAAAGCCGTCCTGCATGCTCATCACCGGGAGGCGCAGGTCGGGGTGCTCGGCGATGCGCACCGCTTGCAGCGTGTTGTCGTAGGCCTCCTGGGCGTTCTCGGCAAAGAGGTGAATCCAGCCGGCGTCGCGCGCGCCCATGGAGTCGGAGTGGTCGCAGTGGATATTCAGCGGGGCCGAGAGGGCGCGGTTGACACAGGTCATCACGATCGGCAGGCGCAGCGAGGCGGCGATGTAGAGCATTTCCCACATCAGCGCCAGCCCGTTGGCCGCCGTGGCGGTCATCACCCGGCCGCCGGCCGCGGCCGCGCCAACGCAGGCGCTCATCGCCGCGTGCTCGCTCTCCACGGCCACGAACTCGGTCCCGACCAGCCCGTCGGCAACAAAGGCGGAAAAGGTCTGCACCACCTCGGTCTGCGGCGTGATCGGGTAGGCGGCAACGACGTCGGGGTCGATCTGGCGCATGGCCTCGGCCACGGCCTTGGCCCCATCGCGCGCTTGGTACAGCGGCTTGATCATCATCTTCCTCCTCGGGGGCCCTAGGCAGCCGTATCGGGGATCATCTGGATGACTTTGCCCATCTGCCCGGTGACGGCGTGCGCTTTCTTGATGTTGACCGGACAGACCTCGGCGCAGATGCCGCAGCCCTTGCAGTGGTCATAGTCGAAGCCTGTCCAGCGGCCGTCCTCGACCAGGATGGCCGCGTCGGGGCAGTAGACCCAGCAGATCATGCAGTGGGTGCACTGCTCCATATCGTGCACCGGGCGCGACGAGCGCCATGTACCGGTCTGGTACGCCACCGCGCTGCCCGGCTCGGTGACAGTTCCGCCCATGCGGGCCTCTTTCCATGTGAGCAATTCCTTGGGCATATCGGTCTCCTCGTGAGCGATCAGCTCTCAGCGGTCAGCTTCCCGTCCAAACCAGCATGGCCGACCGCCGAAACCATGTCATCCCTGTATCGCTTCCTCGTAGGCCCGGCGCAGGCCAGCCAGGTTGGCCTCGACCACGTGCCGCTGCAGCTTCTGGCCCAGCTTCTCCTCCACCAGGTGCGTCAGGCTCTCCAGCCGCACCATGCCGGTGGCCCGGATGATCGCCCCCAGCATGATGGTGCTGGGGATGTCCCGGCGGAGCGTCTCCATGCCGATGCGTGTGGCATCCACCGTCCACACCTGCACCGGGCTGCCCTCCAGCTTCATCTGCTTGCGGACCTCGGCCGGGGTCGCCGTGGTGTTGACGATCACCAGGCCCTGCTCGGACAGCCCCTCGGTCAGGTCGACCACCCCGATCAGGTTGGGATTGACCACCACGACCACGTTGGGCGTCACGATCTGGTTGTGCACATCGATGGGGTGGCTGCTGATGCGGGTGTACGACTTGATCGGGGCGCCCATGCGCTCCGGGCCGTAGTCGGGAAAGGCCTGGAAGTACTTGCCTTCCTCCATGGCCGCCTCGGCCAGCAGCTCGCCCGCCGTGACGACCCCCTGGCCGGCACGGCCGTGCCAGCGGATCTCGATCGTTTTCTCCATTCGTTGCCTCCTCGGCGTTCTCCAGTTTGCTTCGGTTTTCCGGCACGTTTGCTCCCCCCACCAGGCACGGCAGCTCCTGGCAGGGCCCCGCATTACCAGGGCGAGGGGATTGCCGTCGGTTCCAGCGGCGCGGGGATGAACAGCTCCTGCCCTACGCTCAGGCGATTCGGGTCGGTGATGTCGTTGGCCTCGATGAGCTGCTCCACGGTGACGCCGTAGCGCAGGGCAATGTCGTAGAGGGTGTCGCCCTCCTGCACGATATAGGGGACCATCTCCGGGGTCGGCGTGTAGGCCGGCGGCGAGACCGGCATGGCCGGGGTCGGCATGAGGAAATGCGCGCCCGGCGTGGAGGTGGGCGGAGGAGCCACGGGAGACTCTGCCTCGCAGGCAGCCACCAGCACCAGCACCGCCACGACCCACAGGACCAGGCGACCTCGCTGTACCCACCGGCCGGACACGGGTACCCTCCTCGGTCCCCGGCACAGCGCCATTGCTGCGCCGGTTGCGATGTTCGATTGTACCAGAAAACGCAGGGGTTGTCAATAAAGTGGGTGCCGATTTGCCGTGGCCGCCCATCTGTCGTATAATCCCTCCCGTACGCCCGGCCCCGGCGCAGCACACCGTGCGCCGAACCTGCTCACCGCGCAAGGAGGTCTTCCCATGCACCGTGCCCGTCTGCTCCTCTCCCTCGTGGCCCTGGGCGTCCTGCTGGCCGGCCTGCTCCCCGGTACCCTCGGTGCCCAGGACACCCTGCCTGGCTCCGACACCGCCCGCCGCGTCGTGCGCGTCGACTACGGCGGCGCCCAGGGGTCCCTCGACAGCCTGGCCGGCCGGCTGGACGTCTGGGAGGTCGACCGGGCGGCCGGCACCCTGGTCGCCCTGGTTACCCCCCAGGAGGAGACCGCCCTGCGCGCCGAGGGCTATGGCCTCGAGGTGCTGCGCGTCCTCGAGGAGGGCATCGAGGCGCCCCTGGACCCGCGCTACTACTACTACGACAACTTCTACAGCAACAGCTACGACCGCTACGTGGTCGACTTTCTCCAGGCCGTCAACAGCGCCTACCCCGACATCGTCGAGCTGATCGACATCGGCGACGCCTGGATGGCCGGCCAGCCCGGCGAGCACCACCGCGACCTGTGGGTGCTGCGCATCACCAACGAGGACATCGCCTACGGCGAGATCCTGGAGAAGCCGGCCTTTGTCCTGCACGCCGAGGTCCACGCCCGCGAGGTCGCCACGCCCGAGCTGGCCATCCGCTACATCAAGTACCTGACGAGCGGCTACGACGGCCAGGGCGGCTACGGAGTCGACCCCGACGTGACCTGGCTGGTCGATTGGCACGTGGCCTATGTCGAGGTCATGGCCAACCCCGACGGGCACTGGGCCAACGAGCAGGACATTAACGCCTACCGCCGCAAGAACATGGACTGGGACGACGGCTGCACCTACCCGGACTCCTGGGGCGTCGACCTCGACCGCAACCACTCCTTCCTGTGGGGCTGCTGCGGCGGCTCCAGTGGCAGTCCCTGCGATGAAACCTACCGCGGCCCGCTCAAGGCCTCCGAGCCGGAGACCTCCGCCTTCCAGGACTATGTCATGCAGGTCGTGCCCGACCAGAACGGCCCCAACGGCGACGACGAGGTCCCGCCGGCCGCCCCGCCCGACACCAAGGGCTTCCTGATCTCCCTGCACAGCTACGCCGACGAGATCCTGTGGCCCTGGGGCTGGACGACCAGCCCTGCTCCCAACGACGCCGGACTGGAGGCCATCGCCCGCAAGATGTGCCAGATCGACGGCTACTTCAGCCCCACCGGAGCCATGTACACCGTCGACGGCGCCACCCGCGACTGGTCCTACGGCAAGCTGGGCATCCCCTCCTACGTCTTCGAGGTCGGGCCGGACTATGGCTCCTGCGCCGGCTTTTTCCCGCCCTTTGGCTGCGTCGATGGCATCGACGGCATGCCGCGCGACTTCTGGGCCGAGAACCGGCCGGTCTTTCTCTACGCCCACAAGATCACCCGCAGCCCCTACACGGCGGTCTACGGACCCGATACCCTCTGGGTGAACGTCGACCCGGTCACCGTGCCGCAGGGCCAGCCGGCCGTGCTCACCGCCGGCCTGCAGGACCAGCGCTACGGCGGCGACCCGACCGACCCCATCGGCGGGGCGGAGTACTTCCTCGACGAGCCCGGCGCCGACGGCGGCGGTACCGCCATGGCCCCCAGCGACGGCTCCTGGGGCGGGGCCTACGAGCAGGCCACGGCCACGGTGGACACCTCCTCCCTGACCCCCGGCCGGCACTACCTCCTGGTACACGGCAAGACGGTCAACGATGAATGGGGCCCCCTCACGGCGGTCTTCCTGGACGTCGAGCCGTGCGACCCGGTGCAGATCCTGGAGGTCATGACCGAGACGGCCGGCGTCGTCGTCACCTTCACCGCCAGCCTCAGCGGGACGGCGCCCTTCAGCTACCTCTGGGATTTCGGCGACTATGGCTCCTCCGGCGAGCCCACGGCGACGGTGAACTTGGGCAGCACCGGCACCTACCCCTTCTCCCTCACCGTGACCAACGGCTGCGGGGAGGATTCGGTCAACGGCACCGTCAGCGTGGTGGGCTGCGACCCGGTGCGGGAGGCCGACTTCACCTGGGCGCCGCCCGACCCGCTCGGCGACCAGGTCATTACCTTTACCGCCAGCGCCACGAGCGTCCTGCCCATTGCCTTTACCTGGTCCCTGGGCGACGGCACGGCCGGCAGCGGCCAGGTCATCACCCACAGCTACGCCGCGGGCGACTACCTGGTCACCATGACCGCTACCAACGCCTGCACCTACACCGTCGTCGGCCACACCGTGGCCGTCTGCGGACCGGCCGGCGTCACCCTGCTGGCCTGGGAGCCACTCACCCCCACCGTCGGCCAGCTCGTCACCTTCACCGCCAGCGCCACCGGCTCCCTGCCGATCACCTATACCTGGGACTATGGGGACGGGTCACCCGTGGTCATCGGTCCGTCGTCGGTCGTCACGCACGCCTACACCACGGCAGGGAACCATACCGTCATGCTGGCGGCCGAGAACCGCTGCGGCACCGCCGTCGCCACCGACACGATCACGGTCGTGGCGGGGTGTCTGCCGGTCAGCACGGCCGACTTTGTCTACAGCCCGCTCGCGCCCTTCGTCCACAGCTCTGTCCTCTTCACCGCCAGCGCCGACGGGACGGAGCCGCTGACCTACACCTGGGACCTGGGCGACGGCAGCACGGGCACCGGGATCACCTGTACCCACGCCTACACCGCCGCCGGCCCCCACACGGTCACCCTGACGGTGGCCAACTGCGGCGGGCAGGGCACGGCCAGCGCTGTGCACGTGGTGGATGTGTGGGCGTACATGGTCTATCTGCCGCTCGTGTCGAGGTAGCGGATCTGAGAGAAGAGAGCTGAGAGCGAAGAGGAGAGATCAGAGAAGGTCGGCCACAATCTCGGCCACGGCCCGCAGCGAGGCGCGGTCGTCCTCCGTGAGGCCCAGCTCGGCCAGGGCCTGGCCGGCCAGCTCCACGGCCGGCGCCGGGCTCTCCTCCAGGCGCGCCGGGGCCGGCGGCGTCTCCGGCAGGGGCGCCGGCCGGCCGGTGTGGGGGACGAACAGAGGGGCTGCCGGCGGCCCGGCAGGCTGGACAGGTCCCCCGGGCCGCGCGATCTCCTGCAGGAAGCGCAGGTACCCGGCGGCCGCGCCCTCCAGCGTGTGCTGCGTCGCCACGTGGCGGCGGGCACTCTCCCCCAGAGCTCGCCGGGCCTCGGGGTGGTCGGCCAGGTAGGAGAGGAAGGCGTACAGTTCCTCCTCTTCTTCCTCGCCCACGCCCACCTGGATGGCCACGTCGGCCGGCAGCTCGGTGAAGGCGGCGGTGGCCGAGACGAGCGTCGGCAGGCCGGCCCCCAGGAGGCGCAGCAGGCTGGCCGAGGTCTCCCCGGCGCTGGGGTAGCGCAGGTTCAGGCAGATGTCGCTGGCGGCCATGTAGCCCAGAAAGGCCCCCACCTCGGCGTAGCCGGTCACGCGCACGCTCTCCTGCAGGCCCAGGCGGCGCAGCAGGCCGGCCAGGTCCAGGTGGGGCGAGACGCTGCCCACCAGGACGAAGCAGGCCTCCGGGTGCGTCTCGCGCAGCCGGCGATAGGCCCGCAGGGCCGGCTCCATGCGCTTGTAGGGGTTGATGTGGCCGAAGGAGGAGAGCACCAGCGCCTCGGGGGGCAGACCGAGCCGCCGACGGGCCTCCGCCCGCTCGGGCAGCGCCGGCAGCGGCACACCCATGGGCACCACCGCCAGCGGCACCTCCGGGCGCAGCGCCCGCACCTGCCCGGCGACGTGCTCGCTGTGGACGATCACCGCCGTGGCCCGGGCCACGACCTCCTCGCACAGCGGGTAGCGAAAGACCTCCTCGGACATCTGCCCGCGCATCATGCGCAGGGCCAGCCGCCAGGCCGCCTCGCCGTAGCGCACCATGGCATCGTGGTAGGCCGTGCCGTCGCCGTGGCGAAAGGCCCGCCACAGCATGAGGTGGTGCAGGACGTGGTCGTGCAGGACGACGACGCCGGGGTGCTTCTCCAGAGTGTTGAGGATATAGTCGTGGGCCGGGCTGTTGCCGACGTGATAGAGGGTGGCGTCGTAGCCGGTCCGGCGCAGCATGCGCGGGTAGCGCGTGCAGGGGTGGACGCGAAAGTGGGCCAGGACGTCGGCGTTGGCCGGCCGGTAGCCCTCGTCGATGAACAGGTCCACCGCGGCGCGGGCCCCCAGGTAGGGCAGCAGGTCCTCGCTATAGTCGGAGATGCCCGAGGGGACGGGATTTAGGGGAGAGAAATAGGCGATGCGCATCCCAGCTATTTCCCCAGCAGCCACTCCGCCGCGTTCCGGACGATCGTCGTAGCCGCCTCCTCCGGCAGCAGATAGAGGGGAAAGGCGACATAGACCACGCGGCCGCCTCCGCCCTCGTGGGCGAGGATGGCCGGCGAGCCGGCCGAGTCGCTCTGCGGCCCCCGGCTGAAGGCGACGCCGGCCCCGGCCAGCGCCGCGATCACGTCCGGGCTGTACCCCGCCGCTTCGGCCGGCAGGTCGATGATCTCCCCCGCCGTGTAGCCCTGGGCCAGGGGGCTGGCCGCGTCGGCCACCTGCAGGTCCAGCAGCGGGCCGGAACCGCTGCTCTCGGCATAGCAGACCTCGGCGTAGAAATCGCTGCCGCTCCAATCGGCCCCGATGCCCGCCCCCTCGATCAGCAGCCGGCCGCCCCCTGCCACGTACTGGCGCAGCGTCTCGGCATCGGCGTCGCCGGGGGCCCTGCCGGAGCAGTCTCCGGCGGTCCAGATCACCGCCGTGTACTGCTGCAGGTCGGCGAGCGTGGGGCTGCCCCGCTCGCTTTCGGACCAAATCTCCATCTGCTGCTCGACGGGCAGGGCGAAGAGGACGGTGTAGAGGCTGGTCAGGCAAAAGGTGTCCGTGCCCGGGTCGTCGTCGGCGACGATCAGCAGGCCGCTGCCCCCGGCCTCGCCGCCACCCCCACCCCCGCCACCGCCTTCGCCCACCGCGCAGAGCAGCAGCGTGTCGCGCAGCGCCAGGCAGCCGGCCAGGCCCCCACCCACCAGCATCTCGCCGGCCGAGCGCAGGTTCTCCGCGCCATCGGCCAGAAGGATGAGCACCTGCCGCTCGGCCTCGCGGTGCAGGTAGAACAGGGCCATCCCGGCCGCGTCCACCTCCCCGGTACCGGAGATGTCCAGGGTGACGGAGAGAGGCTCCTCCCCCGTGCTCATGACGGTCACCCCGGCCGCCTCCAGGTAGGCGGCGGCGTCCCCGGCCGCCGCGAAGAGGCCCAGGAAGAAGGCGTCCCGCGCGGGGTCCTCTTGGGAGCCCAGCAGGCCGGTCCGGTCCGCGGCGCGCAGGGCCTGCTGCAGCCCGCTGACACTGCCCACCTGCTCCGTACCGAGCCGCACGTCACCCAGCGGCACCAGCACGACCTCGTCGCCGAAGAAATAGGGGAAGTCGGCCACCCCGTAGCGGCGCTCGGCCCCGGCCAGGAAGTCGGCGATGTTGGCCACCAGCCGGCCGTTGTCCATGACGCTGGCGTAGGGGCTCGTCATGAAGGTCAGGTCGCCCAGCGCCAGCACCTGGCCCGTCCCGTCCAGTGCGGCCACGGGCAGGTCGCGGCCCAGCTCGTCGGTGGAGGAGCGGGTCTCGCCGTCGGCCAGGATCAGGCCGCCGCCGGAGGTGCGGACGGAGTGGGTGGCGTAGAAGGCGACCTGGGAAAGGCCGGCCGTCAGGGTGCTGGCGGTGAACTTTTCCAGCAAGATGTTCTGGTAGTTGCCTTCGTTGTGGACGACGTTGTAGAGGTAATCGTCCTCAAAGGCCAGGTGGAAGGGCGCCGCCAGGGGGTTGATGAGCAAGGCCGTGTCGATATAGACGGGCTCGCCCATCTCGTTGTAGGTATACGTGTAGCGGGTGGGGTCGGCCACCAGGAGCAGCCGGCCGCCGCGCTGCACCCAGTCGCGCACGGCGGCGATCTCTTCCGGGCTGAACGCGTGGCCGGGGGCGATGACCACCAGCGCGGCGGCCGGCCGGAGCGCCTCCTCCAGGTCGTCGCCCGCGCCGAGGTCGCGCACGGTCATGCCGCGCGCGGCCAGGCGGGCGGCCAGGACGCTCGTCTCGCCGGGCGAGAAGAGGTTGGCGTGGGCCCGGTCCAGCAGTACCAGCCCGCGGCCGGCGGAGGGCTCGTCCACATAGGCGCCCGCCGCTGGCGTCGGCACGGTCACGCCGCCGAGCTGCGGCGCGGGCACGTCGCGGGCCGCGGGCAGGCCGCGGTAGAACCACAGGCCGCGGCCCACGGGCACGATCAACAGGGCGATGACGACGAGGGGGACCCACAGGAAGATGCGGCGCTTGCTCATGGCCGGCCTCCTTCCCCGGGGGCGACGTAGAGGTAGTAGAAGCCCGGCTGCCAGGTCGGCGCGGCGAGGCGCGCGCTCACATACTCCGGCGGCAGCGGCGTGGGCATGGGAGTGATTCCCATCTCCGCCGCCACCTCCACCACGGTGTAGTGGTCCACCCGGGCCAGGCCGGCGGCGTGGGCGATGGCGTCCTGGCGCGCGCCCAGGTAGTCCACCAGGCCCATCTGCAGCGCCCGCGTGCCGACATAGATCTCGCCGCGCGAGAGGGTGTGGCGGTCCGTGCCGGCCGCGGCGAACCTGTCCCCGCGCTGGGCAAAGACGCACGCCAGGAAGCTGTCCTTGAGCACCTCCATCTGCCGCACGAAGCTGTCCCGTGGGCTGCCAAAGGCCTTGAACGGCCCGGTGAAGAGATAGTCCTCGACGACGAAGCTGTTCTCCGGGTAGGCCGAGATGACGCCGATGTTGCCCACGTCCGAGGAGGGGGTGCAGTAGATGGCGTCGGCCGCCGCGGCCATGTAGTAGCCACCGCTGGCGGCCATGGAATCGACCATCACCACCACCGGCTTGCTGCGGCGCAGGCGCAGGATGTGGAAGTGCAGCCGCTCGCTGGCCGCCGCCTCCCCGCCGGGGCTGTCGATCTCCAGCACGACGGCGCGGATGGAGGCGTCCTCCGCCGCGTAGCGCAGCTGTTCCTCCAGGGAGACGACGGTGTCGGACCAGATGACGTCGGCAAAGCGGATCACGCCGATACGCGGAGCCGGGATGAGCAGCACGGCGGCTACCCAGCCGATCCCCAGGGCCAGCAGGGTCAGCAGGAACCAGCGCACCGCCGGGCGGGCCAGGAAGCCGCGCCCACGTTCCCACAGCGACATGGGATTCCTCCTTTCGCGCGCCCGTGCAGCAGACGCGTCACAGCGCTATTGTACCACAAAACGGGCCGCCACGACAGGGGGCCGGCGGGTTGCCCCGCCGGCCCCTCGACTGCCGATATGCGTGCCGCTGCTAGGGGAAGGTGGTGCCCCAGGCGATCAGCGGCAGGTAGATGTAGTAGCCGGGCTGCACGACCTCGATCGCCATGGTGGTCTCGTCCGTGCCGCAGATGCCGCTGGCCGTCAGGGTGACGGTGTAGGTGCCGGCGGCAGCGTAGGTGTGGACGGGGTTGGTCTCGGTGGAGGTCGTATTGTCACCAAAGTCCCACTCGTAGGTGGTGGCGTCGAGCGAGGAGTTGGTGAAGGTGACCGTCAGGCCGGCCGCGGTGTAGGTAAAGGCCGCCGTGGGCTCCGGCAGGACGTCGACCACCGCGCTGGCCTCGTCGTAGCCGCAGGCGCCGGTCGCCCCCAGGGTGACGGTGTAGGGGCCGGCCGCGCCGTAAGCGTGGGACGGGTTCTCCAGCGTCGAGGTGATCCCGTCGCCAAACGCCCACAGGTAGGTGAACGGCCCAGGACCGGTGGTCATGTTGGTGAAGGCGACGTCGACGTTCACGCAGGCCGGGACGCTGTACTCGAAGGCGGCGGCGGTCTCCTGGACCTCGACCGCCATCTCGTACGAGTCGGTCAGCCCGGTCTGGTGCTGCGTGATGGTCAGGGTGACGGTGTAGAGGCCGGCTGCGGCATAGACGTAGGTCGGGTTCTGCTCGGTGGAGGTGCCGATGCCGTCACCAAAGTCCCACCAGTAGTCGACGACGTTGGGGACGCCGGGATCGCTGGTGTCGAAGAAGGCCATTGCCTGGCCCAGGCACACCGGGGTGGTGGCGGTGAAGGAGGCCGTCGGGGGGATGTGCTGCTCGACGATGTGCATGATCACGGCAGCCACCGGGGTGCCGGCGACGGGGTCGTTGTTCTTGACCCGCAGGGTGGCGGTGTAGGTGCCCAGCGGCATCGGCGTGGTGTCGGTGTTGAGGGCGGTGAAGTAGATGCCGGCGTTGCCGGTCCCCTGGGCCGGCACGGTGCCGGTGACCGGGATCTCCCACAGCCACGGCACGTCCAGCGAGCCACGGTACCCCTCCAGGCGGAAGGCCTGGTCCTGCTGGGTCGGGCCGATGACCGTCCAGTCATTCCAGCCGGTGCCGTAGCCAAAGCCGCCGCCGGGGTTGATGAACTTGCCGACGTAGCCGTTGGTCGTGTCGGCCGCCTGCCGGCCGTACTGGCCGCCGGAGCTGAACGACATCACCGGGTAGAAGACGAACCAGTAGTGGCCGTCGGGGATGATGGCGGGGGCGGCCAGGTTGAGCTGGGAGTTGGAGATGTAGCCGCCGGGTGTCCCAGGGGTCAGGACGATCTGCGGGTCGCTGGGCGGCAGGGAGATCGACCAGACCGGCGGGTTGCCGCCGCCCGGGTAGCCATCCGGGAGACCCGTGCCGTCGTCGGCGTAGATGGCCCAGTTCAGGCTGTCGGCGTTCATCAGCGTGGAGAAGCCGTTCCAGCCGTCGCCGGGGACGAAGATGGACTCGATCACCCAGGGCACGTCGCTCACAAAGTCGTCGAACAGGTAGGAGCTGTAGTCTGGAAAGTCGGTAAAGTCCTGATCGACGTACGCGGCCTGGTTTACCGTGCTGAGCGGCTGATCCCAGAGGACGTCCTCGGGGTGAGGTGCCGGGGCCACCGGGGCCACCGGCCGCGCCGGCCCGGCCACTGTCAGCGGGGCGGCCAGCGCCTGCGTAGAGCCGCTGGTCCACGGCGTGACGGCGAGCCCCTCGACCGCGGGCGGCACGTAGCCACCGGGCCGCTCCTGGAGCTCATAGGTCAGCTCCTGCCCACCGTTGTTGATGATGTCCATGCCGGTGCCGTGGGTAAAGACCGCCGTCCCGGTGACCAGCCAGACCTCGAAGAGGTCAGGCTCGATGGCGATGCACGGCCGGTCGGGTACCAGGACCGCGTTCAGCGTCGTCGTCACCCCGGCGGTCACCACCACGCTGGTGCCATAGTCCCAGTAGCCGTCGGCGGTGAACGTCACCCAGTAGGAGCCCGCGACCAGCCAGGCGGCATAGTAGCCGTTCTCGTCGGCCTGGGTCTGGGTGATGGGCACGCCGCCCACAAAGGTCACCAGCGCCTCCACCGGGTCCCCGGTGCAGTTGTCGGTGACCGTGCCGGCGACCTTGCCCATGTCCGTGGCCGGCAGGACGGTCATGGTGATGTGCACGGGGAAGGAGCGGTTCTGCGTGTCGTTGCTCTTGACCCGCAGGATGGCCCAGTAGATGCCCGGCTGGTTGACGTAGGCCGAGTCCATGGTCACGTCGGCCACGAACGACTCGCCCGGAGCGACGGTGCCGCTGACCGGGGCCTCGAAGAGCCAGGGCACGTCGGGCGCGACCGGCGACCAGGGGGCCTCGGATTCGCGGTACTGGTTGGTGGCGTACCACTGGAAGGTGGGTCCGTTGAGGCCGCCGACCGACCAGACCTCGCCGCCGGTGAAGGCGTCGGTGGTGAACCCGGCAAAGTGGGCCTGCAGGGCCACCGGGATGGGATCGGCGACGTCCTCCCAGGCACCGCCGGGCCACTGCGTCCAGTCGTAGCGCCAGACGCTGTTGGTCGAGTCCCAGTACCCGCCGCCGTCGCTGTCGCCGCCGATGGCATAGATGTACTGGCTGGTGATGGCGATGGGGAAGTCGGCGCGGGCCGGGGTGAAGGCGGGCCCTTCCTCCCAGGTGTCGGTCTCCATGTCGTAGCGCTCGGTGTAGGCAGCGTTGGTGGGGTGGCCGGTGTCCCAGCCGCCGACGACATAGAGGAGGTTGCCGGTCTGGAAGTAGCCCACGTTGCTGCGGCCGTGCGGCATCGGCGTGCCGGTGCCGATCCAGGCGTTGGAGGCGATGTCATAGATGTCGACGATGTCCGAGACGCCGTCGCCCGGGTAGAAGTTGTCGTCGCCGCCGACCACAAAGACCTTGCCGTCCCAGGCGCCCATAGCCCCGGTGGTGTGGTTGGTGTGCGGGAGGGCCGGGCCGGACGTCCAGGTGTCGCTGGCGATGTCATAGATCTGGAAGTAGGTCGAGGAGTAGCCGCCGGCGGAGACATAGATCTTGCCGTCGTAGCAGACGCCGTTTGGCCCCTCGTCGGCCATGGGCAGTGGCGCCAAGGTAGTCCAGCTATTGGCCACGGCGTCGTAGCGGTAGACGGTGTTGACGATCGACCCGTTGGACACGCCGCCGATGATGTAGGTGACGTTGATATCGTCCGGGCACTGGGCCATGGCGTAGCGCACGATGCCGGCCGGCACGGGAGCTGCCTCGACCCAGGCCTCCGGGATGCCGCCATCCAGGACCTCGGTGCCACCGGGCGAGGCCGTGCGGCCGGCCACGTTCGTCGTGCCGGGGTCGGCCACCGCCGGGAGCGGCGCGGGTACGGGGGACACGGTGCGCACGAGCGGGGTCCAGCCGCGGTCCACTTCCCAGAAGGCAAAGTTCAGGTCGACGGCGCCGTCGTTGGTGATCGTGAGCGGGTAGGTGCCGCTGTCGCCCCAGTCGAACGTCGCGCTCATCGCGCCCGGCTCGACCGACATGCACGGCCGGTCGGGGAAGAAGTCGACGTTCAGCGTCACGACCGCGCCGGCGACGATGGTCACGTTGGTGCTATAGTCCAGGTAGTCGGGGGCGCTGAAGGTGACCGGGTAGGTCCCGGCGAAGAGCCAGGCGCTGTAGTAGCCGTTGGGATCGGACGTCGTCTGGGTGATCGGGTCTCCGCCGGCGATGTCCACCGTCGCCTCGACCGGCGCGCCGGTGCAGTGGTCGATGACATAGCCGTGCAGGCGGCCCATGTCCGTGTCGGGCTCGACGGTCATGGTCACGCCGACCGCCACAGTCGGGTCACCGTCCACCTTGAGGGTGCACCAGTAGTCGCCCGGCTGCATCACGCCGACAGCGGTGCTGGCGGTAAAGTACATCGTCGCGTTCATGCTGCTCTGTGCCGGCACGGTATCGCTGACCGGGTCCTGGCCGAACCAGAGCACGTCGGGGGCGACGTACAGCCAGAAGATGGCGTTGTGCAGCACGTCCGGCAGCTGCCCGGTCCACTGGTAGTAGTAGCCGACATAGTCGTTGATGGTGACGACGGTGCGGTTGTCCTTGACCGCCACGAAGAGCTGCCCGTCGCTCCACCAGGCCACGTCGGTGGACCCCGGCGTCAGTGTGCTGCTACCGATGCGGTAGTAGTTCTCGCAGACGTTGGTCACCCCGGCCATGATCGGGTGCGTCGGGTCGTAGGTGCCCAGGCACGCACCGGTGTAGAGCGTAGAGCCGTGCACCATGGCCGTGTAGTTCTCCGTCACGAAGCGGCCCTGCATGCCCCAAGAGGTGTCGATGGCGAACTGCAGGTCGATGACCTTGCCGCCGGCGTCGACATAGTCGGCCAGGACGTTGCCGATGGCGGTGGAGTCGGCGAACACGTAGTTGGACCAGACCAGGACGACGTCATAGTTCTGCAGGTAGGTCAGGTCGGGGGTGCCGTAGCGGGCATCGTACAGATCCACCGCTCCCAGGTCGCCGTACGCCTGCAGGATGGCCTGGATCGGCGAGCCGCTGGAGTTGTCGTCGTCGGCGTTCAGCAGCAGGACGTTGGGTGCTGCCTGGGGCCGCGGCTGACGGTCGACGCTGTAGGTGCGGGCCGGCCGCGCGGCGTAGGACGGTCCGGCGGCCACGGCCGTGCCAGCGGGCGCTGTGGCCGGGCCGGCCGGGATTGTCACCGGGGCACTGCCCAGCACGCCGGGCACATAGCCGCCCGGGTTCTCGACAAAGACAAAGTCATAGTCCCACGTCTGGCGGTTGGTCAGTGTGACCTCGGTGTTGTAGGTGTCGTCCCAGGGCACGGTCACGTGTAGCGGGCTGGGGACGAAGGCGATGGCCGCCCACAGGGCAAAGTCCTGCTGCGTGCCCTGGCCCGAGACGATGACTACCGTCTGCGTGTCGGGGGCATAGTCCGGCATCGAGGCGGTGACGTCGTGGGTGCCCTCGTCCAGGTACATCGTATAGTACCCGGCGCTGTTGGTGTTGGTCGTGGTGCCGTCGTCCGCCGTCACGGTGGCCCCCACCAGCGGGAAGCCGTTGTCGGCATCGGTGACATAGCCGGAAAGCGTGCCGCGCGGCGTCAGGCGGAGGTCGACCTGGGTCACGGTGTTGGAGAACACCTGCACCCCGGTGGTGAAGGCGGTAGTGTAGGCCACGTGCTCCGCCGTGACGGTGTAAGTGTCCTCGGGGACGATGGAGAAGGTATAGTAGCCCGTGGCGTCGGTCGTCTTGTTCCAGGCATAGCCGCTGTAGCTCGCCGCCGTCACCTTGGCGCCGGCGATCGGCAGCGTGGTCACGTCGTCGTAGATATAGCCGTGCAGCGAGCCGGTGGGTCCGCACTGGCCCAGGACGGCCTGGACGGCAGCCAACGAGTCGATGGTGCCATAGCCCCAGTCGTTGTTCGGGCCGGTGGTGTAGTCGCCGCCGCAGTTGGAGCCGCCCTGCCCGGTCAGGGGCACGGCGGTGTCCTGGATGATCTGGATCGTATCCTCGACACGGCCGCGGAAGGTGGGGCAGGCCGACCACATCAGGCCGACCAACGCGGTGGCGTGGGGGCCGGACATGGATGTACCGCTCCACCCGCCCTGGTAGCCGCCGCCTGGTACGCTCGAGCGGATGTTCTCACCGGGGGCCATGATGTCGGGGAAATAGTAGCCCGGGTCCAAGGACGAGGGGCCGCGGCTGGAGAAGCCGGTCAGGGTGCCCGGATAGGCCGTGGCGTGGTTGACCGAGCCGGTGGTCATGACCTCGTGATAGTCGCCCGGCGAGCGC
>CAZTIG010000048.1:0-35249 GCA_964613665.1 uncultured Chloroflexia bacterium
CAGGGTGAGCAGGGCACGCACGGCCGGCTCCTCGGCCGGCCGGCGGTAGCGCCGCTGCACCCGCAGCGGCACTCCCAGCCGGGCCCCCTCCTGCTGCAGTGCGAAGCGCAGCACGCCGTCGAGGTACGGGGCAACCACGGCGATCTGCTCCGGGGCCAGCCCTTCGTCGTGGACCGCCCGCGCCAGGGCCGCGGCCACCTGGGCAATCATGTCGCTGCGGTAGCGCGTCTGGACGACGCCGCGGACAGGGAGTTCGGCCCCGACGAGGCCGGCCGGCCCCTGGCCCAGGCGGGCCAGGATGACCGCAGCCAGGCGCTGTGGCGGGGCCGGGGGGGCTACCAGGCGGACCTGCTCCCGGCACGACAGCCGCAGGGCCAGCGCGCCCTCGGGATCGGCCCCCAGCAGGGTACGATAGCCGCCGCCCTCGTCATACACCAGCAGGGCCGATTCGCAGTGCGGCAGCAGGCGGGACACAAAGTCGTGGGCGATCGGGACGCTCTCCTCCAGGTTGTCCACCAGCAGGTGGCGGTAGCGCTCACCAAAGTAGCCCCAGAAGGGCGGCGTGTCCAGCAGATAGCGCTGGAAGGCTTCCAGGATCAGGGAAAAGTCCAGCAGGCCTCGCTCCAGGCACTCGCGGCGGAAGCGGTTGATGGCCTCCTGGGCCTGGGCAAAGGCCTGGCAGCGCTCCGGTGGGCCGCACCAGGAGCTGCTCAGGCGCGGGCCGACCTCGTCGACGGGGTAGCCGTTGAGGGTAGCCTTGTTCAGGTTGTCCAGCAGCTGCGAGACCAGCCGCTGCGGGTGCAGGTGCAGGCCCTCAAAGTAGCCCTGCTCCAGGAGTGGAGCGACGATGCTGCGGAGGTGGTGCTGGGCCAACTCATAGGTGAGAAAGGTCGGCGGCCGCTCCGGGTGGGCAAACCCGGCCGGCCGGGCCACGAGCGGCCAGAAGAGGGCCACCATGCGCTGGGCCAGGCTGTAGAAGGTGTGCAGGGAGAGGTCGCCGTAGGGCCCCAGGGGGATGGCGCGGACGACCCGGCGCAGCCGCTCGCGGGCCGCCCGGTCGGGCAGGAGCACCAGGATGGAATAGGCCGGGACCCCCTGCGCCAGCAGGTGCGCCAGCCGAGCGGCCAGGACACGGCTCTTGCCGGCGCCGGCCGGGCCGCTGAGGAAGCAGGAATACCCCTCGTGCGCGGGGGCCTGGACCAGGGCCTCTTGCTCGGGAGACAGGTGACCTGGGAACATCCGTCCTTTCCTCTGCCGCCGCTCAACGTGCCGGGAGCAGTATAGCACGAGGACGTGCTGCCGGCAAGTGCACGGGGCGATGCGGAGGGCATTCGATTTGACGAAAGGGCGCATCTGTGGTATACTTATCTATAATTCCGCACCCTTCCAAGGGGCAGCACCCCAGTGGTGCTTCGCGGGTTTGCCCAGTGTCTGACCTCTTCCCAAGGTAACAAGGCGAATGGTCTGCCTATACAGGGACAATCTCAACACCCTTGACTGTGCGTAGATGCCATGCCTTTCCGGGCCTGAACAGCGGCCGGGCAGGGGCGATGTCGCACACTCCCCAGCATGGTCCGCGATGCGGTTCGTGACCAATCCAGGAAAATGCCATTGCCGGCACGTAGGAGCTTGTGAAGTGCACGGACGGAGGTTGCTGCTGTGATGAACATTGCCGATTTGGATAACATGACCCTGGCCGACCTGAAGGACATGGCCCGCGACATGGGCATCAGCGGGGTCAGCGGGCTGAAGAAGCAGGAGCTGGTGTTCCGGTTGCTGGAGGCCCAGACGGAGCAGGCCGGCCAGATCTTTCGGGCCGGGGTGCTGGAGGTCGTCAGCGAGGGGTTTGGCTTTGTGCGCAGCCCGCGCCTGCTGCCCACCCCGGACGACGTCTACGTCTCCCAGTCGCAGATCCGCCGCTTCGGCCTGCGCACGGGCGACCTGGTGTCGGGCCGGGTGCGGCCGCCCAAGGAGAGCGAGCGCTACTACAGCCTGCTCAAGGTGGAGGCAGTCAACGGGCTGGACCCCGAGGTGGCCCGGCGGCGGCCCTTCTTCGACGACCTCACGCCGATCTTCCCCAACCAGATGTTGCGCCTGGAGACCGACCCGCGCATCCTCTCCACCCGGCTGATCGACCTGATCGTGCCCATCGGCCGGGGCCAGCGCGGTCTGATCGTCTCCCCACCCAAGGCCGGCAAGACCACCATCCTGAAAGCCATCGCCAACGGCATCACCTCCAACTTCAACGACCTGGTGCTGATGGTGCTCCTGGTCGGCGAGCGGCCGGAGGAGGTGACCGACATGCGCCGCTCTGTCCAGGGCGAGGTCATCAGCTCCACCTTCGACGAGCCGGTGGAGAACCACACCCGCGTGGCCGAGATGTGCCTGGAGCGGGCCAAGCGCCTGGTCGAGTGCGGAGCCGACGTGGTGGTCCTCCTGGACAGCATCACCCGCCTCACGCGGGCCTATAACCTGAGCGTGCCGCCCAGCGGCCGCACCCTTTCCGGGGGCATCGACCCTGTGGCGCTGTACCCGCCCAAACACTTTTTCGGCGCCGCCCGCAAGATCGAGGACGGCGGCAGCCTGACGATCATCGCCACATGCCTGATCGAGACCGGCAGCCGCATGGACGACGTCATCTACGAGGAGTTCAAGGGCACCGGCAACATGGAGTTGCACCTGGTGCGCAAGCTGGCCGAACGGCGCATCTACCCGGCCATCGACGTGCAGCGCTCCGGCACCCGCCGCGAGGAGCTGATCCTGGATCCGGAGGTCCTGCGCAAGGTCTGGACGCTGCGCCGGATGCTGGACGTCCTGGGGCCGGACGAGGGCACGGAGCTGCTCCTTTCCCGCTTGTCCAAGACCAGGGACAACAACGAGTTCCTGAACACCCTCAGCAAGAACCTGTAGGAGGGCCTGACAGTCTGCTGCGGTTGCGGAGGCAGATCGATCCCTACGGGAAGAGGAGCCGCAGCAGCAGTCGCCGGGTCTCCAGCAGCGAGAGGCCCTGCCCCAGGTAGTGCCCATTCAGCAGGATATCCATGTGCAGATGTGCCCCCGTCCGGTTGCCGCTGGCGCCATCCTCGGTCCCGGAGTTGCCCACGTAGCCGATGACCTGGTCGGCTGCCACCACGGTGCCGCTGACGATCTCATCGGGGATGCCGGAGAGGTGGGCGTAGCGGCTGACCCAGCCGCCGCCGTGGTCCACCAGAACCTGCCGGCCGCGGAAGACGTCCTCGACCTCCTCGGGGGTCTCGTGCAGCTCCGCGCAGAGGTCCATCAGCTCGTCGAAGCGGGCCGGGGTCAGCCCGGGGTAGTCGTGATCGGCGCGGATGACCACGCCGGCCGCGATGGCCCGGACCGGGGCCCCGTAGGGCACGTCGGCCCCGGCTACGCCGCTGTAGAGGTCCAGGCCATGGTGGATACCGTAGCGGTAGACGCGGGGCGTTCCCGGCAAGAGCGAGTCGCGCTCGGGCAGGAAACGAATGCCGGCCACTGGCAGCACAAAGGCGGGGGCCTCGGCCAGCTGGATGGGGTTGTCGGCGCGCGCAGCCGGGTCGGGGCCGGCCCCTCCGACCACGTCGTGCACCTGGCCGGAACCCGGGTAGAGGTAGAGGGCGTAAGGAGTGGTGATGAAGAGCCGGCCGGCACTGCCGTAGACCGCGCGCATCTCCAGCGCCCCGGCCATGGTCAGGGTCTGTTGCACCGCTCCCGTCTGCCTGTCCAACACCCGCAGGCGCATGCCCTCTCGATCCAGAAGGTAGAGCCGCCCACCATCGCCAGGCTCCAGGTGCAGGCGCGTGGGACGCTCCAGGTCGAGGTCGGCGGCGAATCCGCCGACGCGCTCCGGCGGCGCGCCGCTGTAGCGCCGCAGGACGGGGGCGAGGTTGTGGCCCTCGCGCAGCAGGATGTACACGTCGCGGTCTACCGCCAGGTCGACGGCGCGGGTGATGTCGTAGGACGTGCCGGCCCGGTTTCCCGGGGCCGCGTCGCCGGGCAGGTAGCCCTCGGGGATGTCCTGGTAGGGATAGCGCCAGACCTGGCTGTAGTTCGTGTCCAGGATGTAGGCGCGGCCGTTGTAGGAGGCCACAGCGTAGGGCACGGGATTCGGGGAGGAGCGTCGCCGGTCGATGGGCCGCTCCACGGTCCACATGCCGCTGGCGACGTCGTACCCGTACAGGTCGCCGCGCTTGTCCAGCAGCAGCAGGCCGGTCCCGGCAGAGGAGGGGGCCAGGGCAAAGATCTCGCCCACCGGGATATCGTCGATGCGCCCGGCCTCGGGGTAGAGGCGCGCCGCCTGGCCCGTGGTCAGGTCGATGGCCACGAGCTGGCCCCCGTCGACCAGGTAGGCGGTCGTGCCCAGCACGGCCAGGCCCTGGGGCTGGACGATCGCCCCGGCGGGCCACACGTAGCGGTCGGTGTTGGTGTCGTCCAGGAGCACGGTGTCGCCGGTGGACCAGGTCGGCACGACGGTCGGCGTCGGCAGGGGCGTCGGATGGGGCGTGGGGACCGGTGTCGCCGAAGGCGGGGGACTGGGGGCAACCGCCTCCGTGGCCGCGGCCGTGTCCGGCGGGGTCGGCACCGCGGTCGCTAGCGGTGCCTGGCCGTCGCACGCGGAGCTGCCCAGCGCCACGATCAAGAGCAGGACGAGAAGGTACCTCGTGCAGGCCGGCCGGGATTGGGGCGGGTGCAGATACGGCGCCACGATTTCCTCCAGGAATCCACACAGGCTGGGTCAGCGGCGGCATTATACCACTCTTGACAAAGCGGCACAACCATGCTACACTACCTACCAGCGCCTAGCACTCTCTGACCGAGAGTGCTAGCACCAGGAGGAGGTCCACAGGACATGGGCTCGACATCGTTGCCCCAGATGACCGAGCGGCGGCAGCTGGTGCTGAAGCTGGTCATCCAGGAGTATATCCGGACGGCGATACCGGTGTCCTCGGAGGCACTGGTGCAGAGCCATGCCCTGGGCGTGAGCTCGGCTACCGTGCGCAACGAGATGGCGGCCCTGGAGGAGATGGGGCTACTCAGCCATCCCCATACCTCGGCGGGCCGCGTCCCGACCGACCGCGGCTACCGCTATTTCGTGGAGCACCTGATGGAGTGGCACGCGCTGCCCTCTGACGAGCAGCGCACGATCCAGCACCAGTTCTTCCAGGTGCGCACCGATGTCGACGAGTGGACCCGCCTGGCCGCCGCAGCGCTGGCTCGCCTCTCCCATGGCGCTGCCATGGTCACACCGGCGCGGGCGCTGCACTCGCGCTTCAAGCACGTACAGCTCCTCTCCGTGTACGATACCCGCGTGCTCCTGGTGTTGATCCTGCAGGACGGCACCATCCGCCAGCACATGCTCACTTTGAAGGAAGCCATCCCGCAGGAAGAGCTGAGCCGCATGGCCAACCGCCTGAACGACCGCCTGGCACGCCTGGGCGCCGAGACGATCGGCCGCCTAGCGGGAGACGATTGGAGTGCCCTGGAGAAGCAGCTCCTGGAGCTGATCGCAGCGACCATGCGCCAGCTGGACCGTTGGGAGTGGGAGGACATTGTCCGCGACGGCCTGATCGAGGCCCTCAGCCAGCCCGAGTTCATCGAGGGGGAGCGCGCGCGGCGCTTCCTGGAAATCCTCGAGCAGGGTCGTCTCCTGTCGGAGCTGCTGGGAGGGGCGGCCCAGCAGAGCGGCGTGCAGGTAATCATTGGCGGAGAGAGCCAGCGCGAGGAGATGCGCGACTATAGCCTGATCGTGTCGCGCTACGGTCTGATCGGCCGGCTGGAGGGGGTTCTGGGCATCCTGGGGCCCACCCGCATGCCCTATCCCCGCTCCATCTCGGCGGTGCACTTTGTCGCCCGGATGATGAGCGAGCTGCTGGCGCAACTACACGGATGATCGCCGGGCGCACGTTCGGCCACTGCGGGCAAGCGCAGCCGAGGCGTGGAGGGCGCTGCAGGCCAGTTGGCCGGACAGGTGATCGCCCAAAGCACGGACCGCGAGGTTGCAGCAATGAGCGAAACTGGAGGAAACGGTACGATGGCAGAGATCGAGCAGAAAGAGGAACCCGCCGCCCCGGAGCAGCCGCCGGAAGGCGAGGCCGCTGCGCCGCCGGCAGCGGACACGGAGACAGAGATCGAGACACTGCGGCAACAGCTGGCAGAGGAGGGGAAAAAGTCCGCCGAGTACTACGACCAATGGCTGCGGTCGGTAGCCGAGCTGCGCAACTACAAGAAGCGCGTCGAGCAGGAGCGGGAGCAATGGGCTCGCGAGGCCAACGCCGGCCTGCTCGTCCGCCTGCTGCCGACGCTGGACGACCTGGAGCGGGCCATGGCTGCCCTGCCGGACGAGGGTCTGCTGCACTTTTCCTGGATCGAGGGCATCGCCCTCATCTTCCGCCGGCTGCAGGCCGTGCTGGAACAACACGGGCTGCAGGCGATCGAGGCGACCGGGAAACCGTTCGACCCTCATTTCCACGAGGCCGTCCTGTACGAAGAGGTACCCGGCGAGCAGGATACGATCGTCCTGAGCGAGCTGCAAAAGGGCTACCGGCTGCACGAGCGGGTGCTGCGGCCGGCGCTGGTCAAGGTGGGCAAGGCCGCCGCGGCGCCGGCGGAACGCACCGGGCCGGATGCTGTCTCTCCCGTCGCCGGCCCAGAGGACACCGACACGCCGACTTCTGCCTAGCGGCATGGTCAGAGGCAAGCATACTGAAGGAGGAACGCCACAATGGCCAGAGTGATTGGTATCGATCTGGGAACCACCCTGTCGGTGATGGCCGTCATGGAAGGCGGCGAGCCCACGGTGATCCCCAACAGCGAGGGCGAGCGGCTGACACCCTCTGTGGTCGCCGTCAACGCCAAGACCGGAGAGCGCATGGTCGGGCGGATCGCCAAGCGCCAGGCCATCACGAACCCCGAGAACACCGTCTTCTCCATCAAGCGCTTCATGGGACGCAAGTACGACGAGCCGTCGGTGCAGTACGACCGCAAGCTGGTGCCCTATCGGCTGTCGGCTGCGCCCAACGGCGACGTGCGCGTGGCACTGGGTGGGCAGGACGCCTCGCCCCCGGAGATCTCGGCAATGATCCTGCAGAAGCTGAAGCAGGACGCCGAAGCCTACCTGGGCGAGCCGGTGACCAAGGCGGTCATCACCGTGCCGGCCTACTTCAACGACAGCCAGCGGCAGGCCACCAAGGACGCCGGGCGCATCGCCGGCCTGGAGGTGCTGCGCATCATCAACGAGCCCACCGCCTCGGCCCTGGCCTACGGCATGGACAAGAAGAGGAACGAGGTCATCGCCGTGTACGACCTGGGCGGCGGCACCTTCGACATCTCCGTCCTGGAGCTGGGCGACGGCGTCTTCGAGGTCAAGTCCACCAACGGCGATACCCACCTGGGGGGCGACGACTTTGACCAGCGCATCATCAACTGGCTGGTACAGGAGTTCAAGAAGGACAGCGGCGTCGACCTGTCGCAGGACCGCATGGCGCTGCAGCGCCTGAAGGAAGCGGCGGAAAAGGCCAAGATCGAGCTGTCCACGCTGATGGAAACCGAGATCAACCTGCCCTTTATCACCGCCGATGCCTCCGGGCCCAAGCACCTCCTGTACAGGCTCTCGCGGGCCAAGCTGGAGCAGCTCGTCGGCGACCTGGTGGAGAAGACGCTGGGCCCGGTGAAGCAGGCCCTGGCCGACGCCAACCTGAAGCCGTCGCAGATCGACGAGGTCATCCTGGTGGGCGGCCAGACGCGCATGCCGATGGTCCAGGCCATGGTGCGCGACCACTTTGGCAAGGAGCCGCACAAGGGCATCAACCCGGACGAGGTCGTGGCCATCGGCGCGGCCATCCAGGCCGGGGTACTGGGCGGCGAGGTCAAGGACATCCTGCTCCTGGACGTTACGCCGCTGACGCTGGGGGTGGAGACGCTCGGCGGGGTGATGACCGGGATCATCCAGCGCAACACCACCATCCCGGTGCGCAAGAGCCAGATCTTTTCCACCGCCACCGACAGCCAACCCAGCGTCGAGATCCATGTGCTGCAGGGCGAGCGCCCCATGGCCACCGACAACAAGACGCTGGGCCGCTTCATCCTCGACGGCATCCCACCGGCCCCGCGGGGCATGCCGCAGATCGAGGTCACCTTCGATATCGACGCCAACGGCATCCTGCACGTCTCCGCCCAGGACAAGGCCACCGGGCGCGAGCAAAAGATCGTCATCCAGGCCTCCAGCGGCCTGACCGAAGAGGAGATCCAGCGCATGGTGCGCGAGTCGGAGCTGCATGCCGACGAGGACCGCCGCCGCCGCGAGGAGGTGGAGACGCGCAACCAGGCCGACAACCTGGCCTACCAGACCGAGCGCTCCCTGCGCGACTTGGGGGACAAGGTCCCCGCCGACGTGCGCAGCGAGGTCGAGGGCAAGATCGCCGCGGTGCGCAGCGCCCTGCAGAGCGGGACGGTCGACCAGATCCGCTCGGCGATGGGCGAGCTGGCGGCGAGCGCCCAGCGCATCGGCCAGGCGGTCTACGGCAGCGGGCCGGCGGCCGGGCCGGAGCAGCCGGGCCCGGAGGAGCCCAGCGCTCCGCCGGAGGAAGGCACGGTGGAGGGAGAGTTCCGCGAGGTATAGGCCGATCGACGAGGAGGGGCGACGTGCGCGTCGCCCCTCCTCGAGACTGGCCCAGGCGTACTAGCCGAGACATCTCCGCATCCATCTCCTCGGCTGCTCGCCCCTTGTCTCCCTGCACACCTGCCCTAAGCTTCTCCCTCGTCTCCCGGCTCTATCTCCCCCGCTTCCAGCGCTGCCAACCCCTTGCGCACGCTGGCCAGGATGCGGCCCAGCGTCTCGCGGATCTCGTTCTGCGACTGGTCCAGACGCTGCTCGATCTCGCTCAGCACCTCGCGCGCATACTGGTCGGCGCCGCGGCGGATGCTCTCGGCTTCCCTGCGGGCGTCCTCGACGATGCGCCCCGACTGCTGCTTGGCCTCCGCCAGCAGCCCCTCCTCCTCCAGGCGCATGGCCGCCTCCTGCTGGGCCTGCTCGGCGATGCGCTGGGCCTGCCGCCGCGACTGCTCCAGGATCTGGTCGCGCTCGCGCAGCGTCTGCCGCGCCCGCCGCACCTCCTCCGGCACGGCGGAGCGCAGGCGATCGAGCAGCGACATGGCCGGCTCCTCGTCCACCATGATCCGGCGGACAAAGGGCATGCGGCCACTCTTGGTCAGCAGTTCCTCCAGTTCGTCGAGCAGTTGGATCAGGTCCTCGCTCATCAGCGCCCCCTTTCGGTCAGCACTCTTCCGCGCCGGTGGTCGGCAGCAGCGCCTCCCGCAACACCTGGACTACGTGCGGGGGGACCAGGTTGCTCACGTCGGCCCCCAGGGCCGCGATCTCCTTGACAATGCTGGAGCTGAGAAAGGAGTACTTTTGCGCCGCCATGAGGCAGACGACCTCGATGTCCGGATCGAGGCGGTGGTTGATGTGGGCCATCTGGAACTCGAGCTCAAAATCGGTCAGGGCGCGCAGCCCACGGATGACCGCCCGGGCGCCCACCTGGCGGGCGTACTCCACGGTGAGGGTATCGTAGCGCTCCACGGTGACGTTGGGCCAATCGTGGATGGACTCGCGGATCATGCGAACGCGCTGTTCGGCGGAGAAGAGCAGGCGCTTGGCCGGCCGGTCGTAGACGGCCACGATCACCCGGTCAAAGAGCCGGGCCGCCCGGCAGATGATGTCCAGGTGACCGTTCGTCAGCGGATCGAAGCTGCCGGGATAGATAACGGTGACCAACTGCTCCTCCTCGCTCAAGCCTCGGCCCACCAGCCGGGCATGCCGTAGATGACCAGGACGCTGTCGCCCAGGCGGCGGCGTTCGAGCTGCTGCAGCGGACCGCAGCCCTTGGGTAGGTCGACCCGCACGGCGTGATGCACCGCCACCAACGTCTCGCCGTGCACCAGGGCGGACTCAGCCACCTCGACCAGCGTGTCGCCGAGGGATGGATCGTCGTACGGCGGGTCCAGGAAGATTATATCATACTTCTGCCCTTCATGCATCCGCCGCAGAAAGGCGCGCACCTCTGCCCGGTAGACGTGGCCTTGCCCGGCCAGGCGCGTGTGGGCCAGGTTCTCCTCGATGATGCGGCAGGCGGCAGCGTTGATCTCCACAAAGTCGGCCCACTCCGCGCCGCGGGAGAGGGCCTCGATGCCCAGCGAGCCGCTGCCGGCATAGAGGTCCAGCACGCGCCCGGACAGCCGGCCCAGGTAGCCCTCCAGGACGGCAAAGAGCGACCCGCGCACCTTCTCCAGCATCGGCCGGGTGCGGTCGCTCTTCGGGGCTTTCAGGCGGTGGCCTTTGGCGGTACCGGTGATGACGCGCATGGCAGTCAGCTTTCAGCGATCAGCTTTCAGCGGTAAGCCAACCCCTCGGGAGCAAGAGCGCAGCGCTCGTTGCCGAGAGCGGATGGCTGGTTGCCGAGAGCTAGAGGCTAGCTCACCTCCATGCCGCGGCTCCAGAAGTCCGCCAGCCGCTCGGCCAGGATGGCGTGCTTGGGCAGGGCCAGGCCGGCGTCCTCGGCCAGGATGGCGGCGGCCTCGCGGCGAGTCAGCTCCAGCAGGCGGGTATCGCCCAGGCGGGCCACCTTCAGGTCGGGCATGCCGCTCTGGCGTGTGCCGAAGAACTCGCCCGGACCGCGCAGGTCCAGGTCGATCTCGGCCAGGGCAAAGCCGTCCTCGGTCTCCTCGATGGCCTTGAGCCGTTCGCTGCCCAGCTCGTCGGAGGTAGCCAGCAGGATGCAGTAGGAGGGATGCTCGCCGCGGCCGACGCGCCCGCGGAACTGGTGCAGCTGCGACAGGCCGAAGCGCTCGGCCCCCTCCACCATCATCACCGTGGCGTTGGGCACGTCGATGCCCACCTCGACCACCGGGGTGGAGACGAGCACCTGGGTCTGGCCGTCGCGGAAACGGCGCATGATGCGCTCCTTCTCCGGACCGGACATGCGGCCGTGCAGCAGGTCGAGTTTCAGGTCGGGGAAAACCTCGCCCTGCAGGCGCTCGAACTCCTCCACGGCGGCGGCGGCCTCGATCTTCTCCGACTCCTCCACCAGGGGGCAGATGACAAAGGCCTGCCGGCCCTGGTGTACCTGTTGGCGGATGTGATCGTGGGCACGGCGGCGCTCGGAGTTGGCCAGCCAGCGGGTGCGGATGGGCTGCCGGCCGGGTGGCATCTCGTCGATGACAGACAGGTCCAGGTCGCCGTGCAGCGTCAGGGCCAGGGTGCGGGGAATGGGAGTGGCGGTCATTACCAGCAGGTGTGGGTTAAAGCCCTTCTGGTGCAGCGACTGCCGCTGCATCACCCCGAAGCGGTGCTGCTCATCGATGATCACCAGCCCCAGGTTGGCAAAGGCCACCCCCTCCTGGATGAGGGCGTGGGTGCCGACGACCACGTCGATCTCGCCCTCGGCGATGGCCCGGCGCAGCTCGCGCTTCTCGCGGGCTTTCAGGCTGCCGGTGAGCAGGGCCACGCGCACCTGTCCGGCCGGCCGCTCGGCGGCCACACCGAGCAGGGCCTTGAGCTCCCGCACCCGGCGGGCCTTTTCCGGCTCCTCCTCCTTCCACTCCTCGCCGGCGGTGGAGACGACGGCCGCGCTGGGCCGGCCGGGCACCTCCAGGCCGGCCAGCAGCTCGCCCACGGTGCGCTCGTGCTGCTCGGCCAGTATCTCGGTGGGGGCCATCAGCGCCGCCTGGCGGCCGTTGGCCACGGCCATCAGTATGGCCGCCGCCGCCACCACCGTCTTGCCCGAGCCGACGTCGCCCTGCAGCAGCCGGCTCATGGGCACCTCCCCGGCCAGGTCGGCCAGGATGTCCTCCATGGCCCGCTGCTGCGCCCCGGTCAGCGCAAAGGGCAGACGGGCCAGGAAGCGGTCCAGCAGCTCGCGGTCGAGCGGCAGCGGATGGCCGGGGACCGACTGCCACTCCTTCTTGCGCTGCAGCACGCCCAACTGGATCAACAAGAACTCGTCAAAGGCCAGACGGCGGCGGGCCAGCTGCAGGCAGGCCCAGTCGTCCGGGAAGTGGATCTGCCGCAGGGCCCGCGGCAGGTCCCAGAGGTCGGCGCGCTGGCGCACCTCCGGGGGCAGCGGGTCGGGCACACGGCCGGCCCACTGGTCGACGATGCGCTTGACCAGGCGGCGGGTGCCGCGGGGGCGCATCTCGCCGCTCATCGGGTAGACGGGCACCAGCCGGCCGGTGTGGATCAGCTCGGCGTCGTAGGGCTCCCACTCCGGCGACTGCAGCGTCAGGCGCCCGCGGTACTCGTCCACACGACCGCTGAGGACGACGCGCATGCCGGGCTTGAGCGAGCGCAGCAGGAAGGGTTGGTTGAACCAGACGGCAGGGATGGAGCCAGTCTCGTCGCCCACCCGGGCCGCGATGAGCGTGCGCCCGCTGTGGGTGCGGCGTTGCTCGATCTCCTCGACGGTGGCGATGATCGTCTCGGTGGAGCCGTACGTCAGGTCGTGGATCTGCTTGAGCGAGGTAAAGTCGTCGTAGCGCCGGGGAAAGTGGTAGAGAAGGTCGCGGATGGTGCGCAGCCCGAGCTTCTGCAGCGCCCGCAGGTAGTTGCCGTAGACGCCGCCAGCCCGCTCCACGGGCGAGTCCAGGGTGAGCCCCTGCGGAGGGGGCGGAGTGCGCCGGGCCGGTCGAGGCCGGGGTGAGGCTGCGGGCCGGGCCCCGGCTGCAGGCGCGGCCGGGGCAAGTGCGCGTCCGGCTGCCGTGGCCGTGGCCGGACGGGCCGGCCCGTCGCGCAGCTCGCGGTAGGCCTGGCGCAGGAGCTCCAGGGCCTGGCGCAGCCGGCTCTCGCGGGCGGCGGCGATCAGGTGGCCGTAGTTTTCCAGCAGCTCACCGAGCTGCGCGCGAAGTCCCGAGGGCAGCCCCAGGCGCACGGCCTGGAGTTGCCACTCGTGGAAGGCGGCGCCCAGGCCGGCCGGCGCGGCCGAGTCGTCGAACCCCGCCTTTTCCTCGGCGGCCAGCAGCCGGCCGAAAGCGGCCATGTGCTCCAGCTGGCGCGATCGTCGCTCCTGATCCATAGGTCCCCCGCCCGCACGCCGGCAGACTGCCTGTCCGGGCACGGTCATTATATCACGGGGCCTCGACGAGTAGCAAGCGGGGCAACCACGCCGGCGAGCCGTCCGGCCCGCACGCCGACGCGGCAGCGGCCGGCCCGAATCGGTCGGCAGTGCGACTATGTCAGGACGAGGTCCCGGGGAGCGCGGCGAAGCGGTCCAGGATACGAGCCAGGTGGCGGGTGCCCCGCACGAAATCGTCTATGCGGATGTGCTCGTTGGGGGCATGTGCCAGACAGCCGGAATAGCCCACGCCGGCAAAGACTACCGGGATGTCCCCCAGTGGGCCGGCAAAGGCGTAGATCGGGCTGCTTCCACCGGCCAGCGGATCGATCACGGCCGGCTGGCCGTAGACCTCCTGGCCCGTGCGGGCCGTCAGGACGACAAAGGGGTCGTCCGGCGCCGTCTTGGACGGATCCATGGCCCCCAGGCGCGTCACCTGCAGGTCGGCAAAGCCGGCTGTGTCCAGGTGGGCGCGCAGCTTGCCCAGAATGTCGTCCGCATCCTGCCCCGGCACCAGGCGCAAGTCCAGCTTGGCCGAAGCCCGCGCCGGGATCACCGTCTTTGTCCCGGGCCCCTGGTAGCCGGCGGTGAGGCCGCCGATGTTGCAGGTCGGTTCATAGACCGCGCGGCCGAGGTCCTTGCCGGCCCTGCCGCCGACAAAGGCCTGCACCCCGTAGAGCTCGCGCCACTCACCCTCCCTGTCCGGCAGCGCGCCCAGCAGCTCCTCGTCCCGCTCCGTCGGCGGACGGGCCTGGTCGTAGAAGCCGGCGATGCGGATGCGCTCGTCGGGGCCTTTCAGGCTGGCAAGCGCCCAGAGCAGTCGCCAGGCGGCGTTGGGCAGGATGTGGGCGTCGCCGGAGTGCGCGTCCACCTGCATGGTCTGGACGGAGAGCTCGACGCTGAGCACACCGCGGACGCCCAGCGTCGTGCCCGGCCGGCCCTGCGCATCCACGCCGCCCACCTCCCAGATGGCACCGTGCGCCTGAAGCAGCTCCAGGTGCTCCCGCACGAACCGGGCCACGTGCGGGCTGCCGACCTCCTCCTCTCCCTCGGCCACGAAGGTCACCGCGCAGGGCAGCGTGCCGCCGTGGGCGGCGCGCACGGCATCCAGGGCCGCCAGCCGAGCTACCAGCTCGCCCTTGTCGTCGGCGGCGCCGCGCGCGTAGAGGCAGCCGTCGCGCACGGCCGGCTCGAACGGCGGCGTGACCCACAGCTCCAGCGGTTCCGGCGGCTGGACATCGTAATGGTTGTAAAAGAGCAGCGTGCGCGGGGAGTCGCCCTCGGCGCGGCCGACGACGATCGGATACCCCGGCGTGGCAAAGGTCTGCACCTGCAGGCCGTGCTCCCGGAAGAGCTGCGCGACCAGGTCGGCGCACTCCACGAGCCCTTCCCCACGGGCGGAGATGCTGGGCTGCGCACAGAGGCGGACGGCCTCGGCAAGGTACCTGTCCAGGTGCTGCTGCAAGTAGGCGTCGATCTGCTGCTCGGTCATGGCTGCGGTCTCCTTGGCCAGGCGCGCCTGTGCTGGCCGCGCGACGACGGGACGTACAGCATAGCACAGACCCGCCAGGGGGTCAAGTCGGCCCTCGATGCGCCAAGGGGCCCGGGCCCGCGCCGGGGCAGCCGTTGGACCAGCCGCCCCGGCGGAACCCTCGCGCTCAGCGCTCGATCGGCAGCGCTGCGGTGAGAAAGTGGTGCGGCGCGCGCACGTGGCGCGCCCACAGGTCGCCGGCCAGTCGCCGCGGGTCGCTGGCGACCCGGTAGCGGGCAAAGTGCTGGCACAGCCGCTCGACGTCGCGCTGGAGGATGTCAAAGGCCTCGCTGTTGATCCACGGTGCCACCGCCTGCGGGAAGTCGATGATGCGGACCTGGCCCTGCCAGTAGAGCACGTTGAAGGCGGAAAAGTCGCCGTGAATGACGGAGCAGGCCAGCATGCGCTCCACGTTGTCGAGCAGCCGCTCGAAGAGGGCCGGCGCCTCCCCCGGAGGCAGCCGGACGTGGTTGAGGGTGGGGGCGGGCGTGCCCAGCGCGCCGACGTACTCCATCAGGATGGCATCGTGGCCGCTGGTCAGCGGCCGCGGCACGTCGGCGCCGGCCTCGTACAGGCGCTGCAGGATCTGGAACTCGTGCTCCATCCAGGTGGCGTGCAGGACCGCTTTGCCGAACTCGGTGCGCTTGCGCACGGCACGATCCACGCGCGAGGTACGATCTACCTTGCCCTCCTTGTCGAGGATCGGCCGGCCTTGCAGGTAGCGGGAGTCGTTGCGCAGGTTGCGGAACATGCGCGGCCGGTAGACCTTGGCGGCGATGAGCTCCAGGCCGGTGTCCGGATGGGCCGCACAGCAGTAGACGGTGGCCTCCTTGCCTCCGCGGACCTGCCGCAGGACATCGGTGATCACGTGGTTGTCGTAGAACGGGCCCAGGGAGTTGAGGATCCACTCGCGCTCGTGGTAGGAAGAGCTGAAGGTCGGCTGGAAGATAGCCTGGGCGGCCAGTGGGTCGAGCCCACCGTGCTGAGCCATCTCGTCCAGGACGGCGTGCGTGCTGCGCCGCGGCTGCTGGCGCGCACGCAGGCCGCTCTGCGCCGCAGCCTCCATGTCGTCGTCGTACTCCTCAAAGCCCTCGTCCAGGAATCGGTTCAGGTGGAGCTTGGGCATCTCTTGGATTCTCCTCCAGGAAGACGCTCTCGGCCGGCGGTCGCCGGGCCGCGAGCTTTCTGTTGTACAGGAGCTGCTTCCGTCTTCTCCGAACGGCCATCGACTCGATCCGATACACGGACATGGCGTCCTCCTTTCTGCCCCCGAGGGGCTCTCGCTGCATCCCGGACCCGCCCGGCAAGCCGGCCGCGGGCGGCCAAAAAGAGCGCCGGCCACGGCGCGATGGATGCCGTGGCCGGCCGGTGCTCGCCGGGTATGGAACGGCCACGGGCGCCAGGTGCACCCGTGGCCGCAGATGGTTAGGCAGGTTCGGTTCGCCCCACGACGCCGAGAGCGGACCGGCTACCTCGTTGCGGCAGGCGCACGCCGACGCGACTGCACTGTGCTGTTGCAGGCAGTCCAACGGTAGTCCTTGTATGCCATCGTGCGCCTCCTTTCTTCACAGTCTTGTCGAGCTGGGTGTATTCTAGCATGCCTTGCCGGCGCTGTCAACCGCCTATGGAAGGACCTTCCCCTTCCGTCTCCGGGTCCCAGCGGACCTCGGCCTTGTCCTCGAGCAGCCCCAGCCAGAAGCCACCGCAGCGCACCCAGCCGCGGCGTGTAAGGCCCTGCCCGTCCATCGCGCGCACGTAATAGACCACCTGCCCGCGGCCGGACAGGAGAAAGGGCCCGCGGCGGAACCAGCGCAGCTCCGCTTCGAGGATCTGCAGGCCGTTCCGCTCGGCCCAGCGCTGCAGGATCGCACCGGCGCGGTGCCGCGTCCAGAGAACGGCCAGGACGGTGGCCCCGGCAACGACGAGTACGGCGAGAACGGTGCTGAGGATCATTACACCTTCTGACGACATCTCCAACTCCTTGGGCCACCCACGCGGCAGGCACGGCCGGCCCTACGGACCGAGGATCGGCGCCACGCTCTGGCGAAAGACGGCGCTGTGGCGGTCGACATCGGCGGCGCTCGTGCCGAGCGACATCAGGGCCATGTTGTGGAACAGCGTCAGCAGGATGCCCCTGTTGAGTGCCGCCAGGTGCATGGAGCGCTCCAGCTCCAGGTCGGCGGCCGCGGCGGCCTCGCTGCCGTTGCGCGGCGGTGTCGGACGGAACCAGTACGCGGCCCGGCAGCCCAGCCGCTTGATGATCCAGGGCCAGGGCGATGACCTACTGGACACCTGTGGCGCAGTCGGGTGCAATCTACTGCGGCCCTCATGCGCCCCTCCTCACTCCACCCCGCGCACGTCGACCTGGCCGACGAACTCGGCGCACGCCCCGGCCATCTCCCGAAGGCGATCGATAGCATAGGGAACCGCGCTCTGCAGTGCCGGGTCCAGCGTGCCGACCGGGCGGAACTGCTGCAGGAAGTAGCGCGGCGCCCCGGAGATCCAGCGGGCGATGGCGGCCACGTCCTCGTCCACGAGCAGGCCGGGGACGACGGTAGTGCGCAACTCGTAGGCGACGGCGCCGGCGCGCAGCAGGCCAAGGCTGCGCTCCAGGGGTGCCAGGTCCAGGCCCGGCCGGCCGGCCAGGAGGGCATACTTGGCCGGCGGGGCCTTGATGTCCACGGCCACATAGTCGAGCAGCCCCTCGGCCAGGGCCGCAGCCAGGACGTCGGGGAAGAACCCGTTGGTGTCCAGCTTGATGGCCAGGGGCAGGGCGCGCAGCCGCCGCAGGAAGGGCAGCAGGTCGCGCTGCAGGGCCGGCTCGCCGCCGGTCAGGACGACGCCGTCGAGCAGGCCGGCGCGGCGCGCCAGGAACTCCCAGACCTCCTCCTCCGGCAGGGAGGGCAGCTCGGCGGGACGCAGCACGAGCTCGGCGTTGTGACAGGGCGGGCAGCGCAGGTTGCAGCCGCCCGTGAAGAGGACACAGGCGATGTGCTCGGGGTAGTCGATGAGCGAGGTGCGGACCCAGCCTTTCAGTTCCATCCCCGCGCCCGTGGAGTCATCCTCCGACCAGGAGACCTGCGGAAGGAACCGGCGGGCTATTCGCCGTTCTCCACTTCGGCCGGCACCTGGAAGGTCACGCGCTCCTTGAACTCCTGCTGCTTGCCCTGGTGCCAGTTCTGCACCGGGCGAAGATAGCCCACAATCCGGCTGTAGACCTCGCACCGGATCTTGCGCCGCACGGTCGTGTCAGGTTGGGTCTCCTCCGGCTTCATGCCAGCCTCCATGTCGGTCGGTGTCGGACGTTCGCACGCTGCCATGTTCGCAAATCGGCCCTTTGGCCGCAAGGGCACAGATCACACATGCCCTCCAGCGCTCAACCCCTCTGCCCGTACTTTGCCAGCTCCTCCGCCGTGTGCTCGTACGGGCAGTACTTGTGCTCCCCTGGGATGTAGCCGTGCACGGGGCAGATGCTGAACGTTGGGGTGAGGGTAAAATAGGGCAGGTGGTAGTTCTCGGCGACCGTGCGCACCAGCTTGCGCGCCTGCCGCCAGTCGTGCAGCTGCTCCCCCAGGAAGATGTGCAGCACCGTCCCGCCGGTGTAGAGCGTCTGCAGCTCGTCCTGGTGGTCGAGCACGGCAAAGAGGTCATCGCTGTAGCCAACGGGCAGGTGCGTGCTGTTGGTGTAGAAAGGCGTCTTGGCCGTGCCGGCGGTGATGATCTCGGGGAAGCGCTGCTTGTCGCCGCGGGCCAGGCGGTAGGAAGCGCCCTCGGCCGGGGTGGCTTCCAGGTTGTAGAGGTTGCCGGTCTCTTCCTGGAAGCGGGTCAGGACGTCGCGCATGAAATGCAGGGTGCGCACGGCAAAGGCCTTGCCCTCGGGGTCGGCGATGCCCACTCCCAGCAAGTTCAGGCAGGCCTCGTTCATGCCGATCAGGCCGATGGTGTTGAAATGGTGGCTCCAGTAGGCCCCGGTCTGCTCCTTGACCGCGCGCAGGTAGTGGCGGCTGTAGGGGTAGAGGCCGCGATCGGTGAGGAGCTCCAGCATCTTGCGCTTGATCTCCAGGCTGGTGCGGGCCGTTTCCATCAGCTGCTCCAGTCGCCGCAGGAAATCGGCCTCGCCGTGAGCGACGTAGCCGAGCCGGGGCAGGTTGATGGTGGCCACGCCGGCCGAGCCGGTGAGCGGCGCCGCGGCAAAGAGGCCGCCCATGCGCTTGCGCAGCTCGCGCTGGTCCAGGCGCAGCCGGCAGCACATGCTGCGTGCGTCTTCCGGGTTCATGTCGCTGTTGATGTAGTTGCCGATGTAGGGAATCCCGTACTTCGCGGTCATTGTCCAGACCGGCTCCAGCACGGGGTTGTTCCAGTCAAAGTCGCGGGTGACGTTGTAGGTGGGGATGGGGAAGGTAAACACCCGTGCGTGCGCGTCGCCCTCCAGCATGACCTCGGCAAAGGCCCGGTTGAGGAGGTTCATCTCGGGCTGGAACTCGCCGTAGGTGGCCTCGCGGGCCTCGCCGGAGATGATCACCGCCTGGTCGCGCAGGGTGGGCGGCGGCGTCAGGTCCATGGTGATGTTGGTGAAGGGCGTGTTGTGGAAACAGAGCAGCCCGCTGCCTCCGGCAAAGTTCTCCAGCGGCGTGTCCACACTGAGGTCGTACTCGTACTCCCGGTCATAGGCAAAGGCTTCTCGCCCTATGCATACCCGTCCGAGCAGGTCGGCAACCTCGTAGCGCTCGGTTGCCGCGCGATCCTTGTGGATACGCACGGTGTATTGGTCGCTCCAGGTCTCGCGTTCGTAGCTCGTCTCGTAGACACTGAACTTGAATCCGTTCATCGCTAGGAGCAGGCTGAGACCCAGGCTCAGCTTCTTGGAGGTCGTGGTGTAGTCGAAATGGTCGGCGAACTCGCTCCCGTCGCGGCGGAGCAAGGCGGCAATCAACGTCTCCTGCAGCTCATGGCTCAGATCGTAGACGAACCAGGGGATGACCTTGTTGGTGCTGTAGGTGCCGCCCAAAAAGCCGATCAGCGCCGCCAGCAGGCCCTTGCCGGCTATGCGCAGCACGGCGCTGTTGGGGCGCCCCTGCGCCGACCAGCCTCGCGTCTCCTCGACCCTCCCCAGGGCACCCAGGGCCTCCAGCACGCGCGCCATCTCATCCCGATCGGCTCCGCGCTGCTGGCTGACATACAGCCCATTGGAGATGTCGCTGCGCCCCTCGGTGATGTACCAGCCGAGCAAGCGGACGAACTCGGTTAGGCGGTCGCCGTCCAGCGTGCGGGAATACCAGAGGGTGCTGTCACGCAGGGCGAACTCGGCCTCCGGCTCGTCCAGGCCCAGCTCCCGCCAGACGAGATAGGGCATGGAACGATTGCCGGCCCACTGGCGCCAGCAGCCCTCGTCCTTGATCCCGTGCTCCAGGTAGAATGCCGTCAGGCCGCCAAAACGCTGGCGGGCCCGCTGCTGCAGCGCTTCCACAGCGCGGACGTGATCCGGGACACGTACACGAACCCGCGCTGCCAACTGGGGAACGGTATCGATCAGCTCTGGGAGTTCCAGCCGCGTGCGCGTTCCGCCATTGGGGGCACGCCGGACGGCTACCAGGTGGTTGTCGGGCGTCAGGCGAGAATTCCCGTGGACCACGGCGACCTGTTGGGCGGCGACCGGGCGGGCGGTGCAGCGTCCGTTCAACTCCTCAAAGGCAAACATCGAATGGGCCAGGGAAATGCCGGCCGTCCCCCTGCTGGTGCGCACGCGGACGAAGGTGGCCCCCTGGGGCACACGATGGCGCACAAATGCCTTGACCGGGACCCACCGGACGATACCTTCGCCGTCAAAGGCCAGGGCCTGGACATCGTCGGCGTTGGCCACGGCGTAGCTGCCGTTCCCCTGGCTGAGGACGCGATGGGGGTTTCGCTCGAACTGCTCATCCACCAGCTGACCGATCTCGACAGGCTCGATGCGGCCACAGCGGCGCACCATGACCAGCTCGTCCCACACCAGACTCTGGAAGCCCACGCGGGTGGGCACATTGATGTTGTAGACAAACTCCTGCACCGCCTGCTTGATGCCCGCATAGTCCAGGTTGTCGTAACGGACAAAGGGCGCCAGCAGGGTGTCAAAGTTGGAGACGGCCACGGCGCCCGCCACCTCCCCCTGCAGGGTATAGAAGAAGTTGACGAGCTGCCCCAGGGCCGTGCGCAGGTGGCGGGGGGGCCGGCTCTCGATCTTGGCCGGCACGCCGCCAAAGCCGCTGAGCAGCAGGTCCTGCAGGTCCCAGCCAGCGCAGTTATGGTTCCACATCCCGTTGACGATCAGGGTGCCGCTTTCCGTCGTGATGTCATAGATCACATCGTCCGGGATGTCAGTCGGCTCGTTGTTCAGCACGACGTGCCAGGCGTCGCGCGTCTCGTCTTGCCAGGCTGCCGACGACAGCGCCGCGGACTGATACAGCGCCGAGGGCAATTCCACATCCGCCGTCTTGCGGAAGGAGAGGCCGTACAGGGGAAACCGCTGGACGATCTCGCGGCCCTTGTAGCTGCGGCGCGTGCCGACTCCCTCGATGTTTCTGTCGCGCGGCGTCGCGCCAAGCAGTTGGAGCACACAGGCCATCTGTTCCAACAGCGTGCGGGCGGAGACGCGGATGACGATGCTGGTGCGGGTGCCGCCTGCCGATCCGTCACCGTCCACGATCCCCGCCAGCATGCCGCGGACAAAGTCCAGGCAGTAGTGCAGCGTGCGCACCGGCAGCGACTTGTGGCGCGCGCCCGGCCGGATTCCAAAGACGTGCGCAAAGAGAAACCGCAGGAAGACATTCTTCACCTGGAGCTCGTACAGGCCCGAACCATTGCGCCGCGAGATGCAGCCGGGTATGCCCAGCATAACCAGGGCCCGGTTGACCTCGTGCAGAGCCCCGGCACACTTCTGAGTGACACTGATCGAGCGCGGCGTGTCGTCGTCGTCGGAGAGGTAGCCCTCGGCCAGGACGAATCCGACAAAGTAGCCGAACTCGGCAGTCAGCGGTATGCGCCGCGGTATCGTCCGCGTCGGGGTGTGAATGACCCCCTCGCCGGCCCGGTCGACGTCCAGGTCGGCGAGCGGCACGCCGTTGAAATAGACCTGGTCGCGGCCAAGGCGAGTCACGCCGGCCTTGTGCAGCTCGGCCAACAGGTCGATCTCGGTCTCGCCGAAGAGGGCCTCGTCGCGGAGGAGACGGCCCAGGTCGGCCGTGTACAGAGCGTCCGCGCGCAGCTTCACGTCCTCGGCGACGACTTCCCCGCGCCCGGTGACCATGGGATGGTTGTCGGTGACGATGACACTGCGCCCTCCGCGGCTCTTGACGAAGCGCATGGGCCGGTTCTTCCGCTTGCGCACCAGACGGACGACCCGGGTCCACCCCTCCCTGTCCAGCACGAATCCTTCTCGGGGGTACTTGGCAAAGGCGCCTTCGGCCTCGTCGAGGCACACCTCCGGCTCGCAGCAGGCGTCGTAGAGGTGCTCGAAGGAGGTCAGCCGGATGCCGGCCCCGTCCTTGAACACGACGACCTCCTGGCCGCAGTAGGTGTAGCCGCTCAGCATGCCGAGGTCGTGGATGTGCATCTCGCCTTCGAGGTGGGCGCGCTGCACCTCCTGGGGGTAGATCTTGTGCAGCCAGTAGCGCGCGGCGATGGAGGAGGCCAGGTAGAAGTTGAGTCCCTGCAGCGAGTAGTTCATGTTGCTGTTCTCGTTGACCCGCCAGTCCAACTGCTGCAGGTAGTCGTCGACCAGCTTCTCCGTGTCCAGCAGCATGCGCTCGGCGGCGCGGGCCTCGGCCCGCTTCTGGCGGTAAAGGATATAGGCCTTGGCCACCTGCGGATGGCCCGACTTGATCAGCACCTCCTCCACGACATCCTGGATCTCCTCCACGTGCGGCCCGTGGCCGTTCTCGCTCAGGCGCTTCTCCAGGATGCCGACCACCGCCCAGGAGAGGGTCTCGGCCCACTGCCGGCCGCTGCCGTTGCCCACCGCCCGGGCCGCCGCGTAGATGGCGTTCTCGATCCGCCGCCGGTCAAAGGCCTCTACCTGGCCATCACGCTTGGTCACCTGCTCCAAGGGCATCCGTTCCTCCAAAGTGTATACAATTTTCCAGCAGTTTTCTAGAGGGAAAAGCCCCGGTTCGGCCGGTGAATTCGACCCCTTGCCGGAGTGCACCGGCCAGCCCGAACCGGGACCTCCCTGGACAGGCTACTACATATGGGTTGTTATGTCAGTTCAAGAACTACATATTGTGGTGTCTGGGCTCCTGACGTTCACAGAGACGCGAAAGCCCCGGGCCCACAGGCGGTACCTTCTGGGAAAGCATCTCGAGGCTGCCAGCTATTATACCACAACTGTTCTAGTATTGCAAGTCGAAAATGGTTACAATCGAGTGAAGATTGGAGCACCTCCTCGCGACGCCCGGCGTGCCCGGGACGGCACGGGAACCTTCCTGGCATACCCGGCAGTGCGCGCCTTGGGCAGCGCTTGCCTTTTCCCCCATCCGGGGATATAATGCCCTCACGAGACGCGACAGGAACCTTTCGGGAGGTCCGACGATGCCAGAGCCGAGCGAACGGATCGACCTCTTGTTGCGCGGCGGCGTGGTGGTGACCATGGACCGCCGCTGGCGTGTCTTTGACCCCGGCGCAGTGGCTATCGCCGACGGCCGCCTCGCCGCCGTGGGTGCAGAGGAAGAGCTGGCCGGCCGCTTCCGCCCCGACGAGATCCTCGACTGCCACGGCACGGCTATCATCCCAGGCCTGGTCAACGGCCACGGCCACGCCGCCATGAGCCTGCTGCGTGGACTGCGCGACGACCTGCAGCTCGACGTCTGGCTCTTTGGCTACATGCTCCCCGTGGAGACCCGCTTCGTCAACGAGGAGTTTGTGCGCTGTGGCACGCTCCTGGCCTGCGCCGAGATGATCCGCGGCGGCACGACGACCTTTGCCGACATGTACTACTTTGAGGAAGCCGTGGCCGCCGCGGCCGCCGAGGTGGGCATGCGCGCCGTGTGCGCCGAGACGATCATGAAGCTGCCCGCCCCCGACGCCGAGAGCTACGACACCAGCCTCGCCTACACCCGCCGGTTCATCGAACGGTGGCGGGAGCACCCGCGCATCGTCCCCGCCCTGGGGCCACACTCCTCCTACACCACCACGCCCGACATCCTGTCCGAGGTGCGGCGGATGGCCCTGGACTACCGGGTGCCCATCCTGATCCACCTGGCCGAGACGGCGCACGAGGTCGACGAGTCGCTGGATGAGACGGGCCTCTCGCCCGTTGCCTGGGTAGAGTCCCAGGGTCTCCTCGAGGGGACGCACGTCGTGGCCGCCCACTGCGTCCACGTGGACGAGGGCGACATCGCCATCCTGGCACGGCACGGGGTCGGCATCGTCTCCAACCCCAGTAGCAACCTGAAGCTGGCCAGCGGCATCGCCCCCTACGGCCCCCTGCTCGGCCACGGCCTGCCCTTGGGATTGGGCACCGACGGCTGCGCCAGCAACAACGACCTGGACATGTTCGAGGAGGTGCGCCTGGCCTCTTTCCTGAGCAAGGTCACCGCCCGGGACCCGACGGCACTCCCGGCCGGCCAGGCCCTGGCGCTGGCCACAATCGGCGGGGCCCGCGCCCTGCACCTGGAGGAGCGCATCGGCTCCCTGGAACCAGGCAAGCAGGCCGACATCGTCGTGGTGGACCTGCAGCAGCCGCACAGCGTCCCGCGCTTCCGCGTGGCCGAGGACAATATCTACTCGCAGCTCGTCTACACCGCGGCGCCGGCCGACGTGCGCCACGTGCTGGTGGACGGGCAGTTCCTGCTGCGTGACGGCAAGTTCACCACCCTCGACTTTGGCGCGCTGGCAGCGCAGTCCCAGGAGGTCGCCGACGAGATCGGCCGCTTCGTCCTGGCGCGCGAGGAGAACCTGCTGGACAAGATACTGGCCATCGGTGGCGTGGAACAGGAAGAGATCTTCGAGGTGCAGGTCAAGGCGCGCCTTCCGGAGGGCACGCGCCTGGAGCAACTGCTGGTCCTGGCCCAGATCAGCGACCGCCGCCGCAGCGAGCGGGTCCAGTACGACACCTACTTCCTCTTTCACGACGAGCGCCGCGGCCGGCTGCGCTACCGCGAGGACAACCTGCTCGACGAAAAGGGCCACCTGCGCCCGACCTACTCCCTGACCCTGACCTCGCCGACACGGCGCGAGGAGTACCCCAACGCCGCCATCCTGTCGCGCTCCCGCTACACGGCCAACGCCGACCGCTCCCTGCGCTTCTACCGCGAGTACTTCCACCCGGACGAGATCCGCGAGGTGGAGAAGCGGCGCAGCCGCGTGCACGTCGGCTACAAGGGCCAGCACTTTGCCATCAACCTGGATACGCTGGTCAACCCGCCGGCCGGCTGCTTCCTGGAGATCAAGAGCCGCACCTGGTCGCGGGCCGATGCCGAGAACAAGGTGCGCCTGATCGGGGAGCTGCTGGAGCTGTTCCGCGTCCCCCAGGAGGACCTGGTGCGGAAGGAGTACGTGGAGATTTGAGAGCCGAGAGCAGAGAGCCGAGGGCTGCGAACGCCCGGGGCTGGCCATGCGCGTCCTGCTAGCGGCAGACGTCTTCCCCCCCCGCTGTGGCGGCGCCGGATGGAGCTCCTACCACCTGGCACGGGCGCTCGTCCGGCGCGGGCACGAGGTCCTGGCGATCGTGCCGCGCCAGGGCGGCCGGCCCGGAGTCGAGCGCCTCTACGGGGACATCCCCGTGCGCGAGTTCGCCTATCGCGCCCCACCGCTGCCCCTCCTGCGCAACGCCTTCCGCAACGAGCTGCTCTGGCCCCGCCTGGGACGCTACCTGGAGCGACTGGCACGCGCCGGTCCCTTTGACCTGATCCACGCCCAGCACAGCCTGACCATCCCCGCCGCGGTGCGGGCCGGCCGGGCGGCCGGCGTCCCCGTCGTCGGCACGGTGCGCGACTACTGGCCCCTCTGCTATCGCTCGACGATGCTGGGGGCCGGCGACACCCCTTGCGAGCGCTGCACCCTGGTCGGGATGGTGCGCTGCCTGGGCGGCAGGGCCCCGTGGGCGCCGCTCCTCGCCCTGGCCTACCCCTACATGCGCGGCAATGTACGGCGCAAGGCCCGCGCCCTGGCCCAGGCCGGCGCGGTCATCGCCGTCAGCCGGCACGTCGCCGGCCGCCTGGCGGCCATCGTCGCCCCGGAGCGGCTGCACGTCCTGCCCAACCTGGTGGACATGGAGGAGGTGGCCGCCATCGTCTCCCAGGGGCCGGCCACGCCCCTCCCAGGCCCCTTTCTGCTCTTTGTGGGCAAGGTCGAGGCCAACAAGGGGGTCCTGGAGCTGGCGGCGGCGCTGGAGCGCGCCGCGGGCCAGCTGCCCCTCCCGCAGCGCCTGCCGCTCCTGGTCGCCGGGGAGGGGGCTCGACGGGGCTGGCTGGAGGAGAGGCTGGCTGCCGCGGGCTGGCCGGCCATCTTCCTGCGCTGGGCCGACCACGACGAGGTCCTGCGGCTGCTGGCCCGCACGGAGCTGCTCCTGTTCCCCTCGCGCTGGGGCGAGCCGCTGAGCCGCGTGCTCCTAGAGGCCTGTGCCTGTGGGGCGCCGATCCTGGCCATGGCCACCGGCGGGACGCCAGAGATGCTGACCGATGGCGTCAGCGGGGCGCTGGTGCCGCCCGAGGCCGACGCCTTTGCCGCGCGCCTGCTGGCGCTGCTCTGCGACCCGGCCGAGCGGCGCCGCCTGGGCCGGGGTGCCCGCCAGGTGGCCTCCGAGCGCTTCGCCGCCGCGGTGGTGGCCGGGCAGGTGGAGGAGATGTACCGGTCGCTGCTGTCGGGAGATAGTTGATCGAGGGCAGTTCCTCTCCGAACCCTCCTCGGCAGCCCTGGGCATCCGTGCAATGTCGTAGGAAGGGGCCAACGTCTTGCCGATGCCGACGGCCGAACTCTGTGCTGTGATTGCCCTTGGCGTCTGGCCCAGATGGAAACAGATGCGTCGCCAGCGACTGCCAACAGCGGAGCGGCCGCTGCGGACCCGACCGAACAGGCATGGACAAAGATGATCCTGTGGTTCCTCCTCCACCGCGCGGTCCGCCCCGGGCTGCCGACGGGGTCTATGAGCTGCACGACGGCCGCCTGGCGGGGCAGTACCGGCCGGAGAAGGAAGATGCCAACGGGCAGGCCGGCTGCTCGCCCCCGCCGGCCCGCCCGTGACGAGCGATCTCGCTGGCGCGCTCGCGCTACCGCGGCGGCAGCGCGGTGTAGGACGAGATCTGCTTCAGCAGGCGCTTGGCGTCGCCGACCCGGCGCTTGTCCCCCGACATGCGGACGACAGCATCCAGGTCTGCGGCCGCCTCCGTGTAGCGGCTCAGGCTCATGAAGGCTTGGCCGCGCAGGAAGCAGGCCTCGTTCAGGAAGGGATTGCTACCGGGCACGGCGATGACCTTGTTGAGGTCTTCGACCGCCTGGCCGAACGACTGCATCTGCATGTAGACCTGCCCGCGATAGAAGTGGCCGCCCAGGGTGCCCGGCGCATCCGGCCGGTTGTCGTCGATGTCCTGGCTGATGATCTCGATGGCCTGCTGCGGGGGGACCGGGAGGGGCAGGCCGGCCCGCAGGGAGTATGAGAGCAGGCTGCGGGTGTTCAGCCGGCGGAACTCTTCCACGTACTGGGGGTTGCGGAAGGACAGCACGGCCCCGCGGACGTGATCCTTGACCGCCGCGATCCGCACTGCGCGCTGCGACGACTGCACGACGGACAGGACGAGCGCGGCAATCAGCAGTACCAGCCCGAGGACCACACCGACGGCGATCCAGGTCCCCTCCTGCGACGACGGCATGCTCACGCCGACGATCGGCCCGCCGATGACCGCCAGGAGGCCCACGACCAGGGCCAGCCAGGCCACGATCCTCAGGTTGCGCTCCCTGGAGGCACAGGCCTCGCAGTAGGGGACGGCGAACTGGACGTACTTCTCCGGTCCCGAAGCAGCGCTGGCGATGGCCATGCCGATGACGCCGCCGATAAAGTAGCCGGTCGACTGGCGGCCCTGCGCCGCCTGGGTCAGCCGGCGGATCGGCACCGTCTTCTGGACCGCCGGACTGCTGCAACTGGCGCACTGCGCCGGAAACGAAACCTCGCCCCACGGAACCTCGATCTTGACTGCCATCGGCTTCTCCTCCTCTCTGACCAGGCCGACCCAGTCATGGCAACCAACACAGGGAACTGCGAACCGACGCCGCTGCCCGATCTGCTGGCCTCTCATTGTAGGACAGAACCGCCACGCTGTCAACCGTGCCCGACTGACATCCGCTCATAACTCCTGCTGGCACGAATGGCGGACCGGGCCGCCGATGGACACGGCCGGAATGGCCGGCGCGGAGTAGCCGATTGGCTCGCCAGCGCTGGTCTGGGGGCCGCCGCAAGGGCAGACGTGGGACCTTGGAGTGGATGTCAGCGCCCGATTGCACTTTGCGCCGTTCTCTGATACAATAGGGGAAGGGTGGAAGGGCCGGCCCTTGCTCCGGCCCTTCTCCCGGTGTCGCTACGGCGCGTGGGTGTGGAGAACGTGCCCTCAGCGAAGTGGAGGATCGCCGGGTCTCCTCACCGATGGGAATCGCGCTCACGCTGCGATCCGCACCGTGACGGAAAGGTGCCGGGGATGGCCCTGGACTGGCAACGTCTCCCCTACGTGGTGCCACTGTTCATCGTGGCGAGCGCGGCTGTGGCCCTGGCGCTCTTTGTGTGGCGGCGCCGCTCCGCTCCGGGGGCCGCGGCCGCGGTATGCTTCTTCGTGGCCGTCACCGTGTGGTCGCTGGGGTACGCGCTGGAGCTGTCCATACCCCAGAAGGAAATCCAGATCCTCTGCGCCCAGGTGGAGTACCTGGGCATCGTGGCCGTGCCGGTGGCCTGGCTGGTCTTTGTGCTGCGCTACACCCGCAGCGACCGCTGGCTGCGCCGGCACCACATCCTCCTCCTGTCCATCTGTCCACTGGCCAGCCTGGCGCTCGTCTGGACGAACCGGTTCCACGGGCTCTTCTGGAGCCGGCTCGACCAGGTCACCTACCTGTCATTCGCGGTCCTCGTCCCCGCCTACGGCCCCTGGTTCTGGGTCAACGCCGGCTACGCCTACCTGCTGCTCGCCGTCGGCACCGCGCTGCTCGTGCGGACGTGGCTGCAGGCACCGGACCAACGTGGCCAGATTGGCGCCGTGCTGGGCGGAGCCCTGGCCCCCTGGGCGGCAAACGCCCTCTACATCACCCGCCTCAACCCCTTTCCCGGACTGGACCTGACCCCCTTTGCCTTTGCGCTGTCCGGCGTGGCCATCGCCTGGGCCCTGCGGGATTTCCACCTCTTTGAGATCGTGCCCGCCGCGCGCGACGCCGTCATCGAGAGCCTGGGCGATGCCCTGATCGTGCTGGATGCCCGCAACCGCGTCGTCGACCTGAACCCGGCGGCGCGGCAGCTGCTCGGGAGGGGCGCTGCGGAGACCACCGGCCGGCCGATGGAGGGGGCCCTCTCGTCCTGGCCCGCGCTGGTCGAGCTGTTCCTGGACGGGAGCACGGGGCAGGCCGAGATCGCCGGCCCTGTCGGCAGCGGCGCGCGCTACTTTGACCTGCGCATCTCGCCCCTCAACGACCGCTCCGGCCGGCTGCTGGGCCGCCTGGCCCTGGCGCACGACATCACTGCCCGCCGCCAGGCCGAGCAGGCCCTACGCCGGCAAGCGCTTACCTTCGAGAGCATCACCGACAGCGTGGTCCTCGTGGACCGGGACGGCCGCATCACCGACTGCAACCTGGCGACGGCCCACATGTTCGGCTACTCCCGCGAGGAGCTGCTGGGCAAGACCACCGCCACCTGGAGGAAGCCCGAGGAGGCCGACTGGCTGGCGGAGGAGATCGCCGCGGCGCTGCGCCGAGCCGGCCGCTGGTCCGGCGAGATCGCCTTTGTGCGCAAGGACGGACGCGAGGGCATCTGCGAGACGCTGGCCGTGGCGCTGTCCGACGAACGCGGCCAGCACGTCGCCACAATCGAGGTCAGCCACGACGTCACCCCGTACAAGCAGATCGAGGCCTCGCTCAAGGCGCAGAAGCGGCTCTTCGAGAACCTGGTGGCGGTGGCCCGGGCCACGACGACGCGGCCCACCCTGGAGTTCACCTTGCAGGGGGCGCTCGATGTGGCCGTCTCGCTGACCGGGGCCGATCACGCCGGACTCTTTCTGCTGGACGAGGCCAGCGCCGCCGCGCGCAGCGTGGTCGGGGCCGTGACATACGCCATGGTGGCCCATTCCACCCCCAGGACCGGGCAGAAGGACAGCGCCCGGCAGCCCATCGACCGGGGGCTGGCCGGCTGGGTCGTCCGCCAGCGCGAACCTGCCCTGATCCGCGACACGTCCCTGGACGAGCGCTGGCGGCCTCCGCCCGATTCCTCCCAGCAGGCCCGTTCGGCCCTGGCGGTGCCGATCCTGAGCGGAGACAAGCTGGTCGGTGTCCTCACCCTGACCCACTCCGCACCGGAGCATTTCGACGAGCAGGACCTGCAACTGATGCAGGCAGCCGCCGACCAGATGGCGCTGGCACTGCGCAACGCCCAGATGTTCGAACAGCAGCGCCACCTGGCCCACCAGCAGTCGCAGCTCTACGAGGTCCTGCGCACGGTCGGCGGGCACCTCGATCCCGATGCGGTCGTCCGCGCGGCGGTGGAGACGATCGCCCGCCTGTCCGGCTGGGCCACCGTGGCCATCCTGCTGCCCAACAGCGAGCGCACCCACCTGGTGGTCCAGGCGGCCACCGGCCTGCTCAGCTCGACCGTGGGCCGGGTCATCGCTCCCGGCCAGGGCGTCACCATGCGCGCGTTCCACACCGGCCAGGTCCAGTACGTGCCCGACGTCAAGATCGACCCGGAGTACGCCGCCGGACACCCTTCCATCAGCAGCGAGCTGGCGATTCCGCTGCGGCGCGGCAAACACATGCTCGGCGTCCTGGACATCGAGAGCGACCGCCCGGTGGCCTTTGGCGGCGACGACGTCGCCATGGCCGAGTCGATGGCCGAGGCCGTCTCGCTGGCCCTGGACAACGCCTGGCTGCACGTCGAGACGGAGCGCCAGTTGCAGGAGCAGTCGGCGCTGCGCAAGGCCGCGGCGGCCTGCTCCACCAGCCTGGACCTCGCGACCGTGCTGGGCCAGATCGTCGACCAAATGGGCCGTGCCCTGGACGCCACCCACACCTACATCTATGCGTGGGGGGGGCGGGCCAGGATGCCCACGCTGCTGGCGCACAATGTCCGCCCGGGCGCTCCGGCCGAGACTGTGGACACCGGCCTCCTGGGAGGCGGCGCTGCGGGAAGGGTGCTGCCGGAGGTCGGGTTGCGCGGTGCGCCGGCCGACGAAGCGGGTGACCGGCAGCCCCGCGGAGCCCAGGTGACCCTCTTCCTGCCGCTGCGTATGCACGCCCAGCTCATCGGCTACGTCGAGATACGGGACAGGCAGCGGCACCGGATGTTCTCTCGCCGCGAGATCGCCCTGGCGCAGGGCATCGCCCAGCAGGCGGCCATCGCCATCGAGAACATCCGTCTCTTCGCGGAGCTCTACGAAACCAAGGAGGCCGCCGAGACGGCCAACCGGTCCAAGAGCACCTTCCTGGCCAACATGAGCCACGAGCTGCGCACACCGCTCAGCGCAATCATGGGCTATAGTGAGCTGCTGCACGACGAGGCCACCGATCTGGGCTACAGCGAGCTGCTGCCGGACCTGGAAAAGATCCACCGCGCCGGCGAGCACCTGCTCGCGCTGATCAGCGATGTGCTGGACCTGTCCAAGATCGAGGCCGGCCGCATGGAGCTGTACCTGGAGACCTTTGACCTCGATCTCTTGCTCGACGATGTCGTCTCGACCAGCCAGCCTCTGGCGGCGAGGAACGACAACACCCTGCAAGTGGACATCCCGCCCGATCCCGGCAAGATGCACGCCGACCCGGCCAAGGTCCGCCAGATCCTCTTGAACCTGCTCAGCAACGCCTCCAAGTTCACCCAGGGAGGCCGGATCGTGCTCTCGATGGTCCGCGAGCCGGCAGGTGGCCGGCCGGATGCAGAAGACGAGGAAGCGATCCTCTTCCGCGTCAGCGACACCGGCATCGGCATCACCGAGGAGCAGATCCGCAACCTCTTTCAGCCGTTCGCCCAGGGCGATAGCTCGATCGCCCGGCAGTACGGTGGCACCGGGCTGGGCCTGACCATCAGCCAGCGCTTCTGCCAGATGATGGGCGGCGAGATCACGGTCGTGTCCGAACCGGGCAAGGGCAGCACCTTCACCGTCCGCCTGCCGACCCGGGTCCGGGAGCGCCTGCCATCCACTGCCGCCCCACCGGGACGCGCGCCGGGCCCCGGGCCGGACGAGCCGCCCTCCGGCCTGGCGTCCGCGAGCGAGCGCCTGTCTCACTACCTGAGCCGTCAGCGGGCCGAGGAGGATACGCATGGCTAGGATCCTGCTGGTCGAGGACAACGAGCTGAACCGCGATATGCTCACGCGGCGACTGGCGCGCGTGGGCTATACGGTCATCCCCGCCACCGACGGCCCGCAGGGCCTGGCACTGGCCCACAAGGAGCGGCCCGACCTCATCCTGCTGGACATGCGCCTGCCCGGGCTGGACGGCTGGCAGGTCGCGCAGAAGCTAAAGAGCTCCGCCGAGGTCCGGGCCATCCCCATCATCGCCCTGACCGCCCACGCCATTGCCGGTGACCGCGAAAAGGTCCTGGAGGCCGGCTGCGACGACTACGAGACCAAGCCGGTGAACTTTCCCCGCCTGCTGGACAAGATCCGGGCCATGCTGGGGGCGCACGAGGACCGGTGATGTCCATGATCCGGGGCACACGGCCGGCTGGGGTCCGCCGACAAAGGCGGGCCGTTCTCATGTAGGGACGTCTCCCCATCTACCTGCCACCCGCCACCGGGGAGGCAGCACCCCGGGCCCACTCCGCGGAGCTGGATCCGCTCCCCCGCGGGGAGGAGACCGTACCGGTGGCGGAGGATGAGCCGGCCGTTCGCAGACGGGGTTTTGCCTATCTAGACGCTAACGGCCGGCCAACAGGAGCCGATCGGTCGGAGGATGCAGACCTCGATCTGCGGAGAGAGCCACGGCGAACCGTCCGCCCCGGTGCGTGGACCCGGCGGACGCGGCCGCGCTGGCCGATCTCTTCAGGAGGAAGCATGCCGGCTGGACAAGGGAGAGCTCCGGGAGCTGTTCCGGGGGCTGGAAGTCCACGTGACCCTGCGCAACGACCGAGCGGAGGCCTCGATCGAATGGCCTCCGCTACGACTGCTTCTTCCCGTGGGTAGTTGTCTATACCCCAGGAGGGACTCGAACCCCCGACCCGCTGCTTAGAAGGCAGCCGCTCTATCCGCTGAGCTACTGGGGCGATTTGGCGGTGACCCGCCGAATTGACTAGGCGAGGCATCCGCATCGGGAAGAAACTATGAATCTGCACAGAGTCGTATTCAATTGTTGATTCGAATTATAACCCCCACTCTCCCGGCTGTCAATAACCAAGTACGTGCGCTACAGGTTCAGTGCCGCCAAGGCTTCGCGCACATCTTTGGGCGCCAGGTGAGTGTACTTCTGTGTGGTGTTCGGTGAAGCATGGCCCAGGAGCTCCTGGACGTGCCGCAGGCCGGCGCCGCCCTGACAGAGCAGCGTGGCCAGCGTGTGCCGAAGGACGTGAGGTGTTATACCGGGCACCAGGGACTTTACGTGCCGCTCAAACACCTCCCAGAGGGAGTTGGGATGCATCTTGCCCCCGCCCCGGGTGCTGGGAAAGACCGGTCCGAAGGTGGGCTTGTTGAGTTCTTCCCAGTACCGGGTCAACCGCTCCACGAGCACCGGCAGCAGCGGAATCGCCCGGTCTTTGGCCCCTTTCCCTTCTCGCACGACCAGTATTTGCCCGCTGAAGTCAATGTCCCGCCAATCGAGGTTGCAGGCTTCGGCGCGGCGCATTCCGGTCAGGGCCAGAACCCAGACGATGAGGGCATCCCGCTTACCGAGATCCCTTGCCTCCGCCTGCTGGTCCATCTGCTGCAGCAGGCCGACGAGCGTCGGTAGAGACAAGTAGTGTGGTAAGCTTTCTCGCCGGCGGAACGGCTGCATATGAGCCAGTGGTGACGACGGGAGTCTGGCGAGACGCACCGCCCAGTCAAAGAAGGCGCGGAGCGTTGTTTGATAGTGGCACAGGGTCGTCGAGCAGGCTCTTCGTTCTGCGCGCAGGTAGGCGAAAAAGTCCTCGAGGAGAAGCAGGTCCACCGACTCGAGGGTTGCCTCAGGATGGTGCTCCGCGAGGAACAGGGAGAAGACACCCAGCTGGTGCTTGTACTGGGTGACCGTGCTTGCGGCGAAGTGGGAGGCGGTGTGGCGGAGGAACAGTGTAACAGCTTGAGATATGTCCATCGCTTTCTCCTTTGCTATCATTTGCGGGCCGGGAGAGGGGGGTCAAGGCATGATAACCACAGAAAGGTGCTCTTGACCAATCCACCTTGTCGATCCCGCTTGTCCGGCCCGGCCCGAACGGCACCGCTTCTCTTCTCGCAGTGCCTGGCACTCTCCGCGGTGCCCCACTTCTTGTGTCCATAGCCAATCTACCACTATTCCCTATATCGTGCAACTGTTCTAAAAGTAAAAAGATGACTCCGCGCCTCTGGTCGCGGCCAAGGAGGTCCTTCCCATCTTTATTGTTCTAGAAATTCATCCCGATAGCAGTATTTTTGCGTTCACAGGTAGAGGTCTGGATGCTAGAATATGGTCACTACTAGAAGCAAAAGGCGGCCCTCATGCCCAATATGGATTCGGTGAAACTTGGATTGCTGCTCAAGGAACTGCGCGTCGAGGCCGGCCTGACTCAGGAGGGCCTGGCCGAAAAGATGGAGGTGGCGCAGACCTACGTCAGCCAGGTCGAGCGCGGCGTGTCGATCGCTTCCTGGAAATACCTGGTCGGGTTTGCCAACACGGTCGGAACGAGCGCGGTCACGCTGCTGCGGCAGGCCGGCCTGCTGAGCGAGGCCGCCGTTCCGTACGAGCAGGAAATCGCTGAGCTGATCGCTGGTGTGCCGGCCTGGAAGGACCTCTTCAGTCTGGCGAAGGAGAACCCCGGCCTCGTGACCGAGGTGCTGGCGTTTGCGCGGTATCTGCAAGGGAAGAGGACGGTACCTTAGAGAGAACGGTAGTCTCCCTGTTGTCTTGCTGACACTACGTCAAACTCGGTTGACTGGGCTAGGTGGCTGTGGTAAAATGTTCAAAGCCAAATCCTGCAGATTTCGTAGATTCCGGGACGTAGTCAAGGCGGGCAATCACTCTGACGAATGCAGTCTCAGTGGATCGCAGATTCGGTGGCGCTGAACGGGCCGGGCAGTCGTAAACCTGCGATCTACTGAGGCCAGTATGGCTACGTGCGACTCTACCGTCAGGTGGGTTTCTTGCTTTGGTATCTGCTATACGTGCCAATGTGAACCATACTCCGGGATAGTGATCCACCAAGCACGTTAGCCAGTAGTATGCGTATGTCAGTGCACGAGTTCCGGTCACAGGCTTATTGAGTAGGTACGATTGTCAAGACGTTGTTCCGCATATTGACGTTT